>NZ_JBBXMY010000012.1:0-141639 GCF_038442315.1 Methylobacterium litchii | reverse complement strand
GTGGCTCGAGCGGCGTGCCCAGAACCCGATCCCATCTCGAACTCGGCCGTTAAACACGCCAGCGCCCATGGTACTGTGCCTCAAGGCACGGGAGAGTCGGTCGCCGCCAGACCCGCACAACGCAAAGTCAGAAACATTCCCTCTCACACGACTTCGCCCTTGGGCGAATGGGTTGGGGCCTTAGCTCAGCTGGGAGAGCGCTTCCATGGCATGGAAGAGGTCATCGGTTCGATCCCGTTAGGCTCCACCAATCCCCTTCATTCCTGATTGTCTTCCGCTTCGATCGGCATCAAGCCGATGTCAGGTTTCCCCTGGCATCGGCCGCATCAGCATGCCGAGAAGGAAGGCCAGCTCGCCGCAGACCAGCAGGGCCGCACCACGCCGGAGGCCGGCGCTGAAGCCGAGTTGATGGACGTAGTAGCCGTAGAGCAGCTCCGCCGCGACGACGGGTACGAGGGCGCAGAGCATCCAAACGCCACCGAACCGGCCGAAGGCCAGTCCGAGGAACGTATTGAGCAATAGCCCCTTCATGACCTCTACGATCCCCGCATCGTCTCGACGGCGCGCCTGAGCCGCCGGAGACTAAATCGCTTCCGCGCGATGGCGAGGGATATTCGTTAGATCATGAGCCGGAGAAGGGGAAGCGAACTTACGGGACTCTTCTGTCCGTCACGGGCTTGTTACGCCACTTGAGCAGCTTCCCGACGGCGACGCCGAGCGGCACGGAAAGGACGAACCAGTTTCGGAGGAAGCGCAGAACTTTCAGCATGGTCGTCTCTCGGGTACACTCGTTGTGCCGCCCTGACGGGTCGCGGCATGTCCGAAGGGCGAACAATCGGGTATCGGCGGTGTTCCTCGATCACGAACAAAGAGCCGTTCCGCCGCGGTGGGAGCCACCGTCCCGCAAGGAAGCGAAGCGAAAAGAGAACGCGGCCATCGCGCTCATCCTGCTCATTTCGGTTTTTGGGCTACTTTCTCCCGTCGCTGGCGGGACTTTGGTCGGAATGGTCCTTGCCCTTCTGAAACAGTAAGGGCAGCATCACCTGCGAGGAAACGTCAAGCTTTCGGCCCTAGGGTAACGAGAGCGATATCGCAGGGGCTACAACCATGCATTGGACCGCCGTTCTCTTAGCGGCTTACGCAGCGTGCTTTCTGGAAATCTGGCGGCTGTGCGACGAGGCCCCCATCGCGCCGGAGGATCACCCCGGCGGTCTGTGAGTCTGTGTCAGCGCACCTCGGCCGCCGGTCAGCGGCTGCCGCGCTGGGCGAAGACCGCCGGAACCGTCCGAACCAGGATGATCAGGTCGCGCTTGAGGCTCCAATGCGCGGCGTAATCGAGATCGAGGGCGACACGCTCCTCGTAGGTCGTGTCTGAACGACCGGAGACCTGCCACAGGCCCGTCACGCCGGGCGGCACCGAGAAGCAGGGGGTGAAGGCAGCGCCGTAATGCGCGACCTCGGCCTGCACGATCGGCCGGGGGCCGACAAGGCTCATATCCCCGCGCAGGACGTTGACGAGTTGCGGCAGCTCATCGAGCGAGGTCTTGCGCAGTACCCGTCCCAAGGCGGTGACGCGCGGATCGTCGGTCAGCTTGTGCGTGGCGGCCCATTCGGCCCGCGCCGCGGGATTGGCCGCCAGATGCGCGGCGAGCGCCGCCTCGGCATCCACCACCATGGTCCGGAACTTCAGGCAGCCGAACGGGCGCCCGTTGCGGCCCAGGCGCGTGTGCCGGAAGATCGGCGACTTGCCATCCCCCATCCAGACCGTCGCGGCGACCAGGGCCAAGAGCGGCAGGAGGAGGAGGAGGGCGCCTCCCGCCACCGTCACGTCGATGCTGCGCTTGACGGCCATGCCGAGCCGACGTTCGAGCCCCCGTAAGGTCAGCGCGTTCAGGACGGGCTCGAAGCCGGGCTGCGATGTCAGCGCAGGCCTGAAGACTGTCGTCTGTCCCTTCGGACGCGGCATCGGTGCAGATCCTCTCGCGGGGGGAAGGTGGTTAAACCTTTCTTAATGAGGGCTGCATAACAAATAGGCGCGGCATTCACAAGCTTACGGAATGCCGCTCGACAAGTTACGCCGAGTCCATACTTGCGGCTCGAAAACATACGTTCCGGCCATGACTAGGCTATCGCGTATCAAGATGAGAACTATAAGAGAAGATCGCCACGCCGCTTGGAAGGTGTTTCGCCCCTGCAGTCCTCAATGAAAGCGCCGTCATGCTCATCCTCTTCGTGATCGGAACCTTCGTAGGTGGCGTGATCGGCTTTCAAATTGGCGTTGTATATAACTGGACATCGGCGGCCGTCGGCGCGCAACTGGGCGCCTCCGCCGGAGTCGCCCTTGTCGCAGCGGTCTTGGGGCATCGGTAGCGAATACGCATCCGCGTTTCAGATCCAGTTTGGTTAACGCGGAACGGACATCTCAACTCAGTTTCTGTGCCGGCTTCGGGTCATCGAAATTGGCATCGTTCTCGAAAGAGACTTGATATCTTCAACATTGGAGTCGCTTCGGGCAGGCGTGATCTCTCACCAACTCGATCCGGATCAAATCTAGACTTGTTCAGTGAGCGGAATGACCCGGCGCGGCCCGAAGGCGCCCCTCCCTCATAGACCTGCCCGCGTCACCGCCTAAGTAGGGGCTCGACCGACCCGTGCCGTGATGCCGGGTCTCGCGGACAGAGGATCGTCTCATGGAATACCTGCACACGATGGTGCGCGTCGCCGATCTCGACCGGGCGCTGGCCTTCTATGTCGGCACGTTCGGCCTTCAGGAGGTCCGCCGGATCGACAACGAGAAGGGCCGGTTCACCCTCGTGTTCCTGGCGGCCCCCGGAGATGTCGAGAAGGCGCGGGAGAGCAAGTCCCCCCTCGTGGAGCTGACCTACAACTGGGACCCCGAGACCTATTCCGGCGGGCGCAACTTCGGGCACCTCGCCTATCAGGTCGATGACATCTACGCCTTCTGCACGAAGCTGAAGGACGCCGGCGTCACCATCAACCGGCCGCCGCGCGACGGGCGCATGGCCTTCGTGAAGTCGCCGGACGGCATCTCCATCGAGATCCTGCAGAAGGGCGACGCCAAGGAGCCGCAGGAGCCGTGGACCTCCATGGAGAACACCGGCACCTGGTGAGTCCCGCGAGCCCTTGACCGCAGGGGCGGCGAGGGCCCATGTCGCCCCCGGATCAGCCGGCCGGGCAGCCGCTCCGGGTTCGCCCGGGGAGGAAAGTCCGGGCTCCATGGAGAGACGGTGCCGGATAACGTCCGGCGGGGGCGACCCCAGGGACAGTGCCACAGAGAGCAGACCGCCCCGGATCCGTCCGGGGTCAGGGTGAAAGGGTGCGGTAAGAGCGCACCGCGGACGCGGCAACGCGGACGGCACGGCAAACCCCACCGGGAGCAAAACCGAATAGGGGCGGCGCGTCCCCCGCGAGGGGGGCAGGCCCGCTCTCCAGGCCAGTCGCCCGGGTTGGTTGCTCGAGGCGGTCGGCAACGACCGTCCCAGAGGAATGGCTGCCACGTCGGAAGGCGCGAGCCTCCCGGCCCTACAGAACCCGGCTTACAGGCCGGCTGATCCGCCCGATTCCAAAAAGCCGAACAGCGTCAGCGCGTTGGCCGAATCCCGGCCTGCGCGGCGGCGCGGGAAACTGCCGAAAAACACACCATCGGTTAACCTTGCCCGGTTCTAGATCGGGGGAGTGGCGCACGCGCCCGGCGCGCGTTGACGACCTTCCGAGGCCCATGATACCCGGCACCCTCCCGTCAGCGGCGATTATCGGCTCGCCGGGCGTTACCTGCGGACCCGCAGGGCTCGTCCGTTCGCGGGTGCTCGCGCCCGGTGCCTCCGTCGCCGCTCCCGTCACGCGAGCCGCCTCCGCGCGGTCCGGACCAGGGCGAGATAAGAGTGCACGCACGTCTTCCCGCTTCCCCGCCCGCCGGCCCGTCGATCCCGGGATGGCGCGCATGAGGGCCCAGCCGATTCGCACCGCCGCTCCGGCGTCCGGTGCTCCCCACGTCCCCGTGCTCCTCGATGAGGTGATCGCGGCCCTGAACCCGGCGGGTGAGGGGGTGATCATCGATGGCACCTTCGGCGCGGGGGGCTACACGCGGGCCCTCCTCGCCGCCGACCCGGCCCTGCATGTCCTGGCCATCGACCGCGACCCGCGCGCCATCGCGGGCGGTCAGGCCCTCGTGGCGGAGGCCAAGGGCCGGCTCGCCCTGGTGCCGGGCTGCTTCGGCGACCTCGACAGCCTCGCCGCCACGGCGGGGGAGGGCGCGGTGCATGGCGTGGTGCTCGATATCGGCGTCTCGTCGATGCAACTCGACACGCCGGAGCGCGGCTTCTCCTTCCGCCACGACGGCCCCCTCGACATGCGCATGGGCGCCGAGGGGCCGAGCGCGGCCGACATCGTCAACGAGGCCGAGGAAGCCGAACTCGCCGACATCATCTACCATTACGGCGAGGAGCGCCGGTCGCGGGCGGTGGCGCGGGCGATCCATGAGGCACGGCGGCGCGGGCGGATCGAGACCACGGCGCAACTCGCGGAGATCGTAGCGGGCGTGGTGCGAGTCGAGCCCGGCAGCCACATCCACCCGGCGACGCGGACCTTCCAGGGCTTGCGCATCGCGGTGAACGACGAACTCGGCGAACTCGTCCGGGCGCTGCATGCGGCCGAACGGGTGCTGGCGCCGGGCGGGCGGCTCGCCGTCGTGACGTTTCATTCGCTGGAAGACCGGATCGTCAAGCAGTTCTTCGCCGCGCGGAGCGGCCGGGCGGCCCAGGGCTCCCGGCACCTGCCGAGCCAGGGCGCCCCGGAGCCGCGCAGCCTGAGCCTCGTCACCAAGGGCCCCGTCCTGCCGGGCGACGCGGAACTGGCGCGCAACCCGCGTGCCCGCTCGGCGAAGCTGCGCGCCGTCGCGCGCACCGACGCCCCCGTCCCGCCGCCGCTCAGCGCCATCGACACCCTGGCGAGCCTGCCCGAACACCGCCGCGGAGGCGCCCGCCGATGATCCGCCTGCTCAACCTGCTGGCGATTGCCGGGCTCGTCGCCTCGGCGGTCTATGCCTACTCGATCAAGTACGACACGCTCTATCAGGCGGGTCAGGTCTCCAAGGTCCAGACCGCCCTGCACAAGGAGCGGCAGGCCATCGCCGTCCTGCGGGCGGAATGGCAGTTGCTGACCCGGCCGGACCGCCTCCAGGCGGCGGTGGAGAAGCACCTCGCCCTGGAGCCGATCGGCATCAGCCATCTCGGCCGGATCGCGGACCTTCCCGCCCGGCCCGAGCGCGGCGACGAGATCGGCCGCCTTCTGGCGGCGACGGCGACGCCCAAGGAGAAGGGCACGCCGGAGCCGCGCACGACGGGTGCGATCAGCCGCACCGTGACGACGACCCGTACCCCGACCGCCGCGAGGTAGTTTCGTGTCCGACGCGCAGGATCATTCGGAGCGCCGGGAGCCGGTCTTCGGCACGCCGGAGGAGCAGGCCGCCGCGGCGGCCGCGGCCGCGGCCCAGCCGGAGCCGCAGGTGGCGGAGCAGGATGCCGCCCGCCTGATGCAGGCGGTGGAGGAGGTCATGGCCCCGCGCGACCCGCGCCGGGTGCGCATGCGCCGCCTCGTCCGCAGCATGTTCCGCCTCGCCATCGAGCGCTCGCATGTCCGCGTGGCGCTGGTCGGGCTCGTCTTCCTCGGCGTGTTCGGGGCGATCTCCGTGCGCCTCCTCACCATGGCGATCTTCGGCGAGCCGCCCAGCCAGGAGCACCGGGCGGCGGCCAGCTCCTCGACCGCCTTCCGCCCCGACATCGTGGACCGCAACGGCGAGATCCTGGCCACCGACATCCGCACGGTGTCGGTCTTCGCCGAGCCCGGCAACATCTACGACAAGGACGAGGCGGTCGAACTGCTCACCGCCGTCCTGCCCTCGCTCAACGCCTCGGAACTGCGCGCCAAGCTCTCCTCCCGCAAGGACCGCAAGGGCGCGGGCTTCGTGTGGGTGAAGCGCGAGCTCACGCCCAAGCAGCAGGCCGAGGTGCACCGCCTCGGCATTCCCGGCATCGGCTTCCTGCCGGACCACAAGCGCGTCTACCCGAACGGCACCGCCGCCGCCCACATCCTGGGCGCGACGAACCTCGACGGCGTCGGCATCGCCGGCATGGAGAAGTACATCGACTCCACCGGCCTCCAGGCGCTGAACAGCTTCGGCCTCGTCAGCAAGCAGGCGGACCTGAAGCCGATCCAGCTCTCCCTCGACCTGCGCGCCCAATTCGCGGTGCGCGACGAGCTGGCCAAGGGCATCGAGCACTTCAAGGCCAAGGCCGGCGCGGCCATGATCCTCGATGTGAAGACCGGTGAGGTCGTCGCGCTGGTCTCCATGCCCGACTTCGACCCGAACGACCCGAAGGACGCCCTGGCGCCCGACCGGATCAACCGCATGAATGTCGGCGTCTACGAGATGGGCTCGACCTTCAAGGCGATGACGCTGGCGATGGCGCTCGATTCCGGCAAGTACAACGTCAACTCGACGTTCGACACGCGCGGCGGCGTGCTCAACTGGGGCCGTCAGAAGATCCACGAGTACCACGGCACCAACCGCGTCATCACGATGCCGGAGGTGTTCACGCACTCGTCGAACATCGGCTCGGCCAAGATGGCCCTCGGCGTCGGCGTGCCCGGACACAAGGCCTTCCTGAAGAAGATGGGCCTGACCGAACGGCTGCGCACCGAACTCCCCGAAAGCGCGGCGCCGATCGTCCCCTCGCGCTGGAGCGAGATCAACACCATCACCATCGCCTTCGGCCACGGCATCGCGGTGGCGCCCCTCCAGGCGGCGATGGCGGTGGGCGCCATCGTCAACGGCGGCAAGCTCATCACCCCGACCTTCCTGAAGTCCGACCCGGATTCGGTGAAGGCGCGCACGACCCCGGTGCTCTCGCCCCAAACCTCCGAGGCGATGCGCTACATCATGCGCCTCAACGCCTTCGAGGGCTCGGCCAAGAAGGCGTCGGTGCCGCTCTACTACGTCGGCGGCAAGACCGGCACGGCCGAGAAGGTGATCGGCGGGCGCTACAACAAGAACCGCCTGTTCACGACCTTCATGGCGGCCTCGCCGATGAACGACCCGAAATACCTCTTCGTCACCATCATGGACGAGCCGCAGGGCCTGCCCGAATCCGGCGGCTACGCCACCGCCGCCTGGAACTCCGGCGTCGTCACCGGCAAGATCATCGAGCGCGTCGCGCCGATCCTCGGCCTGCCGCCGCAGTTCGAGGCGCCGGTGCGGCCCTTCCCGCAGATGGTCAAATTGAACGCCTACCACGTCAACCAGTTGGGCGGCCCGTGACCCGCCTCGGCGACCTCTTCCCCGAGGCCGAGGGCGCGGCCGCCGCAGAGCCCGTCGCCGGGCTGACCGCCGACAGCCGGCGCGTCGTGCCGGGCGGGGTGTTCGTCGCGGTGCCGGGCACCAAGGCCGATGGGCGTCTCTTCGCGGCCAAGGCGGCGGAAGCCGGGGCGCTGGCCGTCGCGGGGGAGGGCGAGCGCCCCGCCGACCTGCCCGAAACCACCGCCTGGATCGCCGTCCCCGAGGCCCGCCGGGCGCTGGCGCTCGCCGCCGCCCGCCTCGCCGGGCGCCAGCCGGAGACGGTGCTCGCCGTCACCGGCACCGCCGGCAAGAGTTCGGTGGCCGATTTCGTCCGCCAGATCCTGTCACGGATGGGTCGCGAGTCGGCGAGCCTCGGCACGGTCGGCATCGTCACCAACCGGGGCGCGCAATACGGCTCCCTGACCACGCCCGATCCGGTCACGCTACACGAGACCCTGGCCCGCCTCGCGGGCGAGGGCATCACCGAACTCGCCATGGAGGCCTCGTCCCACGGGATAGAGCAGCGCCGCCTCGACGGCGTGCGTCTCACGGCGGCGGGCTTCACCAATCTCGGCCGCGACCACCTCGACTACCACGCGAGCATCAAAGACTATCTCGCGGCCAAGATGCGGCTTTTCACCGATCTGCTCCCCGCCGGGTGTCCGGCGGTGGTGAACGCGGACGGGGCCTTCTCCGACCGCGTGATCGCGACGGCGGAGGCCGCCGGGCGGCCGGTCTTCACCACCGGGCGGGCGGGGCGCGACATCCGCCTCGCCGCCGCGCGGACGGAGGGCTTCGCCCAGGCCCTCACCGTCGAGGCCAGGGGCCGCTCGCGCGAATTGCGCCTGCCCCTGGTGGGGGGCTTCCAAGTCGAGAACGCCCTAGTCGCGGCGGGCCTCGCCCTGGCGGCGCCGGCCGGTGCGGCCGACCCGGACGGGGTCTTCGCCGCCCTCGACCACCTGACCGGCGTGCCCGGCCGCATGGAGCGGATCGGCGAGGCGCGGGGCGGGCTCTGCCTCGTGGATTACGCGCACAAGCCGGAAGCGCTGGAACAGGTGCTCACCGCCCTGCGCCCCTTCGCCTCGGGCCGGCTCGTGGTGGTGTTCGGCTGCGGCGGCGACCGCGACCGGGGCAAGCGCCCGTTGATGGGCGCCATCGCCGCCCGCCTCGCGGACCACGTGATCGTCACGGACGACAATCCCCGCACCGAGGAGCCAGCGGCGATTCGCCGGGCGATCCTCGACGCGGCCCCCGGCGCCGAGGAGATCGGCGACCGCGAGGAGGCGATCCGCAGCGCGGTCGGCCGTCTCGGCAAGGGCGATGTGCTGGTCGTGGCCGGCAAGGGTCACGAAACCGGCCAGATCGTGGGAGATCGGGTGCTCCCGTTCTCGGACCACGAGGTCCTGCGCGCCGCGATCGCCACGCTTCTGGGGGGCTGACCTTGACCGCACTCTGGACCCCGGACGCCCTCGAAGCGGCCACGGGCGGCCGCTGGATCGGCGAGCGCCGGCCCGTGTCGGGCGCCTCCATCGACACTCGCACCCTCCAGCCCGGCGACCTGTTCTTCGCCATCCGGGGCGAGGCCCGGGACGGGCACGATTTCGTCGCGCAGGCGCTCGGCAAGGGCGCCGGCGCCGCCGTGGTGAACGTTGGCCGCGCGGCCGAGGTCGAGGGCCCGGTCCTCGCGGTGGCGGGGGAGGGCGCCGACCCGGTGCTCACCGCCATGGAGCGGATCGGCCGCGCCGCCCGCGCCCGCAGCGAGGCGCAGGTCGTCGCCGTCACCGGCTCGGTGGGCAAGACCGGCACAAAGGAGGCCCTGCGCCACGTCCTCTCGGGGCAGGGGGCGACGCATGCCTCGGCGGCCTCCTACAACAACCATTGGGGCGTGCCGCTGACACTGGCGCGGATGCCGGAGGAGGCGCGGTTCGGCGTCTTCGAGATCGGCATGAACCACGCCCACGAGATCCTGCCGCTGACCGGCATGGTCCGGCCGCAGGTGGCGCTCGTCGTCACCGTCGAGCCGGTGCATGCCGAGCATTTCCCCTCGGTCTCGGCCATCGCCGACGCCAAGGGCGAGATCTTCGCCGGCCTGGAGCCCGGCGGGGTGGCGGTGATCAACCGCGACAACCCCCATTACGAGCGCCTGGCCGCGCATGCCATGGCCTCGCGGGCCGGGCGGATCGTCAGCTTCGGCGAGCATCCTGAGGCCGATGTCCGCGCCAACCGAATCGTGCTCCGCCCCGACCTGTCGGTGGTCGATGCCAGCGTGATGGGGCAGCCCGTCACCTACAAGCTCGGCACGGCGGGCCGCCACACGGCGCTCAATTCGCTCGGCGTGATGGCGGTGATCCATTCGCTCGGCGCCGACCTCGCCGCCGCCGCCCTGTCCCTCGCCGCCCTCGCGCCGCCCGCCGGCCGGGGCGAGCGCACGGCGCTGGAGATGGCGAACGGGACCGCGTGGCTCATCGACGAGAGCTACAACGCCAACCCCGCCGCCGTCCGCGCGGCGCTGGCCACCCTCAGCGGCATCGAGACCGGCCCGCGCGGCCGGCGCATCGCCGTGCTCGGCGACATGCTGGAACTCGGGCCGACCAGCCCCGACCTGCATCGCGGCCTCGCCGCCTCCGTCGAGGCGGCCGGGATCGACCTCGTCTTCGCGGCCGGGCCGCTCACCCGCAACCTCTACGAGGCCCTGCCGGTGAGCCGGCGCGGCGCGGTGGCCGAGACCGCCGCCGACCTGATCGAGCCCCTCACCCGGACCCTGCGCCCCGGCGACGCCGTGATGGTCAAGGGCTCCAACGGCAGCCGCATGGGCCGGATTGTCGAGGCGCTCAAAGGCCGTTACGCCGCGCCGCACACGCGCCGCGACTCGGTCGTCGCCCTTCCCTGAGCGGCCCCGCCGCCTCCCCGCCTGAACAGAGGGGCCCCGCGCCCGGATGCTTTACCTCCTCTCGGACCTGAGCAGCACCTTCACGCCGCTCAACGTCTTCCGCTACATCACCTTCCGCGCCGGCGGCGCGATGTTCACCGCCGGCCTGTTCGTGTTCTGGTTCGGGCCGTGGATCATTTCCCTGCTGCGCCTGCGCCAGGGCAAGGGCCAGCCGATCCGCGAGGACGGGCCGCAGACCCACCTGCTCACCAAGCGCGGAACGCCGACCATGGGCGGGCTGATGATCCTGGCCGGGTTCATCGTGGCGGTGCTGCTCTGGACGAACCCGCGCAACCACTACGTCTGGATCACCCTCACCGTGACCCTCGGCTTCGGGGCGATCGGCTTCTACGACGACTACCTCAAGGTCACGAAGCAGTCGCACAAGGGCTTCTCAGGCAAGTTCCGGCTGGGCCTCGAAGGGCTGATCGCCGTGGCCGCCTGCGTGACGATCGCGGCCTATTCGCCGCTCACGCTGCAGAATCAGCTCGCATTCCCCGTCCTGAAGGACGCGCTCCTCAACCTCGGCCTGCTCTATCCGATCTTCGGCGCCTTCGTGATCGTCGGCTCGGGCAACGCGGTGAACATGACCGACGGGCTCGACGGCCTCGCCATCGTGCCGGTGATGATCGCCTGCGCCACCTTCGGCGTCATCGCCTACCTCGTCGGCAACTCCTTCACCGCGAGCTACCTGCAGGTGAACTACGTCCGCGACACGGGCGAACTCGCGGTGGTCTGCGGCGCGGTGGTCGGGGCGGGCCTCGGCTTCCTGTGGTTCAACGCGCCGCCCGCGCAGATCTTCATGGGTGACACCGGCTCGCTGGCGCTCGGCGGCCTGCTCGGCACCATCGCGGTCGCCACCAAGCACGAGATCGTGCTGGCGGTGGTCGGCGGCCTGTTCGTCCTTGAGATGATGTCGGTCATCATCCAGGTCGCCTCGTTCAAGCTGACGGGCAAGCGCGTCTTCCGCATGGCGCCGATCCACCACCATTTCGAGCAGAAGGGCTGGAAGGAGCCGCAGGTCGTGATCCGCTTCTGGATCATCGCCGTGATCCTGGCCATGGCGGGCCTCGCCACGCTCAAGCTGCGCTGAGGGCATTTCCGCCGCAGGCGTGGTACAAGTCCTTCGAGACACGGCCTTTCCCGGCCTGACACCGGGGAACGGGGAACGGCCGTGTCGTGCCGGTCTTCCTCGTTACGAGTCTTGCATGACCCCCGTCACCACTTTCGCGGGCCGAAGAGTCGCCCTGTTCGGCCTCGGCGGCTCGGGGCTCGCCACGGCCCGCGCGCTGATCGCGGGCGGAGCCGATATCCTGGCCTGGGACGACGGCGCGGAGGGCGTCGCCAAGGCGCAAGGGGAGGGGATCCCCACCGCCGACCTGCGCGAGCAGGACTGGTCGGGCTTCGCCGCCCTGGTCCTCGCGCCGGGCGTGCCCCTCACCCATCCCGAGCCCCATTGGAGCGTGCGCCTCGCGCAGGGAGCCGGCGTCGAGATCGTCGGCGACATCGAATTGTTCTGCCGCGAGCGCCGGGCCGTCGCCCCGGGCGCGCCCTTCGTGGCGATCACCGGCACCAACGGCAAGTCGACCACCACGGCACTCATCGCCCACGTCCTGGGGCAGGCGGGCCGCGACGTACAGATGGGCGGCAACATCGGCACCGCGATCCTCTCCCTCGCCCCGCCGGACGCCGCCCGCGTCCACGTGATCGAGATGTCCTCCTTCCAGATCGACCTGACGCCCTCCCTCGACCCGAGCGTCGGCGTGCTGATGAACATCACCCCCGACCATCTCGACCGCCACGGCACGATGGAGCAATACGCCGCCATCAAGGAGCGGCTGATCCGGGGCGCGGACCTCGCCGTCGTCGGCATCGACGACGCGCCGAGCCGGGCCATCACCGACCGGCGGGGCGAGCGGCTGGTGCGGGTCCATGTCGGAGCCGGCGCGGCGCAGGGCGACGGGCTCTGCGTCGCCGAGGGCCATGTCCGCGACGCCTCGGGCGAGGATCTGGCCGACGTGAACGGCATCGGCTCCCTGCGCGGCGCCCATAACTGGCAGAACGCGGCGGTGGCCGTGGCGGTCGCCCAGGCGCTCGGCGTCGCGCCGGAGCAGATCCGCGCCGGCCTCGCCTCCTTCCCCGGCCTGCCCCACCGGATGGAGGAGGTCGCGCGCCGGGGTCACGTCCTGTTCGTGAACGACTCGAAGGCGACCAACGCGGATTCGACCGAGAAGGCGCTCACCGCCTTCCGCGACATCCACTGGATCCTCGGCGGCAAGGCCAAGGACGGGGGCATCTTCCCCCTGGTCCCGTATTTCGAGCGGGTGGCCCATGCCTACCTGATCGGCGCCGCCTCCGACGCCTTCGCGGCGACGCTAGAGGGCGCCGTGCCCTACACCCGCTGCGGCACCCTCGACGTGGCCGTGGAGAAGGCGGCGGAGAATGCCGCCGCCTCCGGCGCGCCGGAGCCGGTGGTGCTGCTCTCCCCGGCCTGCGCCTCCTACGACCAGTTCCGCAACTTCGAGATCCGGGGCGACCGGTTCCGGGATCTGGTCCGGGCGCTGCCCTAGCGGGCCAGCACCCGCGCCGCCTCGCGGGTGGTGCCGACCGCCTGCCGGACCTGCGCCACGGCGGCGCCGATGGCGCCGATATTGCCGGTGATGTCGGTGACGGCGCCGGCGGCGCTCTGCATGTTCTCGGCGAGGTCGCGGGTCACGGCGCTCTGCTCCTCGATGGCGGCGGCGGTGGCCACCACGGTCTCGCGCATGATCGAGACCGACGCGCCGATCGAGCCGAGGGCCCCGACCACCTCCTGCGAGACCCGCTGCACGCTGGCGATCTCGCTATTGATCTGCCCCGTGGCGCGGGCGGCCTGATCGGCCAGGGCCTTCACCTCCGAGGCGACCACCGCGAAGCCGCGCCCGGCCTCGCCCGCGCGGGCGGCCTCGATGGTCGCGTTCAGCGCCAGGAGGTTGATCTGACCCGCGATGTTCTGGATCAGGCTGACGATGCCGGACATCGCGGTCGCCGTGTCGGCGAGGCGTTTGGTGTGGGCATCGGCGTCCTGGACGCAGGCATAGGCGGTGTCGGTGGCCCCCTGCGAGCGCACGATGCTCTGGGACATCTCCGCCACGGAGGCCGCCAGCTCCTCGGCCGCCGCCGCCACGGTCTGGACGTTGCCGGAGGTCGAATCCGCCGCCGCCGAGGCGAGGGTGGCGGCCTTGGACGAGTGCGTGACCGCCTGCTCGATCTCGCCGAAATTCCGGTCGATCAACAGGCGCAGGTCGGCGAGCAGCCGGACCTGATCCGTGATGTCGGTGGCGAACTTCACCACCTTGTAGGGCTTGCCGTTTGCATCCAGGATCGGGTTGTAGGACGCCTGGATCCAGACCTCGCGCCCGCCCTTGCCGATGCGGCGGAACTGCGCCGCCTGATAGGTCCCGTTGCGCAGGGCCACCCAGAACGCCCGGTAGGTCTCGCTGTCCCGGTACCCCGGCTCCACGAACAGGCTGTGATGCTGCCCGACCACCTCGTCGCGGGTGTAGCCCATCGCCGTCAGGAAGTTGTCGTTCGCGTCGAGCACTGCCCCGTCGAGGTCGAAGGTGATGACGGCCTGGACTTTGTCGATCGCCGCGATCTGGCCGGCGCGGTCGGCCTCCTCGGTACGCTGCTGCGTGATGTCGGTGGCGAACTTCACCACCTTGTAGGGCTTGCCGCCGGAATCGAGGATCGGGTTGTAGGACGCCTGGATCCAGATCGGCCGGCCGCCGCGCCCGACCCGCCGGAATTGCCCGGACTCGAACGTGCCGGCGCGCAGGCGCTCCCAGAACGCCCGGTAGGCGTCCGAGTCCCGCTCGGCCGGGTCCATGAACAGGCTGTGATGTTGACCGACGATCTCCGGCAGCGTGTATCCGACGGCATCGAGGAAGTTCGTGTTCGCCGTGAGTATCCGCCCCGTTAGATCGAACTCGATGATCCCTTGAACGCGGTCGAGCGCCGAGAGCTTGGCACGGGACTCTCGGGTGTTCAGGCTGGCGAACATGACGGATCGACTCACGCTCTACGGGTCGGACACCGGGCGTCCGAGGCCGCTGACAAGTATTACACCTTTAAGTTGCATCCCCCGACTTAACATAGAGTATATTGGTCGTGCGCATCCTTCGCGGATGCGCGGCAAATGCCCGTCTCCGAAGGGCTCGGCGCGCTGAGCACGAAAGACCATAAGCCTCCGTTTACCATTCCTGCACAGGATCCGGCCCGACCCGCGCGGATCGGATTCCGCGCGGCCTGGAGTGGTTGTCCGGCATGATGTCGCGCGCGGAACGCACCCCCCTGACGGATTGGTGGTGGACGGTCGATCGCGGCCTCCTCGCGGCGCTCGTCGCCCTGATGGTGGCCGGGCTGGTCTTCCTGATGGGCGGTGGGCCGCCGGTCGCCGAGCGCATCGGGCTGCCGACCTTCTACTTCCTGAACCGTCAGGCGATGTATCTCGCGCCCACGGTGCTGATCATCTGCGCGGTGTCGTTCCTGAGCCTGCGCGGCATCCGGCGGCTCGCCCTGTTCACCTGGCTCTCGGGGGTCGCGCTCTGCCTGCTCGCCGTGAAGGTCGGGCCGGAGATCAAGGGCGCGCATCGCTGGATCCAGTTCGGCTCCCTCGGCCTCCAGCCCTCCGAGTTCGTGAAGCCCGCCTTCGTGGTGGTGGCCGCCTGGGCCTTCTCCGAGGGCGCCCAGCGGCGGGACATGCCCGGCGGCGTGCTCGGCCTGCTGATCCTGCCCGTCACCATCGTCCCGCTGCTGCTGCAGCCGGATTTCGGCCAGACCATGCTCATCACCATGACGTGGTCGGCGCTGCTCTTCGTGGCGGGCCTGCACCTGATCTGGGTCGCCGCGCTGGGCGTCTTCGGCCTCGCCGGCGTCTTCGCCGCCTACACGTTCTTCCACCACGTCCGCGAGCGCTTCAACAAGTTCCTCGACCGGGGCGACGACGGCGCGGGCGGCGGCTTCCAGGAATTCTGGTCGCGCGAATCCTTCCGCTCGGGAAGCTGGTTCGGCACCGGCCCGGGGGAGGGCGTCGCCAAGCGCCACCTGCCCGACGCCCATACCGACTTCCTCTTCTCGGTGATCGGCGAGGAATTCGGCGTCATCGTCTGCCTGTGCCTCGTGGCCCTGTTCGCCTACATCGTGCTGCGCGGCCTCAAGCTCGCCCGGCGTACGGACGACACGTTCTCGCGGCTGGCGATCACGGGGCTCGCGACCCTGTTCGGCTTGCAGGCGTGCATCAACATGGCGGTGAACACCCAACTCATGCCGGCCAAGGGCATGACGCTCCCCTTCGTCTCCTTCGGCGGCTCGTCGATGTTCTCGCTGGCGCTCGGCACCGGCTTCCTCGTGGCCCTCACCCGCAAGCGCCCGCGCACGGTGATGCTGAGCCAGAAGCCGCCGGGCACGGCCCCCTCGGCCGTCGCCGGGGTGAAGCAATGACCGTCCTGACCCCCACCATCCTGCTCTGCGCGGGCGGGACCGGCGGCCACCTCTTCCCGGCCGAGAGCCTCGCCCACGCCCTCCAGGCGCGGGGCGTGCGCGTCGTGCTCGCCACCGATGCGCGGGTGGATTCCATCGCCACCGGCTTCCCGGCCTCGGAGATCGTCACCATCCGCTCCGCGACGCCGTCCGGCCGCAACATGCTCAAGCGCGCGGCGGCGGTCGTCACCCTGGGGCGGGGCTTCGGCGACGCCGCCAAGGCGATCCGCCGGATCAACCCGGCGGCGGTCGTCGGCTTCGGCGGCTATCCGACCGTGCCGCCCGTCCTGGCAGCTCAACTTCTACGTGTGCCCACCCTCCTGCACGAGCAGAACGCGGTGATGGGCCGGGCCAACGGCTTCCTGGCGCGCGGCGCGCGGACCATCGCCACCGGCTTCCGCGAGGTCCGGGGCATCCCGGACAAGGCGACCGCCCGGCGCGTCCACACCGGCAATCCCCTGCGGCCCGCCGTCATCGAGGCGGCGCGCATCCCCTACCCCGCCTTCGGGGAGGGGGACGTGCTGCGGCTCCTCGTGTTCGGCGGCAGCCAGGGCGCGCGGATCATGGGCGAGATCGTCCCGCCGGCCCTGGAGCGCCTGCCCGCCGATCTGCGGGCGCGCCTGCACGTCACGCAGCAGGTGCGGCCCGAGGACCTGACGGCGGTGCAGAACCGCACCCTTGCCATGGGGCTCGCCGGCCTGGACGCGGCGCCGTTCTTCAAGGACCTACCGGCCCGGATGGCGGCGAGCCACCTCGTGATCTCGCGCTCCGGCGCCTCGACCGTCTCGGAACTCGCCGCCATCGGCCGCCCCTCGGTGCTGGTGCCGTTGCCGGGCGCCCTCGATCAGGATCAGGCGGCCAACGCCGCGACCCTGGAGGCGATCGGCGCCGCCCTCGTCCTGAAGCAGACCGCCTTCACCCCCGACCGGCTCGCCGCGGACCTCGTGGAGATGTGCGAGAACCCGGCGAAATTGACCCGGGCCGCCGATGCGGCGAGAAGCGCAGGCATTCACGACGCCGCCGAGCGGCTGGCCGAGGTCGTCGTCGAGACGGCGGCCCATCCCTGATCGCCGCGCCGTCGCGCCCGGTCCCGCACAGGTCTGACACCCATGAAGCTGCCCGAAAAACTCGGCCCCATCCACTTCATCGGCATCGGCGGCATCGGCATGTCCGGCATCGCCGAGGTGATGCACAACCTCGGCTACACGGTTCAGGGCTCGGACGCCTCGGACAACGCCAACGTCCGCCGGCTCGCGGCGAAGGGCATGCGCACCTTCGTCGGGCATGACGCGGCCAACGTCGCCGAGGCCGGGCTCGTCGTCGTCTCGACGGCGATCCGCCGGGACAACCCCGAGCTCGAAGCCGCCCGCGAGGCCCGCCTGCCGGTGGTGCGCCGCGCCGAGATGCTGGCCGAGTTGATGCGGTTCAAGTCCTGCGTCGCGGTGGCGGGCACCCACGGCAAGACGACCACGACCTCCCTGGTGGCGACGCTGCTCGACGCCGGCAACCTCGACCCGACCGTCATCAACGGCGGCATCATCAACGCCTACGGCACCAACGCCCGCATGGGCGCGGGCGACTGGATGGTGGTGGAGGCCGACGAATCGGACGGCACCTTCCTCAAGCTGCCGGCGGATGTCGCCATCGTCACCAACATCGACCCCGAGCACTTGGATCATTTCGGCTCGTTCGACGCGATCAAGGACGCGTTCCGGCGCTTCATCGACAACATCCCGTTCTACGGCTTCGCGGTGATGTGCATCGACCATCCGGTGGTGCAGGACCTCGTCGGCCATATCGAGGACCGGCGGATCATCACCTACGGCGAGAACCCGCAGGCCGACGTGCGTCTGATCGACGTCGACCTGCGCGGCGGCCAGAGCAAGTTCCGGGTGATGATCCGCGACCGCCGCCCCGGCTACCGGATGGAGATGGAGGATCTGGTCCTGCCGATGCCGGGCAAGCACAACGCGCTGAACGCCACGGCGGCCCTCGCCGTGGCGCACGAGCTCGGCGTGAAGCCCGACGCGATCCGCAACGCGCTGGCCGGCTTCGGCGGCGTGAAGCGGCGCTTCACCCGCACGGGCGAGTGGAACGGCGCGGCGATCTTCGACGATTACGGGCACCACCCGGTGGAGATCAAGGCGGTGCTCAAGGCGGCCCGCGCCTCGACGGATCACGGGGTGATCGCGGTGGTGCAGCCGCACCGCTACACGCGGCTGCAATCGCTGTTCGACGATTTCTGCACCTGCTTCAACGATGCCGACACGGTGATCGTCGCCCCGGTCTACGCGGCGGGCGAGGCGCCCATCGAGGGCTTCGACCGCGACAGCCTCGTGGCGGGCCTGCGCTCGCGCGGCCACCGCGACGCCCGCGCGCTGGAGAGGCCGGAGGATCTGGCGGGGATCGTCGCGGACCTCGCCAAGTCCGGGGATTACGTGGTGTGCCTCGGCGCCGGCACGATCACCCAATGGGCCTACGCCCTGCCGGGCGAACTGGCCGCGCGGGGGTGAGGGTGGACGGGGCCTACGGAGCGATGTCCTCGGGATCGACGCCGAGGACCCGCGCCAATGTTTCGGCCATCGCCAAATCGGCGTCCACCGTGCCCGCCTCCAGGGCGGCAAGCGTCTCGGTGGACACGCCGCTGTCGCGGGCCAGGGCTTCGAGGGACAGTGCACGCTTCGCCCGCCAGAAGGCGAGGGGGCTCGGCGCCCGGCGCAGCGTATCGAGTTCGGCCTCGGTGAGGAGTTCGTCCTCGCCGGCTGCGACCCGTGCCCGCGAGGCGTCGATCGCCCGCGTGTCGGCGGCATCCTCCGCGAGGTCGCGCAGGCGATCGAACTCGGCCTCCGGGAGGATCACGATGGCCTCACCCGCCGGCGTCACGGTTCGCACGATGGTCACGGTCACGCTCCTAGCCGTAGATCGACCCGCGAGGGCCGACATCATGGATGATGACGCGTTCCGGCTCGATGGTGAAGACCGCGCGCCAATCGCCGATCCGCAGGCGGTAGCGATGGCCTTCGCCGCGCAGCGCTTTGACGTTGTTGGCAAGGGCATCGGGATCCGCCGCGTAGAGCCGAAGCTTTTCGCGGATCAACCGTTCCGTCTCTTCGGGCATGCGGCGGAACGCGCGTGCGGCGTTCCGGGTGAAGACGATCTCCCGCGCCATGCCTGCAAACTTGGCTCCCCCGTTCGGGAGCAGATGAACCGATTCCCATCATGATATCAAATACCCTTCACGACACGATCCGCGCCGCGGCGCCCGGCCTCCGGGGCCGGCTGGTGGCGGGGGCGAGCCTGGCCGACCTGACGTGGTTCCGCGTCGGGGGGCCGGCGGAGGTGCTGTTCACTCCCGCCGACGAGGAAGACCTCGCCGCCCTGCTCGCCATCCTCGACCCCGCCGTGCCGGTGACGGTGATCGGGCTGGGCTCGAACCTCATCGTGCGCGACGGCGGCATCCCCGGCGTGACCGTGCGCCTCGGCGGTAAGGCCTTCGGCACCGTGACCATCGACGGCAAGACGATCAGCGCCGGAACAGCCGTGCCGGACATGCGCCTCGCAAAAGCCGCCGCCGAGGCCTCCCTCGACGGGCTCGCCTTCTATCGCGGCATCCCCGGCTCGGTGGGCGGGGCGCTCCGCATGAATGCCGGCGCCCATGGGGGCGAGACCACCGACGTGTTCGTGGCGGCGCGGGGCGTCGACCGGCAGGGTAACCTGCGCCGGTTCGACCATGCCCAGATGGGCTTCTCCTATCGCCACTGCGCGGCGCCGGAGGACGTCATCTTCACCCAGGCCCGGTTCCGAGGCCGTCCCGGCGAGCGCGAGGCGATCGAAGCCGAGATGGAGCGCGTCACCGCCGCCCGCGAGGCCGCCCAGCCGATCCGCGAGCGTACCGGCGGCTCGACCTTCGCCAACCCGGAGGGCGGCAAGGCGTGGCAACTCGTCGACGCCGCCGGCTGCCGGGGCCTGACCCGCGGCGGGGCGCAGGTCAGCGAGATGCACTGCAACTTCCTGATCAACCGCGGCGGCGCCACCGCCGCCGACATCGAGGGCCTTGGCGAAGAGGTCCGCCGCCGCGTCCGCGAGACCAGCGGAGTCGCGCTGCGCTGGGAGATCAAGCGGATCGGTGTTGAGGCACCACCCGTAAGTCGGTAAGATGTAAGTCGAACGGTCCAGCGCCATGCCTGCACAGACGTCCCGAACGGCGTATTCCAAGGTCTCGGTGAAGAGCCAGACCGTGCTGCCGACCGAGGTGCGCGAGTGGCTGTCGATCGGCCCCGGCGACCGGCTCCGTTACGTGATCACGTCGGAGGGGGTGACGATCGACAAGGCTCCGGCCGAGGGGGAGGACCCCTTCGTCGCCTTCACCGAATGGGGCGGCCCGATCGATGACGAAGACTATGCCGACCTCTGACCCCGGCAACCTTCCGGCCGGCACGGTGGTCGTCGTGCCGTTCCCGTATTCCGACCGGCTGGCCGAGCGGCGGCGCCCGGCCCTGGTCGTCTCCGGCCCGGCGGTGGCGGCGTCGGGCTTCGTCTGGATCGCGATGATCACCAGCGCGCGGAACACGGCGCTCGCCACGGATATCCGCATCGACGATCTCCCGGCGGCCGGTCTCACTGTTCCGTCGGTCGTCCGGCCCTTGAAGATCGCCTGCATCGAGCCCGCCCGCGTCCTGCGGTCCATCGGTGCCCTGCGGCACGACACGGCGGCAGAGGTCTATGCCCGCCTTCATGGAATGATCGGGACCACAGCCGGCGTCCCGAACCCAACCTCTTCTCCGGAGCCTGCCCCATGACCCGTCACGTCGCCGTCCTGATGGGGGGCTCGTCCTCCGAGCGCGAGGTCTCGCTGAATTCCGGCAAGGCCTGCGCCGACGCCCTCGAAGGGGAGGGGTACCGGGTCACGCGGATCGATGTCGGGCCCGATGTCGCGACCGTGCTCGCCGGGCTCCGGCCGGATGTCGCCTTCAACGCCCTGCACGGGCCGGACGGCGAGGACGGCACGATCCAGGGCCTCCTGGAAATCCTGAAGATTCCCTATTCCCATTCCGGCGTCCTCGCCTCGGCGCTGGCCATGGACAAGGAGCGCGCCAAGGTCGTCATGCGCGCGGCCGGCGTCGACGTGCCCGGCGGCCGAGTCGTTAACCGCATGGAGGCCGCCCGCGAGCACGTCCTGCCTCCGCCTTATGTGATCAAGCCGGTGTCGGAAGGCTCGTCCATGGGGGTGATCATCGTGCGCGACGGGCGCTCGCATCCGCCCCAGATCCTGGCCTCGGACGAATGGCGCTTCGGCGACCAAGTCCTTGCGGAACCTTACATTGCCGGCCGTGAGCTGACCTGCGGGGTGATGGGCGACAAGCCCCTCGGCGTCATCGAAGTGAAGGCCGCCACCGAGTGGTACGATTATGACGCCAAGTACGCGCCAGGGGGTTCGATCCATGTCCTCCCGGCAGAACTTAAACCAAATGTTTACCAGCGCGTCCAAGAGTTGGCGTTAACGGCGCATCAAGCGCTGGGCTGTCGGGGCGTCAGCCGTGCCGACCTTCGCTACGACGACACGCCGGGGGGAACCGGCGCGCTGGTCGTGTTGGAGGTCAACACGCAACCCGGCATGACCCAGACGAGCCTTGTGCCGGATATGGCGGCCCATGCGGGCCTGAGTTTCGGTGAGCTCGTCCGATGGATGGTGGAGGACGCTTCCCTGAATCGCTGACCCCGGGTCCTGCCCGGGCTGCGGGCACCCCTGCGCGGTTCGCGGGAAGCCCGCTCCTGCGATTCGCTTCGCGCTTTCCCTCCCGCGCCCTCTCGGTGCGGCGGGTGCGCGGTGGCCAGTCCATGGCCGACCGGCTGCCCCGGGGCGCGGGCGTCGTCGCCGTCTCCGTGTCCCTCGCCGCCGTGTCGCTGGCCGGCTTCGTCGCCAGCGGCCGCTACGATTCCTTCGTCATCGAGCAGGGACGCCCCCTCGACGTGGCGGCCCGCATCCTCGGCTTCGGGGTGAAGCGGGTGACGATCACCGGCATCTCCCGGATGTACGAGCGCGAGGTCCTGGCCGCCGCCGGGATCGACTGGCGCTCCTCCGTGCCCTTCCTCGACGTGAACGAGGCGCGCGAACGGCTCCTGCGGGTGCCGCTGATCGCTCAGGCCTCGGTCCGCAAGATCTACCCGAACGACATTGCCATCACCCAGGTCGAGCGGGAGCCCGCCGCCCTGTGGCAGAAGGACGGCGTCATCAACGTCATCGCGGCCGACGGCACGGTGATCGACGCCATGCGCGACGACCGCTACGCCAGCCTGCCTTTGGTGGTGGGCGAGAACGCCAACGCGAAGCTGCCGGAATACCTCGCTCTGGTGTCCGCCGCCGGCCCGCTGGCCGACCGGATCAAGGCCGGCACCTACGTGTCCGGCCGCCGCTGGACCCTGAAGCTCGACGGCGTCGACGTGCGCCTGCCCGAGGACGATCCGGCCGGGGCGCTGGCCCGCCTCGTCAGGCTCGAACGCAACGAGCGGCTTCTGGAGAAGGACATCATCGCCGTCGACCTGCGCATGGCCGACCGGGTGGTGGTGCGCCTCACCGAGGAAGCCGCCGCCGCCCGCGCCGAGACGCAGCAGCAGAACAAGAAGAAGCCGGGGGCGCCCACATGAGCCCCCGCCTCGCGCCCGCCTTCTCCCTCCGTCCCGCCTTTCGCGTCCGGTAGCGTTTCATGCACAGCCAACACGGCCTTACGCCGCGTCTGAAGCCGCTCTCGGCCCGCCGTTCGACGATCCTCTCGGTCCTCGACATCGGCACGAGCAAGGTGGTCTGCCTGATCGCGGAGCTTCAGCCCGCCGAGGCGCTCTCGACGCTGCGCGGACGGACCCACCTCGCGCGGATCATCGGCATCGGCCACCAGCGCTCCCTCGGCCTGAAGGGCGGCGCCATCGTCGATCTCGAGGCGGCCGAGGGCTCGATCCGTCAGGCGGTGCACGCCGCCGAGCGGATGGCCAAGGTCGAGGTCCAGTCGGTCATCGTGAACATGTCCGGCGGGCGCCTCGCCTCGCAGCATTTCCAGGCGCGGGTGAACGTGCGCTCCGGCAGCGTCACGGGCTCGGACGTGGAGCGCGTGCTGGAGACGGCGAGCGCCCACGGCGTCAGCCCCGGCCGCGCCGTGCTCCACGCCCTTCCCACCGGCTACGCCCTGGACGGGCAGGGCGCGGTGATCGACCCCTCGGGGATGATCGGCGAGGCCCTGGGCGTCGACCTGCACGTCGTCACCACCGAGCTCGCCGCCGCGCGCAACGTGATGCTGGCCATCGAGCATTGCCATCTCGGCGTCGAGGCGGTGATAGCCACCCCCTACGCCGCCGGCCTCTCGGCCCTCGTGGACGACGAGGCGGAGATGGGCGTCTGCGTGGTGGACATGGGCGGCGGCACGACCAGCGTCGGCGTGTTCTCCGGCGGCCACCTCGTCCATTGCGACGCGGTGGCGGTGGGCGGCCACCACGTCACGATGGACATCGCCCGGGGGCTCTCGACCCGCGTCGCGGCGGCCGAGCGGCTGAAGACCCTCTACGGCTCGGCCATCTCCTCCCCCTCCGACGAGCGCGACATGATCGCGGTCCACGGGGTCGGCGAGGAGGAGGGCGACGCCCCGGCCCACATCCCGCGCTCGCAACTCGTGCGGATCATCAAGCCGCGCGTGGAAGAGGTGGTGGAGCTGGTCCGCGACCGGCTGCGCAACGCGGGCTTCGCCGCCCAGGCCGGGCGCCGGGTGGTGCTTACGGGCGGCGCGAGCCAACTCGTCGGCCTGCCGGAGGTGGCCCGGCGGGTGATGCAGGGGCAGGTCCGCATCGGGCGGCCCCTGGGAATCCGGGGCCTGCCGGAGGCGGCCAAGGGTCCGGCCTTCTCGGCGGCGGTCGGCCTGCTCGTCTACCCGCAGGTCGCCCACGCCGAATACTTCGAGCCACGCGGTCACGGCGCCTTCGCCGCGACCGGCACGGACCACCGATACCTTCCGCGGGTCGTCCGCTGGATCAGGGACAGCTTCTAACGGTCCGCGCCCCGCAAGGGGCGGGGAGCGACACCAGGAAAACCGGCGCCGCAAGGCGCCAAGCGACAGCGAAGTTCAGCAGAGGCTCGACACCATGGCCATCTCCCTCCAGGCGCCGGACATCCGGGAACTCAAGCCCCGCATCACCGTGTTCGGCGTCGGCGGCGCCGGCGGCAACGCGGTCAACAACATGATCGAGTCCGGCCTGCTGGGCTGCGAGTTCGTGGTGGCCAACACCGATGCCCAGGCGCTCACCTCCTCGAAGGCCGAGCGGGTCATCCAGATGGGCCTCAACGTCACCCAGGGTCTCGGCGCCGGCTCGCACCCGGAAGTCGGCTCGGCGGCCGCCGACGAGGTGATCGACGAGATCCGTGACCAGCTCTCGGGCGCCCACATGTGCTTCATCACCGCCGGCATGGGCGGCGGCACCGGCACCGGCGCGGCCCCGGTCATCGCCCGCGCCGCCCGCGACATGGGCATCCTCACCGTCGGCGTCGTGACGAAGCCGTTCCAGTTCGAGGGCGTCCGCCGGATGCGCACGGCCGAGGCCGGCATCCAGGAGCTGCAGGCGGCGGTCGACACCCTGATCGTCATCCCGAACCAGAACCTGTTCCGGGTCGCCAACGAGAAGACCACCTTCGCCGACGCCTTCGCGATGGCGGACCAGGTGCTCTACTCGGGCGTGGCCTGCATCACCGACCTGATGGTCAAGGAAGGCCTCATCAACCTCGACTTCGCCGACGTGCGCGCGATCATGCGCGGCATGGGCAAGGCGATGATGGGCACGGGCGAGGCCTCCGGCGAGAAGCGCGCCAACCGCGCCGCCGAAGCTGCGATCGCCAACCCGCTCCTCGACGACGTGTCGATGAAGGGCGCGCGCGGCCTGCTGATCTCGATCACCGGCGGCTCCGACCTCACCCTCTACGAGCTGGACGAGGCCGCCACCCGCATCCGCGAGGAGGTCGATCAGGACGCCAACATCATCCTGGGCGCCACCTTCGACGAGAGCCTCGACGGCATCATCCGCGTGTCCGTGGTCGCCACCGGCATCGAGCACGCCCTGATCTCCGCGAACTCGCCGAACAACCCGGCCATCGCCGAGACCGAGCAGCGCATCGCGGAGGTGGCCGAGCGCCTGCGCGCCGAGGCCCGTGCCCGCGCCTCCTCGCCGGTGCCGAGCATCCGCACGGACAGCGTCGCCTCCGCCCTGGCCCCGGCCCCCGTCCAGGCGCCCGTTGCCCCGGTCTCCGTCGCCCCGGCGGCGCCGTCCCTGGAGCAGCGCCTCGACCTGCGCCCGGAGCCGGCTCCGCTCACCAACCGTGACGACGTGCTGCTCGCCCCCGCGCCGCCGCGCGCCGCCGCCCCGTTCGTGCCGGCGCCCGTCGCGCCCCAGCCCGAGCCGGCCCCGCAGCACCATGCCGGCCCGTTCGTGCCGCCGCGCCCCGCCGCGCCGGTCTCGAACCCGGCCCTCGCCCGCGCCCCGCGCATGCCGCAGATCCACGAGCTGCCCCCGATCGCCCAGAACCAGCTGATGGCGAGCCGGGCCGCCGAGGACTCGGCGCCGGAATCCAAGCGGACGTCGCTGCTGCGCCGCCTCGCCACCGTCGGCTTCGGCGGACGCCGTGAGGACGAGGTCGCCCCGGCCCAGCGCGCCGCCGCGATGCCGCCGGCTCCCCCGGCCCCGGCCGCCTACCAGCCGCCGATGCCCCCGGCCCCCCGCGCTCCGGTGCCCCCGGCCCCGCAGTACCGTCCGGCCCAGGGCAACCTGGACGGCCAGGGCCGCGCCATGCCGCAGCAGCCCCGGATGATGGACGACGACCAGCTCGAGATCCCGGCGTTCCTCCGCCGCCAGGCGAACTGATCGCCACTCGAACTGGCACAATTCAACCTCACGTTGTGTAATCCTCCGGGATTGCACGACGTGGGGTCTCGTCGTATCTGTGTTCTGCCTGTGCATATGATGCATTGGCGCCACAGATCGGCCACGGATCCGCCGCGCGTTAACCAATTTTTAAGGCATTGAACGCGTTGCGCTTTCTTCGGATGGCGATCCGGTCCAGCTTGTAACAAGCGGTAAGAATCCGTGATTTGGCTGGCTTGCGGAGCGCGGCTATAGCTAATCCGGTAAGAACGAGTGTGCCGCGGGGATACAACCTGTCAGCGGTATAGGGGCATCAAGCAGCGGACGAATCGAGGCGCACGCCACACCCGAACGGGGGTGGCGAAGCGGGATTGCGGCCGAGGGCTCAGGAATGCGAACGAATAATCAGACCACCCTCAAGGCGGCGGCCACGCTCTCCGGCGTCGGCGTCCACTCCGGGAACCCCGCCGCGATCACGATCCGGCCCGCCCCCGCCAACCACGGCATCGCTTTCCTCCGCACCGGCACCCCCCTCGGCAACGACCGCCTCATCAAGGCCCACCACGCCCTCGTTTCCGCCACCGAACTCTGCACCGTCATCGGTGACGTCGAGACCGGGGCCGTCGCCACCATCGAACACCTGATGTCCGCCCTCTTCGGATTGGGCGTCGACAACGCCCTGATCGAGATCGACGGGCCCGAGCTTCCCATCCTCGACGGTTCCGCCAAGCTCTTCGTGGAGGCCATCGACGCCGTCGGCCTCGCTTCCTGCGGCGCCCCCAAGCGTTGGCTGAAGGTCCTGCGCCCGGTGCGCATCGAGGTGGACCGCGCCTTTGCCGAGCTGCGCCCGATCGACCGCGGCTTCCGCCTCGACGTCGAGATCGATTTCGACAACCCGGTGATCGGTCGCTCGCGCAAGGCCATGGACCTGTCGCCGGCGACCTATCGTCGTGAGGTCGCGGAGGCCCGCACCTTCGGCATGATGAAGGACGTGGAGCGCTACTGGAAGGCGGGCTTCGCGCTCGGCGCCTCCCTGGAGAACACCGTCGCGGTGGGCGAGAACGGTGTCGTGAACCCCGAGGGGCTTCGCTTCCCCGACGAGTTCGTCCGTCACAAGATCCTCGACGCGGTGGGCGACCTCGCCCTCGCCGGCCTGCCGATCCAGGGGGCGTACCGCTCCTATTGCGGCGGCCATCGCATGAATGTCGGCGTCCTGTCCGCCCTGTTCTCGGACCGCGCCAACTACGCCATCGTCGAGGCCGCCGGCACCCGCCAGGGCACCCTCGTCGATCTCGGCGCGAGCCTCGGGCTCGCCGCCTTCGCCGCCGACGTCTGAGGCGGGCGGGCCGGGCCGCCCACGGGGGCTGTGTCCGGCGCACCACACTGCGCAACCGATGCGGGCCGCCTCACCATCGCCGCTTTCGCGCCCGAATCGAAGGTCACGGTTTAACCGCCCGTAAATGGCGGGGCCGGTTCCTCGGAGCCGGAGACCACCAGCGGGTTGGCATCCCGGCGGCGAGAACCGCTCCGGGTGGGGGAAAGAGCGCGAGAATGCCTGTCACCATTCGTCATCGCGGCCTCACGGCCCTGGCGGCTCCGCTCGTGGCCGTGCTGGGCCTGGGCCTCGGCGGCTGCGACTTCGATCCCACCGGGATCTTCGCCGAAAAGTACAAGCCCGAGGTCGTGGCGGATGTCCCCGCCGACAAGCTCTACAGCGAGGGCTTGGCGAAGATGGAGGACAGCGACTACGAGGGCGCCGTCAAGAAGTTCGATAGCCTCGACAAGACGTACCAGTATTCCGACTGGTCGCGGAAGGCGCTGTTGATGACGGCCTACGCGAATTACGAAGGCCAGAAGTACGACGACGCGATCAACGCCTCGAAGCTGTACCTGCAGCGTCACCCGTCCAGCAAGGACGCGGCCTACGCGCAGTACCTGATCGCGATGTCGAACTATAAGCAGATCCCGGACGTGACCCGCGACCAGGACCGCTCGGAGAAGGCGCTCGTCGCTCTTCAGGAACTCGTCCAGCGCTACCCGACCTCGGAATACGCCACGGACGCCAAGGCCAAGATCCAGATCACCCGCGACCAGCTCGCCGGCAAGGAGATGGATATCGGCCGCTACTACCTGGAGAAGCGCAACTTCCCGGCGGCGATCAACCGCTTCCGCGACGTGGTCTCCAAGTACCAGACCACCCGCCACGCCGAGGAGGCGCTGGAGCGCCTGACCGAGGCCTACTGGGCGCTGGGCATCCCGCAGGAGGCGCAGAACGCCGCCGCCGTGCTGGGCC
The DNA here is from genome assembly GCF_038442315.1 of Methylobacterium litchii. Taxonomy (NCBI): domain Bacteria; kingdom Pseudomonadati; phylum Pseudomonadota; class Alphaproteobacteria; order Hyphomicrobiales; family Methylobacteriaceae; genus Methylobacterium; species Methylobacterium litchii. The sequence goes on along the minus strand of NZ_JBBXMY010000012.1, from coordinate 113,652 downwards.
ACAACTTCCCCGATTCGCCCTGGTACAAGGACGCGCACGCCCTGCTGGCCAGCAACGGCCTGGAGCCGCGCGAGGAGAAGTCCTCCTTCCTCTCGAAGGCGTTCCGCTCGATCACCGGGCGCACCGCGTCGGCCGAGTAAGGCCCCGCACAGGATCGATGGCGAAGGCCCGGAGTCTCGGCTCCGGGCCTTTTGCGTTCCGGGGGCCTCGCGGGACCGGGGCGCTCCTCGCCAAGGCCGACGAGGCGGGCTAATCACCGCGCCGGCATGAGCGAGACCCCCACGAGAACGATCCGCGTCGTCGGCATCGGCACCGGCGATCCCGAACACCTGACCTTGCAGGCGGTGCGGGCGCTGTCCGACGTGGCGGCGGTGTTCGTCCTCGACAAGCGCGCCGAGACCGCCGACCTCGTGGAGGTCCGGCGGCGGGTCTGCGCGGCGCACATCGCCGGGCCCTATCGCCTCGTGACCGTGGACGACCCGCCGCGCGAGCGGAACCCCGCCGACTATGCCGCCACCGTGGAGGCGTGGCACGCCGCCCGCGCCGAGCGGCTGGAAGACGCCTTCCTGGGTCTCGGGGCAGGGGAGGTCGGTACCCTCCTCGTCTGGGGCGATCCCGCCCTCTACGACAGCACCCTGCGCATCCTCGATCGGATCGCGGCACGGGGCCGGATGAGGATCGCCTGCGAGGTGATCCCCGGGATTTCGAGCGTGCAGGTGCTCTGTGCCCGCCACGCCGTGCCCCTGAACGCCATCGGCGGCATGATCGCCATCACCACCGGCCGGCGCCTTGCGGCCGGTTGGCCGGAGGGGGCGGAGAGTGTCGTGGTGATGCTCGACGGCGATCCGGCCTTCGGGCACCTCGACCCGGATTTGACGATCTACTGGGGGGCTTACCTAGGGAGCGGGGACGAGATCCTCGTCGCAGGCCGGCTCGGGGATGTGGGCGATGAGATCCGGCGGCGTCGGGCGGAGGCGCGGGCACGGCACGGCTGGATCATGGACATCTACCTGCTGGCGCGGCATCCGCAGGGCTCCGCCCTGCACCCGCCGAAGGGCTCGCCCTTCGGAAACCCGTGATGCTGCGGTTGCGGGAATATCAGCGGGCGAGCCTCGATGCCCTGGACGCCGCTTGGGCGCGGGGAGGGGAGGCGGGCCAACTCGTGGTCCTGCCCACGGGGGCGGGGAAGTCCCTCGTCATCGCCGCCCTGGCACGGGAGGCGCTGGAGGAGAATCCCCTCACCCGCGTCGCCATCGTCACCCATAGCCGCGAACTCGTCGCGCAGAACCTCGCCGAGTTGCAGCGCCATTGGCCGGAGGCGCCGGCTGGGGTGTTTTCCGCCGGGCTCGGGCGGCGGGAGGCGGGGGCGCAGGTGCTGGTCTGCTCGATCCAGTCCGTCGCGGACAGGCTGGATGCGATCGGCCCCCGCGACCTCGTGGTGGTGGACGAGGCGCACCTGATCCCGCGTTCGGCCGAGACCCGCTATGGCCGCTTCCTTGCGGGGCTTGCCGCCCTCACCCCGGCGATGCGCGTCGTGGGCTTCACCGCCACCCCGTACCGGCTCGATTCCGGGCGCCTCGATGAGGGGCCGGGCCGGCTGTTCTCCGGCATCGCCTACGAGGCCGACACGGGCGATCTCATCCGCCGGGGCTACCTCGCGCCCCTCGTCTCCAAGGCGACCCTGACGCAGCTCGACGTGACCGGCGTCGGCCGGCGCGGGGGTGATTACATCCCCAGCGAGCTGGAAGCCGCCGTCAACCGCGACTGGATCACCCGGGCCGCCGTCTCCGAATTGGCCGAGTACGGGAGCGGGCGCCGCTCCTGGCTCGCCTTCTGCGCGGGCCTCGCCCACGCCGCCGCCGTGCGCGACGCCGTGCGGGAGGAGGGCTATTCCTGCGAGACCGTGGAGGGCGGCACGCCGAAGCGCGAGCGCGACCGGATCGTGGCGCAGTTCCGGGCCGGTAAGATCCGCTGCCTCGCCTCGGTGGGCGTGCTCGGCACCGGCTTCAACGCGCCGGAGGTCGACCTCGTGGCCCTGCTCCGGCCGACCCGCAGCACCGGCCTCTACGTACAGCAGGTCGGGCGGGCGCTGCGCCGGGCGCCGGGCAAGGACGATGCGCTGATCCTCGACTATGCCGGGCTGGTGCGGATGCACGGCCCGGTGGACGCGGTCACGATCCGCACGGCCGAGGCGGTGCGCGGCGGGGCAGGGGGCCTGCGTGCCAAACCCTGCCCCGGCTGCGGCGCCCTGATCGCCCTCAACGCCTCCACCTGCGAGACCTGCTGGACCGAGCCGGAGGCCGAGCGCGAGCCCGGCCACGAGGCCAGCGCCGAGGACGAGTTGGCCATCCTCACGGAGGCCGCCCTCGCCCCGGTGCCCACCTCGGACGGCGCGTGGCATCCGGTGACGGAGTGGAGCCTGGAGCCGGTGCCGGGCGGACTCGACGTGGTCCTGGCCTGGGCGGAGGGCGCTTGGCGGGTCCGCCTTCAACCGGAGGGACGCGGCTACGAGCGCGAGAAGGCGGTCCTGTGGTGGCGCGGCCTCGGCGGCGGCCGCGACGCGCCCCTCGACGCGGCCGGCTTCCTCGACGGCGCCGACACCCTCGACGCGCCGGCCTCCGTGCGGGTGATCGACAAGGCGCTGTCGCGGGAATTGTCCTGCCGCGCCGCCGACGGGCGCATCCTCACCGACACCCACCGCCTCGCCGACCGCGCCGCCTGACGCCACGGGGCAGGGGGACCGAACCGCCCTCACCCGGTGACAGGCTATGGTTAACGGCATTAACCATAGCCCTTCCCAGGGGCCGCCCCCACGCCCTCAAGTTCCATAATATATCTTATGCGAAATCCGGATCCGGGTGTCCGGGCCTATGCCAGCCGAGCCCTGAGCCGGGCCCAGAGGTCCCCTCCGGTGTACGGCTTTGGGGGGGGTGGCAGGTGCGGTTCCGCCCCCTGCTCCGGGATCGGCCCCTGGACGAAGCGTCCGCCCGCCGACCAGAACGCGTCGCGGTCGGTGCCGACCATGGCGAGGCCCACCGGCTCGCGCTCCGCATGGGTGAGGCGGCCCGAGGCCCAGACGGGCTGCCAGCATTCGCGCCGGGCGAGGTCGGCGTCCCGGCCGGCGAGCCGCGCATAGCCGGCGGCGGCGAGGACGCGCTCGCCGCCGAAATCCGCCGGGATCCAGACCCAGCTCGAGAACACGTAGATCCCGTTTGGGTCGAAGGCGGACGGGTCCACCATCCGGGTGAAGCCGTTGAAGCCCGCCTCCGGCCGGCGTCCGGCATGGCGCCGCAGGCCACCGGGCAGGGGCATCGCCTCCGGAAAGGCGCCCGCCCCGAGATCCGTGGGGTCCCTGCCCCGTACCAGCGCCCAGGCCCCGTCCACGAGGTGCATCCAGGGCTCCAGATCCACCTCCCAGGCCTGCTCCGTCGGGGCGAAGCGGCGCACCCTCCCCGCGATCAGGCGCTCCCCGATCCGCCGCACCGGCTCCGGCCGCCATCCCGGCCCGGCCTGCGTGACCTTCAGGAGCGTCGAGGGTCCATGCGCCCAGACGGCCTCGGCGAGGCGCGCGAAATCCGCCTCCGGCTCGTAGTCGCCGACCTTGCGCACGAGGATGAGCGCGCCCTCAGCCAACTCGTCGAGCATCTTGCGCTTGAGATGGGCGAGGCGGCCATATTCCCGGGCGAGAAGCGCCTCCGGCTCCGCGGAGCCCGGCGCCTGCCCGGTATTGGCCCAGATGTTGTAGGCCCGGCTGTGGCAGTAATAGGCGCCGCCCTGGCTCACCGAGAGGTGCAGGTCGCCGGGCGCACCGAGATCCGCGAAGCCGCAGCGCAGGCCCCGGATCAGGTCCTCCATCGGCGTGTAGGCGAAGCGCAGCAGGCCGGAGGGCTCGACGCCCCCGTAGCGCTGCACGAAGCCGAACTCGCAATTGTCACCCAGGCTGCGGAAGCCGTGGAGCCGCTCCGCAAGGGAGACGGCCGCCGCATGGTCCATCCCGGTCACCCGTTCCGCGTGTGTCACGGCGTGCATCGGGTGTCCGGGTTGTCTTGTCCAGTGCAGCGCTACCGCACCGAGAGTTTCACATCCGATTCGTAGCCGGTGCCGTCGGCGTTGATGACGAGGATGCGGAAGGTGTCCGCGCCCTCGTAGCCCTCCTCCCCCTCGTAGATCATCCGCTTGCCCGGCACCTTGCGGGTGTTGCACTCGGCGAGCGGCGAGGTGGCGACGAATTGCGGGAAGGATTGCACCGTCTCAATGGTCACACGCCCGTGGCGCGGCGGCGTCAGCAGGCGGATCACCACCGGCCCCTGCGCGGTGCAATCGGGGAAGAGCGAGGCGTAGAAGGCGATGGTCCGCGCCTCCCCCCGGGGGACGATCCGTTCGAGGTTGTAGGTGCTCGGCGCGGGGGCGGGGGGCGGCGGGGCGACGGCCGGGTCTGCGCCGAGGGACGTGGCGAGGGCGGCGGCGAGCCGGATCATCATTTGGGGAGCCTCTTCGGTCGGGGAGGGCTTCCCGATACCGTCCGCATTCCGGCGCCGCCAGATTATCCGCCCCCGAGCCCCCCTCCCCGGCCCGAAAAATTCGCCGGGATCGACATTTCGGCGGGAAACGTGAAGAGCAATGCAATCAGAGGTTTAGAGACCGATCCTCGCGCGGCCTGCGAGCGGTGGCCTCGCGCGAATCAGCCGAGACCCCGCTCCAGCGGCACGACGAGGCGGAAGGTCGTGCCCTGTCCGGTCGGGGGGAGGGTCAGCGTGCCGCCGAGCTGCCGGGCGAGGCTGCCGACGACGCGCATCCCGAGGCTCTTCGAGGCCCGACCGATCTCGAACCCGGCCGGCAGGCCGACGCCGTCGTCGGCCACTTCGACGGTGAGCGTCCCGGCCTCGTGCTCGGCGCGCACGCGGATCTCGCCGCCCGTGGGGAAGCGGTCGATGGGGTAGGCGTATTTCAGGGCATTGGTAACGAGCTCGTTCACCCAGAGGCCGATGGGGATGGCGAGGTCGGCCGAGAGCTTCTGCGGCGCGGTCGTGCAGGTCAGGCGGTGCGCCGGGGCGCCGCTCGCGAGGTTCAGGATTAGCTTGTCGAGGAAGGTGGCGAGGTCGATCTCGCCCGGCACCGCCTCCCCTGCCCCATCCCTGTCCTCGACATCGCCCTGGCGCCACAACTGGTCGTGGACGGTGGCGATGGCCTCCACGCGGCTGCGGGCGTCCTGCAGGGCGGCCGACACGGCGGGCTCGCCCTCGGCGGAGCGCGCCTGAAGGGTCAGCAGGCTCGCGACGATGGCGAGGCTGTTCTTCACCCGGTGGCTCATCTCGCGGGCGAGAAGGTCCTGCCGGGCGAGGGAGGCGCGCAGCAGCTCCTCCGTGCGGTGGCGCTCGATGGCGCTGCCGAGGAGGTTGGCGAAGCCCTGCATGAAGGCGATGTCCGCCTCCTCGAACATGCCGTCGCGGCTGTCGTCCACTTCGAGCACGCCGAAGGCCCCGTCGCGGTTCTCGATCAGCACGTTGATCGCCCGGCGGATGCCGTGGTCGGCCATGAGCTGGGGCGTGCGGAAGCGCGTCTCGTCGGCGAGGTGGTTCGAGATGACCGGCCGTCCGGTCTTCAGGGCGAAGCCGGCGGGCGAGGCGAGGTCGGCGCCGATCGTGGCGTGGCCGATCACGTCGGGCTTCCAGCCGACGCCCGCCCGCACGAGGAGCGTGTCCTCCCGCCGGAGGTATTCCAGCGCCTTGCAATACTCCGCGCCCATGCCCTGCGCGCACAATTCGGTGGCCCGCTGCAGCAGGAGGTCGAAATCCTTGCCGCGCAGGGCCTCCACGCCGAACTCGGACAGGATCACCTGCTGGCGCAGGCGGGCCTCGACCTCGGCCGGAGTCGCGGGCGCGGGGGCGGCCTCCGGCGTCGTTTCGATGCGCGGCTCGTGGGGGCGGGCGGACATGGCGGCGTGAGGGTACCAGCAGGGTGGGGCGGGAGCGATATCGCGGAATGGTGGCGAACTCACGCTCCGCGCGGCGTTTCGTCCTGCCCGGGACCCCTGGCGCGGGAGCGGCGTTCAGCCGGTTCGATCACTCGACCCAGGATCCAGACGACGATGGCCGATGTAAAGGGCTTGTCCGATAACGCACTCTCGATCCTGGCCTTCGCGGCCTACCACCGGCTGGTGAGCGGCGAGCGCGTGACCTCCGTTATCCGCAAGGACGGCGCCGGCCACGAGGCCGACCCGAAGGGCGTCGAGGAACTGACCGAGCGCGGCCTCGCCACGGCGGGCGAGACGGAGATCGAACTCGGCACCGAGGCACAGGAGGCCGTCGAGACGCTGGTCACGGCGCTGCGCGGGACGGTCGGGCGCTGAGCGCCGGGGGCCCATGCCCCCGCCCCCTCCGGTGATCTAACGCACATTTCTCAAACGACCGGGCTCGCCGGTTCGGCTGGCATGTCTACTTGTAACCGTTCCAGCCTGCAGGCCAGCGGATCCGCATCATGACGATACCCATCAGGCTTACCCTGAACGGGAAGCCGCATGCCATCGACCTCGACGATCCCCGCATCACCCTCCTCGACCTCCTGCGCGAGCGCCTTGGCCTGACTGGTGCCAAGAAGGGCTGCGACCGGGGCCAGTGTGGCGCCTGCACCGTCCTCGTGGACGGCAAGCGGATCAATTCCTGCCTGCAGCTCGCCGTGAGCCTCGACGGCGCCGAGGTGCTGACCATCGAGGGCCTGTCCGAGGGCGACGCCCTCCATCCGGTCCAGGCCGCCTTCATCGCCCATGACGGGTTCCAGTGCGGCTTCTGCACGCCGGGCCAGATCATGAGCGCCGTCGGCCTCATCCGCGAGGGTAAGGCCGGGACCGACCCCGAGCGCATCCGCGAGGGCATGAGCGGCAACCTCTGCCGCTGCGGCGCCTATGCCGGCATCCTCGAAGCCGTGAAGGACGCCAGCGGCCGCATGGAGCAACGGGAGGACGCCGCGTGATTCTGTTTGATTACACTCGCGCCGCGACCGTCGCCGACGCCCTCGCCGCCGGCCGCCAGCCCGGCGCCGCCTTCCTCGCCGCCGGCACCAACCTCGTCGACCTGATGAAGGGCGGCGTCACCAACCCCGAGCGGGTCATCGACATCACCCGCCTCCCCGGCCTGTCGGGGATCGAGGCCAAGCCGGACGGCTCGCTGCGCATCGGTGCGCTGGCCCGCAACAGCGACGTCGCCGACGACCCGCATGTGGCCAAGACCTACCCGGTGGTGGCCGAAGCCCTGCTGGCCGGCGCCTCGGCGCAGTTGCGCAACGCCGCCACCGTGGGCGGCAACCTGATGCAGCGGACTCGCTGCCAGTACTTCACCGACGCAGTCTCCCCCTGCAACAAGCGCCAGCCGGGCTCCGGCTGCGCGGCGCTCGGCCATGCGACCCGCATCCACGCCGTCCAGGGGTGGAGCGAGCAGTGCATCGCCACCCACCCGTCCGACTTCTGCGTGCCGCTGGCGGCGCTGGACGCCTCCGTCGAGATCGAGGGGCAGGGGGGCACGCGCAGCGTCAAGCTCACCGAGTTCCACCTGCTTCCGGGCGACCACCCGGAGCGGGAGACGGTGCTGGAGCCGGGCGAGCTGATCACCGCCCTCACCCTCCCCGCCGAGGCGGCCAAGTTCGCGGGCAACGCCCGCTATCTCAAGGTCCGCGACCGCACCTCCTACGCCTTCGCGGTGGTGTCGGCGGCCGCCGCCATGATCCTCGACGGCGGCAAGATCGGGCAGGCCCGCCTCGCCTTCGGCGGGCTCGCCCTGAAGCCCTGGCGGGTCACGGAGGCGGAAGCCTCGCTCGCCGGCAAGGCGCCCTCCCCCGAGGCTTACGCCGAGGCCGCACGGATCGCGCTCGACGGCGCCAAGCCGACCGGCGAAGCCAATGCCTTCAAGATCGAACTCGCCCGCCGGGTGGCGGTGCGGGCCCTCACCCTGGCAGCCGCCGGAACGCCCGCGCGTCTCCCGGCTCTCCCCGCCTCCCCCTTCGGCATCGTCTGAGGATCGCATCATGACCTCGACCATCGAACCGGTCCGCCACGGATCGAGCATCGGCCAGCCCCTCACCCGCCGGGACGGCCCCCTGAAGGTGAAGGGCCAAGCGCGCTTCGCCGCCGACAACCTGCCGCCGGGCACCCTGCACGCGGCGCTCTGCGTGTCGAAGATCGCCCGCGGCCGGGTGAAGAGCCTCGACGTCGCGGCGGCCGAGGCCCATCCCGGCGTCGTCAAGGTGATGACGCCGGAGAACGCGCCCAAGCTCTCCAAGGACCCGGACCTGAAGGACGTGCCCTTCACGTTCCGGATCGACGTGCTGCAGAACGACAAGGTCCGCTACGCCAACCAGCCCATCGCCGTGGTGATCGCGGAGAGCCTGGAGGCGGCGACCGAGGGCGCGCGGCTGCTCGCCCCGACCTACGAGGAGGAGACCCCGCGCATCGGCCTCGATGCCGGCAAGGTCTTCACCCCGGATTCGGTCGGCGTCGGCGCCCCGCCGGAGCAGGTCGATGGCGACGTCGAGGCGGGTCTCGCCTCGGCGGCCAAGACCTTCACCGGCACCTATGAGACGCCCGCCCAGTACCACAACGCCATGGAGCCGCACGCGGCGGTGGCGAGCTGGGACGGCGACAAGCTCCACCTGTTCATGCCGACGCAGGGCCTCGCCATCGCGCAGGGGCGGCTTGCGGGGCTCTTCGGCATCAAGCCCACCGACATCCACATCGACAGCCCCTATCTCGGCGGCGGCTTTGGCTCGAAGGGTGTCCCGGCCGGGCCGCAGGTGCTCGCCTGCATGGCGGCGCGGCTCACCGGCAAACCGGTGAAGCTCGTGCCGACCCGCTCGCAGATGTACGGGCCGATGGGCCATCGCGGCCCGACCCGGCAGACCCTGCGCCTTGGTGCAGACGAGGCCGGCAAGCTCACGGCGCTGGACCACCACGTCCTCACCGCCTCGTCGAGCTTCGACGACTTCTTCGAGCCGGCGGGCCGGGTGACGACCACCCTCTACGCCAGCAAGTCCACCGCCATCCGTCACGAGGCGGTGCGGCTCGACACCGGCACGCCGCTGTTCATGCGCGGCCCCGGCGAGGCGTCCGGCAGCGTCGCCATCGAGAGCGCGCTCGATGAACTGGCCTTCGACCTCAACATGGACCCGCTGGAGTTCCGGCTGGCCAACTACGCCGAGGTCGAGCCGTTCTCCGGCAAGCCGTTCTCCTCGAAGGCCCTGCGGGAATGCTACGCCCAGGGCGCGAAGGCCTTCGGCTGGGCCGGGCGCCCGCTGAAGCCCCGCCAGACCCGCGACAAGGACGGGTTCCTCGTCGGCACGGGTGTCGGCACCGCGACCTTCCCCGCGCTGATCTTCGAAGGCATGGCGCGGGCCGAGATCCGGGCGGACGGCTCCGGCACGGTGGAGATCGGCGCCCTCGACATGGGCCAGGGCGCCTGGACGGCGCTGGCGCAGATCGCCGCCGACGGTCTCGGCCTCGGCATGGAGGAACTGACCTTCAACATGGGCTCCTCCGACCTGCCGAATACCGGCATCGCGGGCGGCTCGGGCCACACCGCCACCGCCGGCAACGCGATCCACGCGGCGGCGCAGGACGTGATCGGCCAGCTCACCGAGTTGGCGGTGAACGACCAAGCCTCGCCGCTGTTCGGCGCGGGCAATGCGGGCGTGACCGCCGCAGGCGGGCGCCTGACCCGCCGGGACGACCCGAGCCGGAGCGAAACCTTCTCCGCGATCCTCAACCGGGCCGGCCGGGCGAAGATCGAGGGCAAGGGCAAGGCCGGGGCGGATGCCGCCGCGCAGAAATCCTACGCGATGCACGCCCACGGGGCGGTCTTCGCGGAGGTGAAGGTCGATCCCGATCTCGGGCAGGTACGGGTGAGCCGCCTCGTCGGCGCCTTCGCCGCCGGGCGGATCATCAACCCGCACCTCGTGCGCAGCCAGTATTACGGCGGGATGATCTGGGGCCTGTCCTTCGCCCTGCACGAGAAGGCGGAGATGGACCCGCGCACCGGCCGGTTCCTCAACGACAACCTCGCCGAGTACCATGTGCCGGTGAACGCCGACATTCCAGCGATGGAGGCGATCCTCATCCCCGAGGAGGATTCGGTGGTGAACACGCTGGGCGTGAAGGGTGTCGGCGAGATCGGCATCACCGGCACAGCGGGCGCCATCGCCAACGCGGTGTGGCACGCCACCGGCATCCGGGTTCGGGACATCCCGATCACCCTCGACAAGCTGTTGGGGTGAGCTTTACTCCTCGGCCCGCCCCCACGGCGAGCCGAGGATCCCCATGCCCCTCACGAGCGACATCTGCGGCGTCGTGCCGATCGCGCCGACGCCGTTCCATCCGGATGGGCGGATCGACGAGACGTCCCTCGACCGGATGGTCGATTATTTCGAGGGCGTGGGCGTCGATGGGCTGACGATCCTCGGCCAGCTCGGCGAGGCCGGGAAGCTCGACCATGCCGAGGGCATCGCCGTCGCCCGGCGGGTGATCGGTCGGACAACGCGGCCGGTCATCGTCGGCGTGACGGCGCCGGGCTTCGCGGCCATGCGCTCGCTTGCCCACGAGGTGATGGAGATCGGCGCCGCCGGGGTGATGGTCGCGCCCCCGAACTCCCTGCGCACGGACGATCAGGTCGCCGGCTATTTCCGCAATGCGGCCGAGGCCTTGGGGCCGGATGTTCCCTTCGTGCTTCAGGATTACCCGCTGACCTTCTCGGTGGTGATGACCCCCTCCGTGATCCGCCGGATCGTCACCGAGAACCCGACCTGCGTGATGCTCAAGCACGAGGATTGGCCGGGGCTCGAAAAGATCACCACCCTGCGCGGCTACGAGGCGGAGGGGTCGATGCGGCGCATCGCGATCCTCGTCGGCAATGGCGGCCTGTTCCTCGACTTCGAGGCCGAGCGCGGGGTCGATGGCGCCAACACCGGCTATGCCTTCCCGGAGATGCTGGTGGACGTGGTGCGCCTCACCAAGGCGGGCCGCCGGGACGAGGCGCACGACCTGTTCGACGCCCACCTGCCCTACCTGCGCTACGAGCAGCAGCAAGGACCGCTGGGGCTGGCGGTGCGCAAGTACGTGTTCATGCGCCGGGGCATCTTCGCCTCGGACGCGCAGCGCAAGCCGTCGCAGGCCCTGAGCGCGGTGGCGAAGGAGGAGGTCGAGTACCTGCTCGCCCGCCTCGCCCGCACCGACGAGCGGGCGCGGCTGCCGCGCTAGGCGGGCTCAGGTCCCGGCCTTGCGCTCCTGGCGGGGCTTGGCCGGGTCGCCGTCGCGCAGCGACGCGGGCGGGGAGACGACGACCTGCTCGCCGCCCTCCAGCCCGGCGTTCAGTTCGAGGCCGCTGTCGCCCTGGCGGACGATCGTCACCGGGCGCATCCGCACCACGAAGGCCTCGTGGCCCGTCGGCTCCAATACCGCCACCCGCGTGCCATGCTGGTCGAAGATCAGGCAATCGTTCGGCACGCTCACCACGGGGGCGGGCCTGGGGATCGAGAGCGTCACCGTGATGTAGAGGCCGGGCTGCAGGGCGTGGTCCGGGTTCGGGATGTCCACCTGCGTCACGAGGATCCGCGAGGCGTAGAGCAGCGCCGAGGACGAGCGCGAGACCGTGCCGGGGAAGACCTTTCCGGGGATCTGCGCCACCTCGATCCGGGCCTGGAGCCCGTCGCGCACCCCATCGGCCGCGTAGAGGGGTACGTTGACCGCCATGCGCAGCACGTCGTCCCGCGCCAGGGTGGCGAGCGGCGTGCCGGTGTTGGTGTCGGCCGTCACGGCGTCGCCGATATCGACGTTGCGGGTGGTGACGACCCCGTCGAACGGCGCGCGGATCTCCTCGAAGCTCGTGAGCACCTTCAGCCGGGCGACCTGCGCCTCCTGCGCGGCGATGTTCGCCTCCGCGACCTTCACGTTGGCCTGCGCAGCGGCGAGGTTGGCGCCCTGCGTCAGCACCCCCGCCCGCGCCGTATCGGCGTTCTGCGCCGTGGCGATGCCCGTGCCGGCCAGCGTCGTGGTGCGCTTGTTGTTGACGTCGGCGAGGTGCCGGTTCGCCTCGGCCTGATCGACCATCGCCTTGGTCTGGGCGAGGGCGGCCTGCAATTGCACCACCTGCGATTGGGCCTGCGCCAGTTGCTGGTCGAGGTCCGGGGCGCTGATGCGGAACAGGAGGTCGCCCTTGCGCACCCGCGAGCCGATATCGACCCGCCGCTCGGCGATGTAGCCGGTGGCACGGGGATAGAGGCTCGCCGTGTCGAAGGCCTGCGTCGTGCCGGTCTGGGTGAGGTCGAGCCTGTCGCCGGCCCGCTTGGCGGCGGCGACGCGCAGGGTCACGGGGCCGCGCTGCGCGGTCTCCGGCGGCACGTCCGCCCGCGAGGGCTCGGACCATGTCCGGTAGCCGACGAAGCCCGCCCCGGCGAGGGCGGCGAGGACGAGCCACGACGTGCCGCGCCATCCCTTCCCGCCGGTTGCCCCGTGGTCCGCCATCGTTCCCGCCGCTGTGAATCCAAGAGTCCAAGATAGGGCAGGCGTGTTTCCACGCGGTGTCCGCGACGAATTTGCCCCGCGCCGAACCGGGATGGGGGCTCGGCCGTTTCCGGGCCTTTCGCAGAGAAGCCACGGATCCCCCCATGACCAACCTGTCCCGACGCGGCCTGATCGCCGCCGCGGCCGGAACCGCCCTGGCCGCAGGCCCGGCCGGTGCGCAGGCCCCCTCCCCCGCAACGCCCGTGCCGGAGCGCGGCGGCAAGGGCGCCGACATCCTCGGTCCGAAGAACGGGCCGCGCGAAGCGGAGGACCCCTACACCGTCGCCCCGCCGACCACCGACCACGGCACGATGCCGAACCTGAAATGGTCCTTCGCGGACAGCCACATGCGGCTGGAGACCGGCGGCTGGGCCCGCCAGACCACCACCCGCGAGTTGCCGATCTCGAAGGCGATGGCCGGCGTGAACATGCGCCTCAAGGCCAATGCGGTGCGCGAGATGCATTGGCACAAGGAGGCCGAGTGGGCCTACATGATCAAGGGCCGGGCGCGGATCACCGCCGTCGACCAGGACGGGCGCACCTTCGCCGACGACGTGGGCGAGGGTGACCTCTGGTACTTCCCCTCCGGTATCCCCCACTCGATCCAGGGCCTCGAAGGGCCGGAGGACGGGTGCGAGTTCCTGCTCGTCTTCGACGATGGCGGCTTCTCGGAGGATTCGACCTTCCTCATCACCGACTGGCTGGCGCATACCCCGCGCGACGTCCTCGCGAAAAATTTCGGCTTGCCGGAGAACGCCTTCGACGGGATTCCCGAGAAGGAGCTTTATATCTTCCCCGGCCCGAAGCCGGGTCCGCTGGCGGACGACAAGCTCGGCGGCGCCGGCCCGGTGCCGAAGGCGTTCAGCCATAAGATGCTCGCGCAGGAGCCGATCCGCACCAAGGGTGGCACGGTGCGCATCACCGACTCGTCCAACTTCCCCGCCTCCCTCACCATCGCGGCGGCGCTGGTGGAGATCGAGCCGGGAGGAATGCGTGAGTTGCACTGGCACCCGAACGGCGACGAATGGCAGTACTACCTGTCGGGCAAGGGCCGCATGACGGTGTTCGGCTCCGAGTCGAAGGCCCGCACCTTCGATTATCAGGCGGGCGACGTCGGCTACGTGCCCTTCGCCATGGGCCATTACATCGAGAACACCGGCACCGAGACGCTGACCTTCCTGGAAATGTTCAAGAGCCCGCGTTACGCTGACGTCTCGCTGACCCAGTGGATGGCGCTCACCCCGCACGCCCTGGTCCAGGCGCACACGAAGATGGACAGGGCGCAGATTGATGGCCTGCCGACCCAGAAGCACCCCGTCGTGCCCGGTTGACGCGGCCCGGAACCCGGGGCGGCGCGGTGGCGTCGTCCCGGTATGAACGCCCTCTCGTCGCGGGAGAAACCCATGCGCATCCCCCTCGCCCTCGGCGCCGCCCTGCTCGGTCTCACCGCCGGGCCGGCCCTCGCCCAGGTCCAGCTGTCGAACCCCAACGCCGCCAACGAATCCTTCGCCCTGCAGAGCCAGTTCCGCACCCTGAACCAGCAGCAGACCTCGCAATTCAACGTCCTGAACATGCAGGCGCAGCGCAACGTGCAGTTCGCCCCGCCGGCCCCCTTCGCGGGCGGCTATCCGGTGGTGCGGCACGGCCATGGGTCGTTCAAGGCCCGGCGCGGCCTCAACACCAGCATCTGCACCGGCTGCTGATCTGGAGCCGTTCCGGCGCGGGGCGGGACAAGTCGCGATTTTCCCTTCCCTCGCCGGCGCGATCGGTTCAGAACCGGGTGCGATGATGGCTCGCACATGAAAATCCTCCTGATCGGTTCCGGCGGCCGCGAGCATGCTCTCGCTTGGCGCCTCTCGCAGAGCCCCCTCTGCGCCCAGCTCTTCACCGCCCCCGGCAATCCCGGCACGGCCCGCCACGGCACCAACCTGCCGGACCTCAAGGTCGCCGACCATGCGGCGGTGGCCGCGTTCTGCCATGCCGAGCGGATCGGCCTCGTGGTGATCGGCCCGGAGGCGCCCCTCGTGGCGGGCCTCGTGGACGACCTGACGGAGGCCGGCATCCGCGCCTTCGGCCCGACCCGCGATGCCGCGCGGCTCGAAGGCTCAAAGGGCTTCACCAAGGACCTCTGCGCCGAATACGGCATCCCCACCGCCGCCTTCGCGCGCTTCACCGCCCTCGAGCCGGCGCTCGCCTATGTCCGTGAGCGCGGCGCGCCCATCGTGGTGAAGGCGGACGGCCTCGCCGCCGGCAAGGGCGTGACGGTGGCCGAGAGCGTCGAACAGGCCGAAGACGCGCTGAACGCCCTCTTCGCCGAGCCCGGCGCCGAGGTGGTGGTGGAGGAATGCCTGTTCGGCGAGGAGGCGAGCTTCTTCGCCCTCTGCGATGGCACCCGTGCCATCGCCATCGGCACCGCCCAGGACCACAAGCGCGTCTTCGACGGCGACCGCGGCCCGAACACCGGCGGCATGGGCGCCTACGCCCCGGCCACGGTGGTGACGCCGGCCATCGAGGCGCGGGTGATGGCCGAGATCATCGCCCCGACGCTCGCCGGGATGCGCGCCAAGGGCTGCCCCTTCACGGGCATCCTCTATGCCGGGCTGATGCTCACCGAGGACGGCCCGAAGCTCATCGAGTACAACACCCGCTTCGGCGACCCCGAGGCGCAAGTGCTGATGCCCCGCCTCGCCTCCGACCTCGTCCCCGCCCTGCTCTCGGCCTGCGACGGCGACCTGACCGGCGTGACGCTCGAATCCGACCCCAGCCACACCGCCCTGACGGTGGTGATGGCGGCGGCCGGCTATCCCGGCGCGGTGCTGCGCGGCTCGGTCATCCGGGGCATCGAGGCCGCCGAGGGTGAGGGCGTCCACGTCTTCCAGGCGGGCACCCGCGCCGAGGGCGACCGGATCCTCGCCGATGGCGGGCGCGTTCTGGCCGTGACGGCGTTAGGCGACAGCGTGACGGAGGCCCAGGCCCGCGCCTATGCCGCCGTCGCGCGGATCGACTGGCCGGAGGGCTTCTGCCGCCGGGACATCGGCTATCGCGCCGTCGCCAGGGAAGCCTCATAAGGATCAGATGGCGGACCAGACGACGGGGACTAACGCGGCCGGCCGGTTGGCCCGCCACGAGATCCGGGCGATCGTCGCCGGCCTGATGGCCGCGATGCTGCTCGCCGCCCTCGACCAGACCATCGTCGCGACCGCGATGCCGACCATCGGCCTCGACCTCGGCGATGCCGTCAACCTGCCCTGGATCGTCACCGCCTATCTCCTCGCCTCGACGGCGGTGACGCCCCTCTACGGCAAGCTCAGCGACATCCACGGGCGGCGGGTGATGCTGCTCATCGCCATCGTGGTGTTCAGCCTCGGCTCGCTCGCCTGCGCCCTCGCCCCGACGATGATCGCCTTGGCGCTGGCCCGCGCCCTTCAGGGGATCGGCGGGGGCGGGCTGATCGCCCTGTCGCAGACGATCCTCGCCGACATCATGACCCCGCGCGAGCGGGCCGGGTATCAGGTCTACATCGCGGGCGTCTTCGCCGCCGCCTCGGTGGCCGGGCCGCTCCTCGGCGGCGTGCTGGCCCAGCATTTCCACTGGTCGCTGATCTTCTGGATCAACCTGCCCATCGGCTTCCTGGCCTTCTGGCTCACCAACGACAAGCTGAAGCTGCTGCCGCGCAACGAGCGCAGCCACCGGCTCGATTATCCCGGCGCGGTGCTCCTCGTGCTGGGCTCCACCGCCCTCCTCCTCGCCCTCAGCCGGGGCGGCGTCCACGAGCCGTGGACCTCGCCCCTCGTGCTCGGCCTGCTCGCGGCCTCCTTCGTCTTCAGCGGCGGGTTCGTCTATCGCCTCGCGACGGCGGCCGAGCCGCTGATCCCGGCGGCGGTGCTGGCCGACCGGGTCGTCGCCTGCGCGACGCTGGCCGCCTGCTTCGCCATGGGCACCTTCATCGGGCTGACGATCTACGTGCCGATCTTCCTCGAAGGCGTGGTCGGCCTCAGCGCCAGCCAATCGGGCCTCGCCCTCGTGCCGCTCATGGTCGGCACGGTGACGGGCGCGACCCTGTCGGGCCGGTCCATGCTGTATTTCCGGCACTACAAGCGCGTGCCCCTGGTGATGATGGGCGTCAGCTTCGCCGCCTGCCTGACCCTCGCCCTCTACGGCGCCGGCCTGCCGTTCTGGCTGATGGAGGTGGCCCTGGCCTTCCTCTCGATCGGCCTCGGGACGATCCTGCCGCTCTCGACCATCACGATCCAGAACGCGGTGGCGCCGCACCAGCTCGGCATCGCGACGGCGGCCATGAACTTCTTCCGCTCGCTCGGCGGCGCGCTGATCGTGGCGGTGTTCGGCACCATCGTGCTCGGCGCGGCGGCGGGGGGTGCGACTACCGACGTCGAGAGCCTGCTGCGCGGCGCCGACCCGGCGCTGCTCGCGGCCACGTTCCGCCACGTCTTCCTGGCGGCCTGCCTGTGCCTGATCCTCGCCTTCGTCTTCCTCGCGCTGTTGGAGGAACGCCCCCTCGGGGAGCGGCCCACGCGGGCGGCGCGGGAGGCGGCGGCCGAGTGAGCGCCTAGCTCGCGACCCGCTCCGCCTCGGCCACCCGCCCCTCCTCGGCCTCGGCGAGCGCCCGCCCGACCATGAGCAGGGCGGGGCCTTCGAGACCGGCCGCCTCCACCTTGTCCGCGAGGTCGGCGGCGGTGCCGCGCACCACCGCCTGGTTCGGCCGCGTGGCGTTGAAGACGAGGAGCGCGGGCGTCTCGGGCGCCAGCCCCTCCTCCACCGCGCGCGCGAGCAGGGCACCGAGGGTGCGCTTGGGCATGTAGACCACGGTGGTGACGCTGGAATCGCCCAGCGCCGACCAGTTCAGATCCTCCGGCAGGCCGCCCTTGCGGTCGTGGCCGGTGACGTATTGCAGCCGTCGCGCCGCGTCGCGATGGGTGAGCGACAGGCCCAGCGAAGCCGCAGCCCCCTGTGCCGCCGAGACGCCGGGCACCACCGTGACCGGGATGCCCGCCTGTCGGCAGGCCTCGATCTCCTCGCCCGCCCGGCCGAAGACCAGCGGATCGCCCGACTTCAGCCGCACCACCTGCTTGCCCGATTTCGCGAGCTGGACCATCAGCGCGTTGATGTCGTCCTGGCGGCAGGAGGGGCCGTGCCCGGTCTTGCCGACGAGCATGGTCCGCGCCTCGCGCCGCGCGTAGTCGAGGATCGCCGGGGCAACGAGGTCGTCGTAGAGGATCACGTCGGCGTTGCGCAGCGCCCGCAGCGCCTTGAGGGTCAGGAGTTCGGCATCGCCCGGCCCGGCGCCGACGAGGGTCACGGCCCCGCCCTTCGGGGCGGCCTCGGTCTGCCCGAGGAGTTCGGCGAGGTCGCCGGCCTCCGGCGTGCGGTCGGGCTCGGCGAAGGCGCGCTCGGTGAAGCGCTCCCAGAAGAAGCGCCGGTCGGCGAAGCCGGGGAAGCGGCCCGTGACCTGCTCCCGCCAATCCCGCGCGGCCGCCATCCAGCGACTGAACCCACGCGGCAGCATCGCCTCGATCCGGGCGCGGACGGTCTGGCCGAAGACCGGGGCGGCGCCCTCCGTCGAGATGCCCACCACCAGCGGCGAGCGGTTGACGATGGCGCCGAACTTCACGTCGCAGAGATGCGGGCGGTCCACCGCGTTGACGATGGCGCCGGTGGCGCGGGCGGCGGCGACGAAGGCCACCGCGTCCACCTCGTCCTCCATGGCGCCGACGCAGAACGCCGCGCCCCAGAGGTCGTCGGCGGTCCAATGGCGCTCGTGCAGGGTGACGGTGCCGTCGACGATCTCGCCGGGCACGCCGCGCAACTCGTCCGAGGGCTCGGGGGCGTAGACGTCGACATGGGCGCCGGCGGCGGCCAGCACCTTCACCTTCCACGGCGCCCCGCCGGAGGAGCCCGCCAGCACCACGCGCTTACCGCGCAGCGGCACGAAGACCGGCAGCACCGCCAGCGGTTCGAGCCCGGCGGACCGGGTCTCGCGGGGGGCACGGGTGGGGCGGGGGGTGGAGGGATCGCTCACTGGTCTTTGTCCGGATCCTCGTCCCATCCGCCTCCTCATCCTGAGGTGCTGCGCAGCAGCCTCGAAGGAGGGCTCCAGGGATCGCGGTGGATGCTGGAGGTCTCCTTCGAGGCCCGCTGACGCGGGCACCTCAGGATGAGGTTCAGAGGGGGACGAGCGTGTCTTTCAAAATGAAGTCTACCACCAATCACGCCGCTTTTGGGGTCTCGACGGTCAGCAGCTTGCGGATCTCTGGGATGCACGAGCCGCAATTCGTCCCGGCCTTGCAGACGGCGCCCACCGCCTCCACGCTGCCCGCCCCGGCGCGGATCGTGGCAGCGATGACGTCGAGGCCGACTCCGTGGCAGGCGCAGACCACCGGCCCCGCGCCTTCCGTCGCCGCCCGGCCCGAAAGCAGCGCCCGGCGCTCGGCCACCTCCGGCTCCGTTCCGGCGAAGAGGGCCTTGGCCGCCTCCCAATCGGGCCGCGTCTCGTAGGGCCCCACCGCGATGCTCGCGACGAGCCGCGCCCCGTCATAGACGGCACAGCGGTAGCGCCCGCGGGCGTGGTCGGCGTATTCCGCCACCTGATAGCCGGCCCCCTGGACCAGCCCGCGCAGGGCGAGCGCCACTTCGCGGGAACCGTCCTGGGTCGCGAATTGCACGCCCCAGCCGCCGGGGATCGCGGCCTTGGCCCACCACCAGCCCTCGGGCATCGGCACCGCCTCGCGCGAGAGCACGAAGCCCCGCGCCCGGTAGGACACGGCCGCGATGGCGGCGGGCGTCGCCTTCAGTTCGGGCTGGCCGGAGACCGGATCCGGCACGCCGCGCACCAGCGCGCCCACCCGCGCCGTCGAGGCGTAGGCGGCGTTCCAGTGCATCGGCATGAACAGCTGGCCCGGCGACACCGCATCCGTGACCGTCACCTCAAGCTCGGCATGGCCGTGCACGGTGGCGACGCGGGCGATCCCGCCCTCGTTCAGCCCAAGCTTTCCCGCGTCGTCCGGGTGGATCTCCACGAAGGGCACCGCCCGGTGGGCCGAGAGGCGCTGGCTCTTCCCCGTCCGGGTCATGGTGTGCCAGTGGTCGCGCACCCGGCCGGTGTTGAGCACGAAGGGGTGCTCGCCGCCCGCCGCCTCGGCGAGACCGGGGGGCTGCACCGCCACGAAGCGGGCGCGGCGGTCGAAGGTGTAGAACCGCCCGTCCGCGAAGAAGCGCGGCTTGCCCTGCCGCCCGCCCTTCCGGGGCAGGGGCCATTGCACCGGCGGGGCCGCGGCGTAGGCCGGGTCCGCGATGTCGGTGAGCGCGCCGATGTCGAAGTCGCGAGTGCCGTTGTTCTCGAAGGCCGAGAGGCCGGCATGCTCGCGGAACACGGCGGCGGCGCTCTCGAAGGCGAAGGCCTTTCCGTGTCCGAGCCGCCGGCCGACCTCCGCTAGCACCGCCCAATCGGGCCGCGCCTCGCCGGGGCTCGGCAGGAAGCGGCGCTGGCGCGAGATCCGGCGCTCGGAATTCGTGACGGTGCCGTCCTTCTCGCCCCAGCCCTGCGCCGGCAGCAGCACCGTGGTGCGGGCCCTGGCCTTGGCCGTGTCGGCATCGGCCATGATGTCGGAGACAATCAGGAGGTCGAGGCCTTCCATCGCCGCGCGGACATGGTTCGCCCGGGGCATCGACACGAACGGGTTCGTGCCCATCACCCAGAGGGCCTTGATCTTGCCGCTGCGCACCGCCTCGAACAGGGCGACCGCCTTCATGCCCTCGCCGGTGACGATGCGCGGCGCGGCCCAATAGCGGCGCACCCGGTCGACCTCCTCGGGCGCGAAATGCATGTGCGCGGCGAGCATGTTCGACAGGCCGCCGACCTCGCGCCCGCCCATGGCGTTGGGCTGGCCGGTGAGGGAGAACGGCCCCTGCCCCACCCCGCCGATCCGGCCGGTGACGAGGTGGCAATTGATGATGGCGTTGCCCTTGTCGGTACCCTGCACCGACTGGTTCACGCCCATCGAGAAGGCGGTGACGACCCGCCGCGTCCGGGCGAAGAGATCGTAGAAGGCGGTGATATCGGCCTCCGTGAGGCCCGTCGCGGCGGCGATTGCGGCGAGGTCGGGGGCGATCTGGCGGGCGCGGTCGAGGGCGCCGTCGAGGCCCGCCGTGTGCTCGTCCACGAAGGCGCGGTCGCGGAAGCCGTTGTCGGCGAGGTGGACGAGGAGGCCGGAGAACAGCGCCACGTCGCTGCCCGGCGTCAGCCCGAGGAACAGGTCGGATTCCTGCGCCGTCTGGGTGCGGCGGGGGTCGATCACCACGAACTGCGTGCCCCGCCGCGTCTTGGCCTCGGCCATGCGGCGGAACAGGACGGGGTGGCACCACGCGGTATTCGAGCCGACGAGGACGATGAGGTCGGCCTCGTCGAGGTCTTCGTAGCAGCCGGGCACCGTGTCCGAGCCGAAGGCCCGGCGGTGGGCCGCCACCGCGCTCGACATGCACAGGCGCGAATTAGTCTCGACATGCGGCGTGCCGACGAAGCCCTTCGCGAGCTTGTTGGCGACGTAGTAATCCTCGGTGAGCAACTGGCCGGAGAGGTAGAAGGCGATGGCCTCCGGCCCGTGGGCCTCGGCGATCCGCGCCATCTCCGAGGCGACGGTGCCGAGCGCGGCATCCCAGGAGACCCGCGCCCCGTTGAGGTGCGGGTGGAGCAGCCGGTTCTCCAGCGACAGCGTCTCGCCGAGCGCCGAGCCCTTGGAGCAGAGCCGGCCGAGATTGGCCGGATGCTCCGGGTCGCCCGCGATGGCCGCGCCCCCCTGCCCGTCCGGCGTCGCCAGGACGCCGCAGCCGACGCCGCAATACGGGCAGGTGGTGCGGACCTCAGCGGTCATGGCGGGTTCCTCGCGCGTCAGTACACGTCGGCTTGGTAGCGTCCGGCCTTCTTGAGGGCGCCGAGATAGGCGACCGCGTCCTCGGGGCTCTTCTGGCCGTGGGTGGCGGCGACGTCGATGATCGCGCGCTCCACGTCCTTGGCCATGCGCTTGGCATCGCCGCAGACGTAGAAATGCGCCCCGCCTTCGAGCCACTTCCACAGGTCGGCGCCGTTTTCGCGCATCCGGTCCTGGACGTAGGTCTTCTCCGACCCGTCGCGGGACCACGCGAGCGACAGGCGGGTCAGCACCTTGTCGTCCTTCAGCTTGGTCAACTCGTCCTTGTAGAAGAAGTCCGACGCCTGCCGCTGGTGGCCGTAGAACAGCCAGTTCCGGCCGGGGGCCTGCGTCGCCGCGCGCTCGCGCAGGAAGGCCCGGAACGGCGCGATCCCGGTGCCGGGGCCGCACATGATCACGTCCTTCGACAGGTCCGCCGGCAGGCCGAAGCCGTGCGCCTTCTGGAGGTAGATCTTGACCTTGGTCTGCTCGGGCAGACGCTCGCCGAGATGGGTCGAGGCGACGCCGAGCCGCAGCCGCGAGCGGTGGTTGTAGCGCACGGCATCGACGGTGAGCGACACCCGGCCGACATCCATCTTCGGCGAGGACGAGATCGAGTAGAGCCGGGGCTGCAACTCGTCCAGCGCCTCGAGGAAGACCTCCGCGTCGGGCCGCGCGCCCCGGAACTTGTGCAGGGCGCCGAGCACGTCGAGATAGGCGGCATCGCCATCCGGATCCTCGCCGGAAGCGAGCGCCTGCGCCTTCTTGCGCGCCTCGCCGGAGGTGAGGAGCGACAGCAACTGGTAGAGGTTGTCCGGCGCGGCGCCGAGCGCATAGTTGATGAGCAGATGGTCCCGCAGGGTCCGCTCGCCGATCATCCGCTCCGGCCGGGCGCCGAGTTCGGCGATCACCGCATCGACCAGCGCCGGGGCGTTGGCCGGGAAGAGCCCGAGGGAATCGCCGACCTCGTACTGGATCGGCGTGCCGTCGAGGCCGATCTCGATGTGCCACGTCTCCTTCTCGCCCCCCGGATCGTTGAGGCGGCGGCGGGAGAGGAACAGGGCCTCGACCGGGTTCTCGCGGCAGAGCCCGAGGGGGCCGATCTCCAGCGCCTTCGCCTCGGCGGCGGGCGCGTCGGACGCCGGAGCGGAGCCGCTGGCCGCGCCGAACTCCTCGTCCAGCTTCTTGAGCATCCGCAACGTCTCCTTGCCGCCGGGCTGGCAGAGGTTCAGTCGCGCCTCGTTCTTCAGGAAGATCGCGTTGGCATAGTCCGCGCAGTTGTAGCCGCACTGGCCGCAATCCTGCTGCGCCATCGCGGCCATCAGCTTCTGGGGCTCGGGCCGCTCCTTGGCGAGGTTCATCCGGTCAGGCAGCGGCATCGACGGGTCGTGCCAGGGCGCGTCGTCGTTGTCGGCGAGCTTGGGGCCGGACGCGGGTGCCTCGCCCGGCGCCAGCGCCGTGGCGCCCTCGACGGCCGGGCCGAGCAGGGCGGCGAAGTAGCCCGAGAGCCACGCCCGCTGGTCGGGGTCGAACGGGGCGGTCTCGGGGATCAGGACGAGCGGGGGCGAGACATGCTGGGTCATGCGGCTTCCCTCAGGGCGGGAACGGATTCGGCGGCGTCGCGCAGGGCCTCCGGTCCGGTGCGGGCGGTGAATTGCTGGAAGGTCTCGTCCGGGCCCTGGCGGCCGTCGAGATAGGTGCGCAGCAGCGCCTCGACGCGCAGCGGCGCCTCCTCGGCCTTCACGGCCTTCCAGATCTCAGTACCGATCTTCGGGGTCTCGGCGAAGCCGCCGCCGACCACGATGTCGTAGCCCTCGACGGTGTCGCCCTCCTCCGAGACGACGACCTTGGCGCCGATCAGGCCGATATCGCCGATGTAGTGCTGGGCGCAGCTATGGTGGCAGCCGGTGAGGTGGACGTTCACCGGCACGTCCAATTCCTTCACCGTGCGCTCGACATGCTCGGCGATGAGCATGGCATGGCCCTTGGTGTCGGAGGCGGCGAACTTGCAGCCCCGCGCCCCGGTGCAGGCCACGAGACCCGCCCGGATGCCCTCGGCCTTGATCGACAGGCCGAGCGCCGCGACGCGCTCCTCCACCTCGGCGAGCTTGGAATCCGGCACGCCGGAAAAGACGAAGTTCTGCCAGACGGTGAGGCGGATCTGCCCGTCGCCGCACTCCTGGGCGATCTTGGCGAGCGCCCGCACCTCGTCGCTCAGCATCTTGCCGACGGGGAGCACGACGCCGACCCAGTTCAGGCCTTCCTGCCTCTGCTTGTGCACGCCGACATGCGCGTAGCGGTTCGTCGGCTTGCGGGGGGCGATATGGGCCGGATCGACCCGCTCCAGCTTGCGGCCGAGCTTGTCCTCGACGGCGGCGAGGTACTTGTCGAAGCCCCAGGCGTCGAGGACGTACTTCATCCGCGCCTTATTGCGGTTCGTCCGGTCGCCGTTCTCGATGAAGACGCGGATGATCGCGTCGGCGACCTGATTGCACTCCTCCGGCTTGAGCACCACGCCGGTATCGCGGGCAAGGTCCTTGTGGCCGGAGATGCCGCCCAGCACGAGGCGCATCCAGATGCCCGGCGCGACGGCGGCGCCCTCCAGCACCTCGACGGCCTGGAAGCCGACATCGTTCGTCTCCTCCAGCACAGCCATGACGCCGCCGCCGTCGAAGGCGACGTTGAACTTGCGCGGCAGGCCGTAGAGCGAGCGGTCGTTGACGATCCAGTTGTTCCAGGACTTGGCGAGCGGCCGCGTGTCCAGGATCTCCTGCGCGTCGATGCCGGCGGTGGGGGAGCCGGTGACGTTGCGGATGTTGTCCGCCCCCGCCCCCTGCGCGCCGAGGCCGATATCGGCGAGCCCGTCGAGGAAGGGCTGGGCGTGCTCCGGCGTGATCTCGCGGACCTGCAGGTTCGCGCGGGTGGTGACGTGGACGTAGCCGCCGCCATGGGCGTCGGCGAGGTCGGCGACGCCCGCGAATTGCCAATGGTGCAGCACCCCGTTGGGGATGCGCAGGCGGCACATGTAGCTCACCTGATTGGGGGCGACCCAGAACATCCCGTGGTAGCGCCAGCGGAAATTGTCCTCCGGCTTCGGGGCCTTGCCCTGGGCGGCCTCGGCCTTCAGCCGGTTGTGGCCGTCGAAGGGGCTCTCGGCCCGCTTCCACTTCTCCTGCTCGCAGAGCTTGCCGCCGGCCTTCACCGTGGCGTCCTGCGCCTTGAGGTGAATCGCGTCCGGGCCGGTGGGCTCGGGTGCCGGGGCGCCAGCCCCCTGTCCACCCGCGAGGCCGCCTGTCACCCGCGCCGCGCCGATGCCGGCCGCGAAGCCTTCGAGGTAGCGCCGCTGCTCGGCGTTGAATTCGTCCGCCATGCCGGTCTCCTTACGCCGCGAGGGATTGGGGCGCCGGGCGCCCGAACATGAGATCGTCCACGTCGCCGACCGGCTCGCCGGAGCGGATCAACGCCTTGCAGGAGGCCTGCTCGGCGATGTCGCCGACGAAGACCGCGCCGACGAGGCGACCCTCCCGCAGCAGCAGCTTGCGGTAGAGGCCGGCGCCGGGATCGAAGAGGGTGACGGCCTCGGCATCGGCCGGGGTGTCCACGAGCCCGGCCGAGAAGACCGGGAGCCCCGAGATCTTGAGGCTGGTGGCGAGGTGCGTGCCCTCGTAGGCGGCAGGTTGCCCGGAGAGGTGGCGGGCCAGCGTGTCGGCCTGCTCGTAGGACGGCTCCACGAGGCCGTAGACGAGGCCCCGGTGCTCGGCGCACTCGCCCAGCGCGAAGATGCGCGGGTCGGAGGTCGCCATGCGGTCATCCACGAGGATGCCCCGGTTCGTCGCGAGCCCCGCGCCCTGCGCCAGCGCCAGGGACGGGCGCACGCCCACCGACATCACCACGAGGTCGGCGGGCAGGATTGTGCCGTCCGCCAGACGCAGGCGCTCGACCCTGCCGTCGCCCTCGACGGCGGCGGTGTCGGCTCCGAGGATCACGCGGACGCCGCGCTCCTCCATGGCCCGGCGGACGAGGCCGGCGGCCTCGTGATCGAGCTGGCGCTCCATCAGCCGGTCCATGACGTGGAGGAGCGTGGTGTCGATGCCGCGCTTGGCGAGGCCGGCGGCGGCCTCCAGGCCGAGCAGCCCGCCCCCGATCACGATGGCCTTGGCATGTTCCACGGCGGCCTTGCGGATCGCCGCCACGTCGGAGAGGTCGCGGAAGGTGATGACTCCGGGCAGGTCCATGCCGGGCTTCGGCAGGCGGATCGGCAGGGAGCCGACCGCGAGCACCAGCGTGTCGAAGGGCAGGACATGCGCGTCGCCGACGATCGCCCGGCCGTTCTCCCGGTCGATGGCGGTGACGGGGGCGCCGGTGATGAGGCGGATGCCGTGGCTCTCGTACCAGTCGAGGCCGCGGAAGGCGGTGGCGGCCTCGTCGATCTCGCCGCCGAGCAGCGAGGAGAGGAGCACGCGGTTGTAGGCGGCCTGGGGCTCGGCGCCCACGCAGGCCACGTCGTAGAGACCGGGGCAGCCCTCGGTCAGGCGCTCCAGGAAGCGGAGCGAAGCCATGCCGTTGCCGACGACGACGAGGCGCTTGCGCCCCTGTGCGTCCGTCGCCCGCGAAACCGGCAGTGCGGAATCCCTATGGTCAGTCGGCATCGTTCGGTCGCGTCTCGAACCTCGAATCCAGGGATCGTCGGCGGACCGCCCACGAAAAAGCCGCTGCCGGGTCATGGCCCGGGGCAGCCGGTCGGGAGCCCCAGGAGAACCGGATCAGCGGCCTCGCTGACGGCGCTGCCCGTCGCCGTTGACGGACGCGAGGTGAATTGCAGGACCCGTGCCAAATGCCGGGACCGTCGCGCGAAGGTCGCCGTCCGCTCTTGGCGGGTCCGGTCAGGCTTCAAGCGAAACGGGAAAGGCGGGCTGCTTCGCGCTGCACAAAAAGCAGGCGGCTGACTGCCGAACGATCAGCGGGACGCTGAGCGGAGAAAAACGGTCAGAGGAGGGTCGAGAGGGCGACGAGCAGGCCGACGGTCGGCATGGCGCCGACGACGATAGCCCAATACCAGCCACTCGGCGCGCTGAGGCGGCGGTTGTCGTTGGCGGCGCGGGGAGCGCGGCGTCCGGTGCGGACGTAACGCTGCAACTCGACCCTTTCGGGAAGAGCGGGAGGGAGCGACGCTGCGTCGAATTTGCGGCAACCGGGCATGGTAGCTGCTCAACGGCGCAAACCGCCGGCTGTTCCGTGCGCGTCACGCATAACCACGGCGCCAGCCCGCCACCCGACGCGGGGCGGGCGGTGCCCGTTACGCAAGGGGTCGGTAGAGCGCCCGCGCGGCCTCCTCCTGGGCCGGATCCGCATCGATCTGACCGGCGGCGCGCATTTCTCGCAGCAGCCAGTCGATCCGTTCCGGCGCCTGGGCCTGGGCCGCCTCGCCGAGGTGCAGGTGGCCGAGAGCGCGGCCGGTCCCGTCCGTGCCCTTGCCCTCGAAGGCGCGGGCGACGAGGCCGAGTTCCCGGTCGCGATGGGCGCGGCGCCCGAGCCGGTGGATGAGTTCGTCGCGGTGATCGGGATCGGCGCACCACAGCCCCGCCCGCGCGACGGCCCGGACCAGGGGCGCCCCGGCCTCGCCGACGCGGCCGGAGACGGCGAAGACCTTCTCGGGGGCGTCCGGGGCGATCTCGGCGCCCAGCGCGACGACCCGCCCGACGCCCGCCGCCATCGCGACCTCGTTCCAGGGCGCCCCCGCGCAGAACCCGTCCACGAGCCCCCGCGACAGCGCCTCGACCCCGTGCTGCGGCGGCACGACGACGGTGCGCAGCGCCGCCGGATCGAGCCCGCCCGCCTGGGCGAAGAGCCGCACCTGATAGGTGTGGCAGGAGAAGGGATGGACGATGCCGAGCGTCACCGGCTTGCCCGCCTGCCGCCGTGCGGTCGCGACGCGGGCGAAGGCGCGGGCGACGCCGCGCCAGTCGCCGCCGAACCCGTCCTCCCCGGCGACGGCCGCGCTCAGGGCGTTCGACAGGGTGATGGCGTTGCCGTTGAGGCTGAGCGGCAGGCCGATGGCGAGGTCCGAGGGGGGGCCCGACAGGCCGAGGGCGCTGGCGAGCGCCAGGGGCGCGAGCATGTGGGCGCCGTCGAGATGGCCGAGCGCCAGCCGGTCGCGCAGGGTCGCCCAGGAGGGCTCGGCCGAGAGGTCGAGGTCCAGCCCCTCCTCCCGCGCGTAGCCGAGTTCCTGCGCCAGGATCACCGGCGCCGCGTCGCAGAGCGGGACGTAGCCGATCTGGAGCCTCATCACGGCGCTCCCCGGCGGCCTGCCCCGGCCGCGCCTGCCACGATCACGTTCATCCCAGGAGGTCCGCCGTGGTCACGATGGCGCGGGCGATGTCCGCGATCTTACGCTTCTCGTTCATCGCCTTGCGCCGCAATTGCCGATAGGCCTCGTCTTCCGAGAGCCCCTTGAGGTTCATGAGGATCCCCTTCGCCCGCTCGATGAGCTTCCGGTCGGCGAGCTCGCCCCGCGCCTCGGAGAGTTCCCGCTGCAGCCGGGCGAAGGCGTTGAAGCGCAGGATCGCGATGTCGATGATCGACTTGATCCGCTCGGGGCGCAGGCCGTCGACCACGTAGGCCGAGATGCCGGCATCCACGGCGGCCTCCATCATCGTGGTGTCGGAGCGGTCCACGAACATCGCCACGGGCCGCCCGGCATGGCGCGAGACGCCCGACATCTGCTCCAGGATGTCCCGGCTCGGGCTCTCCAGATGGATCACCACCACGTCCGGCTTGAGGGCGCTCACCCGCTCCTGAAGGTCGGCGGTGTCGGGCAGGACGACGATCCGCCCGATGCCGGCGGCGCGCAGCCCCTCTTCGAGGATCGCCGCGCGGGCCTGGCTCGGATCGATCACGGCGACGGTGAGACTCGATTCGGTCATCGCGGCCCGTTCTGGGGCGGGGTTCACCCGTGCCCTACGGATGCGGGGCCGCGCTGACGGACGCAAGGGACATGCCTTCGGCCAAGCTTGGCGCGTTGTCGCTGGCGGATACCCACAGGCAAAGATCCGGTCTAGCTTCTGCCGCAATGTCGCGGCCTTGTGTGACCTTCGGAGCGTGAGAGAGGGTCGAGAAGCGGATGCGCGGGCCTGATCGTACTTCGGTGGCGACGCCTTGCCGGCCTCAGGACCGGCCGGCCATGGCCGATACCGGCGGCCGCGTGACGATGCCGTTCCTGCCCACGCTGGCGACCGTCGTCGTCCTGGCGGCGGCCTCCCTCCTCTGCCCCAAGGGCGATGCCCCGGCGCCGGGCGCCGCCGCGCGGATGATCCCCGCCTCCGGCGCGGCGACCCTCGCCATGTCGGCGCCGGCCACGCCCGCCGCCGAGCCGGCCCCGCGCCCTCCCGCCGTGATCGCCTTCGGGGAGATCTTCCCCCTGACGGCCGATCCGAGCGTCACCTCCGCCCTCCCCGCGCCGTCGCAGAGCGCCGCCGCGACGCAAGCGCCGCGCCCGGCCCGCCGGATCGCCTCCTCCGTGCGCCGCCCCTGCCCCGGCAAGCGCTGCCAGGAGACCGCCCCCCACGACGCCATGGCGCAGGACAACCCCTTCCGGGCGGCGCGCACCGCCTCCGAGGAGCCGGCCACCCCGTCCACGGTGCCGACTGCCCTCCCCTTCGCCGAATCGGTGGTCGAGGCGGTGGTGCCCGTCGCCCGCGAGGTCGGCGCGCGGGTCGAGCGGATCTCCGGAAGCGCGGGCGATCTGGTGCGCGGCGGGCAGGCCGTCGTGAAGGGTTCCGTCGCGGTGCTGACCGACCGCCTGTTCTGACGCCCCTGGATACCGCGCCGCATCATCCTAGTTCGCGCTCAATCGCGGACCGGGGGTAGGCCTGTGGCCGAACGTATCGAAGACTATGCGCTTATCGGCGACGGCCGCACCGCCGCGCTGGTGAGTCGGACCGGCAGCGTCGATTGGCTGTGCTGGCCGCGTTTTGACGCCGCCGCCCTGTTCACCGCCCTCCTCGGCACCAGGGATCACGGTTTCTGGGAGATCCGCCCCGAGGCGGCCCATGTCGAGACGAGCTGGGCCTATCGCGAGGGCAGCCTCGTCCTCGAGACGCGGCACAAGACCCGCCAGGGCGAGGTGCTCGTCACCGATTTCATGCCGACCGGCGACGGGCCGCACCTCGTGCGCCTCGTGAAGGGAATCCACGGCCGGGTCGCCATGCGCTCCGAGATGGCGGTGCGGTTCGATTACGGCTCGGCGGTGCCCTGGGTCTCGCATTCGGAACTCGGCGACCTGCGGGCCATCGCGGGACCGCACAAGGTGGTCCTGCGCACCGATGTCGACCTGCACGGCACCGACCGGCAGACGACCCTGGGCGAGTTCACGATCCATGCCGGCGAGCAGCGCCGCTTCGTCCTGAGCTACGGGGCCTCGCACGAGCCCGACCCGCCGCCGATCGAGCCGTGCCAGATGCTGGCCGACACCGACCGGGCGTGGCGCGACTGGTCGAAGCGCTGCGCCAAGGGCACGCCCTGGGACGAGCTGCTGCAGCGCTCCCTCCTGACCCTCAAGGCGTTGATCTACCATCCGACCGGCGGCATCGTCGCCGCGCCGACCGCCTCCCTGCCGGAAGGCTTGGGCGGCGAGCGGAACTGGGATTACCGCTTCTGCTGGCTGCGCGATTCGACCCTGACGCTCATCGCCCTGATGGACGGCGGCTACATCGAGGAGGCGCGCAACTGGCTGAACTGGCTGCTGCGGGCGGTGGCCGGCAACCCCGAGCAGGCGCATATCCTCTACGGTATCGCGGGCGAGCGGCTCCTGCCGGAGATCGAGCTCGACTGGCTGCCGGGCTACGAGAATTCCCGCCCGGTGCGCATCGGCAACGCGGCGGCCGCGCAGTTCCAGCTCGACGTCTACGGCGAACTCTTCGACGCGCTCTATCAGGCCCACGCCCGCGGCCTGCCGGTGAGCGAGGACGGGCGCCGGGTCGGCCTCGCCCTCCTCGGACACCTGGAGAAGGCGTGGCGCAAGCCCGACGAGGGCATCTGGGAGGTGCGCGGCGGCTCGCGCCACTTCGTCCATTCGAAGGTCATGGCCTGGGTCGCCTTCGACCGGGCGCTGCGGATGCACGAACTCGACGAATCGGGCGCGACCCACGAGCAGGCCGAGCGCTGGCGGGCGATCCGCGACGAGATCCACGCAGAGGTCTGCGAGAAGGGATTCGACCGCGATCTCAACAGCTTCGTGCAATATTACGGGGCGAAGGCGCTGGATGCGAGCCTGCTGCTCATCGCCCATACCGGCTTCCTGCCGCAGCACGATCCCCGCGTGGTCGGCACCGTCGATGCCATCGGCAAGGGACTGATGCGCGACGGCTTCATCCTCCGCTACGAGACCCAAGGCTCGGCCACGGACGGATTGTCGGGCAACGAGGGAGCCTTCCTGCCCTGCACCTATTGGTATGCCGACAACCTCATCGGCCTCGGCCGTCGCGAGGAGGCCCGCGCGTTGATCGACCGCCTGATCGGGATTTGTAACGATCTCGGCCTCGTGAGCGAGGAGTACGACGTGCAAGCCAAGCGTCTTGTGGGTAACTACCCGCAGGCGTTCACCCACGTGGCCCTCGTCAACACGCTCCTCAGCTATGCCCATGGCGAGGGGCCCGCCGAGAAACAGGGCGCTAAGTCTGATGGGGCGCCGCCCGCGGTCCACCGCCACCAGGCGGCCCAGCGGTCGCGCTAGAGAACAGGACGACGTGATACCATGAGCGGAGCCGACACACCCGCCCGCGCCGAGCTTGCCGAAATCGACAAGCTCAGCATCGACACGATCCGCACGCTGGCGATCGACGCCGTGCAGAAGGCGAATTCGGGCCATCCCGGCGCGCCGATGGCGCTGGCCCCCGTCGCCTACACCCTGTGGAACCGCTACCTGCGCTACGACCCGGCGCATCCGCACTGGCCGAACCGCGACCGGTTCGTGCTGTCCTGCGGCCACGCCTCGATGCTGCTCTACGCGCTGCTGCACCTCGCCAACGTCGCGGAGAAGGACGGCGGCAACGCGCCGGCCGTGAGCCTCGACGAGATCAAGCGCTTCCGGCAGATCGACAGCCGCACCCCCGGCCACCCGGAATACCACTTCACCACCGGCGTCGAGACCACCACCGGGCCGCTCGGCCAGGGTGTCGCGAACTCCGTCGGCATGGCGATGGGCGGCCGGTTCCTGGGCCGGCACCTCAACCGGCCGGGGCTGAACCTGTTCGACTACAACGTCTACGCCATGTGCTCGGACGGCGACCTGATGGAGGGCGTCGCCTCGGAGGCCGCCTCCATCGCCGGCCACCTGCGGCTCGCGAACCTCTGCTGGATCTACGACGACAACACCGTCACCATCGAGGGCCACACCGAACTCGCCTTCGGTGAGGAGGTCGCCACCCGCTTCCTCGCCTATGGCTGGCAGGTCCTGCGCGTCGCGGACGCCAACGACCTCCACGCCATCACGGCGGCCCTGGACACCTTCGTCTCTAGCCAGGACCGGCCGACGCTCATCATCGTGAAGTCGGTGATCGGCTTCGGCGCCCCGAAGAAGCAGGGCACCTCGAAGGCCCACTCGGACGCGCTCGGCGAGGACGAGGTGAAGGGTGCCAAGCGCGCCTACGGCTGGCCGGAGGATTCGCAGTTCCTCGTGCCCGACGGCGTGCACGAGAATTTTCGCGATGGCATCGGCAAGCGCGGCGCCGCCCTGTACGACGAATGGCAGGCGCTCTTCACCCAGGCGAAGGAATCCGACGCCGCCCACGCGGAACAGCTCGACGCGTTCCTCGAAGGGCGTCTCCCCGAGGGCTGGGACAAGGACATCCCGGTCTTCGAGGCGGACGCCAAGGGCGTCGCCACGCGCGAATCGTCGGGCAAGGTGCTGAACGCCATCGCCCAGCACGTCCCGTTCCTGCTGGGCGGCTCGGCCGACCTCGCCCCGTCGAACAAGTCGAACCTGACCTTCGAGGGCGCGGGCTCGCTGACCCCGCTCAACCCTGGCGGGCGCAACATCCATTTCGGCGTGCGCGAGCACGCGATGGGCTCCATCGTGAACGGCCTCGGCCTCGTCGGGCTTCGGGCCTACGGCGCGACCTTCCTCGTCTTCGCCGACTACATGCGCCCGCCGATCCGGCTCGCCGCGCTCATGGAACTGCCGATCTTCCACATCTTCACCCACGACTCCATCGGCGTGGGCGAGGACGGGCCGACCCACCAGCCGGTGGAGCAACTGCTCTCCCTGCGCTGCATCCCCGGCCTCGTGACCATCCGCCCGGCGGATGCCAACGAGGTGGCGGAAGCCTACCGGGTCATCTTCTCCCTGAAGAACCAGCCCGCCGTGCTCGCCCTGTCGCGGCAGGCGCTGCCGACCCTCGACCGGTCGAAGTACGGCGCCGCCTCCGGCACCGCGAAGGGGGGCTACGTGCTGGCCGATTGCGAGGGCACGCCGGAGGTGATCCTGATGGCCTCTGGCTCGGAGGTGCAGCTGTGCCTCGGCGCCTACGACGCCCTGACGGGCGAGGGCGTGAAGGCCCGCGTCGTGTCGATGCCTTCGTGGGACCTGTTCGAGCGGCAGGACGAAGCCTACCGCCACACGGTGCTGCCGCCGGCGGTGAAGGCCCGCGTCGCGGTCGAGCAGGGCAGCGTGATCGGCTGGGACCGCTATGCCGGCTCCGAGGGCGCGATCATCGGCATGAGCACCTTCGGCGCCTCGGCGCCCCTGAAGGATCTCCTGACCAAGTTCGGGTTTACCCCCGAGAAGGTTCTGGAGGCCGCGAAGGCGCAGGTGGCCAAGCACAGGGGGTAATCATCCCCCCTCCTCTCCTCCCCGTCGCGGGGAGGAGAGCGCGAACCAATCGGACAACGAGGCTCGGACATGAACGCGCTCAAGGCCCTGCACGACCAACAGGATCAGGCCGTCTGGCTCGACTTCGTCGCCCGGGGCTTCATCGAGAAGGGTGAACTCAAGAAGCTCGTGGAGGAGGACGGCCTGCGCGGCGTCACCTCCAACCCGGCGATCTTCGAGAAGGCCATCGGCCACTCGGAGGAATACGATGCCAGCCTCAAGGCGGTGCAGGAGACCGGCGACAGCCGCGTCATCGACCTCTACGAAGGCCTTGCCATCGCCGACATCCAGGCCGCCGCCGACGTGCTGCGCCCGGTCTACGAGGCGAGCGACGGCGCCGACGGCTACGTGAGCCTCGAAGTCTCGCCCTACCTCGCCCTCGATACCCAGGCGACGCTGGACGAGGCCCGCCGCCTCCACAGGGCGGTCGCCCGCGACAACCTGATGGTGAAGGTGCCCGCCACCCCGGAGGGCATCCCGGCGATCAAGCAGCTGACCGCCGAGGGCATCTCGATCAACGTCACCCTGCTGTTCTCGCAGGAGGCTTACGAGACCGTGGCCCGCGCCTTCGTCGCAGGCCTCGACGAGCGGGCGAAGGCCGGGCACGACGTCTCGCGCATCGCGAGCGTGGCGAGCTTCTTCATCAGCCGCATCGACGCCCTGGTCGACAAGATGCTCGATGAGAAGATCGCGCAGGCGAACGACCCGGACGAGAAGATCGCGCTGACCTCCCTCAAGGGGAAGGTCGCCATCGCGAACGCCAAGCTCGCCTACCAGCGCTACAAGCGCATCTTCGCCGAGCCGACGTGGCAGGCGTTGGCGGAGAAGGGCGCCAAGGCGCAGCGCCTGCTCTGGGCCTCCACCGGCACCAAGAACAAGGCCTATTCCGACGTGCTCTACGTCGAGGAGCTGATCGGCCCGAACACCGTCAACACCATGCCCCCCGCCACCATGGCCGCCTTCCGCGACCACGGCGAGGTCCGCCCGACCATCGAGGAGGACGTGCCCGGCGCCGAGGCGGTGATGGCGAGCCTCGCCCGCGCCGGCATCGACATCGAGGCGGTGGCGCGGCAACTGGTCGAGGAGGGCGTGCAGCTCTTCATCGACGCCGCCGACAACCTCCTCGGCGCGGTGGCCGGCAAGCGCGCGGCCCTGCTCGGCGCCCGCCTCGACCCGCTGGCGCTGGCCCTCGACGACGCCCTGGCCGCCGACGCGAAGAAGGCCGTCGAGGCCTGGCGGGCGAGCGGCGCGATCCGCCGACTCTGGGCCCGCGACGCCACGGTCTGGACCGGCGCCGATGAGGCGAGCTGGCTCGGCTGGCTCCACATCGTGGAAGAGGAACTGGAGAAGGCCGCCGACTACGCCGCCTTCGCCGAGTGGGTGAAGGCGCGGGGCTTCACCCATGCGGTGGTGCTAGGCATGGGCGGATCGAGCCTCGGCCCGGAGGTCCTGAGCCTCACCTACGGCCAGCGGCCGGGCTTCCCGGCGCTCCGCATCCTCGATTCCACCCATCCGGACGAGGTGCGCGCCGTCGAGGCCGAGATCGACCTCGCCAAGACGCTGTTCATCGTCTCCTCGAAGTCGGGCTCGACCCTGGAGCCGAACGTTTTCCGCGACTACTTCTACGACCGCATGAAGCAGACCGTCGGTGACAAGGTCGGCGAGCATTTCGTCGCCGTCACCGATCCCGGCTCCGACATGGAGAAGGCGGCCAAGGCCCAGAACTTCGCCAAGATCTTCTATGGCGTGAAGCAGATCGGCGGGCGCTACTCGGTGCTCTCGGCCTTCGGCCTCGTGCCGGCCGCCGCCATGGGCCTCGACGTCAAGGACGTGCTCGAGCGCGCCCGCATCATGGTCCGCTCCTGCGGTCCCGCCGTGCCGCCGCATGTGAACCCCGGCGTGCTGCTCGGCACCGCCATGGGCGCGGCGGCGCTGAAGGGCCGGGACAAGGTGACGGTGATCGCCTCCCCCGGCGTCGCGAGCTTCGGCGCCTGGGCCGAACAGCTGATCGCCGAGTCGACCGGCAAGGTCGGCAAGGGCCTGATCCCGGTGGACGGCGAGCCGGCGGGCGTGCCGGCGGTCTACGGCCACGACCGGTTCTTCCTGTACCTGCGCCTCGATTCCCAGGCCGACCCGGCCCAGGACGCCGCCCTGTCGGCCTTGGAGAAGGACGGGCACCCGATCGCCCGGATCGGCCTCGACGGCGTCGAGCAGTTGCCGCAGGAATTCTACAGGCTGGAGATCGCCACCGCGGTCGCCGGCGCGCTGCTGGAGATCAACCCGTTCGACCAGCCCGACGTCGAGGCGAGCAAGATCGAGACGAAGAAGCTCTTCGCCGAGGCCGAGCGCACCGGGGCGCTGCCCGACGAGACGCCGCTCTTCGAGGACGAAACCCTCGCCCTCTACGCCGATGCGAAGAACGCCGAGGCCCTGCCGCAGGCGGTCGATGGGCTCGATGCGGCGATCAAGGGGCATCTCGCCCGGATGAGGAGCGACGATTACGTCGCGCTCCTCGCCTACCTGCCGCGCAACGAAGCGCACCACGCCGTGTTGCAGGAAGCGCGGCTCACGGTGCGGGACGCGCGCAAGGTGGCGACCTGCCTCGAATTCGGGCCGCGCTTCCTGCACTCGACGGGGCAGGCCTACAAGGGCGGGCCGAACAGCGGCGTGTTCCTGCAGATCACGGCCGACGCCGCCGAGGACCTGCCGATCCCCGGCCGGTCCTTGGGCTTCGGCACGGTGGTCGCGGCGCAGGCGCGGGGCGACTTCGCCGTGCTCGCCGAGCGCGGGCGCCGGGCCCTGCGCGTCCACCTCAAGGCCGGACAGATGGAAGCCGGGCTGAAACGTGTCGCGGCGGCGCTGAAGGCGGCCGTCGCCTGAACTCAGAGTCACTGGCTGCGGAGGCCACCACGATGCAACTCGGCATGATCGGCCTCGGCCGGATGGGCGGCAACATCGTCCGCCGCCTTCTGCGCGGCGGGCATACGGCCGTGGTGTTCGATCAGAACGCCGAGGCCGTCGCCTCCCTCGTGAAGGAAGGCGCGGTCGGCGCGACGAGCCTGGAAGATTTCGTCTCCAAGCTCGACGTGCCGCGCACCGCCTGGGTGATGCTCCCGGCGGGCAAGATCACCGAGGAGACGGTGCAGGCGCTGGGCAAGCTGATGCAATTGGACGATTGCATCATCGACGGCGGCAATTCCTTCTTCGGCGACGACGTGCGCCGGGGCGGGGAACTGAAGCCGAAGGGCATCCACTACGTCGATGTCGGCACGTCCGGCGGCGTCTGGGGCCTGGAGCGCGGCTATTGCATGATGATCGGCGGCGATGAGTCCGCCGTGGACCGGCTCGATCCGATCTTCGCGACCCTCGCCCCGGGGATCGGCGACGTGACCCGCACCCCCGGCCGCGAAGGGCGCGACGCCCGTGCCGAGCACGGCTACATCCATGCCGGGCCGACCGGCGCGGGCCATTACGTGAAGATGGTCCATAACGGCATCGAGTACGGGCTGATGCAGGCCTACGCGGAAGGGTTCGACATCCTCCGCCACGCCAATTCCGAGAACCTGCCGGAGGAGCGGCGCTTCGACCTCAACCTCGGCGACATCGCCGAGGTCTGGCGGCGTGGCAGCGTGGTCTCGTCCTGGCTCCTCGACCTCACCGCCCATGCGCTGGCCGGCGACGAGGACCTGACCGACTTCTCCGGCTGGGTCGAGGATTCCGGCGAGGGCCGCTGGACCATCAACGCCGCCGTCGAGCAGGCCGTGCCGGCGACCGTCCTCTCGGCCGCCCTGTACCGGCGCTTCCGCTCCCGGGAGGACGCCTCCTACGCCGACAAGCTCCTCTCCGCGATGCGCAAGGGCTTCGGCGGCCACCAGGAACCGAAGAAGTCGTGAGGGCCGCATGGTGCGGGTGCCGAAGGGCGCGCAGGTCCTGCCCGATGCCGAGGCGGTGGCCCGCGAGGCCGCCGAACGGCTGATCGCGGCCTGCGGCGAGGCGCAGGGGGAGCGGATCGCGATCTGCCTCTCCGGCGGCTCGACGCCTAAGCGCCTCTATGCCCTGCTCGCCGGCCCCGACTACGCCGCGCTTGTGCCGTGGACGAGGATCCATTGGTTCTTCGGGGACGACCGGGCGGTGCCGTGGGACGACGCCCGCAGCAACGTGCGCATGGTCCGCGAGGCCTTCGGCCACGGCAGCGAAATCCCGCCGACGCATCTGCACTTCATGCCGTCGGACGAGGGAATCGAGGCCGGCGCCAAGGCCTATGAGCGGACCCTCCGCGATTTCCACGGCGCGGACGCCCTCACGGCCGAACGGCCGCTCTTCGACCTTGTGCTGCTCGGCCTCGGGGACGATGGGCACACCGCCTCGCTCTTCCCCGGCAAGCCGGAGGCGGGGGAAGCGACCGCTTTGGCCGTGCCGGTGCCGGAGGCGGGGCTGGAGCCCTTCGTGCCGCGCATCAGCCTCACCGTGCCGGCGCTGACCTCCGCCCGGCACGTGCTGTTCCTCGTGACCGGCGCGGGCAAGCGCGCACCGCTGGCCCGCCTCGCGGCGGGCGAGGATCTGCCGGCCGGGGCGATCCGGGGGCCGCAGGTGGTGTGGCTCCTCGACGAGGCGGCGGCGGGCTGAGCCGCCGTTACGCCTTGGCAAGGTAAAACGGGTATTGTCGGATTCGGAGTCGCAGGGCCCGACCGGCCGTCCCTGGAGAGCCATGCAAGAGGGCACGCTCGTATTGTTCACCGACCGGGCGACGCAGCGCCTGGATCTCGTGCGGGCCCTGGACGAGGTCGTCCCCTGCCACGTCCGCGATGCCGCCTCGGTGCTGCCGGCCGGCGATTGCGTGGGCTTCGTCGCCGATATCGACCTGTTGCAGCCCACCCAGTTGAGGGGCCTGCGCGCCCTCATCGCGGAGGCGCCGCAACTGCCCCGCCTGTTCCTGATGCGCAGCATGGGCGAGCGCAGCCTCTCCACCGCCCGCAGCCTCGGCGCGAGCCTCTGCCTCCCCTTCGACACCGCCGCCGACACCGTCGCGGAGGCGATGCGTGTCCACCTGACGAACCCGTTCCCCGGCATGGTGCGCGTCCCCGCCCCCGAGCGCGGGCGGCCCCTCGTGATCGCCAAGGCCGCCGACGAGGCGGGCGCCGTGCTCGCCGGCCTCCTCGATTCCGCCCGGCAGACCGGCACGGTCGATCCGCGGCTGGTCGATCACGGGCTCGATCCGATCCTCGGTGCCGTGGGCGAGGCCGGGCTCGGGGCGTGGCTCGACACGGTGCGCGCCTACGACGACGCCACCTACCAGCATTGCCTGCTGGTGGCGGGGCTGGCCGCGACCTTCGCCATCGATCTCGGCTTCAGCCAGCGGGACCGGGAGCACGTCGTGCGCGCCGCCCTGGTCCACGATGTCGGCAAGGCGCGGATTCCGCTCGCCATCCTGAACAAGGCCGGGCCGCTCGATCCGGCCGAGCGCGCGACCATGCGCACCCATGCCGCCCTCGGCCACGCGATCCTCGTGGACGCGGGCGGGTTCGACGCGGCGATCCTCGCCGTCGTCCGGCACCATCACGAGTTGCTGGACGGCTCCGGCTACCCCGACAAACTGGTCGGTGACGCGATCCCCGACATCGTGCGGATGATCACCGTCTGCGACATCTACGCGGCCCTGGCCGAGCGTCGGCCCTACCGCACGCCGATGCCCGCGCCGGAGGCGTTCCGCATCCTGCGCGGCATGGAGGGCAAGCTCGACATGGCCCTGGTGCGCTCCTTCGAGCAGGCCGTGTCGAAATCCTTCAGATGAAGTGCTTGGAGAGCTTCAGGCCCTGGGCCTGATAGTTCGAGCCGGCTCCGGCGCCGTAGAGGGTGGCGGGAACCTCGCTCATGCGCTCGTAGACGAGGCGCCCGACGATCTGGCCATCTTCCAACAGGAACGGCACGTCGCGGGAGCGCACTTCCAGCACCGCCCGCGCGCCGGTCCCGCCCGCCGCCGCATGGCCAAAGCCGGGATCGAAGAAGCCGGCGTAATGCACCCGGAACTCGCCCACCAGCGGATCGAACGGCACCATCTCGGCGGCATGGTCCGGCGGCACCTGCACCGATTCCTTCGAGGCGAGGATGTAGAACTGGCCGGGATCGAGGATCAGGCTGGCGCTGCCGTCCGAGGGCAGGCGCTCCCAGAAGGCGTCGATGCCGTGCTGGCCCGGTGCGTCCACGTCCACGAGGCCGGTGTGGCGCTTCGCCCGGTAGCCGATCAGCCCGTCGAAGCCCGACAGGTCCACCGACACCGCGACGCCGCCCTGCAGCGAGGGCGCGGCGACGTTCACGAGCGGCGTCCGGGCATGGAGGGCGGCCAGTTCCGCCTCCCCGAGGCGCGGCTGGCCGGAGCGGAAGCGGATCTGCGACAGGCGCGAGCCCGTCCGCACCAGCACCGGGAAGGTGCGGGGGGAAATCTCCGCGTAGAGCGGGCCGGTATACCCGGCCGCCACCTGATCGAACGCCTCCGCCCGGTCGGTGATCACGCGGGTGAACACGTCGATGCGGCCGGTGGAGCTCTTCGGGTTCGCCGAGGCCGCGAGGCCCGGCGGCAGGGCCAGCGTCTCCTGCAATTCCGCGATGTAGACGCAGCCCGTTTCCAGCACGGCGCCCGGCCGCAGGTCGATGGCGTGGAGCGACAGGCGCTCGACGCAGGCCTCGACCGTGCGCGAGCCCCCCGGCAGGAAGCTGGTTCGCACCCGGTAGGCGCGCTGCCCGAGCCGCAGGTCGAGGCTCGCGGGCTGGATCTGGTCCGACGCATAGGGCGTGGCCGGCAGGATGCCGCCCGCGCGGGTGAGGGCGTCGATCGCCTGGGCCGGCAGAATGCCCTCGCCCGTCCTGTTCGCGCCCGCCCGCATCGCCTGCTCCGTTCGCGCGGCGGTGGACCGCGCCCTGTCTTGTCCGCCACAGGCACCTAAGGCCGGTTTAATACCACATGACTTGGCCCGAGCCGGCCGCGCGACGTAATCCGCCGCAATTGACGCCGATTCACCTGCGAATTACCACCGGGGCTCATGGCGCGGCCAAGGCCGGGCGGGTCGAATCGCTGTAGTCCTCGGGGGCGATCAAAGGCAATGTACAGGGCCGAGACGCGCGGAATAAGCGTGACTGTACAGCCGCGCTTCGTGGAGGAAGAGTCTTCCCCCAACGAAAGTCGCTATTTCTTCGCCTACACGGTCGAGATCGTGAACAACGGCGAGGAGCAGGTACAGCTCCGCTCGCGCCACTGGCGCATCATCGACGGGCGCGGCTCATGCCAGGAGGTGCGGGGCGTCGGCGTCGTGGGCAAGCAGCCGGTTCTGGAGCCCGGCGAGTCGTTCTGCTACACGAGCGGCTGTCCGCTCACGACACCCGACGGGCTGATGGCCGGCAGCTACACGATGGCGACGGTGGCCGGCGAGAGCTTTGAGGCCGAGATTCCCGCCTTCTCCCTCGACAGCCCGCACGTCCGCCGCAGCCTGCACTGACGGCGGCCGCGTCACCGGCGGGGAGCGCGTGAGCCGGGCGGCCCCGGAGGGATCATGGCTTTGAACGGCGAGCGGGTGTCCCCGCTCGAGATGCTGGCCCGCCTCGTCGCGTTCGACACCGAGAGCGACAAGCCCAACCTCGCGCTGATCGATTCGGTCTGCGCCTATCTGGACGGATGGGGCGTGCCCGTCCGCCGCTTCCCCGACGCCACCGGCACCAAGGCCGCGATCCTCGCGACGCTCGGGCCGTCGCGCGACGGCGGGATCGTCCTGTCGGGCCACACCGACGTCGTGCCCGTCGCCGGCCAGCCCTGGACCTCGGACCCCTTCACCCTGCGCGTCGCGGGCGGCCGGGCCTACGGGCGCGGCGCCGTCGACATGAAGGGCTTCTGCGCCACCGCGCTCGCCCTGGTGCCGGAGATGCTGAAGGCCGACCTCGCGCGGCCGATACACCTCCTCCTCTCCTACGACGAGGAGACCACCTGCCTCGGCCCGATGGACGCCATCGCCCGCTTCGGCGAGGACCTGCCCCGCCCCGGCGCCTGCATCGTCGGCGAGCCGACCGGGCTCGACGTGGCGGACGCGCACAAGAGCATCGTCACCTGCCTCACCACGGTCCATGGCCGCGAGGCGCATTCCTCCCGGCCGGAACTCGGGGCCAACGCGGTCTCGGCGGCCTGCGATCTGGTCGCCGCCCTCAACCGCATCGCCGACCGGATGATCGAGCGCGGCGACGCCTCCGGCCGGTTCGACCCGCCCGCCACGACGATCCATGTCGGCACCATCCAGGGCGGGACGGCGCGCAACATCCTGGCGCGGGAATGTCGTTTCCACTGGGAGTATCGCGGCCTGCCCGATCTCGACCCAGCCGAGATCCCCACCCTGTTCCGCGCGGCGGTGGCCGAGGTGACGGCCCGGCGCCTCAACCGCTACGGCGAGTTCGGCCGGATCGACACCCTGGAGGAGGTCGACATCCCCGGCCTCGCCCCCGATCCGGGCTCGGAGGCCGAGCGCCTTGCGCTGCGCGTCGCCGGGCGCAACCGCACGGTGGCGATGCCCTACGCCACGGAGGCCGGACGCTTCCAGGGAGCGGGTATTCCGACGGTGGTCTGCGGCCCCGGCGACATCGCCCAGGCGCATCAGCCCGACGAATACATTACTCTCGATGCGCTGAAGGCGGGCGAGGATTTCCTGCGCCGGCTGATCGCGGAGTGCGCGTCATGAACCCGGTTCGGGCCAACGAGTATGTGAAGCTGCGGCCGCTGGAGCGCGAGGATCTGCGCTTCGTCCACCAGTTGAACAACAACGACAGCATCATGCGCTACTGGTTCGAGGAGGCCTACGAGTCCTTCGCCGAACTGCAGCAGCTCTACGAGCGCAACATCCACAACCAGACCGAGCGCCGCTTCATCGTCGCCGCACCGGACGGCGAGCCGGCGGGGCTGATCGAGCTGGTGGAGATCAACCATCTCCACCGCCGCTGCGAGTTCCAGATCGCGATCCACCCGTCCTTCCAGGGGCGGGGCTATGCGTGGCGGGCGACGCGGATCGTGATGGATTACGCGTTCAGCGTGCTCAACATCCACAAGCTCTACCTGCACGTGGATCGCGAGAACCAGCGGGCGGTGCGGATCTACGAGCAATGCGGATTCCGCCCCGAAGGCGTGCTGAAGGACGAGTTCTTCGTGAACGGGCGCTACCGCGACGCGGTGCGCATGTGCCTGTTCCAGCCCGACTATCTCGCCGCGCGGGGCGGCGGCGATCCGAACGAGCCGGTGCTGAAGACCTGAGGAGGGGCCGGGCTCTCCCAGAATTCCTTCGCTCCTCTCGCGAGGAGGACGAGGCGGGAGGCGTCAGGGCGTGGCCGGCCGGGGGCCGAGGTGCTCGTGGCATACGTCGTGGACGATCCGCTGGAGGATCCCGATGCGCCCGGCGAGCCAGTCCAGTTCCTCGGTCGTGATCGTGTAATGCGGCGAGTAGCGGGCCTTCACGTAGGCATCGTGCAGGAGATTAAAGTGGCGCCGGCTGACGCGATCGTTGCGCGGCCATGCCTCCACCAGCCGGCGGTCGATGCCCTCGGCCATCGGGCGAAGCCGTCGCAGGGCGTGAAGTTTCGGGCTGTACAGCGTTAGAACGAGCAGGACACAGTGATACAGTCCTTCGGCGGCTTGATGCAGTTCGAAAGCAGCAATGGCCAATTGTTCGTGCAATGAAGAATAGCGGGCGAGGTCGACGCGGAAGATCGAGCTTGCATACCATTTGTCGAAGTGCAGCCACGCCTCCTCGTTCCGAACCTCAGTCGTGAGTGGGCCGGGCTTAGCGAGGGGAAAGCCGTCCGCCTCGTAGAGAACGAGGGCATCCCGGTCGATGTCCACGAAGAACGGCCGTCCCCGGGCGAGTTGGTCGTTCACGTCCTGATAGCTGTGAACGATGAAGCTCACCGTGGAGCGGCGGGCCGAACTCACCAGTTCGATCTGGTCGAACCGGTCGCGGATCGTCTCCCACAGGTCGAAATCCTCCACGAGATCGTCATGGTTCACGATGACGAGCAGGTCGTAGTCGGAGAAGTAGCCCGAGATCCGGTCCTCGACCCAATCACCCCGCGCGTGCGATCCGTAAAGCAGCACCTTAAGGATGCGCCCGCTCTTCTTCCTGTCGGAGAGCTTGCCCTTGCGGGCCTCCTCGAACTCCTCGAACAGGATCTTCACCGCGCGGGTCAGGTCGCGGCGCTTGCGGGCGGGCAGGTGGGCGAGGCGGTCTTCGAGCGTCATGGTCGCCCGCCGGTAGAGCACGACGGGTCGCCGTTTCGAAACCCCCTACGAGCCCTGCGCGATCTCCGCCTCGACCTCGGCCGGGGCGAGGTCGTAGCGGCGGGAGCAGAATTCGCAGGTGATCACGATGCGCCCGTCATCGGCCACCATGTCCCGGCGCTCCTCCGGGCTGAAGGAGCGGATCATGCCCATCACCCGCTCGCGGGAGCAGCGGCAGGTCTCGTGCACCGGCTGGCGGTCGAAGACGCGCACGCCGCGCTCGTGGAACAGCCGGTAGAGCAGCCGCTCGCTCGACACGTTGGGATCGACGAGCTCGTGGTCCTCGATGGTAGCCGCGAGCGAGCGCGCCTCGACCCAGGCATCGTCCTCCGGCGCATCGGGCCCGAGATGGGCGTGGCCCTCGGGGATGTCGCCCGGCGGCAGGTCGGCGAGGCGCGCCCGGTCGATGGACTGGGGCAGGAACTGCACGATCAGGCCGCCGGCCCGCCAATGCCCGTCCCCCTCCCCGAGGGATTCGGCGACCGCGAGACGCACCACGGTGGGGATCTGCTCGGATTGCCGGAAATACTGGTGCGCCGCCTCCTCCAGGCTCTGGCCCTCCATCGGCACCACGCCCTGGTAGCGGCTGGCGACGCTGCCCTGGTCGATGGTCATGGCGAGGTAGCCGTTGCCGATCAGGTCGGCATCGCGCACGGGGGCGCTGCCCAGGGCCGCGACGCGCTCGGCATCGAAGCGGGCGGTGGCGCGCAGCCGGTCGGGCGCCTCGAAGTCGACCACGATCATCTCGACCGGGCCGTCGGTCTTCGTCTGGAGCTGGAAGCGGCCCTCGAATT
The DNA here is from genome assembly GCF_038442315.1 of Methylobacterium litchii. Classification (NCBI taxonomy): domain Bacteria; kingdom Pseudomonadati; phylum Pseudomonadota; class Alphaproteobacteria; order Hyphomicrobiales; family Methylobacteriaceae; genus Methylobacterium; species Methylobacterium litchii. Next base: position 69,233 of record NZ_JBBXMY010000012.1, on the reverse strand, counting down.
TCAGGGACGCGCCGAGGAGGACGGTGAGCGCCGCCGCCTCGCCGAGGAGGCGCGCGACGGAATCCGGGTAGCCGTGACGGCGCAGGATCGTGTCGATGGACGGCCCCAGGCGCACCACCCGTCCGCGCACGTCGAGGGCCTCGACGGCGAAGGGCAGCACCGCGTCATCGACGCCGGGGGTCTCGGTTCCTGCGGTCATGGTCTCTCCGTGAAGTCCCCCATCATATGGTGACTCGGCATGGGGTTCCCAAAGGGCCCGGCCCTCAGGCGCCGGCCGCCTGCAGGCACCATGCGAGGATGCCCTTCTGCGCATGCAGCCGGTTCTCGGCCTCGTCGAACACCACCGATTGCGGCCCGTCCATCACCTCGGCGGTGACTTCCTCGCCCCGGTGGGCCGGCAGGCAATGCATGAAGATCGCATCGCGCTTGGCCGCCGCCATCAGCGCGGCATCGACGCGGTAGGGTGAGAGCAGGTTGTGCCGGTGGCTCTCGTCGTCGTCGCCCATCGACACCCAGCAATCGGTGACGACCGCGTCCGCCCCGTCCACCGCCGCGCGGGCGTCGGTGGTGACGTTGAGCCTCGCCCCCTCACGCTTCGCCCAGGCGATCAGCGAGGCGGGCGGCGCCAGCTCCGGCGGGCAGGCGACGTTCATGGTGAAGTCGAGCCGGGCGGCGGCATGGACCCAGCTCGCCAGCACGTTGTTCGCGTCCCCCGACCACGCGACGGTGCGACCCTGGATCGGCCCGCGATGCTCCTCGAAGGTCAGCACGTCGGCCATGATCTGGCAGGGGTGCGAGTGCTTGGTGAGCGCGTTGATCACCGGCACCGTGGCGTTCTCGGCCAGTTCCAACATCTGCCCGTGGTCGAGGATGCGGATCATGATCGCGTCCACGAAGCGCGAGAGCACCTGCGCCGTATCGCCGATGGTCTCGCCCCGGCCGAGCTGCATCTCGGAGCCGGTGAGCATCAGCGTCTCGCCCCCGAGTTCGCGCATCGCCACGTCGAAGGAGACGCGGGTGCGGGTCGAGGGCCGGTCGAACACCATCGCCAGGGTCTTGCCGACGAGCGGGCGCTCGGCCGCGCGCTCACCCTTCCGGCGCCGGGCCTTCATGGCGGCGCTGGAATCCAGCATGCGGCGGATCTCCCCCCCGGAGAAATCCGAGAGGTCGAGGAAGTGGCGGGGCTGGGCAGCGGCGCCGGGACCGGCCGTGGCCGTTGCCCGGCCGTTGGTTTGGGTGGTCATGGGTCAGGGACTTTCCGGCGGCGCTTTACTCGGCCGCCCCGCGCAGCGCCGAGAACCCGTTCGCGGCGGCATCGAGCCGCCGGACCGCCTCTTCGACGTCCGACTCGGTGACGATCAGCGGCGGAATTAGCCGCACGACGTTGTCGCCGGCCGGGATCACGAGGAGGTTGGCCTCCCGCGCCGCCGCGGCGAATTCGGTGTTGGGCACGCCGAGCTTGAGGCCGATCATCAGCCCCTCGCCGCGTACGTCCTGGATCACGCGCGGGTGCCTGTCGCGCAGGGCCGCGAGCTTCTGCTTCAGCACCAGCCCGGTCCGGGCCACGCGGTCGAGGAAGCCGTCGGACAGGATCACGTCGAGCACGGCGTTGCCCACCGCCATGGCCAGCGGGTTGCCGCCGAAAGTCGAGCCGTGGCTGCCGGCGACCATGCCCCGCGCGGCCTCCTTGGTGGTCAAACAGGCGCCCAGCGGGAAGCCGCCGCCGATGCCCTTGGCCGCGCTGAGGATGTCCGGCGCGATGCCCGACCACTCATAGGCAAAGAGCTTGCCGGTGCGGCCCATGCCGGTCTGCACCTCGTCCATGATGAGGAGCAGGCCGTGCTCATCGCAGAGGTCGCGCAGGCGGCGCAGGTCGGCGGGGGGGATGACGCGCACGCCGCCCTCGCCCTGTACGGGCTCGATCATCAGGGCGGCGGTCTCGGGGCCGATCGCCTTCTCGAGCGCCGCGAAATCGCCGGTCGGCACCTGATCGAAGCCCTCGACCTTCGGGCCGAAGCCGTCGATGTACTTCTGCTGCCCGCCCGCCGCGAGGGTGGCCAGGGTCCGCCCGTGGAACGCGCCCTCGAAGGTCACGATCCGGTAGCGCTCCGGGTGGCCGCCCGCCGCATGGTACTTCCGCGCGATCTTGATCGCGGCCTCGTTCGCCTCGGCGCCCGAATTGCAGAAGAACGCCACCTCCGCGAAGGTCGCCTCCACGAAGCGCCGGCCGAGCCGCTCGCCCTCCGGGATCTGGTAGAGGTTCGACACGTGCCAGACCTTCGCCGCCTGCTCCTGCAGCGCGGCGACGAGGTGCGGATGCGCGTGGCCCAGCGCGTTCACGGCGACGCCGGCCCCGAAATCGAGGTATCGCTGCCCGTCATGCGTGAAGAGCCAAGCACCCTCACCGCGCTCGAACGCGAGGGGGGCGCGGGCGTAGTTCGGCAGAAGGGCGGATGTCACGGTCCGGTCTCCGTCGCGCGAGGTTTCGGCGGCACCAAATGAAAGTGCCGCCTCGATCACCGGGCGGCACGCGCGCGATTACTATGAATCGGGTCGGCGCTGTCAATCGCGCAAGGGCTGTGCCGCACGCGCGGCAGGTGCGTCCCGGGCCGCGAAAGCCTGTCCGCAACGGGGCCCCTCCCCTTGCGCGGGCCGCCCCGCCCGTGTTCCAGAACCCCGGATTCCGGTGGAGATTCTCACATGAGCACGGTCAAGGAACGTCTGGCGGCCCTGGGGCTGAGCCTGCCCAAGGCGGCGGCCCCCGTGGCGAATTACGTGCCGTTCGTGCGCACGGGCAACCTCGTGATGATCTCCGGTCAGGTCTGCTTCGGCGCCGACGGCAAGATCGCCTCCACCCACACCGGCAAGGTCGGCGGCAACGTCTCGCCCGAGACCGGCAAGGAGGCCGCGCGGCTCTGCGCCCTCAACCTGCTGTCGCAGCTCGAGGCGGCGGTGGGCGATCTCGACCGCGCGGTGGTGCAATGCGTGCGCCTCGGCGGCTTCATCAACAGCGCCCCCGGCTTCTCGGCGGTGGCCGGGGTGATGAACGGCGCCTCGGACCTGATGGTCGAGGTGCTGGGGGATCGCGGCCGGCACGCCCGCTCGACGGTGGGCGTCGCGGAACTGCCCCTCGACGCCGCCGTCGAGGTCGAGGGCCTGTTCGAGGTGAAAGGATGACGGGGTTCGGCTGGCTCACCGCCCGGCCGATCGCCCATCGCGGCCTGCACGACCGCGCGGCGAGCCGCCCGGAGAACACGCTCGCCGCCGCCCGCGCGGCGGTGGCCGGCGGGTTCGCCATCGAGTGCGACGTGCAGATCAGCGCGGACGGCGAGGCGATGGTCTTCCACGACCCGGCGCTGGGCCGCCTTACGGGGGCGAGCGAGCGGGTGGGCGAGACGAGCGCGCAGGATCTCGGCCGGCTGACCGTGGCGGGCTCGGCCGAGCGCATCCCGACCCTGCCGGATTTCCTGGCGGCGGTGGGAGGCGCCGTGCCTGTGATCGTGGAGATCAAGTCGGCCTATGACGGCGACCTGCGCCTCGCCCGCCGCACGGCCGAGATCGCCGCCGCCTATGACGGCCCGGTGGCGCTGAAATCCTTCGATCCCGAGATCGTCGCAGCGCTCCGCGAGGGACTGCCGACCCGCATCCCGCGCGGGATCGTGTCGGAGACGCGGCAGGACGATCCCGTCTACGCGACGATGACGGAGAGCCGCCGCCGCAGCCTGCGCGACCTCCTGCATTTCGAGGCCACGCGGCCGGACTTCCTCTCCTGGCGGGTGGACGACCTGCCTTGCGCGCCGACCTCGCTCTGCCGCCTCCTCGCGGGGCTCCCGGTCATGGCCTGGACGGTGCGCAACCCGGACCAGCGCGCCAACGCCGCCGCGCATGCGGACCAGATGGTGTTCGAGGGGTTCGTGCCCTGAGAACCCAACCTGCATGGACCTCGGATGGACAGTGATTTTCACTGCGTGGCATAAGCAGCCGAGGAGGCCCGCCATGCCCACGCCCCGCGGACAGATGACCGTGACGCTCACGGACGAGTTGGAGAAGTTCGTCCGGGACAAGGTCCGCGAGGGGGCTTTCGCCACGCCGAGCGAGTACATCCGCGATCTGGTCCGCACCCGCTATCTGGCCGAGCATGACCGGGCCGCGAGGCTGAAGGCGCTCGATGCCGCGCTGGCCGAGGGCTTGGCGGATGCCGAAGCCGGCCGGCTCGTGCCTGTCGGCGAGGCATTCGCCCGGGTCCGCGCCGCCCTGGGAATCGCCGACGAGGATACGATTGCGTGAGAGTCGTCCTCTCCGAGAGGGCGATCGACGACCTCATCGCGATCGGCACCTATATCGGGCGGGACAATCCTACCCGCGCCGTTAGCTTCGTGGCCGAGTTGGAGGCCCGTTGCGTGACCCTGGGCGACATGCCGAAGGGCTATCCGCTGCTCAGCGGTTATGAAGCCAGCGGCATCCGGCGTCGCCCATTCGGCGACTACCTGATCTTCTACAGGGTGGATGAGACGGCCTCGCGCATCGACGTTCTGCGCGTGCTCAGCGGCGCGCGGGACATCGACGCGATCCTCTTCCCGTCCGGCTAATCCCCGCCTGCATCGATCCGCCGCTTGCCCCGTCCCCGGCGGCCGTTAGACTGGCGGGCATGAAGCAAGCCTCCGCGCCGCCGCCGGACGCCACCGCCCTCACGGTGAGGGCGCTCCCCGGCCTCAAGGAGATCGGTGCGCAGGCCTGGGATGCCTGTGCCCTGTCCCCCGAAACCCTGGCGGCGGGGGACGAGACCTACAATCCCTTCGTCGCCCACGCCTTCCTCTCGGCGCTGGAGGAATCGGGCTGCGTCTCGCGCCGCACCGGCTGGCTGCCGGTGCATGTCGTGGTGGAGCGCGAGGGCCAACTGCTCGCGGCCGCGCCCTGCTACCTGAAATCCCACAGCCAGGGCGAATACGTCTTCGACCACGGCTGGGCCGACGCCTTCGAGCGGGCCGGCGGCAGCTATTATCCGAAGCTGCAGGTCAGCGTGCCCTTCACCCCCGTGACCGGGCCGCGCTTCCTCATCGCCCCCGGCACCGATCCCGACGAGGCGACGGCGGGGCTCGTCGCGGGCCTGCGCGCCCTGCGGGGCGAGGTCGAGGCGTCCTCGATCCACGTCACCTTCATGCGCGAGGCCGAATGGGAGCGCGCCGGGGCCGCCGGCTTCCTGAAGCGCACCGACCAGCAATTCCACTGGGAGAACGACGGCTATTCCAGCTTCGACGGCTTTCTCGAAGCCCTCTCCTCCCGCAAGCGCAAGACGATCAAGCGGGAGCGCCGCGACGCCCTGGCGCCCGGCATCACCATCGAGCACCTCACCGGGTCCGACCTGACCGAGGCGGTGTGGGATGCGTTCTACGGCTTCTACATGGACACCGGCGCCCGCAAATGGGGCCGCCCCTACCTGAACCGGCGGTTCTTCTCGCTGCTCACCGAGCGGATGGCGGAGCGCGTGCTGCTCATCATGGCCAAGCGGGAGGGCCGCTACATCGCGGGCGCCATCAACATGATCGGCGACACCGCCCTCTACGGGCGCAACTGGGGCTGCGTCGAGGACCACCCGTTCCTGCATTTCGAGGTCTGCTACTATCAGGCCATCGAGTTCGCCATCGCGCGCGGCCTGAAGCGGGTCGAGGCGGGGGCGCAGGGGGAGCACAAGCTCGCCCGCGGCTATCGCCCGGTGCTGATGCACTCCGCCCACGACATCGCCGACCCCTCCCTGCGCAAGGCGGTGGCCGATTACTTGCAGCGAGAGCGCGCCCACGTGGCCGAGGCTGTCGATGTCCTCGACACCCTCACCCCCTTCCGGCGCGGCACCCCCGACGAGCAGGCATGATGAACCCGATCGAGCGTATCCAAGGCTTCTCCGACGAACTCACCGCCCTGCGGCGCGACCTCCACGCCCATCCCGAGATCGGTTTCGAGGAGGTGCGCACCTCCGGCATCGTCGCCGACCTCCTGGAAAAGTTCGGCTGCGAGGTCCATCGCGGCATCGGCGGCACGGGGGTCGTCGGGCTCCTGAAGGGCCGCAGCGACAACGGCCGCCGGATCGGCCTGCGCGCCGACATGGACGCCCTGCCCATCGAGGAGGAGACCAACCTCCCCTACCGCTCCACCGTGCCCGGCAAGATGCACGCCTGCGGCCATGACGGGCACACGACGATGCTGATCGGCGCGGCCCGCTATCTCGCCGAGACCCGCGACTTCGACGGCACGGCGGTGTTCATCTTCCAGCCCGCCGAGGAGGGCCTGGGCGGGGCCCGCGCCATGCTGAAGGACGGGCTGTTCGAGAAGTTTCCCTGCGACGAGATCTACGGGCTGCACAACCAGCCGGGCGGGCGGCACGGGCAGATCAAGCTCTGCCCCGGCCCGATCATGGCGGCGGCGGACTTCTTCGACATCCGCATCCGGGGGCGCGGCATCCACGCGGCGCAGCCCCACCGGGGCAACGACCCGATCATCGTCGCCACCGGCCTCGCCCAGGCGCTGCAATCCATCGTCTCGCGCAACGCCGACCCGCTGAAATCGATCGTGCTCTCGATCACGCGAATCGCGGCAGGCTCGGCCTACAACGTCATCCCCGAGACGGCGCACATGGCCGGCACCGTGCGGACCTTCGACGCCGAGGTGCGCAAGCTCGCCGGCACGCGCATCCGCGAATTGGCGGCGGGCTTCGCCGCCGCCTACGGCGCGGAGATCGAGGTCGACCTGCAGGACGTGTTCTCGGTGCTGGAGAACGCGCCGGAGCAATCCGCCGCCGCGACGGACATCGCCACCGAACTGCTCGGCGCCGAGAACGTCGATCCGCACGCCACCCCGCGCATGGGCAGCGAGGATTTCGCCGACATGACGATGCGGGTGCCGGGCGCCTATGTCTGGCTCGGGGCCGGGCCGGGGCCCGGGCTGCACAACGCCGCCTACAATTTCGAGGATTCGATCATCCCCATCGGCAGCGCCTTCCTGGCGCGGATGGTGGAGCGCCGCACGGCGGCGTAAGCTCGACGGAAACCGGGGCCGGTGGACCTTCCACCGGCCACCAGATCAACAGGAGGGAGACGCGATGTCGTCCGACATGCAGGAATCGCGAGCGAGCCTGATCTTGCTCGGCGTCTCCGTCGCGGCGGTGCTGATCTTCGGCGCCCTCACCCTCCTGACGCAGCTCGGCTGAGCCCCGCCTACTGCACCAGCACGGCCTGTCCGCACAGGGTGCCGTCGACGCCGAAATCGGCATAGCCGAGGCGCAGGCCGACCACCTTCAGCACCGTGTTGAGGACGAGATCCAGGGCCGGGGCCGCCGCGCTCAGGGTGAGGGTGAGCGCGGGCTGGAGCAGCGGCCCGGCGCCGATCCCGTTCACCGACAGGACGAGGCCCCCGAGCAGGCTCCCCGTCAGGGATTGCGCCACGTTGCCGGAGGAGATGCTGCGCAGGGTCTTCGCGGTGATGTCCGCATCGGTGAAGGTGAGCGATTGCGTGCCGGTGCCGAGCGTCATCTGCGCCCGGCCCGTGACCCGCACCAGCGGCAGGGCCAGCAGCGTCGCGGGCTGCGACAGGTCCGGCCCGGTGTCGGCGGTCGTGATCGCGCTGCGCGGCACTTCGGCGATGGCCAGCGTCGCGATGCCGGTCTGGCCGTCGATCACCACCTGCCGCCCCCCCGACGACGAGCAGGTCAGGCTGCGCAGCGTGCCCTTGGCCGGGGCGACCTGAACGAGAATCGGGAGAGCGAGCTGCCCGAGCCCGAGGGGCGCCGTCAGGCTCGTCTCGATCAGCAGGCGCGTCTGCGCCGTGCGCACGGTGGCGTTGGCGGTGCCGGGGCGGACCCAGCCGGAGCTGCGTCGCCGCTCGCCGATGGCCAGCGTCAGCTTGGTCGAGAGCAGGCCGGGGATGGTCGCCCCGAGATCGATCGCCACCGGGTTCTGGCCGTTCGCAATGGCGGCGGCGGCGCTTACGAGCCCCATCACCGGTACCGCAGGCCCGGCGAGGCCCTTGCCCGGCGCGAGGGCCGCCGCATCGGCCAGGGCATCGAGCCGGCTCACAGGCACGAGGTTCCCGGCATTGGGCAGGGCGTTGAGGAGGCCCGTCAGCGCCGAGACGGCGGGCCCGTTGCCCTGCGCGCCGACCCGGAGCGCCATCAGGATCTGCCCGACGCTGGCGTTCGCCTGGAGGATCTGCGTGTAGCTTCCCGCCTGCAGGCCGAGGCTGGCGCCCAGCGCGTCGAGGACGCGCAGACCGTCCACCCGCGCCCCGAGCAGGGCGTTGTAATCCATCACGCTCAGGGAGAGCTTGGCGCCGAGCAGGGCGCCGAGGACGCCGTTGGCGATCCCGCCATCCAGGGATGCGAGCCCCGAGCCCACGCTGAAGGCGGCGAACTGCGCCGTCGCGGCGGTGGCCGTGACGGCGATCGGCACCGAGCCCGGCATCCCGATGACGCGGGCGAAGGTCGCGGGCGCGGCGGCGGTGAGCCTCACCCGCACGGCGTTGCCGGTGCCGCCCGTGGCCTCGCTGTAGCGCGCCCCGTTCGCCGCGGACGAATCGTAGGTCCCGGTGCCGATGGTCGCCTGGGAGGCGGCATAGCCGTTATCCGCGAGGGACCGGCGCGCGAGGTCGCCGGCATGGCCGACATCGATGGCCGCCAGCATGGCGGCGACGTCCGCCGCGCCCTGCGCCTTGCGCTTGGTCTGGACCGCGACGCCGAGATCGATCCCGACGGCGCCGACCGCCATCAGCATCGTCGAGCACAGGGCTACGAGGATCGCGACGTTGCCGCCCCGCGCCCGTCCGAAATGCCGTGCGGCCCTCACAGCCCGCCCCGGCGTACGCTCACCGTGCTCGACAGGACGGTCGGCAGTTGCGGCAGGATGCGCCCGAACAGGCCGAAACCCAGGCTCGTGGCGTCGAGGGTCACAGTCACGACCGTGACGTCCGGATCGCCGGAATCGGCGCCGACCTGCACGATAACGCTGCCCGGCTTGAACATCGCGCCGTGGCTGAGGCTGCGCATCACCGTGTCCCGGACGAGGGTGGCCCGCTCGGCATCGGTGGTGCCGGCGATGGAGGCGCGGGCCGCCTCGGCCGCCACCAATCGCAGGTTGTGTGACGCGCCGAGGAAGATCCCGAACACGGTGATGCCGAAGAACAGGGTGACGAGCATCGGCGCCACCAACGCGAACTCCACGGCCGCGCCGCCACGGGCGCAGGACGCCCATCGACGCCAGCGGGTCCGGGCGGATACAGTGCGCCGGGAGGGGGAATGGACGAGGAGCATGGGTCGGATCCGGCCGGGGCTCGGGGACGAGATACAACCCAGGGTAGAAATCTAAAACCTAATTTATAGTTGTATTTGCGACTACAACGTTGCGATATCGTGCAGCCTGCGGCGTCAGATCGCGATGGTCGGACGGCCCGTCCCGAAGCCGGCCGGGTCGAAGGCCGCGCTCTTGACGATCGCCACGACCTCCCGACCGGGGGCGAGGGCGAGGTCGCGCACGGCGGCCTCGGTCAGCCGCGCGAGCAGGATCGCGCCGTGGCAATCGATCTCCACCAGCACCCCCGTCCCGGCGGGGACGAGGCCGGCGACCCGGCCCGGCAGGGCGTTGCGCGCGGAGAGCCCCCGCGGCGGCGCGGTGGCGACGAGCACGTCGCGGGCGGGGATGCGCACGCGCAGGGGCGTACCGGGGGGCTTGGCGAGGTCGGGCACGAGCAGCGGACCCGCCTGCCCCGTCAGGCGGGTGAGGCCGGTGGCGGCGTCGGTGCCCTCCACCACCATGTCGAGGAGGGCGCCGGGCTCCCCGTGGAGGGGGATCAGGTCGGCCCGCCGCAGGAGGGTTTCGGCGGGGCCGGTCGCGGCGACGCGGCCCGCATCGAGCACCACGAGGGTGGCGGCGAGCCGCGCCACCTCCGCGACGGAGTGGCTGACATAGACGATGGGCACGCCCGCCTCGTCGCGCAGGCGCTCGATGTAGGGCAGGATCTCGGCCTTGCGCGCCTCGTCCAGGGCGGCGAGCGGCTCGTCCATCAGCAGGAGCCGGGGCTTGGCGAGCAGCGCCCGGCCGAGGGCGACGCGCTGGCGCTCGCCCCCCGACAGGCCCGCCGGCTGCCGGGCGAGGAGCGATTCGATGCCGAGCATCCCGGTGATGGCGGCGAACTCCGCCGGATCGTGCGGCAGGCGGGCGAAGACCCGGCCATAGGCGAGGTTCTGCGCGACGCTGAGATGTGGGAAGAGCCGCGCATCCTGGAACACTACGCCGACCCGGCGGCGGTACGGCGGCAGGAACCGCCTGGCCGCAATGTCCACGAGGACATGGCCGCCGGCCACGATCCGCCCCCGGTCGGGCCGGGCGAGGCCGGCGATCAAATCGATCAGCGTGGTCTTGCCGGAGCCCGAGCGTCCGAACAGGGCGGTGAGCCCCGGACCGGCGGCGAAGGACGCCTCCAGCGTGAACGCCCCCCGCCGGAGGGCGACATCGACGGCGAGGGCCGGCTCCGTCATCCCGCCCCCAGCCGGCGCCCGGCGCGGGCGGCCAGAGCCTCCGAGACGAGGAGCGCCGTGATCGACAGGGCGACGGAGACGAGGGTGAGGCGCAGAGCCGGCCCCTCCCCGCCCGGCACCTGGGTGAGGGTGTAGATCGCCGAGGGCAGGGTCTGCGTCTGCCCGGGGATGTTCGAGACGAAGGTGATGGTCGCACCGAACTCGCCCATCGCCTTGGCGAAGGCGAGCACCGCCCCGGCGAGGCAGCCGGGCAGGCTCAGCGGCAGGGTGACGGTGAGGAACACCATGAGGGGCGAGGCCCCGAGCGTCCCGGCCGCGTCCTCCAGGCGGGCATCGACCGCCTCCAGGGAGAGACGCATCGCCCGCACCATCAGGGGGAAGCCCATCACCGCGCAGGCGAGCGCCGCCCCGGTCCAGCGGAAGGCGAAGACGATGCCGAGTTCCGCGAGCGGCGCGCCGAACACGCCCTTCCGGCCGAAGGCGAGGAGGAGCAGGTAGCCGGTGACGACCGGCGGCAGGATCAGCGGCAGGTGGACGAGCCCATCGAGGAGCGCCCGCCCCGGAAAGCGCCGCCGCGCCAGCAGCCACGCCACCCCGAGCCCGAGGGGCAGGGAGACGAGCGTGGCCAAGGTCGCCACCTGAAGGCTGAGCAGGACGGCCTGCCACTCCTCCGGGCCGAGGCCGAAGGTCAATGCCCGCTGCCGGGCGCGCCGATCACCGTGAAGCCCTGCCGCTCGAAGGCCGCCCGCGCCGGAGCGCTCTTCAGGAAGGCCAGCAGCGCCTCCGCATCCGGGTTCCGCGACTCCTTCGTCAGGGCCGCCGGGTAGACGATGGGCGGGTGGCTGTCGGAGGGGAAGGTCGCCACCACCCGCACGCTGCGGTCGGCGGCGGCGTCGGTGGCGTAGACGATGCCGAGCGGCGCCTCGCCCCGGGCGACGAGGAGCAGAGCCGCCCGCACGTTCTCGGCCTGGGCCACCTGCCCCTTCACCGCATCCCAGCCGCCGAGCTTGTCCAGGGCCGCCTTGCCGTACTTGCCCGCCGGCACCGCCTCGGTGTTGGCCATGGCGAGCTTGCCGCCGGCCAGCGCCTTGGACAGCGTCGTGCCGAGGTCCGGCGCCAGGGCGATCTGCGGGTCCGACCCCGCATTGGCCCCCGCCGGGGCGATCAGCACCAGGGCGTTGCGCAGGAAGTTGAACCGGCTGCCGGGCCGGATCGCCCCGGCCTTGTCGGCATAGTCCATCCAGGCCTCGTCGGCCGAGATGAACAGGTCGGCCGGCGCCCCGGCCTCGATCTGCTTGGCCAGCGCGTTCGAGCCGGCATACGAGATTCGCGCCGTCTTGCCCGTGTCCTTCGTCCAGAGGGCGGAGGCGTCGTCGAGGGCGTTCTTGAGGCTCGCGGCGGCGAAGACCACCACCGGCTCCGCCGCCCGTGCGGGCGGCCCCGACACCAACGGCAGCGCCGCCAGCACCGCCGCAAGCCAGATGCGTCGTGTGATCGCCATGGAGACACCCCTCGCCGGCCGAACCGTTATATCCGGCCGGCTATCGCGATGATCTTATGACCGGAGCGAAATCCGGCAAGGGGTGATGTGCAGTCAGGCCTCGTCGGAGGTCTGCCCGGCGGCGAGGGACGGGGTGCCCTCGGCGCGGTGGAGGCGGCTGAGGGCCACGAGCAGGCGGCCCGGCAGGGGCGAATCCGGCAGCGGCGCGCCATAACGGGCGTCGCGTCGGGCCTTGGCCGACTGCGCCAGAACGATCGGCCCGAGCGGGCCGGATTGGCCAGGGAGGGGACGACGCGAACGCTTCACTCTTACGCTTCCCTTGAACGACTTCGTGACGAAGCTCCCGAAAACGTCGGCACCCTGCGCGGGTTCCGGGCTCCTGTGGTCAACGCCTGTCCTCGATGCCGCAATCCTGTGCATGGCTGTGAAAGAATCGCGGGAGCGTGTCCGAACCGGCACGATTTCGCGCCAGCCCCTGTGCCGCGACGGGCGGGCGCGCTAACAGGGCGATCATGCTCGAAGGCCTGCCGCCCCACCGCCCGACTCACGTCCTCCGCCTCGACACCGACGAGAAGTCGGCGCGGGCGATGACCGACTTGCTGGGCGAGATGTTCGATCCCACCGAGACGGCGGTCGCCGCCTTCGAGGACGAGGACGGGAAGACGTGGCGCCTCGAAGCCTATTTCGCAGACGAGCCCGACGAGGCGTTCGTCCGCGGCCTGATCCGGCCGGTGATCGGCGCGCAGGCCGATGAGGCCGAGTTCCGCACCATCGCGGAGCAGGATTGGGTGCGCTCCTCCCTCGAAGGGCTGAAGCCGGTGCGCGCCGGCCGCTTCCTGATCCATGGCTCCCACGACCGCGAGGCGCGGCGGGCGAACGACCTCGCCATCGAGATCGAGGCGGCGCTGGCCTTCGGCACCGGCCATCACGGCACGACGTTGGGGTGCCTGCGGGCGCTGGTGGCCGAGCGCAAGCGCCGCCGGCCGCGCCATGTCCTCGATGTCGGCACCGGCACGGGCATCCTGGCCTTCGCCGCCGCCAAGGACTTGCGCCGCCCGGTCGTGGCGGGCGACCTCGACGGCGAGGCCGTGACCACCGCGCGGGAGAATGCCCGCCTCAACGGCCTCGGCCCGTGGCTGAAGCTCTACCATGCCGGCGGCACCCGCCACCGCATGGCGGCGCGCGACCGGCATTTCGATCTCGTCTTCGCCAACATCCTTGCGCGGCCCCTGCGGCTCCTCGCCCCGAGCCTCGCCCGCGTGGTGGCGCCGGGGGGCACGCTGGTCCTGTCGGGCCTGATCGAGCGCGACGTGCCGAGCGTCCTCTCGGCCTATCGCCACCAGGGCTTCGCGCTGTCCAAGCGCGGCGTGATCGAGGGCTGGGTCCACCTCGTCCTGCGCCGGGGCGGCGCCGCGCCGCGCCATCGGACGAACTCTGTCCGGACGCCGTGACCCGTTGCGGGCCGAGCCTCGCGGGCGATAGGCTCCGCGCATGACCGAGTCCCGCCGCCGCTTCCAGACCTTCGACGATCCCGGCCACCGCAAGGGGCCGGAGCGGATCGCGGCCCTGCGCGCCGCGCTGCGCGAAGCGGGGGTCGACGGGTTCGTGGTGCCCCGCGCCGACGAGCACCAGTCGGAATACGTCCCCGCCGATGCGGAACGCCTCGCGTGGCTCACCGGCTTCACCGGCTCGGCCGGCACCGCCGTGATCCTCACCGACGCCGCCGCCCTCGTCGTGGACGGGCGCTACACCCTGCAGGCGCCCGCGCAGGTCGATACCGGCGTGGTGAGCGTGGTGCCCCTGGCCGAGACCAGCGCGGAGGCCTGGATCGGCGAGCATCTCGGCCGCGACCGGGTGCTCGCCTACGACCCCTGGCTGCACACGCCGGACGGGATCGCGCGGCTCGAACGGGCGGTGGCCAAGGCCGGCGGTTCGCTCCGGGCGCTGCCGGAGAACCCGGTCGATTCCTGCTGGGCCGGGCGACCGAAGCCCCCCTCCGGCCGGGTCGTGGCGCAGCCTGAATCCCTCGCGGGCGAGGCGGCGTCCGACAAGCTCGGCCGGGTGCGCGCGGCGCTCGTCGCCGATTCCTGCGACGCGCTGGTGATCTCGGACCCGCACAACCTCGCCTGGGCGTTCAACCTGCGCGGCGGCGACGTCGGCCATACGCCCCTGGCGCTCGGCTACGCGATCCTGCCCCGCGAGGGCCGGGCGCGGCTCTACCTCGTCTCCGGCGACATCGACCCGGCGTTGCGCGCGGCGCTCGACCCCATCGCGGAGATCGGCGCGCGCCTCGACCTCGACGAGGGCATCGCCGCCCTGTCCGGGGCCCGCGTGCGCCTCGACGGAGCCACGGGCGCCGTCGCCCTCAAGGAGCGCGTGGAATCGGCCGGCGGCACGGTCGATGTCGGGAAGGACCCGATCACCGCGATGAAGGCGGTGAAGAACGTGGCCGAGATCGCCGGCACCCGCGAGGCCCACCGCCGCGACGGGGCGAGCGTGGTGCGCTTCCTCGCGTGGCTCGACGGCGCGGCGGCGCGGGGCGACCTCACCGAGATCGCCGCCGTCGAGGCGCTGGAAAATTTCCGCGCCGAGGGCGGCGACCTGCGCGACGTCTCCTTTCCGACCATCTCCGGCTCCGGCGCGAACGGCGCCATCGTCCATTACCGGGTGACGCGGGAGACCGACCGGGCGGTGCGTCTGGGCGAATTGTTCCTCGTGGATTCCGGCGCGCAATACCCCGACGGCACCACCGACATCACCCGCACCCTCGCCATCGGTGAGCCCACGGCGGAGATGCGCGACCGCTTCACGCGGGTGCTGCAGGGCCACGTCGCCATCTCCCGCGCCGTGTTCCCCAAGGGCACGAACGGCGCGCAGATCGACGGCTTCGCCCGCCTGCCCCTGTGGCGGGCCGGGCTCGATTTCGACCACGGTACCGGCCACGGGGTCGGCGCCTTCCTCTCGGTGCACGAGGGGCCGCAGCGCATCGCCAAGACCGGCACCGTGGCCCTGGAGCCCGGCATGATCCTCTCGAACGAGCCGGGCTATTACGCCGCCGGGCGCTACGGCGTCCGCATCGAGAACCTCGTCCTCGTGGAGCCCCGCGCGGTGCCGGGCGGCGAGCGGCCGGTGCTCGGCTTCGAGACCCTGACGCTTGCGCCCTACGACCGACGCCTCATCGACACGTCCCTGCTGGAACCGGGCGAGCGCGCCTGGATCGACGCCTACCACGCCCGCGTGCGCGCGGCCCTGTCGCCGCTCCTCGACGCGCCGACGCGGGGCTGGCTGGAGGCCGCGACGGAACCCCTCGGGGCGTAAGGCCCGCCCCTGCCCCAATTAAGCCGGTGCGGAGGCCGAGAAACCCTCCGCCGCCCGGCGCGAAGAGTCCCGCATGATCGCCCGCCTTCTCCTGATCCTCGCCTGCCTCGGTTGCGGCCCCGCTTTGGCGCAGGGTTTCCGCGTGCCGGCGGACCTCGTGCGGGCGAGCCTCGTGGCCGAGCCTTCGGCGGTGGCGGGCGGCACGCCCTTCACGCTTGCCGTGCACATGAAGCTCAAGCGCGGCTGGCACGTCTACTGGCGCAACCCCGGCGATTCCGGCCTGCCGCCGGAGGTGACGTGGACGCTGCCCGCCGGCTTCGGCACGGGGGCGATCCGCTGGCCGGCGCCGCACCGCATCCCCATCGCGACGCTGATGAACTACGGCTACGAGGACGAGGTGACGCTCCTCGTCCCCGTCACGCCGCCGCCGAGCCTCGACCCGGCCGAGCCGGTGCGGATCGCCGGCAAGCTCACCTACCTCGTCTGCGAGACCGAATGCGTGCCGGGCGCGGCCGACCTCGCCCTGACCCTCCCCGTGGGCAAGCCGACGCCGGACCCCGCCAACGCCGCCCTGTTCACCCGCGCGCGGGCGGCGCTCCCCGTCGCCCCGGTCTGGCCGATGCGCCTGTCCCGCGAGGGCGACCGCATCCGCCTGGACTTCGCCACGAGCGGCCTGCGGGCGGACTCGATCAAGTCGGCCGCCTATTTCCCCTATGGCGAGACCGCCCTCGAGAACGCCGCCGAGCAAACTCTCAGCGTTGATGACCAGGGCTTGCACCTGAGCCTGACACGGGGCGACGACAAGACCTTCCCCCTCTCCCTGCCCGGCGTGCTGACGGTGGAGGAGGACACTGGCAACGGCCTAGTCCGCCTCGCCTTCGCCTATGGCGACGAGCCGGCGCAGGTGCCCTCCGCCGCCGTCGCCCCCCCGGCGGCGGCCGGCGCCCTGCCCGTCCCGGCGGCGGACCAGCCGACCCTGCTCGCCGCCATCGGCCTCGCCCTGCTCGGGGGGCTGATCCTCAACCTGATGCCCTGCGTCTTCCCCGTGCTTTCGATCAAGGTGCTCGGCCTCGTGCGCCAATCGGGCGAGAGCCGGACCCGCGTGCGCCTGCACGGCCTCGCCTACACGGCCGGCGTGCTGGCGAGCTTCCTCGCCCTCGCCGGCCTGCTGATCGCCCTGAAGGGCGGCGGGGCGAGCCTCGGCTGGGGCTTCCAATTGCAATCGCCGCCGGTCGTGGCGGGGCTCGCCTATCTCCTCGTCGCGGTGGGCCTGAGCCTGTCGGGGGTGTTCAGCCTCGGCGGACGCTTCGCCGGCCTCGGCGACGGCCTCGCGCGGCGTTCGGGGCTGCCGGGCTCGTTCTTCACGGGCGTCCTCGCGACCCTCGTCGCCACCCCCTGCACCGCGCCGTTCATGGGCGCGGCGGTGGGTTTCGCCCTGACGCAGGGGCCGGCCATAGCGCTGGCCGTGTTCGCGGCCCTGGGGCTCGGCCTCTCCCTGCCCTTCCTGGCCCTCACCCTGTGGCCCGGCGCCGTGCGGGTGCTGCCGCGCCCCGGCGCGTGGATGGAGACGCTGAAGCAGGCCCTGGCCTTCCCGGTCTACGCCACGGCGGCGTGGCTGATCTGGGTGCTGGCGCAGCAGGTTGATGCGCGGGGGCTGTTCGCGGCCCTGATCGGCGTGGTGCTGGTGGGCTTCGCCGCCTGGGCCTGGGAGCGCAGCCGGGGCGCGACGGCCCTCGGGGAACGCATCTTCCAGGGCCTCGCGGGTCTCGCGATCATCGCCGTGGTGACGCTCGGCTTCGGGCTGGCGCAGCAGCGGGCCATGCCGGCGGCGCAGGCCGCCGCCGAGGGCACCGAGCCCTACAGCCAAGCCCGCCTCGACACCCTGCGGGATGCGCGCCGGCCGGTCTTCGTGAACCTGACGGCGGCGTGGTGCATCACCTGCGCCGTCAACGAGACCACCTCGCTGTCGCGGCCGTCCGTGCAGGCGGCGATGCGGGCGAAGGGCGTGACCTACCTGAAGGGCGACTGGACCAACCAGAACCCCGAGATCACCCGCCTGCTGGAGCGACACGGGCGCAGCGGCGTGCCGCTCTACCTGCTCTACGCGGGCGGCGGCGACCCCACGATCCTGCCGCAGATCCTCACCGAGGGCACGGTGCTGGAGGCGCTGGCCGCGATCCCCGACCGCACGGCCGAGGCGCGCTGACCTCTCACGGCTCCAGCGAGAAGGTCTCGTCGAAGGCGTAGCCCGAGCCGCGCACGGTGCGGATCGGATCAGCCTGACGCGGGCCGTTCAGCGCCTTGCGCAGGCGGCCGACATGCACGTCCACGGTGCGCTCGTCGATGTAGACGTCGTGCCCCCAGACCCCGTCGAGCAATTGCTCGCGGGAGAAGACCCGGCCGGGGCTGAGCATCAGGAATTCCAGCAGGCGGAACTCGGTCGGCCCGAGATGCAGCTCCTGGCCGCCGCGCCGGACCCGGTGGCCGGTGCGGTCGAGCTCGATGTCCCCTGCCGCCAGCCGGTCGGCCACATGGGCGGGCTTGGCCCGGCGCAGCAGCGCGCGGACGCGGGCGAGCAGTTCCGGCACGGAGAACGGCTTGACGATGTAGTCGTCCGCCCCCGTGCCTAGGCCGCGCACGCGGTCCCCCTCCTCGCCCCGGGCGGTGAGCATGATGACCGGCATGCGCTCGGTCTCGCGGCGGGCGCGGATGCGGCGGCACAGTTCGATGCCGGACAGGCCCGGCAGCATCCAATCCAGAAGGACGAGGTCCGGGGTGCGCTCGGCGAGGAGCAGTTCCGCGTCGTCCCCGCGCGCGGCGGCATCGACGCTGAAGCCCTCCGCTTCGAGGTTGTACCGCAGGAGGGTGGTGAGCGCCTCTTCGTCCTCGACGATCAGGACACGCATGCTCGGGAGTCCATTCCACGCCCGTTCCCCCCGGCCGGGCTCGACCGAGGGTGGCGGGCAACACTGATACGCCGAAGCCGTCACCGCCGGGGAGGCGATGACGGCGATGGTTCACGCGCCGGGGGTGACGGTCGCGTAGTTCGAGGCGTCGTTCTTCGGCCGGTCGCCCATGAAGATCTCGCCCGTGGCGAGGTAATGGATCGTCTCGGCGATGTTGGTGGTGTGATCGCCGATCCGCTCGACGTTCTTGGCGCAGAACAGCAGGTGTGTGCAGAACGAGATGTTGCGCGGGTCTTCCATCATGTAGGTCAGGAGTTCGCGGAACAGCGAATTGTAGAGGGCGTCGATCTCGCCGTCGCGCTCCCACACGTCATGCGCCGCCTTGGTGTCGCGGCTGGCATAGGCGTCGAGCACGTCCTTGAGCTGCCCCTCGGCGAGGTCGCTCATGTGGCGCACGCCGAGCACGATCTTCTGCGCCGGCGATTGGTCGGCGATGGCCGTGACGCGCTTGGCGACGTTCTTGGCGAGGTCGCCGATCCGCTCCAGATCGCCGGAGACGCGGATCGCGGAGATGGTCTCGCGCAGGTCCACCGCGAGCGGCTGGCGCCGGGCGATGAGAAGGACGGCCTTCTCCTCGATCTCGCGCTGGAGCGTGTCGAGGCGCTTGTCGGCGATGATGACGGTCTGGGCCAGGGCCTCGTCCTGCCGGGCGAGGGCGAGGGTCGCCTCGCCGGTCATCTTCTCCGCGACGCCGCCCATCTCGGAGATCGAGCGGCGCAGGTCTTCCAAGTCCGTGTCGTAGGACGTGACGATGTGGCCGGGCATGGCGAGACCTCTGCGGTTCGTGGTCGGTGGCTCAGCCGAAGCGGCCGGTGATGTAGTCCTGCGTCTTGCGCTCGTTCGGGTTCATGAAGATCTTGTCGGTCTGGCCGAACTCGACCAGCTCGCCGAGATACATGAACGCCGTGTACTGCGAGATGCGGGCGGCCTGCTGCATGTTGTGCGTGACGATCACGATGGTGAACTCGTCGCGCAGCTGCTCCATCAGCTCCTCGATGCGGCCCGTGGAGATCGGGTCGAGGGCCGAGGTCGGCTCGTCGAACAGGATCACCTCTGGCTTCTGGGCCACGGTGCGGGCGATGCAGAGGCGCTGCTGCTGGCCGCCGGAGAGGCCGGTGCCGGGCTGCTTGAGCTTGTCCTTCACCTCGTCCCACAGGGCGGACTTGCGCAGCGATTCCTCGACGCGGACGTCGAGGTCCGCCTTGGGCAGCTTCTCGTAGAGGCGCAGGCCGAAGGCGACGTTGTCGTAGATCGACATCGGGAAGGGCGTCGGCTTCTGGAACACCATGCCGATGCGCGAGCGCAACTCGTTCAGGTCGACGTTCGAATCGAGAACGTTGCGCCCGTCGAGGAGGATCTCACCCTCGGCGCGCTGCTCCGGGTAGAGGCTGTAGATGCGGTTGAAGCAGCGCAGCAGGGTCGACTTCCCGCAGCCCGAGGGGCCGATCAGCGCCGTGACCTTCCGGTCGTAGAAGTTGAGGTTGACGCTCTTCAGGCCGTGGAACGACCCATAATAGAAGTTGAGGTTCTTGACGGCGATGCGGACGGCCCGGTCGGTGGCGGCGTTGCCACGGCTGAGGTCCCCGGTCGGCAGCGCGGAGGCGGCGTTCATCGTCATGTCCTCGTGATGGGTTCGGACGTCACGCCCTCAGCGGGCGTTCTGCGGCTTGATCACCAGGCGGGCGATGATCGACAGGGCCAGGATGGTCGTGGTGATCAGCAGGGCGCCGGCCCAGGCGAGCCCCTGCCAGTTCGGATAGGGCGAGAGGGCGAACTGGTAGATCATCACAGGAAGGTTCGCGACGCCGCCCATCAGGTTGGGGGAGAACCAGGAATTGTTGTTGAGCGCCGTGAAGAGCAGCGGCGCGGTCTCGCCCGCGATGCGGGCCAGCGCCAGGATGATGCCCGTCACGATGCCGGAGGAGGCGGCCCGCCACGTCACCGAGGTGATGACCTTGGACGCCGGGGCACCGAGCGCCGCGCCGGCCTCGCGCAGGGTGCCGGGCACGAGCCGCAGCATGTCCTCCGTGGTGCGCACGATCACCGGGACGGCGATGATCGCCAGAGCGACGCCGCCGGCCCAGCCGGAATAGGTCCCCATCGGCCGCACCATCAGGGTGTAGACGAACAGGCCGATCAGGATCGACGGCGCCGAGAGCAGCACGTCGTTGAGGAAGCGGATGATGTCCGCGAGCTTCGAGCCCCGCCCGTATTCGGCGAGGTAGGTGCCCGCCATCACGCCGACCGGGGTCGCCACGACGATGCCGATCGTCGTCAGCACGAGGCTGCCGAGGATGGCGTTGGCAATGCCGCCGCCTTCCGAGCCGGGGCCGGGGGTCGGCTGCGTGAACAGGGTCGGGCTGAGGCCCCGGATGCCCTCGACGATGAGCATCAGGAGGATCGAGCCGAGCACCACCGCGCCGACCACCGTCGCGACGAGGCAGGAGATGCGCAGGGCCCGGTCCGCCACCCGGCGACCGGGGCGGACGCGGCTGGCGCGGAGGGGGGACGGGGTCGTCACCAAGGGGTTCGTGGCATCCATCGGGATCGGCTCCTCAGGCGGCCCGGACGCGGCGGGTCAGCAGCCGCGCGACGATCAGCACGATGAAGGTGATGACGAACAGGATGCAGCCGAGCGCCATCAGGGCGTTCAGTTGCAGGCCGTCCGCCTCGTTGAACTCGTTGGCGATCCGCGAGGCGATGGTCGAGGACGGGTCGAAGATCGAGGCCGAGAGCCGGTTGGCGTTGCCGACCACGAAGGTCACCGCCATCGTCTCGCCCAGCGCCCGGCCGAGGCCCAGCATGATCGCGCCGATGATCGACACGGCGGCCTGCGGCACGAGGACGTGGCGCACCACCTCCCAGGTGGTGCAGCCGATGCCGTAGGCGCTCTCGCGCAGGACCGTGGGGATCTGGTCCAGCATGTCCCGGGCGATCGAGGCGATGAACGGCACGATCATGATCGCCAGGATGATGCCGGCGGTGAAGATGCCGACGCCCGAGGGCACCCGCGCATAGAGCAGCGTGCCGACCACCGGGAGCCCCTCGACGAGGTTCGAGAGGGGGATCTGCACGAAGCGCGCGAAGATCGGGGCGAAGATGAACAGGCCCCACATGCCGTAGATGATGCTCGGCACGGCGGCGAGCAGTTCGATCGTCATGGCGACGGGCTTGCGCGCCCAGCCGGGGCAGAGCTGCGTCAGGAAGATCGCGATGCCCAGCGAGACCGGCACGCCGATCAGCAGCGCGATCACCGCTGAGGCGAGGGTGCCGATCACCGCGACCAGGGCGCCGTATTGCTCGGTGCCGATGTTCCAGGCGCTGGAGGTGAGGAAGCCGAAGCCGAATTCGCGGAAGGCGGGCCAGCCGCCGTAGAGGATCGAGCCGAGGATGCCGGCCAGCACCAGCAGCACGAGCAGGGCGGCGGCGTAGGAGCAGGTACGGAACACCGCATCGAGCCCACGGCTCGGACCCCGGCGCGGGGTGGAGCGCGTCTCGGCGATGGCGATGGACTGCGACAAGGCGGGCATCCGCGATTCTCTGGAATGGACGGACTTCTATCGTGGCGGCACCCGCGATGCGAGGGAGGGGGCCCGAAGCCCCCTCCCCGCGCGGGATCTAAAGTCCCAGGATCACATGCCGAAGACGGGCTTGCCGTCCTTGCCCTTGATGGTCTTCCACTCGTCGTGGATCAGGGCGACGACGTTGTCCGGCAGCGGGACGTAGTCGAGGTCCGAGGCGAGCTTGTCGCCGTTCTTGTACGACCAGTCGAAGAACTTCAGCACGTCGGCGGCCTTCGCCGAGTCGGCCGGCTCCTTGTAGACGAGGATGAAGGTCGCGGCGGTGATCGGCCACGCATCCGCACCCGCCTGGTTGGTGAGCGAGATGCCGAAGCCCGGAGCGGCCTTCCAGTCGGCGCTGGCGGCGGCCGCCTGGAACGCCTTGTCGGTCGGCTCGGGGAACTTGCCGTCCTTGTTCTGGATGAGCGTGTAGGCCAGCTTGTTCTGTTTGGCGTAGGCCGATTCGACGTAGCCGATCGAGTTCGGGACCTGCTTCACGGTGGCGGTCACGCCCTCGTTGCCCTTGCCACCCTGGCCCACGGGCCAGGAGATCGTCGTGGCGGCGCCGTATTCCTTCTTCCACGCCTCGGAGGCCTGGGAGAGGTAGGTCGTGAAGATGTTCGTCGTGCCCGAGGCGTCGGACCGGTAGACCGGCGTCACGTTCGCGTCGGGGAGCTTCACGCCCTCGTTCAGCTTGGCGATGCGCGGGTCCGACCACTTGGCGATCTTGCCGGCGTAGATGTCGGCGATGAGTTCGCCGGTCAGCTTCAGCTTGCCGGCCTCGATGCCGGGGATGTTCACCACGGTGACGACGCCGCCCATCACGGTCGGGAACTGGATGAGGCCGTCCTTGGCGAGCTGCTCACCCTTCAGGGGAGCGTCGGTGGCGCCGAAATCGACGGTCTTGGCCTGGATCTGCTTGATGCCGCCGCCGGAGCCGATCGACTGGTAGTTCAAGCCGGTGCCGGTCTCCTTGCGGTAGGCTTCCGCCCACTTGGAATAGACCGGGAAGGGGAAGGTGGCCCCCGCTCCCGTGATGTCGGCGGCGAGCGCCGCGGAGGCGAGCTGGGCCGTCGCGAGGCCGAGGGCGAGCGCGTAAGCGAAGGGTCTCAAGGGTGTCTCCGTCTCGGTCGGCTGCGCCGCCGGGCCCCGGGGCGATACGGCGCAGATCCAAGGGGCACGGAAGGGTCCGGCCGGCGCTCGGGGCGGTACGCCGGTCGTATGACAGGGCTATGACAACCCCGGCGCGCACACCCTTTTGCGCTGCGGTAAGAACCTGATTTCTCGAATCGATCCGGCCCGGACACAAATCAGCAACGGAGCCTCGGAGACCTTCCTCCAAGGCGATGGCACGGGATGGCGGCCGGCTGCGTTGATGTCGCATCGATCCGTTGCCCGGAGGCACCGGGCGATGGGGCCGAAGGGATCGTGGACGTGGTGACAGGGCCTGCGAGGGAGGGCGACGATCCGGACGCGGCCTGGCGTGAGCTTCACGAGGAGCGCGAGGCGTTGGAGCGGGCGCTGTCCCTCTGCCAGACGCGGCAGCGGGTGGCGCGGGACGCGGCCGAGGCCGGCGAGGCCGCGCGCGAGGAGGCGGACCTGCTCCTCAGCCTGGACCGGGTGCTCACGCGGATCAGGGCGGCGGAGTACGGGCGCCAGCCCGGCGCCCGGCGGTGGTGAGCGCGCGTCAGAGGGCCTGACGGCGGTCGCGCTCCTTGTGGCGCAGGCGCAAGAGCAGATCGATCTGCGAATCGGGGATCGGCTGCGTGTCGATGCTGTCTTCGTAGACGCGGCGCAGGCTCTGGCCGAGATGGCCGGTATCGACGCCATTCCCCGGCTTCGCGGACGCGATGCGTGTTCCTGCCATGGCAGCAGTCCGGCTCATGGTCCTCTCCGATACCGAAAACCGGCTCGACCGACGATGACGGGACGAGCGATGGCGACACTCCACTAACTTGGTTAACTACGCGTTACCGTCAACCTATCGTTAAGCTTGCGGCGGAACCTGCGACAATACTGTCCGGTTCAGACACCCAGTAACAATCGGGCGGCGGCGGCGCGGGCCTCGTCCGTCACCGTGGCGCCGGCGAGCATCCGGGCGATCTCCTCGCGGCGGTCTTCCACCGGCAGGGTCGAGACGCGGGTCGCCACCCGCCCCGCGCCCTTCACCGGCGCCTTGGCGATCAGGAGGTGCGTGGCCGCCCGCGCGGCGACCTGCGGCGCGTGGGTGACGGCAATGACCTGCACCGTGTCGGCAAGCCGCGAGAGGCGCAGGCCGATGGCGTCGGCCACCGCGCCGCCGACCCCCGTGTCGATCTCGTCGAAGATCAGGGTCGGGGCCGAGCCCTTGTCGGCGAGCACCACCTTCAAAGCCAGCATGAAGCGGGACAGCTCGCCCCCCGAGGCGACGCGCATCATCGGGCCGGGCTTCGTGCCGGGGTTGGTCTGCGCCCAGAACTCCACCCGGTCGATGCCGGCGGCGTCGCGGGAGGCGGGGTCGGTCGCGATCTCGGTGATGAACCGGGCGCGTTCCAGCTTGAGGGGCGGCAGTTCGGCCTGCACCGCCGCGTCGAGCTTGCGCGCCGCCTTCCTGCGGCCGGCGCTCAGGGTCTCGGCGGCGGCGGCATAGGCGGCCTCCGCCTTCCCCTGCGCGGCTTCGAGGGTGGCGAGTTCGGCCTCGCCCGCGTCGATGGCGGCGACGTCGGCGGCGAAGCGCCCGGCGAGGTCGGCGAGGTCGTCGGCGGCGACGTTGTACTTCCGCGCCGCCGCGCGCAGGGCGAACAGCCGTTCCTCGACGCGTTCGAGTTCGCGCGGATCGAATTCCGCCTCGGCCACCGCGTTCTCGATGGCGGCCCGCGCCTCGTCGAGGGCGACGAGGGCCGCGTCGAGGGCGTTGACGCAGGGCTCGACCAGGGCCGGCAGCAGCGCCGCCCGGCGTTCCAGCTTGCGCAGGGCGGCCGAGAGGTGCGGCACGCCCGAATGCGGCCCTCCGGCCGCGTCCAGCGCCTCGTTGAGTTCGCGGGCGATCTTTTCCGATTGCTGCATCACCGTGCGGCGCTCGGCGAGGCTCGCCTCCTCCCCCGGCAGCGGGTTCAGTTCGCCGAGTTCCTCGACGGCGTGCCGGAGGAAGTCGGCCTCGCGCCGGGCGGTCTCGACCCGCTCCTTGTGCTCGCTGAAGGCGGTGCGGGCGGCGCGCAGGGCGCGGGCGGCGGTGCCGACCTTGGCCGCCTGCGGCTGGAGCCCGCCGAAGGCGTCGAGGATCGCCCGGTGCGAGGCGGGATCGGCCAGCGCCCGGTCGTCGTGCTGGCCGTGGATCTCCACCAGGGCTGCGCCGATGGCCCGCAGCACCTGCACGCCCACCGCCTGATCGTTGACGAAGGCGCGGGTGCGCCCGTCCGCCATCTGCGTGCGGCGCAGGATCAGGTCGCCCTCGGTGTCGAGTTCGGCCTCGGCGGCAATGCGCCTCGCCGGGTGGTCGAGGGGCACGTCGAACACCGCCGTCACGCCGCCCTGCGATTCGCCGGAGCGCACGAGGCGGCCGTCGCCGCGGCCGCCGAGGGCCAGGGCGAAGGCGTCGAGCAGGATCGACTTCCCCGCGCCCGTCTCACCCGTGAGGACGCTGAGCCCTTCGCGGAAATTGAGTTCGAGCTTGTCGATCAGAACGATGTCGCGGATCGCGAGCTGCGCGAGCATGCTGCGGCGGGGCATCCCAGGGGGCGGAAGGGACCGGGAGCACACCGCCGCGACCGGCGGCGCGCTCTCGGGAACGGAGTGCGTACATAAGCCGGCCGCCCCGGCGATTCACCCTAAAAGTTCGCGGCGTGCCGCCCCTACAGGAGCGCCCCCCGCGCCGTAACCGGCCACAGGGCCTCGACGCGGCCGTTGCGGACGCCCACCAGCCAGTCGTGGACGTTGACGGTCGGGTCGCAATGGCCGGGGATCAGGCGCAGCCGGTCGTTGAGCCGGAGCACGTTGCCGGGATCGGCGATCACCCCGTGCTCGTCGGAGGCCTTCAGGTACTCGACGTCGCTGCGGCCGAACACGATCGGCATCCCGCTGTCGACGCTCTGCGCCTTGAGGCCGGCATCGCAGATCGCGACGTCTGCCTTCGCCTTGCTCATCACCGAGGTGAGGATGAACAGGCTGTTCTCGAACTCCGAGATCGGCTTGTCGCCGGCATCGCGGACGCGCTGGTAATCGGCGTCCATGAAGACGTAGGAGCCGCATTGCAGCTCGTTGTAGACGCCGCTCGCCCCCTCCATCTCGAAGCTGCCGGTGCCCGCCCCCGCGACGATGGCGCAGGACAGGCCCTCGGCCTTCAGGAGATCGATGGTGCGCTTCGTGTCGTCGATGGCCTTCTGGATCAGGTCCCGGCGCTCGTCGTGGTCGCGCACATGCTGAGCCTTGCCCTGGTAGGCCTGGAGCCCGGCGAATGTCAGGCCTGGCCGGTCGGCGATGCGGCGGGCGATGGCGACCGCCGGCTCGCCCGGCGCGACGCCGCAGCGGCCCGCGCCGACATCGATCTCCACGAGGCATTCGAGGGTGACGCCGACCTTCACCGCCGCCGCTGAGAGGTCGTCGACGTTGCCGAGGTCGTCGACGCAGACCAGCACCCGGGCGCGGGTGGCCAAAGCCGCCAGCCGCTCGATCTTCTTGGGCGCGACGACCTGGTTCGAGACCAGCACGTCGCGGATGCCCGCGCTCACAAGGGCCTCGGCCTCGCTGACCTTCTGGCAGCACACGCCGCAGGCCCCGCCCCGCTCGATCTGGATCATCGCGATGTCGGAGGACTTGTGCGTCTTGGCGTGCGCCCGGTGGCGCAGGCCCTTCTCCTTCATGTAGCGGCCGAGCTTCTCGACGTTGCGCTCGAAGGCGTCGAGATCGACCACGAGGCAGGGGGTGTCGACCTCATCGACCGGCATGCCGATGGCGGCGGGGAGCGTGTTGGCCATGGGGTTCCTCCTTTGTTGTTGTGTCTCAGGCTCGGGCGTCGAGCAGGTCGGCGATGCGGGGCGTGGCCTTGATGCCGGTGCCGGTGAGGACGACGACGCTCGTTTCGTCGGCGCGGATGGCGCCGCGTCCGGTCAGGTCGCTCAGCGCCGCCGCCGCCGTGGCGCAGGTCGGCTCGACATAGAGGCCCGACCGGGCCAGCTCATGCAGCGCCGCCTCGATGGCCGCCTCGGACACCGCGACGGTGCCGCCGCCGGAGCGCCGCAGGGCCGCCAGCACCTCCCGCCCGCGCACCGGCCGGGCGATGGAGGCGCCCTCGGCGAGCGTCGGGCGCGGGTCGATGGGCAGGGCGTCCTCCGCTCCCGCCGCGAAGCCGGCATGGAGCGGCGCGCAATGGGCCGGCTGCACCGCGTAGAGGCGCGGCAGGCGGGCGATCTCGCCCCGGCGCAGCAATTCGCCAAAGCCGATATCGCAGCCGAGGATGTTGCTGCCCGCCCCACAGGGGATGATGACGCAATCCGGCGCGCGGAAGCCCAGATCCTCCCACAATTCGTAGGCGAGCGTCTTGGTGCCCTGAAGGAAATGCGCCTGCCAGTTGTGGCTGGCGTAGAAGATCGACTCGGCCTGGGCGACGGCCGCGTCGGCGGTATCCTGCCGGGTGCCGGGGATCAGTTCGATATCGGCGCCGGCCGCGCGCATCTGCACGGTCTTGGCCGGCGAGGTCGAGGCGGGTACGAGGATCTTGGCCCGCATCCCGGCGGCGGCCGCATAGGTTGCCACCGCCGCGCCGCCGTTGCCGGAGGAATCCTCCAGCACCGCGTCGATCCCCTGCTGCCGCAGGATCGAGAGCATCACCGAGGCGCCCCGGTCCTTGAAGCTGCCCGAGGGCGCGAACCATTCGAGCTTGAAATGGGCGTGCCCGCCCCGCCAGGGCCGGCGGACGAGGGGCGTGCAGCCCTCGCCCAGGCTGATCGGGTCGGAGACCGCCACCGGCAGGGCGCCGGCATAGCGCCAGAGCGAGCGCGCGGCGGTGTCGATCCCGTCCCGCCCGATGCCCGGCAGGTCGGTGATCATCAGCGGTCGACCCGCCTCGGAGCGCCAGCGGGGCGTGTCGATCGGGTAGGTCGTCCCGTCGATGGGATCGACATAGGCGGGCATCGTCATGGTCGAGCCTCTCTCGGATGATCGTAGCGCGGCGTGAACTTTATTCAAAATTCAACGCGCGCTGCGGGGTGCCTCACGCCGCGAGGCGCAGGCCCGCCGTGCCGGGCTCGTGCTCGGCCGCGACGGCCTCGGCCACGAGTTCGGCGGTGGCGCCCGAGAGGGTCCAGCCGAGATGGCCGTGGCCGGTGTTGTAGAACACCCCCGCCCGGCGCCCGCGCCCGACCTTCGGCAGCATGTTCGGCAGCATCGGCCGCAGGCCGCTCCAGGCGATCACCCGGTCGGTGGCGATTCCGGGGAACTGCTCGCGGGTCCAATCCACCAGGGGCTGGATGCGGTCGTGGCGGATGTCGCGGTTGAAGCCGTTGAACTCGGCGGTGCCGGCCACGCGGAAGCGGTCCTCGCCGAGCCGGCTGGTGACGATCTTCGTGGCCTCGTCGAGGATGCTCACCTGCGGCGCCGCCGCCTGAGCCTCCGGCGTGTAGAGGTTCACGGTGATCGAGTAGCCCTTCACGGGGTAGATGTTCACCCGGTCGCCCAGCATCGCCGCGAAATGGCGGCTCGCCGTGCCGGCGCAGATCACCACCGCGTCGAAACTCTCCTCTTGGGCCTCGCCCCTTCCGGCTTCCCGCCAGCCGACGACGTGGCCCCCCTCCCCGCCCGGCTCGATCGAGGCGACGGCGGCGTCGTGGACGAAGCGCACGCCCCTGCGGGCGCAGGCGGCGGCGAGACCCCGCGTGAACTTGTGGATGTCGCCCGTGGCGTCGGAGGGGGTGAAGAACCCGCCGTAATACGAGCCCGCCAGCGTCGGCTCGATGGCGCGGATCTCGTCGGACGTGACGGCATGGCGCTCCAGCCCGCCCTCGCGGAGCAGGGTGTTCACGCTTTCCGCCTTCCGGAAGGCGGCCTCGTCCCGGTAGAAATGCAGGATGCCGCGGGTCTTCAGGTCGAAGTCGATCCCCTCGGCGCGGGCCATGGCGAACAGGGCCTCCCGCGCCTTGATCGCGAGCCGCACCGTCTCGACGGTGTTCGCCCGGTAATGGGCGATCTCGCGGACGAACTCGGCCATCCACGACAGCTTGTGCCAGGACGGGGCCGGGTTCATCAGCAGCGGCGCGTCACGGCGGGTCATCCAGCGCAGGCCCTGGATCACCGTCGAGACCTTGTTCCACACCTCGGCATTGCAGGCCGAGAGCTGGCCGCCATTGGCGAAGGAGGTCTCCATCGCGGCGTAGCGGTTGCGGTCGAGGACGGTGACGCGATACCCCCGCGTGGCGAGGGCATAGGCTGTCGTCACGCCGGTGATGCCGGCGCCGATCACGGCGACATGGGTCATGGGTTTGGGACTCCGGGCCAAGGGGACGCATGGGACCGGATTCGAGTGAAGCCGGCCGGTCGCGCCCCATCTGTCCCGGTGCCTGAGAGTTTGATCCGGCGCCGCCTTGGCAGGGCGGTGAGCACGGACGTCCCCTTCGGCGGGTGCCAGCGGACGAATCCGCCGCACCGCTCTCCAGATTGCCCCGACGACACGGTTCTGGTGCCTGAGAGTTTCCGGGGCGGTTGCTCCGTCGGCGCCGGGCGGCCTCTGTCGGGCCGTCCCGGTCTCTCCCGCATCGTCGTAATGGGCCCTGCGACATTAGCGCAGGCGACCCCGTCCACCCAAGCCCGTTTTCGGGGCATCGCGCCCGACTTCCTTGCAATCGGCGGCGCCTGTCACACCTGCCCCCACGACGCCGTCATGGAGCCCACGACCGGATGCCAGCCCTGAGCCTCGCCATCGCCTTCGGCACCCGCCTGCTCCTCGTCCTGCTGTTCCTGCCCTTCAGCGCCCTCGACAAGATCGTGAACTTCAAGGGCGCGGTCGGTCAGGCGAAGCAGGCGGTGCATGCCACCGCCCCGGCCGTGGTGCTCATCCTCGTCGGGCTCACCGTCGAGATCGGCATGTCGGCCTGCATCCTGACGGGGGCGTTCGACCGCGCCGCCGCCTTTGTGATGGCCGGCTATTGCGGCGTCACGGCCCTCCTGTGGAAGCAGTTCTGGGCGCCGGGGGACTTCTGGTCCGGCGGCAAGGGCCGCGAGCTGTTCTGGGACTTCCTAAAGAACTTCGCGCTCGCCGGGGGCTTCCTGCTCATCACCTTCGGCACGGGGGCGAGCACGGTGGAGAACTTCTTCGCCGACCCGCTCGCCTCCTCGCACCCGTACGAGACCGCCTCGCCGCGCTGAGCCTCAGCCCTGCGGCGGCACCGTCGCCGTCATCGACGGGCGGCCCTCGAACACCGCGTACCACGCCGCCGTCGCGGGGCGGCCGTCGCGCCACGCGAGGTCGGGGAAGCGGAAATCGAGGTAGCCGAGGGCGCAGGCGATGGCGATCGTGCCGATGTCGAGCACCGGCATGTCGGCGACGAAAGTCTCGATCCGGTCGAGCCCCGCCACGATCTTGGCGATCTGGCCGGCATCCCAATCCTGCCAGCGCAGGGGCTCGGGGCGCATCACGCGCTCGTAGCGGGTGATGAGCGCCGCATCGAGCATCCCGTCCGCGAGGGCCTGCCGGGTCAGGGCGTCCCAGCGCTCGGCGCCCTCGGGGAAGAGGTGCGCGCCCTCGGAGCGCATGTCGAGGTATTCGCAGATCACCCGGCTGTCGAACAGGCAGGTGCCGTCTGCGAGGATCAGCGCCGGCACCTTGCCCAGCGGGTTGTGGGGCGAGACGTCGGGCGCGCCGGCCACGGGCGAGGTGCCGGCGGTGACGACCTCGATCGCGCCGGCTTGGCCGGTCTCGTGGGCCAGCACCAGCACCTTGCGGGCATAGGGTGAGGCGGGGGAGTAGAGGAGCTTCATCGGCCTGTCCCGGCTGTCACGGTCGAGGGGCACAACGCACCGTTCCGGCCGGGAAATCCAGCCCCGGCGCGGCGCCTATCCGCGGCATTCACCGATCAGGCGGCGGAGGAAGCCGGCGCAGGCGTCGAGCTCGCCGCGGGTGACGTACTCGTCCGCCCGGTGGGCGCGGGCGATGGAGCCGGGGCCGATCACCACGCTCGGCACCCCGGCGGCGTCGAACAGCCCGGCCTCCGTCCCGTAGGAGACCTTGGCGTGGGCGTTCCGCCCGGCGAGGCGCTTGGCCAGCGTCGCGATTGCCGCCTCCGGCGCGGTGTCGAGGCCGGGATAGGCGATGAGCGGCTCGACCGCGATCCCGCAGGCGGGGTCGGCGGCGCGCATGAGGGGAACGAGGTGCCCCTCGGCATAGGCGACGGCCGCCGCCGTGAGGGCGCCGGCATCGTCGGCGCCGATGGCCCGCACCTCGAAATCGACGCTGCAGGTATCGGGCACGATGTTGAGCGCCGAGCCGCCGCGCACCACGCTCGACAGGGCGGTGGTGTGGGGCACGTCGTAGAGCCCATCGCGGGCGCCCTCGCGGGCCAGCCCCTCGGCCATCAGCCGGACATGCTCGATGAACCGCGCGGCGTATTCCACCGCGTTGACCCCCTGCGGCGCCAGGGCTGAATGGCAGGCGCGGCCGGTGAACGTCACCCGCGCCGCCGACTTGCCCTTGTGGCCGAGGACGACCTCCATCCCCGTGGGCTCGCCCACGAAGCAGCCGAGCGGCTTCGGGAATAGGTCGCCCATCCGGGCGATGAGCGGCCGCACCCCGAGGCAGCCGACCTCCTCGTCGTAGGAGACCGCGATGTGCAGCGGCACGGCCAGGGGCTCCGCCGCCATCTCCGGCAGCAGGGCGAGGCACACGGCCAGGAACCCCTTCATGTCCGAGGTGCCGCGCCCGTAGAGCCGGCCGCCCTCCTCCCGCAGCCGGAACGGGTCCGAGCTCCAGGGCTGGCCGTCGGCGGGCACCACGTCGCTGTGGCCGGAGAGCACGTAGCCCGGCCGGTCCAGGGGACCGAGGCCGATCCACAGCCCCGCCTTGGTGCCGGTCTCGTCGGACACCCGCGTCACCGCCGCCCCGTGGCGCCGGGCGAACTCCTCGATCCAGTCGATCAGCGGAAGGTTCGAGCGGTCGCTCACCGTGTCGAAGGCGACGAGCGTCGCCAGGATCTCCGCCGCGTCCACCGTCTCTACCCCGTTCCCGGTCATACCCTTGGTCCCTTACGTGCCCCTCGACAACGCACGGAAGTCTTACTACGCGCACCGGGAACCGGAGAGCCCCAAAGGCGTAGCTCGGCTGAACGCCTCGCGGTCTTCCGCCAACGTGGCGTCAGGGATTCATCGATGCGCGTCCGATCCGCCGCCCTTCTCACCAGCCTGCTCCTCGCGCTCGGCGCCGCCCCGGCCCGCGCCGACGTGGTCATCACCGTCGACAAGGATGCCCAGCGCATGTCCGTCGTCGTCGACGGCACGCCGCGCTATTCCTGGCCGGTCTCGACCGGCGCGGCGGGCTACGACACGCCCTCGGGGAGCTTCCGCCCGTTCCGCATGGAGCGCACGCACTTCTCCAAGGAGTTCGATGACGCGCCGATGCCCTACGCGACGTTCTTCACAAACCAGGGCCACGCCATCCACGGCACGAACCACGTCCGCAGCCTCGGCCGCGCGGTCTCGCACGGCTGCGTGCGCCTGTCGGTGCGCAACGCCGCGACCCTGTTCACCCTCGTGAAGGCGCAGGGCATGAACCGCACCCAGGTGCGGATCGAGGGCGAGGGCGCCGCCATGGCCGAGAATGGCTCCCGCACCCGCACCATCGCGCGCGGCCGGGGCACCGGATACGGCGTCGAATCGTTCGACGACGACCAGACCGGCGCCCGCACCGTCTACTACGCCGTGCCCGCCCGGCGCCCCGTCGCCATCGACCCGCGCGGAATCGACGGCGGCGGCTACGGCCCCGCCGGCTTCTACGACGGCTACTGAGAACTCAACTCCTGCGGGAATGCGCAGGCGTTAACTCTTCTTCTAAGTGAAGCGTTTACGGGCGGTCGCGATGGTGTTCCCCGCACCCGCGCCGCCCGTGGCGCGAGGTTGGAAGAGGGGGGACGATTCGATGATGCGGCTCGCTGCATTCTCCACCGCGTGCCTCATGCTGGCGACGCCGGTCCTGGCGAGCACCGCCGAGGGCGTGGTCTCGACCCGGGGTCCGCGCCTCGACGCATGGCTACGCGGCATCGAGCCCGGCACGACCGGCTCGGTCCAGCCCGCCCAGGCCGCGCCGGCCAAACCCTCCTGCCCGCCCGAGCGCCGGGTCGGCACGGGCGCGGGCTTCTGCCTCATCAACTGAATCCGGCTCACTCGCCGATCGCCGCCCCCGCCGGGCGGCGGTTGTCGTTGGCGCCGTAGAGCAGGCCCGGCCGCATGGATTGCGTGCGCGAGGCGTCGTTGCCTGAGGATGGCGCGCTCGGCTCCGCCGGCACCGCGCCGCTCGTGGCGATGAGCTCCTGCGCCCCCCACGGCACCTGCACCTGCACGCTGTGGCCCATGCCCTTGAGGATCGCGAGGGTGTCCGCCGAGAGGGCGAAGGGCTCCGCGTAGACCGTGTCCGGCAGCCATTGGTGATGGATGCGCGGGGCGTCGACCGCCTCCTGCGGCTGCATCCGGAAATCGAGCATGTTCATGATCGCCTGCGCGTTGATCGTGATGATCCGCGAGCCGCCGGGCGAGCCCACCACCATCACCGGCTTGCCCTCCCGCAGGACGATGGTCGGCGCCATGGAGGAGAGCGGGCGCTTGCCCGGCGCGATGGCGTTGGCGCTGCCCTGGACGAGGCCGAACAGGTTCGGCACCCCGACCTTGGTGGTGAAGTCGTCCATCTCGTTGTTGAGGAAGAAGCCCGTGCCCGGCGCCATCGCCCCGGAGCCGAAATAGCCGTTGATCGTGTAGGTCAGCGAGGCCGCGTTGCCCGCCCGGTCGAGGACGGAGATATGCGTGGTCTCGGGCCGCTCGCGGGGCGGCTGCAGCGCCGGATCGGGGCGGATGTCGGACGAGGGCGTCGCCCGGTCGAGGCGGATCCCCTCCCGGAGGGTGCGGGCGTAGTCGGGCGAGATCAGCCGCGCGACGGGGTTGTCCACGAAGGCGGGGTCGCCGAGCGTCGCGTTGCGGTCGGCATAGGCCCGCCGCATCGCCTCGACCATCAGGTGCACCGTCCGCGCCGAGTTGAAGCCGGAGGCGGCGATGTCGTAGCCGTCGAGGATCGTCAGCGTCTCGCACAGCGTCGTGCCCCCCGAGGAGGGCGGCGGCGCCGAGAGGATCGTCGCCCCCCGGTAGGTGCACGAGAGCGGCCTGTCGTCGGTGACGGTGTAGTCCGCGAAATCCCGCGCGGTGAGGATCCCGCCCCCCGCCGACGAGGCCGCCTCGACGGCGCGGGGAATCTCACCCTGGTAGAAGGCCGCCTGCCCGCCCTCGGCGATGGCCTGGAGGGTCTTGCCGAGGTCGGCCTGGACGAGCCGGTCCCCCGGCCGGAACGGCGTCCCGTCCGGCCGCAGGAAGATCTTGGCCACCGTCGGATCGCGTTCGAACTTCTTCGTGCCGGTCTCGAGGATATCGGTGTCGCCGCGCGTCAGCACGAACCCGTCCTTCGCGAGCGCGATGGCGGGGGCCATGATCTTGGCGAGGGGGAGCGTGCCGTAGCGGGAGAGCGCGGTGGTGAGGCCGAGCACCGTGCCCGGCACGCCGGCCGCCTTCCAGCCGCGCAGGGTCGAGAACGGCACGAGGTTGCCGTCCGCGCCGAGATACATGTCGCGGCTCGCGGCGCCGGGGGCCTTCTCGCGGAAGTTGACGAAGCGGCTGCGCCCTTCCGCCGTGTGCAGCACCAGAAAGCCGCCGCCGCCGAGATTGCCGCAGCAGGGGTTCACCACCGCCTCGGCGAAGGCCACCGCCACCGCCGCATCGACGGCGTTGCCCCCCGCCGCCAGGATGTCCGCCCCGACCTGCGAGGCCAGCGCCTGGGACGAGACGACCATGCCGTTCCGGCCCTCGACCGCCGGGGCCGAGGCCCCCCGCGCGAGGCCCGGCAGGGCCAGGGCGCAGGCGACGACGAGGGCACTCCGCCAGCGTGTGTGCATTCCCGGCCCTTCCGATCCCGTCCGATGACAGGGGGGATCTAGGCCGGGATGCGCCGGAATCAGCCGTTGCGGAAGGTGTAGCTGTAGCCGTTCAGCGCCGGGGCGCCGCCGAGATGGGCGTAGAGCACCTTCGAGCCCTTGGGGAAGAAGCCCTTCTGGATGAGGTCGATCATGCCCTGCATCGACTTCCCCTCGTAGACCGGGTCGGTGATCATGCCTTCGAGGCGGGCCGAGAGGCGGATCGCCTCCACGGTCTCTTTCGAGGGCACGCCGTAGACCGGGTAGGCGTAGTCTTCCTTGATGACCACGTCCTCGTCCTCGACGCGGGCGGCGCCGATCAGTTCGGCGGTGTTGCGGGCGATGTCGAGCACCTGGGCGCGGGTCTGCGCCGGGGTGCAGGAGGCGTCGATGCCGATCACGTTACGGGCGCGGCCGTCCGCGCCGAAGCCGACCACCATGCCGGCATGGGTCGAGCCCGTCACCGTGCAGACCACGATGTAGTCGAAGCGCACGCCCATCTCCTTCTCCTGGGCGCGGACCTCCTCGGCGAAGCCGACATAGCCGAGGCCACCGTACTTGTGCACCGAGGCGCCGGCCGGGATCGCGTAGGGCTTGCCGCCCTCGGCTTCGACCTCGGCGAGCGCCCGCTTCCACGAATCGCGGATGCCGATGTCGAACCCGTCATCGACGAGCTGGGCCTGCGCGCCCATCAGGCGGGAGAGGAGGATGTTGCCGACGCGGTCGTACACGGCGTCCTCGTGCGGCACCCAGGCTTCCTGGATCAGCCGGCACTTGAGGCCGATCTTCGCCGCCACCGCCGCCACCATCCGCGTGTGGTTCGACTGCACGCCGCCGATGGAGACCAGGGTGTCCGCGCCCGACTTCAGCGCGTCCGGCACGATGTATTCGAGCTTGCGCAGCTTGTTGCCGCCATAGGCGAGGCCGGAATTGCAATCCTCGCGCTTGGCGTAAATCTCGACCTCGTTCCCAAGATGGGCCGAGAGCCGCTTCAGCGGCTCGATCGGCGTCGGGCCGAAGGTAAGGGGATAGCGCTCGAACTTTTCCAGCATCGGGTCTGTCTCCGGGTCTTGGACGCGCAGCCAAGGTAGCAAACGCCGAACGGAAGGTGCTCTCGATTTTGCTCTGTCGATGTGCTTCTGGTTTCCCGAAATTACCACTTCCCGCCCTTAGCTTCCGCATCGGCCGTCGAAAATGAAAGAATCCACCGATCCGCCTGCGCTCGACCGCACCGATCTCAGGATCCTGCGCCTGCTCCAATCCGATGGGCGGATGGGCAATGCCGAGATCGCCAAGCGGGTGAACACCAGCGCCGCCACCTGCCACCGCCGGCTCCAGGCGCTGTTCGCCGGCGGCGTGGTGCGGGCGGTGCGGGCGCTTATCGACCCCGCGCGGGTGGGGCGCGGCACCCTCGTCATCGTCGGCGTGGTGCTCGACCGCTCGACCCCGGAAGCCTTCTCCGCCTTCGAGGCCGCCGTGCGCGGGATTCCCACCGTCCTCGATTGCCACCTCGTGGCCGGCGACTTCGATTACTTCCTGAAGATCCGGGTCTCGGACATGGCGGATTTCAACCGCCTGCACAGCACGACCCTGCTCGGCCTGCCGGGGGTCCGCCAGCTGCGGACCTTCTTCGTGATGAAGGAGGTCATCGACAACGCGCCCCTCGATCTCTAGACACGCCCCATGGCGTGGGATTTTTGCCCACATATTGGGTCGGGACGGGCGGCCCCCGCGCCGGCCTCATGAAAACCGCATTGGAATCGTCACCAGCCCAGCCTGGAACATCGCTTGTCCGGATGAAGCCGCCCATGCCGCCCCCGCACCCGGAGACGGCGACCGCCGCCCCCGCGCCGGGGCTCGCGCGGATCGCCGCCGGGATCACCCTCTTCCACCCGACGCCGGGCCAGGTCGCGGCCCTGCCCTCGCGCCTGCCCGACGGTCTCGGGGCGCGGCTCGCCTATGCCAACTCCCCCCTCGACGGAGAGACGCGGGACGCGCTGGCGCGGGCGGGCTTCACCCTCCTCGGCGACGGCACGAATCGCGGCATCGCGGAGGCCCTGAACCGTCTCGCGGCGGCGGCCCAGACGGCGGGGGCGGAATGCCTCTACCTCCTCGATCAGGACGCCGCCGCCGCGCCCTCCCTGCCGGGGGCACTGCTCGCCGGTCGGGATCACCTGCGGGCACAGGGCTTCGCCCCGGCGGTGGTCGGCCCCACCGCCTCGGCCGCGCCGGGCCACAAGGCGCCTGCCTACCCGGCGAGGGCCGGCGAGGCCGCCGTGGCGGGCCTGAGCCCCGTGCAGTTCGTGGCGACCTCCGGCACGCTCCTCGACCTCGCCGCCTTCGCGCGCACCGGCCCGTTCCGGGCGGATTTCTTCATCGACGGGGTCGAGCTCGAATGGTGCTTCCGCGCCTGGAGCCTCGGCCACGGCACCTATTGCGACCCTAGCGTCTGCCTGCCCCACCGGGTCGGCGGCGGGACGATCCGGCGGCTGGGTCTCACGATGCCGCGCCAGCCCCTGTTCCGCATGGCGACCTACCTCAGGAACAGCGTCTACGCGTGGCGCCTGCCGCACCTGCCGCTCTCGTGGAAGCTCGCTCAAGGGCTCTACCTGCCCGTCCAGGCCCTCCTCTACTGGGCCGATTCCGGCTGGCGCCCCGCCGTGCTCGGCCGCCTCGCGGGCGCGGCGCGGGACGGGCTGATGGGCCGCCTTGGGCCACCAAGAGACTTGCCAAGGGATCTGCCGCGATGAGCGATCTCGACGTGGTGATCGTCAACTGGAACGGCGGCGCCCTGCTGCGCGATTGCCTTGCCGGGCTCGCCGCCTCGGAAGGCGCGGACCGCCTCGCCGTGACCGTGGTGGACAACGCCTCCACCGACGCGTCCCTCGACCACCTGCCCGCCCTGCCCTTCCCGTTCCGGGTGATCCGCAACGCGGACAATCTCGGCTTCGGCCGCGCCTGCAACCAGGGCGCGGCGGCGGGCACGGCCCCGGCGATCCTGTTCCTGAACCCCGACGCGCGGGTCGAGCCCGACGCCTTGCCCCGCGCCCGCGCCGCGCTCCTCGGGGAGCCGGGATGGGGCATCGTCGGCGCGCGGCTCGTCGAACCGGACGGGCAGACAGCCCGCTCCTGCGCCCGCGCCCCCCGCCCGCTCGCGATGCTCGGCCGGGCCTTCGCCCTCGACCGGATCGGCCTCGTGCCCCCGCATTTCCTGCGCGACTGGGACCACGGGCAGGACCGCGCCGTCGATCAGGTGATGGGCGCCTTCCTGATGATCCGGCGCGACCTGTTCGCTGCGCTCGGCGGCTTCGACGAGCGCTTCTTCGTCTACTATGAGGATGTCGACCTGTGCCTGCGGGCGCGGCAGGCGGGCTACGCCGTGCGCCACCTCGCCGGCCCCGCCGCCCGCCATCTCGGCCAGGGCACCACCCGGCAGGCCAAGGCGCGGCGCCTGTTCTACATCCTGCGGAGCGAAATCCTCTATGCCGCCAAGCACCACGGACGGCTCGCCGCCCTCGGCCTGACCGCCGCCGCCTTCTGCGGGCAGATCCCCCTGCGCCTCGCGCAGGCGCTCGCCCGCCGCTCCGTCACCGAGGCCGGCGAGGTGCTTCGCGCCGCCCGCCTCCTCGCCGCCGCCCTGCCCGAGATCGCCCCGGCGATCCTCCGGGCCTGACCCGTTCGAAGACCCTGCCGATGCTCCACGGACACCGAATCGCCGTCGTCCTGCCCGCCTACAACGCGGCGGCGACCCTGGAACGCACCCACCGCGAGATCCCCTTCGACATCGTCGATGACGTGATCCTCATCGACGACGCCAGCCGGGACGCGACGGTGGCGGTGGCCGAGCGGCTGGGCATCCACACGGTGCGCCACGCCAGGAACCTCGGCTACGGCGGCAACCAGAAGACCTGCTACCGCACCGCCCTGGATCGCGGCGCCGACGTGGTGGTGATGCTCCACCCCGATTACCAATACGCCCCGCGCCTCGTGACCGCGATGGCCTCCATGATCGTCTCCGGCGAGTACGATGCGGTGCTGGCCTCGCGCATCCTCGGCAACGGCGCGCTCAAGGGCGGGATGCCGCTCTACAAGTACGTCGCCAACCGGGGGCTCACCCTCGTTCAGAACTGGCTGATGGGCCACAAGCTCTCCGAATACCATTCGGGCTACCGGGCCTGGAGCCGCAGGGTGCTCGAAGCCCTGCCCCTCGACCGCTGCTCGGACGATTTCGTCTTCGACAACGAGATGCTGGCGCTCGCCATGCACCAGGAGTTCCGCATCGGCGAGATCTCCTGCCCGACGCGGTATTTCGACGACGCCTCGTCCATCAACTTCCGGCGCTCCTGCATCTACGGCCTCGGCGTCCTGCGCACGAGCCTCGCCTACCGTCTGCACCACGCCGGCCTGAAGGCGGACCCGCTCTTCGCGGACGCCCCCGCCCCCGTGGAGGCGCGTCCGTGAGGCGTCCCCCGCTCCGCCGCCTCGCCGGCCTCGCGCTGCTCGCGGGGCTCGCCGCCGCGCCGCTGGCGGTGGGTGTTCTCGCCCCCGACGCCGCCGAGCGGCTGACCGCCTCGCTGCGGGGCCTCGGCCCGGCGGGGCCGGCGATCATCCTCGCGGTGCAGGCGCTGGTCGCCGCCTCGGGGATCGTGCCGGCCTCCGGCGTCGGCATCGCGGCGGGGGCGCTCCTCGGGCCGGTCGAGGGCTTCTGCGTCGCCGCCCTCGGCACCATGACGGGCGCGCTCATCACCTTCGGCCTCGCGCGGACGATGCTCGGCGCCCGGACGCTCGCCCGGTTCGGCGGACGGCGGCTCGCCGCCCTCGACGGCGCCCTCAAGGCCGAGGGCTGGCGGCTCGTCTGCCTGATCCGGCTCTCGCCGATCATGCCCTTCGCGCCGACGAGCCTCGCCCTCGGGGCGAGCGCGGTCCCTCTACGCGACTACGCCCTCGGGACGCTCGCCGCCCTGCCGGCCCTGTTCGCCTACGTCGCCCTCGGGGCGCTGGGGCGCGGGGGCGGCCATCTCCTCTCCGGCGCCGGGCCGGCGGAATGGCTGCGCCTCGGCATGCTCTGCGCGGGGGCGGTCGCCACCGTGCTGCTGATGCTGCGCCTGCGCCGGATCCTCGGCGACGCCCTCCCGCCGGAGAGCCTGCCGGACGGGGACATCCCCGCGTGATGCGCCTGCCCTCCGGCCCGCGCTTCTGGTGCCTCGCCTATCTGGTCCTGTGCGCCCCGGTCTGCATCGCCCTCGCGCTGATCGTCCCGCCGGGCGAGGTCGCCGACGAGGGCGCGCACCTCGCCCGCGCCGCCGCGCTGATCCAGGGCGACATGGTCGGCCACCGCGAGAGCGTGCGCTATTCCGACGGCTCGACCCATCTAGCGGCGGGGGTGCGCCTCGACCCGGTCTGGGACCGGATCGGCCGCTCCCGGCCCAAGGATTTCGGCGGCGCCATCTCGGCGGTTGAGAGCGAGCCCGACGCGCGCGGCCGGATCTTCGTGCCGCTCTATACGGTCGGCACCTATCCGCCCTTCCTCTACCTGCCCGGCGCGGCGGGGCTCGGCATCGCGCGCGTCCTCGGCCTCGCGCCGGAGGTCGGCTTCTATCTCGGGCGGCTCGGCAACGCGACGGCGACCCTGGCGATCGCGCTCGCCGCCCTGGCGCTCGCCCATCGCGGGCGGGTCGCCCTGTTCGCCGTCCTCGCCCTGCCGATGACCCTGTCGCTGGCGGCCTCGTTCAACCAGGACGCCCCGATCATCGCCCTCGCGGCGCTCGCCGCCGCGCTGCTCACGCCCCGGCCACTCATCGGAGCGGGCGCCCGCTGGCGGCTGTCCGGCGCAATCCTCAGCCTCGCCCTCGTGGTGCTGGCCAAGCCCCCCTATGCCGGGCTCGCCGTCATGCTGCTGGTGCCCCTGCCCCCCCGGGGCGAGTGGATGCGCCACGCCGCCCGGCGCCTCGCGGCGGCATTCCTCGCCGTGCTGCCCGCCATCCTCTGGACGGCGGCGGCGACGGCCTATGTCGCGACGCCCGTACCCCGCGCCGCCTACGAGGCCGGTCCGCTCTGGTCCGGCCCCCGCCCGGCGACCTTCACCGCCACCGATCCGAAGGCGCAGGCGCAGGTCCTGCTCGAAAGACCCGCCCGGCTCGCGACCCTGCCGGGGCATTTTCTCGGCACGGTCAAGCACCTGACCATCCTGTACAAGGGTGCCATCGGCATCTTCGGCTGGCTCGACAGGCCGCTGCCGGGCGTCCTCTACGGGCTCTGGGCCGTGGCCCTGCTCGTGCCGCTCGTCCTGCTGCGGCAGGGCACCCCGCCCCCTTGGGCCGAGCGGCTGATCCTGCCGGCGGCGGCCGTCGCCTGCCTGTGGCTGGTGGTGATCTCGCAATACCTCACCTGGACGAATGTCGGCGAGAACCGGATCGACGGCCCGCAGGGGCGCTACCTCCTGCCCCTCGTGCCGATGCTCGTCCTCGCCTTCGCCCGCACCCGGCGGGAGGAGGCCGGGCGCTGGCCGGCGATGCTCCCCGTGGCGGCGGCGGCGGTCGATGTCGTCGCCCTGCCGCTGGCGGCCCTGGCGATGACGATCCCCGCCTGACGCTTGCCGGGATCGCGCAGCCGCCTACAATTCATGGTTGCTCCACCGGAGTGACCAGCCATGCGCGCCCTGTCCTGCCTCTTCCTTCTTCTGGGATGCCTCGGGTGCCAGGCGTGGGCCGGCGAGGCGGAACAGGCGGCGGCCCGCGCGGTCATCACCCGGCAGGCCGAGGCCTTCGGCCGGGACGACGCCTCGACGGCCTATGCCCAGGCGGCTCCGGCGATCCGCGACATCTTCCCGAACCCGGACCTGTTCCTCGGGATGGTGCGCAACCAGTACCAGCCGGTCTACCGCCACCGCAGCTTCGTCTTCGGCACCGCCCGCGACGTCGGCGAGACCTCGGTGAGCCAAACGGTGGCGATCCAGGACGAGAACGGCACCGACTGGACGGCGGAGTACACCCTGGACCGCCAGCCCGACGGCGAATGGCGCATCACCGGCTGCCGCCTCATCAAGGCGCCGGGGATCAGCGCGTGAGGGATCGCATGCGATCCGGTTTCGACACGCAAGCCCGCATCGTGTAGAGGGACCGCCTTCCCACGGAGGCCCCTGTGCTCCACGTCTCGACCCGCGGCGAGGCCGCGCCGCTCTCGTTCTCGGATGCGCTGCTCGCCGGATTGGCCCGCGATGGCGGCCTCTACGTGCCTCAGACCTGGCCGCGAATCAGCCGCGACGAGATCGCCGCGCTGGCCGGCAAGCCCTATGCCGAGGCCGCCAAGCGCGTGCTGCGCCCGCTGGTGGACGGCGAGATCGCCGATGCCGACCTCGACCGGATGATCGACGACGCCTACGCCACCTTCCGGCACCCGGCGATCTGCCCAATCACCCAGCTCGACGACAACCTGTTCCTGCTGGAACTCTTCCACGGCCCGACGCTCGCGTTCAAGGACGTGGCGATGCAGCTGCTCGGCCGGCTGATGGACCACGTCCTGCGCCAGCGCCGCAGCCGGGCGACCATCGTCGGCGCCACCTCCGGCGACACCGGCTCCGCCGCCGTCGAGGCGTTCCGCGGGCTCGATCAGGTCGACGTGTTCATCCTCTACCCGCACGGGCGGGTCTCGGAGGTGCAGCGGCGGCAGATGACCTCCGTGGACGCCCCGAACGTCCACGCGCTCGCCATCGACGGCACGTTCGACGATTGCCAGAACATCGTCAAAGCCCTGTTCCAGCACGGCGATTTCGCCGACGAGGTCCGCCTCTCCGGCGTGAACTCCATCAACTGGGCCCGCGTCGCGGCGCAGGTGGTCTATTACTTCACCAGCGCCGTGGCGCTCGGCGCCCCGCATCGCGAGGTCTCCTTCGCGGTGCCCACCGGCAATTTCGGCGACATCCTCGCCGGCTGGGTCGCCAAGAAGATGGGCCTGCCGATCAAGCGCCTGATGATCGGCACCAACGCCAACGACATCCTCGTGCGCACCCTGGAGCACGGCGCCTACGAGTTGCGCGGCGTCGAGCCCACCACCTCGCCCTCCATGGACATCCAGATCTCCTCGAATTTCGAGCGGCTGCTGTTCGAGGCGCTGGGCCGGAACGCGTCGAGCCTGTCGCGGCTCATGGCCGGGCTGAAACAGTCGGGCGGGTTCCACCTCGACGACGCGGTGCTCGCCACGATCCGCGGCGAGTTCGACGCCCACGCGGTGCCGGAGAGCGCCGTGATGGAGGAGATCGCCTTCAGCCACGCGGCCACCGGCGTGACCCTCGACCCTCACAGCGCCATCGGCGTGAACGCGGGCCGGCGCTTGCTGGAGAAGGACCCGGCGACGCCGGTCGTGGCGCTGGCCACCGCCCATCCGGC
Source organism: Methylobacterium litchii (assembly GCF_038442315.1). Taxonomy (NCBI): domain Bacteria; kingdom Pseudomonadati; phylum Pseudomonadota; class Alphaproteobacteria; order Hyphomicrobiales; family Methylobacteriaceae; genus Methylobacterium; species Methylobacterium litchii. The sequence continues at coordinate 25,858 of NZ_JBBXMY010000012.1, read as the reverse complement.
GAAGTTCCCGGATGCGGTCGCCAAGGCGACGGGCGGCCGGCGCCCCGCCCTGCCCCCGCATCTCGCCGACCTGATGGACCGGCCCGAGCGCCTGACCCGCGTCGCCAACGACCAGGGAGCCATCGAGCGCCTCATCCGTGAGCGCGCCCGCATCACGAAGGGCGGCTGAGCCACCGATGAACCAGCATTTCTCGACGCACGCCGCCTCCCCGACCCTCCGCGTCACCCGCCTGCCCAACGGGGTGAGCGTGGTGACGGAGCCGATGCCGGGGGTGGCGACCGCGAGCCTTGGCGTCTGGGTCGGGGCGGGCTCCCGCCACGAGCGCCCCGACGAGAGCGGCCTGACGCATCTCATCGAGCACATGGCGTTCAAGGGCACCGCCCGGCGCACGGCGCGGGGCATCGCCGAGGAGATCGAGAATGTCGGCGGCGAGATCAACGCCGCCACCTCCACCGAGACGACGAGCTACACCGCCCGCGTGCTCGGTGAGGATACCGGCCTCGCCCTCGACGTGATCGGCGACATCCTCACGAGCGCCACCTTCGACGAGGGCGAACTCGCCCGCGAGAAGGGCGTGATCCTGCAGGAATACGCGGCCATCGAGGATACGCCGGACGACGTGGTCTACGACGCCTTCACCGAGGCCGCCTTCCCCGGCCAGCCGGTGGGGCGCCCGATCATCGGGCGGCCGGAGACGATCCAGAGCTTCGACGAGGCGGGCATCCGCGCCTACCTCGCCCGCGAATACACCCCGGACCGCCTCGTGGTGGCAGGCGCCGGCTGCGTCGAGCACGAGGCCATCGTGGCGGCGGCCGAGCAGCATTTCGGGAGCATGAAGGCCGTCGAGGCGCCGCCGATGGAGCCCGGCCGCTACGGCGGCGGCGAGCGGCGGATGAAGCGCAAGCTCGAACAGGCCAACCTCGTGATCGGCCTGCCCGGCCTCTCCTTCCGCGACGAGGGCTATTACGCCCTGCACATGTTCGCGCAGGTGCTCGGCGGCGGCCTGACCTCGCGCCTGTGGCACGAGGTGCGCGAGACGCGCGGCCTCGCCTACGAGATCCAGGCCTTCCACTGGCCCTTCTCCGATTGCGGCCTGTTCGGCATCGGCGCGGGCACGGCGGGCTCGGACGTGGCCGAACTCGTGGACGTGACCCTGGAGGCCACCACCCGCGCCGCCCGCGACCTCGACGAGACCGAGATCGCCCGCGCCAAGGCGCAATTGAAGGTCTCGCTGCTCTCGGCGCTGGAGACGCCGGGCGGGCGGATCGAGCGCAACGCCCGCCAGATCCTCGCCTGGGGCCGGGTGATCCCCGCCGCCGAGGTGATCGCCAAGGTCGATGCGGTGACGGTCGAGGACGTGCGCCGGGTGGCGGCGACGATGCTCGCCGGCTCGCCGACGCTCGCCGCCATCGGCCCCATCGCGGGGTTGCCGTCCCTGGAGCGGATTGCGGCGGGGCTGTCGGGCGGGCGCTGAACCGCCTTCAACTTGATTTGGCCGCAAAGGGGCGCGATCCGCGAACGGTGGACCGGCGCGCCCTCGGCCTTGCCGGGTCTTCACGCCGTCTTTACCAATCGAGGCCGCCAGGGCGGCCGATGCAGACACCCCCGGCCGGACACGTCAGCCCCTTGCGCATCCTCGCCCTCCTCCTGATCCTGGTCGGCGGCCTCGTCTCGGTCGGCCCCGCCCGCGCCGTGGAGGCGGTCCGGGTCGGCCTCGACCAGCCGGTGATCGACCTGACCGGCGCCATCGAGCGCTACCGGTCGGACGGCGACCTCGTTCAGATCTCCACCGCCGCCGGCAAGGACGGCATCAAGCGGCGCATCGTCGTGAAGGCCCGCGATGCGGGCGCCCGGCCCGACTGGATCGCCTTCGCGCTCACGAACGACACCGACGAGCAGATCGACCGCATCCTCATCGCCCCGCATTTCCGGCTGGTCGGCTCCGGGGTGATCTGGCCCGATCTCGGCGGCTCGCGCATCGCCGCCATCACCGCGAGTCAGGGCATCCGCCCCGAGCGCGACGAGAACCCGGACGCGGACCAGTTCACCATCACCCTCGATCCCGGCACGACGGTCACCTACGTCGCCGAGTTGCGCAACGCGAACGTACCGCAACTCCACCTGTGGGATCAGGATGCCTACCGCCGGAAGACGGCGGGCCTGACGCTCTACAAGGGCATCATCATTGGCATCAGCGGGCTGCTCGCCCTGTTCCTCACCATCGTCTTCGTGGTGAAGGGCGCGATCATCTTCCCCGCCGCCGCCGCGCTGGCGTGGTCGGTGCTCGCCTATGCCTGCATCGATTTCGGCTTCCTGCAGCGGGTCTTCCCCGTCACCGAACTGGCGGAGCGGGTCTATCGCGCTTCCGCCGAGGCGGTGCTCGGCGCGACGCTGCTGGTCTTCCTGTTCGCCTACCTGAACCTCGCCCGCTGGCATGTGCGCTACAGCCACGTCGCGTTCTTCTGGCTCGCCTTCCTCGCGGGCCTCGTCGGGCTCGCGGTGTTCGATCCGCCCGTGGCGGCGGGCGTGGCGCGCATCTCCATCGCGGCGGTGGCCGGCATCGGCCTGCTGCTGATCCTCTACCTCTCCGTCCACAACGGCTACGACCGGGCGATCCTGCTGGTGCCGACCTGGCTCCTGCTGATGATCTGGGTGACGGCGGCGGGCTTCGCGGTGACGGGCCAGATCGGCAGCGACCTCGTCCAGCCAGCGCTGATCGGCGGCCTCGTGCTGATCGTGATGCTGATCGGCTTCACGGTGCTCCAGCACGCCTTCGCGGGCAGCGGCCTCTCCCACGCCCTCGTCTCCGACACGGAGCGCCGGGCGCTCGCCCTGACCGGCGCAGGCGACGTGGTGTTCGACTGGGACGTGCCCGCCGACAAGATCTTCGCCGGCCCCGAGATCGAGGCGCAGCTCGGCCTGTCGCGCGGGGCGCTGGAAGGCCCGGCCGCGAACTGGCTCGGCGCCCTTCACCCGTTCGACGTGGAGCGCTACTCGGCGGCCCTCGACACGGTGATCGAGGAGCGGCGCGGCCGCATCGTCCACGATTTCCGCCTGCGCTCGTCCGCCGGCAGCTATTTCTGGTACCGGCTGAAGGCCCGTCCGGTGATCGGCGCCGACGGCGAGGTGATCCGCGTGGTCGGCACCATCGCGGACGTGACCGAGGTGAAGACCGCCGAGGAGCGCCTGCTGCACGATGCCGTGCACGACAGCCTCACCGGCCTGCCGAACCGCGAGCTGTTCGGGGACCGGCTGGACGCGGCCCTGGCCTTCGCCGGGCAGGACGCGCGGCTCAAGCCCACGATCCTCGTCCTCGACATCGACCGCTTCACCGGCATCAACGACGCGATCGGCCTTTCGGCGGGCGATTCGATCCTGCTCACCCTGTCGCGGCGGCTCGGGCGGCTGCTCCGCCCGCAAGACACCCTGGCCCGCCTCTCCGGCGACGAGTTCGCGGTGATCCTGCTCTCCGAGCGTGACCCGGACCGGATCCTCGCCTTCGCGAGCATGATCCAGCGGGCCATCGCCACGCCGATCACCTATGCCGACCGGGAGATCTTCCTCACCGTCTCCATCGGGCTCGCCCTCTATGAGGGCGGCCAGAAGCGCGACGAGGTGCTGAAGAACGCCGAAGTCGCGATGATCCAGGCCAAGCGGCAGGGCGGCGACCGGATCGAAGTGTTCCGCGCCCACATGCGCGCCGAGCGCTCCGACCGGGTGATGCTCGAAGGGGATCTGCGCAAGGCCATCGAGCGCAACGAGATGCGGGTGCTGTTCAACCCCGTCGTGCGCCTCGACGACCGCACGGTGGCGGGCTTCGAGACGGTGCTGCGCTGGGACCACCCGAAGCTCGGGCGCATCCCGGCGGCGACGTTCCTGCCGCTCGCCGAGGAATGCGGCCTCATCGTCAACCTCGGCATCTTCGCCCTGGAGCGCACCGCCCTGGAACTCGCGGCGTGGCAGCGCTCCCTCGAAGTCGAGCCGCCGATCTTCGCGGCCTGCAACCTGTCCTCGCGGCAGCTGCTGCGCCACGACCTCCTGCACGATGTGAAGACGGTGCTCGCCCGCTCCGGCGTGCTCCCCGGCTCCCTGAAGCTCGAATTCAGCGAGAGCCTCGTGATGGAGAACCCGGAATACGCCGCGCAGATGCTCTCGCGCATCCACGACCTTGGGGCGGGCCTGTGCCTCTCCGATTTCGGCACCGGCTACTCGGCGCTCTCCTACCTGCAGCGCTTCCCGTTCGACACGATCAAGGTGGACCGCGACTTCGTCCGCCAGATCGCCTCGGGCCAGACCGGCATCCTGCGCTCCATCGTGAAGATGGCGAGCGAACTGAACCTCTCCATCGTCGCTGAGGGCTGCGAATCGGAGGCCGACGCCGTGGCGCTGGTGGAACTCGGCTGCGAATACGCCCTCGGCCCGGCCTTCGGCGAGCCGATGACCATGCTCCAGGCCCGCCAGATCGTCGGCGCGGCGCCCGAGGCGGCGTAGGTCCGGTTAAGCCCGCCTTAACCACGTTCACCCAGAGTCATCCACAGGTCGCGTGTGGGGGATGAGCGGATGGCCGAGGCGGCGAGGCGTTTCCAACCGGCGGGCAGCCCGGATCTCGTGCGCCGCATGATCGCCCGGCCGGTGCGGCTCGCGCATCAGTCGCGCACCCGCCTGCCCGAGCGCGAGGCCACCCCCGTCCAGGCGCCGGCCATGGCCCGCGCCGAGGCCGCCATCGCCCGGCTCGAAGCCGAGCTCGGGGTGATGAAGGCGGTGGTGCGGGTGCAGCGGCAGGAGATCGAATCCCTGCGGGCGCAGCGCCGGCTGCTCACCGAATCCTCGCCCGACGACGACGTGCGGGCGACCCGCGAGCGCTGGGCCGACCTCGTCGATTCCCTGCTGATCCGCGCCCGCTGAAGGCATCCGGCCGGCCCTCGCCCGTCCGTTCCCGTCCAGGATGAACCAGTGTCGCACGATGTCCGCGGGAACACCGATCCCTTCCTTCCGCATCGTGCCGTGAGACGCGAGGGTTCCGCCATGCGCGCGCGCTGCTCGCTCGTCGTCAACGGCCGTGCCGTCCGCTGCTCGCCCGGCGACACGCCCCTCGAAGCCGCCCTGGCCGAGGGGATGATCGCGCCGGTCCCCGGCCTGCACGGCACGCATCTCCTCGGCCAGGGCGCCGCCCCGGCTGCCCGCCGCAGCCAGGGCCGCCGGGCCCGCGAGGCCCCCGCGCCGCTCTCCGAGGTGCCGGAGAGCCGTTCCGGAGAGGCCGTCCCGGCCCCCGCCCCGCAGGAGCGCGCCCGCCAGACCCTGAAGGGGACCGTGACGCAGGTGCGTCGCCTCGGCCCCGGCATCCTCGAGGTCGTCGCGACCCTGACCCGCCGGCCGCTCCACGAGCCCGGCCAGCATTACGCGGTGAGCCTGCCCGGCCTGCCGACCCAGACTCTGTGCCCGACGCTCCGCGTCGATGGCGCGGCCGAGATCAACGAGGCGGTGTTCCACCTGAACCGCGAGGCGGAGGGCGACGCCCTCGACGCCCTCGCCATCGGCCGCGAGGTGAAGCTCAAGGGCCCGATGGGGCGCAGCCATTACCGGCCGGGCGGCGGACGGCTGGTGCTGGCCGCGTCGGAGGCCGGGTTCGGGCCGATCTGGGCCATCGCCCGGGCCGCGCGCTACATCGAGCCGGACCGCGACATGGCGCTCGCCATCGGCGCCCGCGATGCCCTCGACCTCTACATGCGCCAGAGCCTCGACTGGCTGCGTGCCACCGGGGTCGGGCGGATCGTGCTCTGCGCCGAGCGGGGCCGCCAGCGCCCGCCGGACGTGCGCCCCGGCCCCGTGGGCGCCCATCTCCCGCCCTTGCGGGCGACCGACGTGATCCACGTGGCCGGCGACATCGCCACCGTCGGCGCCGTGCAGGCGCTGGCCGGCGCAGTGGGCGCGCGCTGCTACCCGATCGTGGTGGAGTAGCGCCTCACTTCCCCTCCCCCACCGTCAGGCTCCCCGTGCCCGTCCGCCCGTAGCGGGCGGGGCGGTACATGTCCTCGACGCTGGCGCCGGGATGGACGTAGGTCCCCGGCGAAACCGCCCGCACCGCATAGGCCACGGAGAAGACGGCCGGCTGGCTCGGCTCGCGGGTATAGGCCGCCACGAAGCGGTCGTCGCGGAACTCCGTATGGACCGGCTGCACGTCGGACTTCGCGAAGGCGAGGCCCTTGAGCGCGTCCGCGTCGAGGAGCTTCGGGTTGTCGATTTCCAAGCCGGCGGGGAGACGGTCCACAAGGAGGAGCCGCGCCGCCTCGGCCTTGGCCTCCGTCACCGTGAGCACCACCACGAGGCGGTCGTTCTGCCGGATGCCGGTGGCGGGATCGACCACGCTGCCGTCGAGCCGGTGCAGGCTGCGCTCCACGCTATAGCCACGGGACTCGGCGGGTTCGGGACTCATCGGGTTGCCCGACACGCCGAGCGACACCTGGACCGGCGCCGCCCCCGTGTTCACGAGCACGCGGCCCCCGCCCGCCAGATCCGCCTCGCGGAACGATCGGGCGAGCGCGCCCTGCTGGGCCGCCCCGTCGAGGGTGAAGGAGAGGCCCTTCGCCTCGTCCGCCAGCCCCTGCGCGGCGAGCACCATCCAGGCGTTCTCCTGCGTGCTGGTCGGGCGTCCGTCGGCGCGCTCCTGGCCCAGAGCCGCGCTCGCGGGGGCGAGGGCGCCGTGGGTGAGGCCGGTCTCGGCGGCGAGCGCGATCAGCCCGGCCCCGTCGCGCAGGCGCGAGCCGTAATCGGCCCGGTAGGTGCCCCTGTCCCGCTCCGCCGCGAGCGAGGAAACCGCCGCCTCCATCACCCGCGCCGCCCGGCCCCGGTCCCCGAGAAGCGCGAGGGCGGCGGCGAGCTGCGCCCGGCCGAGCGCCGTGCGGAAATCGCCGAGGCGGGAATCGGCGAGGTAGCGCAGGTCGCCCATCACCGGGCGACCGTTGCGAGCGAGCACATAGGCCGCGTAGGCGAGGTCGGCGCCGCCGTCGCGGACCTCGCTCGCGTTGGCGACCGCGTTGCGCAGCCGGTCCAGGGCGAGCGCGAACGGCCCCTGCGGCACGGCGAACTTGCGCTCGCGGGCACGGGTGAGGAAGTCGGCGACGTAGGCATCGAGCCACAGGTCGTTCGACCCGTCCGCCGACCACAGGCCGAAATCGCCGCTCGAATCCTGGCGCGAGAGCACCCGGTCGATGGCCTCGCGCACCCGGCCGTCCACGTCCGGATCGAGGGCGAGCTGGTCGAGGCTGGCGCGCCGGTTCACGTAGAGCAGCGGCATCGCCCGGCTCACCACCTGCTCCGAGCAGCCATAGGGATAGCGGTCGAGGGCCTGGAGGAGGGCCGGCACATCGACGCCGGGCAGCGTCGAGGCCGCCAGCGACACGCGCCCGGTGCCGGGGATCACGTCGGCCAGAAGGTCGGACGTGACCGAAAGGCTCTCCCCCGGCGCGAGGGTGCGCACCGACCGCCGCAGCAGCGCCCCGGTGCCGGGGGCGATGCCGAGGCTGAGGCTGCGCGACAGGGGCGCGGCCAGCCCCGGCCCGGACAGCGCGACATCGAGCCGGGCCACGCCCGGCCCGGCCGCCGTGAACGGCACGGCGAAGCGGGCCTGCCCGTTGGTGGCAAGGCGCATCGTGGTGCGCAGGGCCTGCGCCCCCACGAGGACCGGCCCCGAGGGCACGATGTCGGCCACGTACTCGCCCGCCGGGCCCTCGACGTTGTCGAGGGCGACGAACAGGCGCGAGCGGTCGCCGATGTCGAGGAAGCGCGGCAGGGTGGCGCTCACCACCACGGGGTCGCGGATCGTGACGTCGGCCTGCGCCTGACCCACGCGGGTGCCGCTCCAGGCCGTGACCATCACCCGGCCGGTGCCGTTGAAGGCGGGAACGGGGAAGGTGACGCGGGCCGTGCCGTCCGGCCCGACCTTCACCACGCCGGAGAACAGGGCCAGCGGCGCCTCGGTCGGCGGCGCGTCGGCGAGTTCCGCCCCGCCCGCGTCGCCGCCGGAGCGGATCGCCCCGGCCCTGCCCTGCATCCCGTCGATCAGGTAGCCGTAGACGTCGCGGAACTCGGGGCCGAGCGCCCGCTGGCCGAGGAAGTAGCGGGTCGGGTCCGGGGCGGCGTAGCGGGTCAGGTTAAGGATGCCGACATCGACCATAGCCACCGTGATCCGCGCCTCCTCGCCCGGGGCGAGGCCGGCGAGCGTCACGGGCAGGGTCAGGTCCTGCCGGGGCCGCACCTTCTCCGGCGCGGCGACGGAGACGGTGAGGGCGCGCCTGTCGCGATCGACCGAGAACCACGCGAGGCCGAGCGCCCGCCCCGGCTGGCGCCGGGCCGCCTGATCGAGGGGCCGGTAGGCCGTCGCGACGAGGTAGGCGCCCGCGCCCCATTCCGCCTTCACGGGCAGGCGGATCGTGGCGCCGCCCTCCGGCACGCTGACCTCGCGGATTTCGTGAACCCGGTCGCTCACCACCATCACGCTCGCCTGGCCGGCGAATTTCGGCCCGAGCTTGGCGCTCATTGTCTCGCCCGCCGCGTAGGCCGCCTTGTCGAGAGTGAGGTCGAGGAGGTCGGGGGCCTGCGCCGTCTCCGAGCCCGCCCAGCCGACCTCGAAGCCGAGGCTCGCCGCCGCCTCGGCGAGGCCGGGCGCCGTCACGTCGAGGCGGTAGGCGCCGAGCCCGACCGGCGCCGCGATGCGGCCCAGCGCGTCGGCGGCGAGGTCCAGCGTGCCGCTGGCGATCCGCTTCGTGGTCTTGGCCGCCTCGAAGGACCAGCGCCCGTCCGCGCGGTACCATTGGTAGGTTTTTTCGATTTTGTTCAGCGTCCAGGATACGCCGGCCTTCGGGACGCGATGCCCGTCCGGCGCCGCCATCACCACGTCGAAGGCTGCGAGGTCGCCCTCCTTCAGCTCGGAAAAGCCCTTGCGCAGGGCCAGCACCGGGCCCGACGGCAGGATCGGCAGCGTGACGCTGCGGGATAGCGCCCGCCCGCCGGGCTCGCCCACCGCGAGGGTGATCTTCGCCTCCAGCGGACGCGGGGCGACCACCTCCGGCACCGGCACGGCGACGCTCGCCGCGCCCTGCGCGTCGGTGGTGGCGTGGGCGGAGAGTTCCCGCGTCGTCGCCTCCACGGCCTCGTCGTCGAGGCCCACCGTGAACCCATCGAGGCCCTTGATGCCGCTCGTGGCGGCGGCCTGCACGGTGACGCTGCCCGACACGTCGAGCCCCGCCCCCGGCGCGCCGTAGAGGTAGCGCGCGGCCACCGCCACCTGCGCCGGCTCGCCCCGCTTCAGGCTCGGGCCGGCGGGGGTGAGGGTCACGTCCAGCCGCTCGGGGACGTAATCTTCGAGCAGGAAGCTCGCCTCCCCCACCGGGGGCGCCTTCGGATCGGTATAGGCCGCGATCCGCCACGTCCCGTGCATCGCCCCCGAGAGCAGCGGCAGCGGATAGGCCCGCCCGCCGAGCCCTTGGTCGGCCACCGAGACCCGGCGGTATTCCACGCCATCGGGGCGCTTCACCACCAGGGTGAGGGGCAGGTCGGGCACGGCGTTGCCGCGCGCGTCCCGCAGGAGGGCGGCGACCTGCACCGTCTCGCCGGAGCGGTAGACCCCGCGCTCGGTGAACAGGTAGGCGTCGAGCCCGCCGCCCTCGGGACGGCCCTTCACGCCCCGGTCGGTGAGGTCGAACGCGCCCTGGTCGAGGTCGAGGAAGCCGTAATCGTCGCCCATCTGGGCCACGACGAGGCTCGGGGCGGTGCCGCCCTCGCCCCGGCTCAGGCCCGCCTCGAAGGCGGCGTGGCCCTGCGCATCGGTCTTGCGGGTCGCCAGCACCTCGTTGTCGCGGGCGACGAGGCGGATCTCGGCCCCCTCCGTCGCCTTGGCCGTGCCCAGAGAGCGCAGCACCACGTGGACGCCGTCCCGCCCCTTGGTCGCCGTCAGGCCGAGATCGGAGACGACGAACCATTGCGTCGCTTGGGTTTCGTAGCTCTCCTCGTCCGGCGCGGCGGTGCCGGAGGGCCGGGCGATCATCACGTACACGCCGGGCTCCAGCTTCCCCACCGCCTGAAGCACGGGGAAGGCGGTGACGCTCTCCTGGTTGATCTCGGCCTTGGCGGTGTCGAGGCTGCCCTTCCAGACGCGCACGCCCTTCTGCGCGGCGATGCCCTTGGCGGTCGATCCGCTGAGCTGGCCGAGGAAATCCTCCGAGCGCAGGGTCGGCAGCAGGCCGCGATCCCCGATGCGCAGCACCTCGACATCGAGTTTCGGCGCGTTCACCGCGACGAGGGGAATGCCCGCCTGACCGGTGCGCGGCAGGACGTAGTTGCGGCCGGTGAAGCGCGCCTGGGGGGCGCGGTCGCGGACATAGATCTCGTAATCGGCGGCCTTGAGCAGGGTCTCGCCGACCGACGAGGGCAGGCCGGGCCGCAGCACCACCGCGTAGCGGGTGCCGTGCTTCAGCCCATCGACGCAGACCTGCGACCCCTCCCCCGTCACCGCCGCCGAGGCGCTGCCGGAGACCGCGACGAAGGGCGCGAACTCCGCCTTCGGCGCCACCGGCTCCGAGAAGGTGAAGCACAGGCGCGGGGCGGCGGCGTCGGAATCGACGGTGTAGTTGAGGATGCGGAAGCCATGCTCGGCGCGCAACGCCTCGTAAGTCGCGCGGGTGGTGGCATCGTCGGCGAGCGCGAGGCTCGCGGCATAGGCATCGAGCGCCGGGCGCCACTCCTCCTGATCGGCGGCGTTGGCGCCGAGCAGCGCCAGGGCGGCGGCGGCGTCCGGCGCGAAGCGGGCGCGCTCGTAGGCCCGGTAGGCGGCGGCGAGCGCCTGACCGCGCAGGCGCGTGCGGCCCTGGTAATCGTTCTCCTCCGTCTCGCCCGCCGCCGCTTCCGCCGCGCGGGCATAGGCGCGCCAGTTGGCCGGATCGCCGGGATCGGCCGCGACGGCAGCGGCCAGCGGCGCCAGGGCCTCGGCGGGCTTGTCGGCTTCGAGCAGCCCCTCGCCCTTGCGGCGGGACTGCGCGGCGGGGACGAGCGAGCCGCCGGCCTCGGCCTTCAGCGTGGCTTCGAGGCGGATGGCATCGCTGGCGAGGCCGGGGCGGGTGAAGCTCCGCGCGAAGGCGGCGGGTGTCGGCTTCGTCTGCGCGAGCGCCGGCACCGCCAGGAGCAGGGCGGCGAGGCCGCCCGCGACCGCTTGGATCCACCACCGCGCCATGGGCCCCTCCCCCGCCGCCGCGACGCGAATCGCGGCGGACCCGCGAGGGGGAGATTACAGGGCGGGCGGGGGAAGGGAACCGCTCAGTAAACCTGAGCCGGCTCCTCCTGCGGGCGGTTCGTCTGGCCGTCCAGGGTCTTCTCGATGACCTTGGCGAGGCCGATCATGATCTGGTCGATGGCGTAGTCCTTCGGCGTGTAGACCGCCCGCACGCCCATGTTCTTCAGGACCAGTTCGTCGTCCGGCGAGATGATGCCGCCGACGACCACCGGGATGTGGTCGAGCCCGGCTTCGCGCATCTTGGCGCGCACCTCCCGCACCAACGGGACGTGGCTGCCCGACAGGATCGACAGGCCGACCACGTGGGCGCCCGTCTCCTTCGCCTTGGCGACGATCTCTGAGGGCGTCTGGCGGATGCCGTCATAGGTCACATCGAAGCCGACGTCGCGGGCGCGCAGCGCGATCTGCTCGGCGCCGTTCGAATGGCCGTCGAGGCCGGGCTTGCCGACGACGAGCTTCGGCTGTTCGCCCAGGCGCTCGCCGAGGTCGGCGATGAGGAGGCGCGCCTCCTCGGCCGCCCCCGCCGAGACGGTTTCCGTTGTGACGCCGGTGGGCGCCCGGTACTCGCCGAAGACCTCGCGCAGACAGGAGCCCCACTCGCCGGTCGTGACGCCCGCCTTCGCCGCCGCGATGGAGGCCGGCATGATGTTGGCCCCCGAGCGCGCCGCCTCTTCCAGGCCGGCGAGCGCCGCCCGCACCGCCGCCGCGTCGCGGGTTTCGCGCCAGGTCTTGATGCGGCCCGCCGCCTCCATCTCCACCGTCTCGGAGACGGAGAAGATCGCCCCCTCCCCCGCCGTCAGCGGCGAGGGCTCGCCGTGCTGGTACTTGTTGACGCCGACCACGATCTGGTCGCCCGCCTCGATGGCCGAGATGCGCTTGGCGTTCGATTCCACCAGGGCGCGTTTCAGGGCGCCGGTCTCGACAGCCGCCACCGCGCCGCCGATCCCGCCGATCCGCTCCAGTTCGGCGCGGGTCTCGGCCTTCAGCGCCTCGACCTTGGCCTCGATGACATGGGAGCCGTCGAAGATGTCGTTATATTCGAGAAGGTCGGTCTCGAAGGCCAGGATCTGCTGCATCCGCATCGACCATTGCTGGTCCCACGGGCGCGGCAGGCCAAGCGCCTCGTTCCAGGCCGGCAATTGCACGGCGCGGGCGCGGGCGCGCTTCGACAGGGTGACGGCCAGCATCTCGATGAGGATGCGGTGGACGTTGTTCTCGGGCTGCTGCTCGGTCAGCCCCAGCGAATTGACCTGCACGCCATACCGGAAGATGCGCTTCTTCGGATCGTCGATGCCGTAGCGCTCCTGGGCGATCTCGTCCCAGAGTTCCGAGAACGCCCGCATCTTGCAGATTTCGGTGACGAAGCGCAGGCCCGCGTTCACGAAGAACGAGATGCGCCCGAACACCTCCGGGAAGCTCGCCTCGTCGAAGGCGGGATCGTCGCGCACCGTGTCGAGGACGGCGATGGCGATGGCGAGCGCATAGGACAGTTCCTGAACCGGCGTCGCCCCCGCCTCTTGCAGGTGGTAGGAGCAGACGTTCATCGGGTTCCACTTCGGCACTTCCTTGGTCGTGAACAGGATCACGTCCTTGGTGAGCCGCAGCGAGGGGGCCGGCGGGAACACGTAGGTGCCTCGCGACAGGTATTCCTTGATGATGTCGTTCTGGGTGGTGCCCTGCAGGGCGCTCAACGGCGCGCCCTGCTCCTCGGCGACCGCGAGGTAGAGGGCGAGCAGCCACGGGGCCGTGGCGTTGATCGTCATGGAGGTGTTCATCTGCGCCAGCGGGATGTCCTGGAACAGGGTCCGCATGTCGCCGAGATGCGCGATCGAGACGCCGACCTTGCCGACCTCCCCACGCGAGAGTTCATGGTCGGGGTCGTAGCCGGTCTGGGTCGGCAGGTCGAAGGCGACCGACAGGCCGGTCTGGCCCTTGGCGAGGTTGCCGCGGTAGAGTTTGTTCGACTCGGCCGCGGTGGAGTGACCCGCATAGGTGCGGATGATCCACGGCTTGTCGCGCTTCACCTCGGCGATTTCGGCGCTCGCGCCCATTCCACCCACTCCGTGACGACTTTTGATGCCGCGCTGAGAACGCCGCTTGCGGCGCAGCGTAGCCGAGCCTCATGCCGCCGTCATCCAGGGTGGGTTGCACGAAAAATCGGGGTTGACGGTGAAGGGAATTTGAGACGCCCCTCACCCCAGCAGCGTCGCCACCTCCCGCGCCGCCGCGCCGTAATCGGCGAGGTGGACGCCGTCGCTCAGCGCCCCCGGCCGGGCGAGCCCTCCCCGCCCCTCGCGCAAATCGGAAAATGGGTCGGCGAAGGCGCAGCCATGCGCAGCCGCGATCCGGGCGAGGCGGGTCGAGTAATCCTCCACCGCCGCCAGCTCGCGCTCCTGGCCCGGCACCGGATCCATCGGCGGCAGGGCGAGCACCACGACCCTGTCCGCGTGGTCCCGCAACCCACGGACGAGCGACGTCGCCGCAGCCTCGAACCGGGCGACCGCCTCCGGCGAGAGGGGGCGCCCCCGCACCGAGAGGTCGTTGCTGCCGGTGACGAGCACCGCGACTCCCGCCCGCTGGACCGGAAGCAACTGCGGCAGGCGCTCCGCGTAGCCGCCGGTCGAGATCCCGCCGATGCCGGCGTTCACCACCGGCCGGGAGCCGAGGGGGTGCGCGCACAGGAACTCGGCATGGGAATCGCCGACGATCCAGGCGAAGCCCGGCGGCGCCGCCGCGAGGTCCCGCCGGATCTGGGGGATGCGCATCGCGATGCGCTCCCGGCAGATCCGGAGGAAGCGCCGCCGCCGAAGCCGCCGCGCCAGCCAGCCGAGCATCAGCGCCCGAACCGCTCGAATTTCGGGAAGCTGCGGGCCATCATCAGGCCGACCTCCGCCCGGTGGCCGAGCCACTTCTCGAGGATCGACGCGTTGGCGAGCCGCCCCTCGGCCGAGCCGTCCTGCCAGGGCAGGCCGTCCTCCAGGCGGAAGACATGGGCCTGGGTGAGCTGCCCGCTGCGGCAGCGCTGCAGCCGCACGCCCTTGCCGCGCGACAGTTCGGCGACCTCCGTGACGGGGAAGACGAGGAGCAGCCGCTCGGTGTTCACCACCGCCACGTGGTCGCCGTCCGCCGGCACCATCACCGTGGCGGTGGCGTCGCCGTCGAGGCCGAGCACGCCCTTGCCCTTGCGGGTGTTGGCGACGAGGGCATCGGAGGGCGCGACGAAGCCCCGGCCGTCCGAACTCGCGATCAGCAGCTTGGTCTCCGGCCGGTAGGGCAACGCCGCCACCACCTCGGTGCCGTCGTCGAGATCGACCATCAGCCGCACCGGATCGCCGAAGCCGCGCCCGCCCGGCAGCTTCGCGGCGTCGAGGGTGAAGATCTTGCCGTTCGAGGCCAGCAGCAGGATCTTCTGCGTCGTCTCGCTGGGGAAGGCGATCTTGAGCCGGTCGTCGCCCTTGAAGGCCACGCCCGACAGGTCGGCCACATGGCCCTTCAGGGCGCGGATCCAGCCCTTCTCCGAGACGATCACCGTGATCGGCTCGCGCTCCACCAGGGCCGCCGTCAGGTCGACGCCGGCCGTGTCCGGCGGGTTCTCCAGGCTGGTGCGGCGCTTGCCCAGCTTGGTCTCCGGCCCGAACGTCTTCTTCACCGCGCGGATCTGCGCCTGGATCGACTTCCACTGTGCCGGCTCGGAGGCGAGCAGCCCGTCGAGTTCGGCCTTCTCGGCGGTCAGGGCGTCGAGCTCGCGCTTCAGTTCCATCTCCTCCAGCTTGCGCAAGGAGCGCAGGCGGGTGTCGAGGATGGCGTTGGCCTGCACCTCGGTCAGTTCGAAGCGGGCCATGAGGGCGGGCTTCGGCTCGTCCTCCTCGCGGATGATGCGGATCACCTCGTCGAGGTCGAGATAGACGATGAGCAGACCGCCGAGGATTTCGAGGCGGCGGTCGATCTGGCCGAGGCGGTAGCGGGAGCGGCGCTGCAGCACCACCCGGCGGTGATCGACCCATTCCCGCAGGCATTCGGCGAGCCCGATCACCTTCGGCACGAGGCCGCCGACGAGAACGTTCAGGTTCAGGGAGATCCGCGCTTCCAACTCGGTGAGGCGGAACAGGGATTCCATCAGGATGACGGGATCGACGCTGCGCGAGCGCGGCTCCAGCACCACCCGCACGTCCTCGGCGGATTCGTCCCGCACGTCGGCCAGCAGCGGCAGCTTCTTTTCCTGCAGCAGCTCGGCCATCTTCTCGATCAGCCGGCCCTTCGGAATGCCGTAGGGGATCTCGGTGACGACGATGTTCCACGTCCCCCGGCCAAGGTCCTCCTTGTGCCAGCGGGCGCGGACCCGGAACGCCCCGCGCCCGGTGCGGTAGGCCTCCGCGATGGACTCGGCCGAGTCCACGAGGATGCCGCCGGTCGGGAAATCCGGCCCCTGCACGAACTTGGCGAGCTGGCCCGAGGTCGCCTCGGGGTGGTTGATCAGGTAGAGCGCCGCGTCGCACAGTTCGGCCGCATTGTGCGGCGGGATCGAGGTCGCCATGCCGACCGCGATGCCCTGGCTGCCGTTGGCGAGCAGGTTCGGGAAGGCCGCCGGCAGCACGACCGGCTCCTCCTTCTCCCCGTTGTAGGAGGGCCGGAAATCGACCGTGTCCTCGTCGATCCCGTCCAGCAGCAGGCGGGCCACCTCGGTGAGGCGCGCCTCGGTGTAGCGGTAGGCGGCGGGGCCATCGCCGTCGATGTTGCCGAAGTTGCCCTGGCCATCGACCAGCGGATAGCGCTGCGCGAAATCCTGGCTGAGGCGCACTAGCGCGTCGTAGATCGCCTGATCGCCGTGGGGGTGGAAGTCGCCCATCACGTCGCCGACGATCTTCGCGCATTTCTTGTGCGCGGTGTTCGGGTCGAGCCGCAGGAGGCGCATGCCGTAGAGGATGCGCCGGTGCACCGGCTTCAGCCCGTCGCGGGCATCGGGCAGGGCCCGGTGCATGATGGTCGAGAGCGCATAGGCGAGGTAGCGCTCTTCCAGCGCCGACTTCAGCTCGACGCTTTCGATGCCGTCGCCGGACGGCGGCTCGAAGGGCTGGCCCATGGTGGTTTCCGGCTTTCAGACTGGAACGTAACGCGAACAGATTAACCTTCGGCGACGCCGAGCGCAACGAATCGCGCCCGCTCCTCCGGTGGCGTGAGGCCGCGCGGACCCCAGACGTGCCGGTCGAGGAAGTATCCCGTCAAGGTAAACCCTTGCGCAACGCCGTCGGGGCCGGGCGCCCCGCCCTCGCGCAGAAAGGTCGGCAGGGCGAGGAGGCGGTCCTTGTAGGGCTCGCCGGCCGCCGCGCTCACCGCGCGGCCGGTGCGGGGAGAGACGTAGGCGAGGCGGTCGTTGCCCCCGGTGGCGGCGCAGGCCGAGAGATCGAGGCCGAAGCCGAGTTCGGTGAGCACGGCGAGTTCGAACCGCACCATCAGCGGCGGGGCGATGGCGGGGTCGTCCAGATGCTCCACGAGGATGCCGGCGGCTTCGTAGAGGGCCGGATGCGGGTCGCGCTCGGGCAGGAGGCGCAGTAGCGCGCCGAGGGCCCCGAGCCCGTAGAGGGCGAGCCCCGAGCCGATCATCCGCGAGACCTCGGAGGCCAGGGGCTCGACGGCGAAGGCGCCGAGGCCTTCGTCGAGCCGCGCCCGCCACGTCACGCGCACCCGGTTGCCCGGCTGGAGCACCGGCTGCATCCGGCGCGAGCGCCCGCCATGCACGAGGCCGAGATGGCGCCCGTGTTCGGCGGTCATGGCTTCGAGGATGACGCCGCTCTCCCCGTGCCGGCGCAGGCCCAGCACCAGGGCGTCGTCCGTCCATTGCATGGGAGGGATATAGGCGATTTCCGCGTCGCTGCATCCGCCGCGCGGCGTGGCCGTCGCGTCAGACCCACGCCCGCTTCGTCGCGACGATGTTGCGCGCGCCGGCATGTTCGGCGTCGGGGTTGCGGAGTTCGCGGAAGCCGGGCGCCCGGCCGTCGATGAGATACACGACGAGCATGAGGACGAGGGTGATCTTGATGCGCATGGCCACGCCTGAGGACCTGAGCGTGGCGGTGTAGGATCGATCGCTTTTGAATGAGTTGCTGCAGCGCACATTAACCCTGGATTGGGAGCCCCTTTCCTTCTCCCGTGGTAAAGCGACCCTTCCCGGCCGCGCGGCGGCGTTAACGGATCAGGCTCCCATGCGGATCGTCGCCCCCGCCCTGGCTCTCGTTCTTTTGGCCTCCCCCGTTCGGGCGGAGGAGGTGGGCTTGGTGGGCGAGGCGACGATTGGCGGCGCGTCCCGCCACGTCACCCTGCGGCTCGCCTGCGATCCGGCCCATGCGGGGCTCTCGGCGGCGCTGACGATCCCGCGCTTCGCGGATCTCGCCGCCACCTTCGCCTTCGACGCCTTCGAGGGGCCGGGCGGCACGGGCAAGCCCCTCACCGCGATTCGGGTCGCGGGGGCGAACGGCGTGCGCAGCATGATCGCCCCGGCGAGCGGCGCGGTGGCCGCCGATCCGGCGACGAGCTTCACCCTGACCGTCGCCGGCCCGAGGCGCACCGAAAGCCCGCTGCGGGGGATCGCGCCGGGCCTCGCGGAGGCGAATGCACGGATCGTCTGGACGCAATCCAGCCCGCGCGCCGGGGATGCCGCGATCATCGCGACCTTCCCCGTCACCGACGCGGCGGTCATGCGGACGGTGATCGAACCCTGCGTGCCGGGCGCGCCCTCCTGAACGCGTGCTTCGCCCGAAACCTGTTTCGCGGGGGCTGCTTTCGACCCAACCCGGCCATCCGGACAGCCGTCAGTGCTTCTCAAAAGCGGTCATCCGCCCTTTGCCGATGGAAGGCTAGGATCCCCTCGGCGACGCCATCGGACCGCATTGGGCCTCAATGGCGGCAGCCGCCACGGCGATGGGGGTCGTCCCGCTGATGCTCGCCCTGGCGCCCCGGCTGCCGGGCCAACTTCCCACCGCCACGGGGCTGGCCCCATGCCCCCCACATCCCGGGGGAACTGTCCCGGGGGAGACTTATTATCCCGGCTAAGGTTTGGCGTTTTCCTCCGTCAATGAGAGCGCGGCATGCTGGGTTGGTTCCGGGCGCTGATGCCGAAGGAAGATCGGTTCTTCGACCTCTTCGAGCGACACGCTGCGACGCTGGTCGACGGTGCGGCGGCGCTGCGAAGCCTGCTCGACGGCACGCAGGATCTCGCCGCGGCCTGCGCGGCCATCGCCGGCCATGAGGACAGGGCCGATGCCATCACGGGGGAGGCGCTCCAGGCGGTGCGAAGGACCTTCATCACGCCCTTCGACCGCAGCGACATCCAGGCCCTCGTCGGATCCCTCGACGACGCCATCGACCAGATGCTCAAGATGGCCAAGGCGGTCCGCCTCTTCGAGGTCACGCGCTTCGAGCCAGAGATGCGCGAGATGGGTGTCATCATCCAAGAGGCCGCCTCGGTGGTGGCCGAGGCCATGCCGAAGCTGCGCTCCCTCAACGAGAACGCGAAAGCCCTGAACGCCCTGACCGAACGCGTCATCCGGTTGGAGGGGCGTGCGGACGACCTGCACGAGGCTGGCCTGAAGGCCCTGTTCCGGGCCTCCCGCCAGGATCCGATGGCCTTCATCGTGGGGTCCGAACTCTACGACCATCTGGAGAAGGTCATGGACCGATTCGAGGACGTCGCGAACCAGATCAGCAGTATCGTGGTCGAGCACGTCTGAGCGGCCACCGTGACGCTCCTGATCTGCCTCATCGCCGTCGCGCTGTTCTTCGACTTCCTGAACGGCCTGCACGACGCGGCGAACTCGATCGCCACCATCGTCTCGACGCGGGTGCTCGCGCCGCATTATGCCGTCGTCTGGGCGGCCTTCTTCAACTTCGTGGCGTTCCTAGTCTTCGGGCTGCACGTCGCGGGGACGGTCGGCTCGGGCATCGTCGATGTCACGGTGGTGGACGACCGGGTAATCCTCGGCGCCCTCGGCGGCGCCATCACCTGGAACCTGCTGACGTGGTACCTCGGCATCCCCTCTTCCAGCTCGCACGCGCTCATCGGCGGGCTGCTCGGCGCCGGTCTGGCCAAGGCCGGTCTCGGGGCGGTGGTCTGGCCGGGGGTCATCACCACGAGCGCGGCCATCGTGCTCTCGCCGGCGCTCGGCTTCGTGCTGGCCCTCCTTCTCGTGCTGATCGTGTCGTGGCTGTTCGTTCGCGCCACGCCGTCCGCCGCCGACGGCGTCTTCCGCAAGCTCCAGTTCGTCTCCGCCTCGCTCTACTCCCTCGGCCATGGCGGCAACGATGCGCAGAAGACCATGGGGATCATCGCCGTGCTGCTCTATGCCCACGGGCAGGAGAGCGGCGCGTTCCATGTGCCGCTCTGGGTGGTCCTATCTTGCCAGTCCGCCATGGCGCTGGGCACGCTCCTCGGCGGCTGGCGCATCGTCCACACGATGGGTTCGAAGATCACGCGGCTGTCGCCCATGCAGGGCTTCTGCGCCGAGACCGGGGGGGCGCTCACCCTCTTCGCCGCGACGGCGTTCGGGATCCCGGTCTCGACCACCCACACCATCACGGGGGCGATCATCGGCGTGGGGGCAGCGCGCAGGATCTCCGCGGTGCGGTGGAACGTGGCGCAGGGCATCGTCGTCGCCTGGGTGGTCACGATGCCCGCCGCGGCCCTTGTGGGGGCGTCGGTCTATGCCCTCTCCGGCTTCGTCCTCTCGTAGAACGGTCTCCCCGTCCGGCGTTCCCGGGCGATCAGACCAAGCGGATCTGCCCGAGCACGAGGCCGAGCTGCCGCGCGAGGTTGCGCGACAGGCTGCCGACGATCTCGACCTTCATGGCATCCGTCGCCAGAGCGGCGACCCGCGCGACAGCGAGGGCCGCCGACACGTCCATAACGGCATAGACGCGCACGGGCTGGCGCTTCTGATGCACGGCGATCAGGTACGCCGTGCGCTTGCCCTTCTTACCAGTCTTGACCTCCGCAAAAGGGAGGTACGTGGTTCTGTCCATCAGTCCTTATCGGGCTTTTCCTTGGTGATGGCGCCCGTCTTGGGATCGACGTGGAATTCCATCTTTACGCCGTTCTTCATGCCCTCGCCTTCCCAATGGCCGTCATCGGCCTCCAGTTCGGTGATGCTGGAGTAGCCCGCTTCCATCAGCTTCTGCTTCACCTGCTCGGCGGGGATCCAGTCCGCCCCCGGCTTGTCGCTCTTGGCGACGGCTGAGCCGGCGAAGCCCAGGGTCAAGGCCAGCGCGATGGGCGCAAGTTTCTCGAATTTCATTAGCCGCCTCCGTTTCCGTGGTGCCGGTCAACGGATCGCATGGGTATCGGTTGCGCAACCATCGATGACGCGGCCACAGGTGACCATCGACATTCTCGACGCTGGCGACGCCGGGGTGCGCGCGGAGACCCTTGGCAATCTCTGCAACCGACTGACGGGACAGTCGCGCGAACGAAATCAGTATTTCGTCCTGTCCTGGATCGGCACCCCGTTGCACGACGAATTGGCGAACACGGGATGCACGCTGGCCGGCGATCCCCTGCAGGGTATCGAACGTGACCGAGCCCGGCTCGGCCAGGACGCGAAGCGGACGGACGCGCAGCCGGTCGTGATAGCGTTCCTGGAGTGGCTTCAGTCCGGCGAGGATCGCCAGAAGGATTGCGGTCGTCGCGACGCCGACGACGTAGAGGCCGCTGCCGACCGCCAAGCCGATTGCGGCGACGGCCCAAAGGCTCGCTGCGGTGGTGAGCCCTTTGACGACTTCGCCGCGAAGCAGGATCGTCCCGGCCCCGGGGAAGCCGATACCTGAGACGACCTGCGCCGCAATCCGCGAAGGGTCGAGGACGACGTTGTGCGCGCCGAGCACGTCGCTGAAGCCGAACGCCGAGACGATGACGATGAGGCAGGCGCCAACCCCGACGAGCATATGCGTCCGAAGGCCCGCCGCCCAGAGTAACCGTTCGCGCTCCACCCCGATCAAGCCGCTGAGGACGGCGGTAAGCAGAAGTCGAGACAGAATTTCCAGATTGCCGAGCATGTTCTCGTCAAGCCTGTCGAGCGACTGCAGGCTGAAATATAATCAAATTGACATGATCAAGTACGCGAACGGCCTCTTCAAATCAGCGTGCCCGGCATCCGAAACCACCTTACCGAAGCAGATGATTGAAAAAACGGCCCGGGGATATCGAGCTCCCCTGGGCCGCATGACGGCGCCGATCAGGCGGGCCGTCCGTGAGCCGGACCCTTGTGGCTCAAGGTCAGGGCCAGGAAGAGGATGGCGAGGACGCACGCCCCGATCAGGAGGATAAAGGAGCCGTTCCAGCCATAGTGGTCCGTCGTGTAGCCCACCAGCGCGCTCGCCGCGACGGAGCCGCCGAGGTAGCCGAACAGGCCGGTGAAGCCCGCGGCCGTCCCAGCCGCCTTCTTGGGCACCAGCTCCAGGGCCTGGAGGCCGATTAGCATCACGGGTCCGTAGATCAGGAAGCCGATGCAGATGAGCGCCGCGAGGTCGATGCCCGGGTTACCTTCGGGGTTGAGCCAGTAGACCAGCGTCGCCACGAGGACGCCGATCATGAACACCACCCCCGTGGCGCCGCGATTGCCGCGGAAGAGCTTGTCCGACAGCCAGCCGCAGAGGAGCGTCCCGGGAATGCCGGCCCACTCGTAAAGGAAGTAGGCCCAGGAGGTCTTATCGACCGAGAAGTGCTTGGCTTCCTTTAGGTAGGTCGGCGCCCAATCCAGCACGCCGTAGCGCAGCAGGTAGACGAACACGTTGGCGAAGGCGATGTACCAAAGGAGACGGTTCTTCAGGACGTGCTCCACGAAGATCTCCCGGGTGGAGAACTCTCGCTCGTGGTTGGCGTCGTAGCCCTCAGGGAAATCGTTCTTCCACGTTTCGACGGAGGGAAGGCCGCAGGATTGCGGCGTGTCCCGCATGGTCACGAAGGCGAAGACCGCGACGGCGAGCGCCACCACCGCGGGCACGTAGAAGGCCGAGTGCCAGTCGTTGAACCAAGCCAGTCCGAGCAGGAAGAGCGGGCCGATCAGACCGCCGCCGACATTGTGCGCTACGTTCCAGACTGAGACGACGCCGCCGCGCTCCTTCTGCGACCACCAATGCACCATCGTGCGCCCGCTCGGCGGCCAGCCCATGCCCTGGAACCAGCCGTTGAGGAACAGCAGGACGAACATGATGCTCACGCTGGACGTCGCCCAGGGCGCGAAGCCGAACAGCAGCATCACCATCGCCGAGAGTACGAGGCCAATCGGCAGGAAGTAGCGGGGATTCGAGCGGTCCGAGACCATCCCCATCAGGAACTTGGAGAGGCCGTAGGCGATGGCCACCGCGGAGAGCGCCGTGCCGAGCTCACCGCGGCTGTAGCCCTGCTCGACCAGGTAGGGCATCGCGAGAGAGAAGTTCTTTCGCAGCAGATAATAGCCGGCGTAGCCGAGGAAGATGCCCGCGAAGATCTGCCAGCGCAGCCTTCGGTAGGTCGGATCGACGCGATCCGCCTGGATCGGAGGCCTGTGGGCCGCTGGAGCGAGAAAGCCAATCATGGCGCGCCTTCGTGGGTGAGACCGCGGCATAGATCCGGGCCTCGTCTTGATGGGACCTGTGGTGAGGGGCGGAATTCAGCGGCGCTGCGGCGCGGCTTCCGAAGGCACTATCCGCGGGGGCGAACCCATCCGGGGTCGTTGGCGGGTCGCAAGGTCCCGTCGAAGCATAGTGTCCTCCCTTAGAGACGGCGTGTTCCGGTTGGACCGGCCCGCCTTCTTCGTTGATGGCCTCACGCCCTTTCGCGGCGTTCGGTCCGGCCGGCGGGTATCGCGACGTCGGAGTTGCTGGTCATCGCGGCGACCGCCGTTCCCAGCGCCCTGGCCTCGTCCGCCGTGAAGGCGAGCCCGAGCTTGGACCGCCGCCAGAGCACGTCCTCGACGGTGCGGGCCCATTCATGCTCGACCATCCAGCGCAGCTCGCCTTCGTGGAGGCCGTGGCCCAGGTCGGCGCCGAGGTGCTCGGCGATGCGCAGCGCGTCGGTTCCGTAGGCCGCCACCATGCGCTCCACCGTCGAGGCGGCGAGGTGGGGCGCGGCCCGTGCTAGGCGCGCTTCGAGCGCGGCCACACCGTCCACCGCGAAGTCGCCGCCCGGCAGAGCGGTGTTTCCGGTCCAGGGCCGGCCCCGCGCGCCGATGCGCCGGCCGATCTCCTCAAGGGCATCCTCGGCCAACTTCCGGTAGGTCGTAATCTTACCACCGAAGATGTTGAGCACCGCTGCCTCGCCGGCTGCGCCGTCCGGCTTCAGCACGTAGTCGCGCGTCGCCTCCTGCGCGGCGGAAGCGTGGTCGTCGAAGAGCGGGCGCACACCGGAGAAGGTCCAGACAATGTCCTCTCTGCGCAGAGGCTCCGCGAAGTATTCGCTGGCGGCATCGAGCAGGTACGCGGTCTCCTCCTCGGTGATCGCCACCTCGGCAGGGTCCCCGGAAAAGTCTCGGTCGGTCGTCCCGACGAGCGTCGTATCGTTCGCGTATGGGATGGCGAAGATGATCCGCCCGTCCGCATTCTGAAAGATGTAGGCCCGGTCATGGTCGTAGAGCCTGCGCACCACGATGTGCGAGCCCTGGACGAGGCGCACGTGCCTGTCCTCACGCCGACCGAGGGGCCCCTGAATGACGCGGTCGACCCAGGGCCCGGCCGCATTCACGAGGAAGCGTGCGGCGATCTCTTCCTCGCGTCCGCTTCGCAGATCGCGGCGCACGATCCGCCATAGGTCGCCCTCCCTGCGGGCGGACACGACGCGTGTCCCGACCGCGATCTTGGCACCGCGCAACTGGGCATCGCGGGCGTTGAGAACCACGAGGCGTGTGTCGTCGACGCGGGCGTCGGAATACTCGAAGCCGCGCCGGAAGTCAGGCTTTAGCGATGCACCGAGGGGGCCTGTCAGGTCGACGGAACGCGTTCCGGGCAGGCGCTTCCGGCCGCCGAGATGATCGTAGAGGAAGAGGCCCAGCCGCAGCAGCCAGGCCGGGCGCAGGCCCTTGTGCAGCGGCAGGACGAAGCGCAGTGGGCGCACGATGTGCGGCGCGATCCCCCAGAGGACCTCGCGCTCGGCAAGCGCCTCGCGCACCAGGCGGAACTCGTAATGCTCAAGGTAGCGTAGGCCGCCGTGAATCAGCTTCGTCGACCAGGAGGAGGTGCCGCTGCCCAGGTCGTTCTGCTCGGTCAGCGATACGGAATAGCCACGGCCGGCCGCGTCACGCGCGATGCCGCATCCGTTGATCCCCCCGCCGATGACGGCGACGTCGAACGTGCGCATGATCCTCCCCCTTTCGTTTCGCGCCGTAAGATGCGCGATTGCGAAAGCGCAGCCATTCAGTACGAAACAAAAGGAAAGTCAACCGAAAGTCGGCCGTCAGCGCCCGGTTTCGATAATTCGCACGCCCGATGCTCTGCAAAGGTCGCGAAGACTATCGCTGGGGCAGTGATCGGTGACGAAGGTGCCGATTTGGTTGAGCTGAGCGAGGCGGACCGGCGCGCTTCGCTCGAACTTCGTGGAGTCCGCGACGAGCACGACATGGCGCGCATTGGCGATGATCGCCTGCGCCACTCGCACCTCGCGGTAGTCGAAGTCGAGGAGCGATCCATCCTCGTCGATGGCCGAAGCGCCGATCACCGCGAAGTCAACCTTGAACTGGCGGATGAAATCCACGGCGGCCTCACCGACGATGCCGCCGTCCGACCGCCGGATCAGACCGCCCGCCACGATGCACTCGACTTCCGGGCTGGGCCGCAGGGCGTGCGCCACATTGAGGTTGTTGGTGATCACCATCAGCCCGGAATGGCCCAGCAGCGCCCTGGCGACCGCCTCGGTGGTCGTCCCGATGTTGATGAAAAGCGACGAGCGATCAGGGATCAGGTCGGAAACGGCGCGTGCGATGGCCGATTTCTCCGATGACGCCAACGCATTGCGTGCGTCGTAGTCGAGGTTTTCGGCGCCGGCTCCCAGGACCGCCCCGCCGTGCATACGCGACAGAAGTCGAGCCTCGCACAGGTCGTTGAGATCCTTCCGGATGGTCTGGACGCTGACCGCGAAACGACCGGCCAACGCCTCAACGAGGACGCGCCCATCGCTTCGCGCGATCTCCATGATGGCGTTCTGACGATCCGAAAGCATGCCGTTACATCACTACCTGGAAAAGCGAGGGAGAAGGCGAACGCGAAACTGCAAAAAAGGAAGCTTGGATCGGCTGCGATCCACGCAAGACGCACTCACAGGGAGCGGCTCATTACAAATGGCATAGGCGTGTTCCGCTTCGCACTTTCGTTCGCGAGAACATGGCACCCGTGATCCCGTTCACCCAAGCCGTGGTGCTCTCGAACCTTCGCATCCCCGTCGGAGGACGGCGAATGCGAAAACTGGCAAGCGTTGGCGCGGGCGGACACCCTTAGAGGCTCTAACAAAACCGGGTTTGGCGCGTTGAGTGAAGATGGCGAGACCGCTCCTTCCCGATGGCCTGTGGGCCGAGATCGCACCGCTGCTGCCGCCTGAACGGGCCAAGCCGAAGGGCGGT
>NZ_JBBXMY010000011.1:0-194296 GCF_038442315.1 Methylobacterium litchii | reverse complement strand
CGTCGTGGCCGATCGCCTTGTCGCCGTTGTCCAGCGCCACCTTGGCCGAGCCCTTGGTGATCGGGATGTCGTCGCCGGGGAAGTCGTACTTCGACAGAAGCTCGCGCACCTCCATCTCGACGAGCTCCAGGAGCTCCTCGTCGTCCACGAGGTCGACCTTGTTCAGGAACACCACCAGCGCCGGCACGCCGACCTGACGGGCGAGCAGGATGTGCTCGCGGGTCTGCGGCATCGGGCCGTCGGCCGCCGACACCACCAGGATCGCGCCGTCCATCTGCGCCGCGCCCGTGATCATGTTCTTCACGTAGTCGGCGTGGCCGGGGCAGTCGACGTGCGCGTAGTGGCGGTTCGTGGTCTCGTACTCGACGTGCGCGGTCGAGATCGTGATCCCGCGCGCCTTCTCCTCGGGGGCCTTGTCGATCTGGTCATAGGCCGTGAACGTCGCGCCGCCGGACTCCGCCAGAACCTTCGTGATCGCCGCCGTCAGCGACGTCTTACCGTGGTCCACGTGCCCGATCGTGCCGATGTTGCAGTGGGGCTTCGTACGAGAGAACTTTTCCTTGCCCATGATTCCCGTTCCTGCGGAGGGGGCAACGCGGGCGCCCCGGTTCCAGCTCGGCCGCCCCGACGCTTCACGGGGGCGAAAAGCGCCGACCGCTTAGAGGGTCGGCAAGCCGGGATCAAGGGCCACGCCGAATCCCCGGGGGGCTGTCAAGGCGGATTCGGCTCCCGAACCCCTCCCCCGCCACGGCCCCGCTTTGACCGACTACTGTGTCTTTAAGGGCATAGGCGCCGCGGGGGTGCGCGATTAACTTGGCCACAGACACGAATTAGACAAACACCGGGTCTCGCCACCATGATGAAGAAAGTCCTCCTGTCCACCGCCGCGACGGCCCTGCTGGCGACCGCCGCCTCGGCCGCCGACCTGCCGCGCCGCGCCGCCCCGCCGCCGGTCTTCACGCCGGTTCCGGTCTTCACCTGGACGGGCTTCTACGCCGGTCTCGAGTCGGCCTACACCTTCACCGACAACCAGCGCATCAACACCAGCGGCCTGAACGCCGTCACGGCCGACAACGTCGCCGCCGGCCGCCGCCCGGCCTCCGTCACCACCTCGCAGGACGGCATCGCCAACATCGGCGGCACCGCTGGCTACAACTACCAGTTCACGCCGGGCGCGGGCATCGTCGTCGGTATCGCGAACAGCATCGACTGGACGGACATCACCAAGAACCGCTTCATCCTCGGCGCCCCGCTCGCCGGCGGCGTCCTGCCGAACCCGAGCCAGTACCGTCAGAGCCTCGACTGGCTCGGCACCCTCACCGGCCGCGTCGGCTACGCCTTCGACCGCGTCCTCGTGTACGGCACCGGCGGTCTCGCCTACGGCAACGTCTTCCACGACGTGAACTTCTACACCCCCGGCGGCGCCCTGCAGTTCGCGGGCCGCTACGACGACTTCAAGACCGGCTACGCCTACGGCGGCGGCATCGAGTTCGCCCTGCCGACCGACAGCTTCCTGAACACCTTCGCCATCGGTCGCTACCTCGGCATCAAATACGACGCCATCACCATCAAGGCCGAGTACATCCACTACGACCTGGGCAGCCAGAACGTCGTGGTGAACGCAGTCGCCACCGGCGCCCCGTCGTACCTCTCGCGCTTCAAGACCGAGGGCAACATCGTCCGCGCCGGCTTCAACTATAAGTTCGGCGGCTTCTAGGACCTTTGACGGGGAGACTTCCCCGCGCGAAACAAGGGGCGGGTGCCGATCGCGGCGCCCGCCCTTTTTTTGGTCCCGACCCGGTGGAGCGGCTTCAATGCACATGTACGGCAACTGGCGGTCCGCCGCCGCTTTCCGGGTGCGAATCGCCCTGAAGCTCAAGGGGCTGGCCTACGAGGAGACGTTCATCGACCTCGATGCCGGCGATCAGCACAAGCCGGAGTTCCGCGCCATCAACCCGCAGGGCGCCGTGCCGGCCCTGTTCGACGGCGAGGGCCCTCCCCTCACGCAATCCCTGGCGATCCTCGACTATCTCGAAGAGGCGAAGGGCGGCGAGCGCCTGCTGCCGGCCGATCCCCGCGAACGGGCGCGGGCCCGCTCCCTGGCGCAACTCGTCGCCTGCGACACCCACCCGCTCTACGTGCCGCGCGTGCGGAATTTCCTCATGGAGGAATACGGACTGCCGAAGGAGCGCATGATGACCTTCGTGCGCCACACCTTCGAGACCGGGCTGAAGACGCTGGAGACGCGCCTGACCTCGGAGCCGGGCACCGGGCGCTTCTGCCAGGGCGACGCGGTGAGCCACGCCGACCTCTGCCTCGTGAGCCTGTGGGTCGGCACGGGCATCTTCGGGGTCGATACGGCGCCCTACCCCACGGTGAAGCGGATCGCCGAGACCTGCCTCGCCCTGCCGGCCTTCGCCGAATCCCATCCCCTGCGCCAGCCGGGCGCGCCGCAGGGCTGACGCGACACCACGGCGCGGCGACTTCATGAAAGACGTCGCGCGGGATTAACTGGCAAAGCACTGACGCGTCGGTCTATGCAGTTTCTTCATCGGCGCGAAGATCAGAGCGCCGAGAGTCTTGAGGCATCCATGGTCCCAGCGGGAAGCGAGACAACTCCTCATCGAGTCGTCGTGGTGGGCGGCGGCGCCGCCGGCCTGCAACTGGTGACCAAGCTCGGAGACCGGCTCGGGAAGCGGCGGAAGGCCGAGATCTCTCTGGTCGACCGGGCGCGTACCCATATCTGGAAGCCGCTGCTGCACGAGGTCGCCGCCGGCAGCCTCGATGTCGGCCATCACGCGGTGGATTACCTCCACCACGCGCACCAGCATCATTTCCGCTACCGGATCGGCCAGATGATCGGCCTCGACCGGGCTGCGCGGCAGATCACCCTGGCTCCGAGCTTCGACGCCGAGGGACGGCAGGTCACGCCCGAGCGCACCGTCGGCTACGACACGCTGGTGATCGCGGTGGGCTCGACCACCAACGATTTCGGCACCCCCGGCGTGGCCGAGCACGCCATCGCCCTCGACACGCAGGACCAGGCGGTGCGCTTCCATCAGCGCCTCGTGAATGCCAGCCTGCGGGCCCACACCCAGGACGGGCCGGTGCGCCCCGGCCAGTTGCACGTGACGGTGATCGGCGCGGGCGCGACGGGGACCGAACTCGCGGCCGAGCTGCACCGCACCCTGCGCGACGTGGTGGCCACGGGCCTCGACAAGATCGATCCCGACAAGGACATCCGCATCACCCTCGTGGAGGCCGCCGACCGGGTGCTCCCGGCCGTGCCGGAACGGCTCTCGGCCGAGGTGATGCAGATGCTACGCAAGATCGGCGTCGACGTGCGCCTCAAGGCGCGCGTGACCGAGGTTCGCGCCGATGGCGTCGCGCTGGCGGACGGCACCTTCCTGCCATCGGAACTCGTCGTCTGGGCGGCAGGCGTGAAGGCTCCGCCCTTCCTCCAGGGGATCGGCGGGCTGGAGACCACCCGCACCAACCAGTTGGTCGTCACGCCGACCCTCCAGACCACCCGCGACCCGGACATCTTCGCGATGGGCGATTGCGCCTACCTCGTTGAGGCGGGCTCCGACCGGCCGATCCCGCCCCGCGCCCAGGCGGCGCACCAGCAGGCGACGCACCTGATCGGGCAGATCGAGGCCAGGATCGCCGGCAAGCCGCTGACCGCGTTCAAGTACCGGGATTTCGGTTCGCTGGTCTCCCTCGGCCATTACTCGACGGTCGGGAGCCTGATGGGCTTCATCCGGGGCCGGAACATGCTGATCGTCGGCCTGTTCGCCCGGATGATGTACCGCTCGCTCTACAAGATGCACGAGCGCGCCCTGCACGGCAGCGTGAAGACGACGATCGACGCGATGGCCCGCGCCCTGACCCGGCGCACGGTCTCGCGCGTGAAGCTGCACTAGGCAGACCACAAGGGAGAACGCCGTGATCCTCGTGAGCGTGATGTACCCGGCCGGACCGAAGTTCGACATGGGCTATTACCTGAACACCCACATGCCGCTGGTGCGCGAGCGCTGGTCGAGCCTCGGTCTGCACGAGGCCACGGTGGTGACGGGCAAGGGCACGCCCGATGGCGGCCCGGCCCCGTTCCAGGTAATGGCGCTGCTGACGTTCGAATCGGCGGACGCCTTCGCCAAGGCCGCCGAGGCGCACGGCGCCGAGATCTTCGCCGACATTCCGAACTTCACCGAGGCCCAGGCCCAGGTGCAACTCAACGACTTCGCGTGATCGACGTCATCGAAGCGGTCAAGAAGGCCGATCCGTCGCTCGGCCCCTATGTGCTCGTCCTGCGCGGCGACGCGCGGGCGCTCGCCGCGCCCGACCGCCTCACCCCGGAGGCGCAAGCCTGGATCGATGCGAACGCGCCGGGCGGCCGCCTCGTGCAGGTGGACGTGCTGCTCAGCCCCTATCCGGGGGCCGCGCCGGCCCCCCGCAGCCTGAGCGTCGCGGCCCTGGCCGATTCGCGCCAGCTCGCGGCCTTCGCCACGGCCTGGACCGCCGATCCCCTTGAGGACGAAGACGAGACGCCCGCCGCCTGACCCTCAGGCGACGCGCAGGGTGCGGATGACCCGCAGCGTCTTGGCCCGCTGCACCTCCAGCCGCCGGATCAATTGAGACAGGTCGCTGCCCGCATGGGCGGCGGCCTCCAATTCGCGGCACAGGTCCGAGAGGCCGGCGAAACCCAGCATCCCCGCCGCCGAGACCATCGCATGGGCGTCGTGGGCGATCTCCTGCCGGTCGTTCGCCGGCACGCGGAAGCGCTGCGACAATTCCCCCGCCAGCATGTCGAGAAGGCCGTCGACGCGCTCAGGCCCGAAGCGCAGGCGCATGGCGTCGAGCACGTCCGCGTCCAGCGTCTGCGGATCGAGACGGGGCAGGTCGGGCTCCGGCTTGGCGAGGCGCTTGCGCGCGTCCGGCATCGTCCAGCGCTCGATGATGGCGCAGAGGTCCTGGCGCTTGAACGGCTTGCCGACATGGTCGTCCATGCCGGCCTTGAGCAGTTCCTCGACCTGCTCGGGCAGGACGTTGGCCGTCATCGCCACGATGGGCACGTCGCAGGCGGGCGCCGCGAGGCTGCGGATGCGGCGCGTGGCGGCGAGCCCATCGACGCCGGGCATCTGCACATCCATCAGCACGAGGTCGAAGCCGCGCCCGCCCGCGAAGGCCGCTTCGACGGCCGCCACCGCCTCGGCCCCATCGACCGCCACCGCGACCTCGTAGCCCTGGGCTTCCAGCACCGCGCAGGCGAGTTCGCGGTTGATCGCGACATCCTCGGCCAGGAGCAGCCGCAGATGGCGCCTCGCCTCGGTTGACGTGGCAGGCAGTCGTTGCGTCGGGGCGGGGCCGTGGACCGGCTCGTCCCCGCGCGGCAGGACCAGGGTGAACCAGAAGGTCGAGCCCTCGCCCTCGCGGCTCTCGACGCCCATCCGTCCGCCCATCAACTCCACGAGCTGGTGCGAGATGGCGAGGCCGAGCCCCGTGCCGCCGAAGCGGCGGCTGATCGAGCCATCGACCTGGCTGAAGCGGCGGAACAAGCGGGACTGGTCCTCCGGCGCGATGCCGATGCCCGTGTCGGTGACGGCGAAGCGCAGGGCCTCGCCCTGGCGATAGACGCTCAGGGTGACGGAGCCCTCGGGGGTGAACTTCACCGCGTTGTTCAGGAGGTTCAGCAGCACCTGCTGCAGCCGGCTCGAATCGCCGACCACGAAGCGCGGCAAAGCAGGAGCGAGTTCGACCGCGATCGTCAGGCCGCTCTTGAGCGCCGCCCCGCGCACAATGGAGATCGCCGCCTCGATGATCGAGACGAGGGGGAAGGACAGGGATTCGAGGGTCAGTTCGCCGGCATTGACCTTCGAGAAGTCGAGGACGTCGTTGACGACGGTCAGCAGCGCCGCGCCCGAATTCTGGATGAGGGCGAGGCGGCGCCGGTCCTCGCCGTGGATCGTGTCGCCTTCGAGCAGCAGGTCGGCATAGCCGATGATGCTGTTGAGCGGCGTGCGGATCTCGTGGCTCATGGCCGCGAGGAAGTTGCTCTTGGCCGCGCTCGCCCGCTCGGCCTCGGCGCGGGCGACCTCGGCATCGTGGGTCGCCGCCCGGAGCGCCGCCTCGGTCGCCTTGGAATCGGTGATGTCGAGGTGCAGCCCAACCATGCGCATCGGCCGCTCGTCGGAGCCGAACACCGTGCGCCCGCGCCCGTAGATCCAGCGATCCCCCACCCGGAACTGCGCCGCGTAGGTGCTGCGGGAATCGATGGCCCGCCGGACCTCGTTCCAGGCATCGGCCGCGTCGTCCGGGTTGAGGAGGCCGGTCCATGCGGCGGCGCTCAACAGGCGCGGCTCGCCGTTCGGGCAATCAAGCCCATGCATCCGCGCGCTTTCCGGCGCCAGGGAGACCACGCCGGACTGCATGTCCCAGTCCCAGGTGCCCGCGCCCGCCGCCTCCAAGGCGAGGCCGAGGAGCTGGCGCGCATCCTCCACGGCGATACGGGCGGTGACGATGTCATCGACGTCGAGGGCCGTGCCCAGCCATTCGAGGATGTCGCCCTTGGCGCCGAGCAGGATCGGCGAGATCGAGATCTGGTGCCAGCGGTACACGCCGTCGTGGCGGCGAATCCGCCACTGGCCGGAATAGCCGACGCCGCTGTCCAGCGCCCGATTCCACGCCGTCTCCATGGCGGCGACATCGTCGGGGTGGTTGCGGGCGAGGCGTTCGGCCCGGCCCGCGCCGATGGGGCCGTAATAGGCGCGGAACTGCGCGTTGAGATAGGTCGCCTCGCCGTCGCTGACCCGCATGGTCCAGACAAGGAGCGGCAGGCTCTCGGCGAGGCCCCGGTAGCGCACGTCGCTGCGGCGCACGGCGTCCTGAACCTGGCGCATTTCCGTGACGTCGATGAGCACGCCGACGAGGCTCGTCACCGCGCCGCCTGCGTCGGCCTGGGCGACGCCGCGCACCACCACGTCGCGGATCGTGGCGTCGGGGCGCAGGATCCGCGCCTCGTAGGCGAAGGAGCCCCCCGCCGCGATGGCCTCCGCCACCGCCGCCTGGACGCGCGCCCGGTCATCGGGGTGATAGAAATCGGCGAGTTGCCGCATCATGGGCGGCGGCTGGCCCGGGTCGAGGCCGGCGATCCGGTAGAGGCCGGGGGACCACGTCACCCGCCCGTCCGCGAGGGTGACTTCCCAGGTGCCGATGGAGGCGAGCCATTCGGCCATCATCAGCTGGGCGTCGGCGCTCTCCTGCGCACGGGCGCGCAGTTCGATCTCGCCGTTCTGCTTGAAGATGACGGCCTCCCGCGCCTCGACCGTCGCGGCGGCCTTCTGGCGCTCGGCGTCGGACAAGGCGAGCCGGAGATGCGCGATCACCGCCTCGGCGAGGTCGGTCAGGGTCGCCTCCTCGTCCGCCGTGAACGCGCGCGGGGCGGTGTCCACGAGACAGAAGGTGCCGAGCGGCAGCCCCGGCTCCAGGCAGAGGGGGATGCCGGCGTAGAAGCGGATGCCGCGCTCGCCCTTCACCCCCGCGAGGTCGCGGAAATCGGGGTGCTCCCAGGTGTCGTGGGCCACGATGGGCACACCGCGCTCGACCGTGACATGGCAGAAGGTCTGGCGCCTCGGGGCCGTGGTGGGGATCAGCTCACAGGGGGTCTTCAGCCAGACCTGCTCTTCGCCCATCAGCGCGACGAAGGCCCCGGCGACGCCGAAGACGCGCTTCGCCACCCGGCAGACCGCCTCGAAATGCGGTTCCGGCGCGGTGCCGAGGATCCCGAGGGCGGCCAGGGCCTCGACCCGCGCCGCCTCATCCCGGACCGGTCCCGGCTCGCCGTCGTCAGGATGCCGGGGGCTGTCCTGCGTCATGGGCTGCGAACCACTCCGTCCTCCGAAAGCGTCGCGTG
The DNA here is from genome assembly GCF_038442315.1 of Methylobacterium litchii. Lineage (NCBI taxonomy): Bacteria > Pseudomonadati > Pseudomonadota > Alphaproteobacteria > Hyphomicrobiales > Methylobacteriaceae > Methylobacterium > Methylobacterium litchii. The sequence goes on along the minus strand of NZ_JBBXMY010000011.1, from coordinate 186,387 downwards.
CCCATACTGCCAGGACAACCGGGCCGCTTCCAGAGCCCGAACCGTGGCGGGCCTTGGAGCGACGGCACGGTCTTGAGTCTGGAACGCGACTGGGCGGGCCGGTACACCAGCCCGCCGCTCTCTCTTCGCTTGGAAAGGTTTCCGAGCCGTAACGGAGGCTATTCCGCCGCCTGCGCCCCCGGTACCGCCGCCAACAAATTGCGGGTGTACTCGTGCGCGGGTGCGGCGAAGAGTTCGGCGGTGGGCCGCATCTCTACCACCTGCCCGCGATGCATCACCGCGATCCGGTCGCAGATCGTGGCCGCCACCCGCAGATCGTGGGTGATGAACAGCATCGCGAGCGAGAGACGCTTCTTCAGGTCCTCCAGCAAATCGAGAACCTGCGCCTGGACCGAGACGTCCAAAGCCGAGACCGCCTCGTCGGCCACGAGCACATCGGGCTCCATGGCCAGCGCCCGGGCGATGCCGACGCGCTGGCGCTGGCCGCCGGAGAAGGCGTTCGGGTAGCGGTCGTAGGCCTTGGGATCGAGGCCGACGAGGGCGAGGAGTTCCTCGGCCTTGGCCCGCGCCTGCTTGCGCGACACGCCGTGGGCGATGGGCCCAGCGGTGATGATCTGCCCGACCGTGCGGCGCGGGTTGAGGGAGGCGAAGGGATCCTGAAAGATCATCTGGATCCGGCGGCGCTCCTCGCGCAGCTGCGCGGGCTTCAGGGCCGAATAATCGAGGTCGCCGACGCGGATCGTGCCGCCATCCGGTTCGATCAGGCGGATGGCGAGCCGCGCGGTGGTGGACTTGCCGGAGCCCGACTCGCCGACGAGGCCCAGGGTCTCCCCGCGCCGAACGTCGAAGGTGACCGCGTTGGCCGCGTTCACCACGCGGGGCGGCCCGAACCAGCCGGCCTTGGTGAAGTAGGTCTTCTTCAGCCCGCTGACCGAGAGGGCGACGGGCGCCCCGTCGAGGGGCTCGCGCTTCGGCGGGTTGAGGGTCGGCACCGCCGCCAGGAGTTTCTTCGTGTAGGGCGCCTGCGGGTTGTGCAGCACCTCGGCCGCCGGGCCGAACTCGACCAGCTTGCCCCGCTGGAGCACGGCGACCTGATCGGCGATGTCGGCCACCACACCGAAATCGTGGGTGATGAACATCACGCTCATCCCGCGCCGCCGCTGCAATTCGCGGATCAGCTTCAGGATCTGCGCCTGCGTGGTCACGTCGAGGGCGGTGGTCGGCTCGTCCGCCACCAGCACCGAGGGTTCGAGGGCGAGCGCCATGGCGATCATCGCCCGCTGGCGCTGGCCGCCGGAGAGCTGGTGCGGATAGGCGCGGACGATCTCGGCCGGGTTCGGCAGGCCGACCTCGGTGGCGAGCGCCACCACCTTCTCCCGGCGCTCCGCCCGGGTGAACAGGTTGTGCGCCTCGTACATCTCGGCGATCTGGTCGCCGATGCGCATCACCGGGTTCAGTGCCGTCATCGGCTCCTGGAAGATCATCGCCACCCGGCGCCCGCGCAGGTCGCGCCAGTCCGCCTCGCCGAGGCCGAGGAGGTCGCGCCCCTCGAAGGCGATGGTCCCGGAGGTGGGCTTGAGCGACCGGGGCAGGAGGCCGGTGAGCGCGTAGGCGCTCATCGACTTGCCCGAGCCCGATTCCCCCACGACGCAGAGGATCTTGCCCGCCTCCAGATCGAGGTTCAGCCCCTCGACCGCGTGTGGGCGGTCGGCGCCCTTCGGCAGGGCGATGGTGAGATCGCGGATGCGGACGACCGGGCTGGCGGGCTCGGACATGGCTCAGGCTCCTCCGGCGCGGCGGCGCAGGATGGCGGGGCCATCCTCGCCAAGATCCCAGAACAAGCCCGCCATGATGGCCATGGCCTCGCGCGATTCCGAGCCGAGCAGGTGCTCGTCCGGGGCGTGCTGCTGGCAGGCGGGGTAGGAATGGGGCACCCACAGGGTGGGCAGGCCAAGGATTTCGGAGAAGGCGTCGTTCGGCAGTGAGCCGCCGAGGTTCGGCAGCAGCGCCGGATTCTTCCTGGTGGTGGCCTCGATGGAGCCGAGCGCCCAGCCGACCCAGGGGTCCTCCACCGGAAGGCGCGTCGCCTGGAACACCTCCGCCGCGCGGGCGGGGCGCACACCGACCATCGGGAAGCCGTTCGCGTCGAGATGGGCGCGGACGGTCTCGATCAGCGTCTTCCACTCGGTGCCGACGACGAAGCGCAGCTGCATCACCGCCATGGCGTGGGGCGGCACGGCGTTGACCGGCCCGTCGGGATCGCCCGTGCGGAAGGCCAGGACTTCGAGGGCGTTCCAGCCGAACACCCGCTCGGCGGGGCTGAGGCCCGGCTCGCCCCAATCCTCGTCGATCTTCGGCGCGTTCGGATCCTCGCCGACGCGGATGTCGGCGAGCGCCGCGCGCACGCCCTCCGGGATCGGCGGCGGGCGCAGGCCCTCCACGAGGATCGTGCCGCGCGCATCGACCATGGAGGCGATGGCGCTGGCGAGCACCGTGCCGGGGTTGCGCAGCAGCCCGCCCCAGTTGCCCGAATGGTGGCCGCCCTCGCGCAGGTTCACCGACAGTTCGAAATTGTAGGCGCCGCGCGAGCCGAGGAAGAGCGTCGGCCGCTCGGCGTTGAGGCGCGGCCCGTCCGAGGCGATCAGCACGTCGGCCTTCAGCGCCTGTGCCTGCTCCCGGCAGAACGGGCGAAGGCCCGGCGAGCCCAGTTCCTCGCCCATCTCGATGATGAGCTTCGTGTTGAAGCCGAGCCGACCGCCGCGCGCCTCCATCACCTGCCCGAGGGCGACGAGGTTCAGGATGTGCTGGCCCTTGTTGTCGGCCGTGCCGCGTCCGTACCAGCGGTCGCCCTCGACGGTCACTTGCCAGGGGTCGAGCCCGTCGCGCCATTGCTCGGGGTAGCTGCGCACCGTGTCGCCGTGGCCGTAGATGAGGACGGTCGGCAGGTCGTCGCCCTCGTGGCGGCTGGCGATCAGGAACGGCCCGTTCGCGCCGTTCGGGTTAGGCAGGATCGACGTGTCCCGGAAGCCCAGCTTCGCGATCAGCGGGGCGATGAAGTCCTTGAGGTAGGCATCGAGCTGGCCGGCATGGTCCGGGCGCTGGCTCTCGGTCGGGATGGACACCGCCTCGCGCAGGAGGGCGAGGAAGCCGCCCGCATCGAAATGGGCCGTGGCTCGGGCAATGGCGTCGTCGCGCGTCATCGGTGTTCTCGGGTGGGAATGTCGGGGGAAGGGACCCGTCAGTTGCGGCCTTCGGGGGCGGTGACGTCGCGCAGCCCGTCGCCCAGCAGGTTGATGGCGAGCACGAGCACCAGCAGGGCCACACCGGGGATGGTGATCACCCAGGGCTGGAAGAACATGTACTGCTTGCCCTCCGCGATCATCAGACCCCACGAGGGCAAGGGCGGCTGCACGCCGAGGCCGAGGAAGGACAGGGCGGCTTCGAGGAGGATGGCGTGGGCCATCTCCAGGGTCGCCACCACGATGAGCGCGTTGGCGATGTTCGGCAGGATCTCCTGAAGGACGATCCGCACGTTCGTGAGGCCCGAGGCGCGGGCGGCGCTGATGAAATCCTGGTTGCGGATCTGCTGCGTCGCCGCGCGGGCGACGACGGCGAACCGGTCCCAGAGCAGGAAGCCCAGCACCAGCACCACCACCTTCAGCGAGCCGCCGACCAGGGAAGCCATGGCCAGAGCCACCAGCACCACCGGCAGGGCGAGGCGGGTGGTCACGATGTAGCTCACCGCCGCATCGACCCGGCCGCCGAAATAGCCGGCGCAGACCCCGAGGAAGGTGCCGATCGCCCCCGAGATCAGCGCCGCCGACACGCCGATGAGCAGGGAGATCTGGGCGCCGTAGAGCAGGCGGCTGAGATAGTCGCGCCCGAGCTTGTCCGTGCCGAGGATATGGTCCCACGTGCCCTTGGCCTGCCAGATCGGCGGGATCAGGCGGCGGGACACGTCCTGCGCGTAGGGGTCGTGCGGGGCGACGAGGGGCGCGGCCAGCGCTGCGAGCACGATGAGCCCGAGGAGCCCGCCGCCGATCAGGCATCCGCCGTGGCGCATGAAGCGGCCGAGGACGATGGCGCCGGGGGAGCGCGCGGCGGTGGGGATCACGGCGGCGGCGGGGCTGTCCGTGTCCGGCGGGAGGGTGGCGGCGAGGGCCGCCCGGTCGGTGGGCAGGGTCATCACTGGCGAAGCCTCGGATCGAGGAAGGCGTTCAGCAGGTCGGCCGCCAGCGTCAGGGCGATGTAGATCATCGCCAGCACCAGCACGATGGCCTGGACCACGGGGAAGTCGTTGCGGGCGATGGATTCCCAGGCCAGCTGCCCGAGGCCCTGGAGGGAGAACACCGCCTCGATCACGATGGAGCCGCCGAGCATGAAGCCGAACTGCACCGCCGCCAGGGCGATCACCGGGATCACCGCGTTGCGCAGGGCGTGCCGGATGAGGATCTTGCGCGGGGGAAGCCCCTTGGCGCGGGCGGTGCGGACGAAGTCCGAGGACAGGACTTCCAGCATGCCGTTGCGGGTGAGCCGCATCACCGCCGGCATCGCGTAATAGCCGAGCGCCACCGCCGGCAGCACGAAGTGCTTCCAGGTCGCGTTGCCCGAGACCGGCAGCCAGCGCAGGTTCACGGCGAAGACGAGGATCAGCGTCAGTCCGAACCAGAAGCTCGGCATCGCCTGCCCCAGCACCGAGACAGAGAGGGCGAGCCGGTCGATCCAGGTGTCGCGCCGAACCGCCGCCAGCACGCCAAGGGGAATCGCCACCAGCAGCGCCACGGCCAGCGCGATGACGCCGAGATAGAGCGTGATGGGCAGCCGCGCGGCGAGCAGGTCGATCACCCGTTCGCGGAAGTAGAACGAGTTGCCGAAATCGAGGTGCAGGGCCTTCCAGCCCCAGGCCAGGAACTGCGTCAGCAGCGGCTGGTCGAGGCCGTAATCCCGGCGGATCTGCTCGATCTGCGGCCCCGAGGCGTCGGGGCCGGCGATGGAGGTGGCGAGGTCGCCCGAGAGATGCAGGAGCAGGAAGCTCGCCACCGCGACGGTGAAGGCGACGGCGAAGGCGACGAGGATGCGCCGGATCGTAAAGGCGAGCATGGCGGTCGCCCCGCTACTTCCACGACGCCGCGTAGAAGCGCGGCACCTCGTCGGGCTGGGCGGTGAAGGTCAGGTCCGAGGTGAAGGCGTAGTTGGTAGAGTAGGAGAACATCGGCAGGGCGTAGGCCTGCGAAGCGATCCGGCCGAGGGCCTTGGCGTAGGCCTCCTTGCGCTTCTCCGGATCGGTCGAGCTGTCGCCGGCCTGAAGGTCGGCGATCACGACGGGATCCTTGGTCAGATCCTCCTCGCCGCCCCGGAAATAGACGCCAGCGAAGGCCGAGACGTCGTTCACCGAGAACGAGCCCCAGGTCTGGTAGCCGATGGAGACCTTGCCGGAGCGCAGGGTGTCGCGGAAAGCCGCGTAGCGCAGGTAGTTGAGCCGCGCCTTGATGCCGACCGCGCCGAGATAGCCGATCACCGCCTCGGCGTAGTCCCGCTCCCGGTAGGCGCCGAGATCGATCTCGAACCCGTTCGGGTAGCCGGCTTCCTTCAGCAGGGCCTTAGCCTTCGCCGGGTCGTAGGGATAGCGCATCACGCCCTGATCGACGCAGCCGAACTGATCGATGAAGCAAAGAGCGTTCATCACCCGCGACGAGCCGCGGACGAGGTTGTCGACCATCGCCTTCCGGTCGATGGCGTAGGAGATCGCCTGCCGGACGCGGACATCCTTGAGGGGGGAGTTCTCCTTCGCCCGGCCGAGGGTGTCGAACTGGAGGAAGCCGACCCGCATCGTCTCGGAGTTGAGGATGGTGATGTTGGGCGCGGCCCGAAGCTGGTCGGCCTGATCGCTCGGCACCCGCCAGATCCAATCGACGCCGCCGGTCATCAACTCGGCCACCCGGCTCTCGCCGTCGGGGATGACCCGGAATTCCAGCTTGCTGATCTTCGGCGTCCCGAGAGGGCTGCCGGCCCAGTATTGCGCGAAGCGCTCCATCTTCACGCCGCGACCGCTGTCCACGGACACGATCTTGTAGGGGCCGCTGCCGACCGGGGCCTTGGCGAAACCGTCGAGCCCGACCTTCTTGAAATAGGCCGCCGGGAAGATCGGCGTCGGGCCGGCGAGGTATTCCAGCGCCGCCGGGAACGGCTGTTTCAAGTGAATCCGCACCGAATGCGGGCCGGTGACCTCGGTCGACTTCATCCAGTCGACGTTCTGGCGCGTCACGGTGCGCGCCTCGGGGGTCAGGACGTAGTTGAAGGTGAAGGCGACGTCTTCCGGGCCAAGGGCATCGCCGTTGTGGAAGGTAACGCCTTCGCGGATGACCAAGTCGAGGGTCGTATCGTCGACCCATTTCCAACTGGTCGCCAGCATCGGCTCGTAGGCGCCGGTCTTGGTGTTGCGGTAGACCAGCGTATCCCAACAGTTGCGGGCGAGGATGACACCTTCCCGTGCGCTGTTATGGTAAGGGCTGACGTTCTCGGGCTCTGAGTCGGACGCGTAGACTAACGTGTCGTTCGCTTTTCCTGCGAGCGCGGGACCGGCGAGCAAGCTGGTAAGCAAAGCGGCGGCGAGAGTGCGTGGCGGCATTCCGTTCTGCTCCACAACTCGGATGGGCTGTCTGCCCATGCCCGTTTTTTCACCTTGCCAGCATGTTGTGCAGGAACCATCGCAACAAGTAGAATTTGGCGATGGATGCCATGCCGAATCGGCAAGGGAGGCCGGATGCAGACCACGAGCCTGCGCTACTTCCTGACGGTCGCGCGCACCGGTTCCATCACCGCCGCGTCGTCGCAACTGAACGTCGCGGCCTCCGCGATCAGCCGCCAGATCGCCAACCTCGAAGCGGAACTCGACTGTGTGCTGTTCGAGCGGCTGCCGCGCGGCATGGCGCTCAGCCCGGCGGGGGAATTGCTGGCCCGCCACGCTCACCAAGTGCTGGTGCGGGCCGATCAGGTCGTGATGGAGATCCGCGAGATCGAAGGGCTCGCCCGGGGGCGGATCCGGGTCTCATGTTCGGAGGGCTTCGCCCTCGACATCATCCCCACCGTCATCGCCGAGTTCCACGCGGATTATCCCGGCATCCGCTTCGAGGTGTCGATGCTGCCCCCGGCCCAGGCGACGCAACTCGTGGCGCAGGGTGATTCGGACATCGCCATCACCTTCGCGATGTCCCCGGCCGAGGGGGTGGACGTGCTCTATGACGGCACGGTGGAGATGATCGCGCTGGCCGCCCCGGACCATCCCCTCGCGGGGGCGCCGGAACTCGCGCTTTCGGACATGCCAAACTATCCCCTCGCCCTGCCGACGCGCGACACCACCGTGCGCCTCGTCTTCGACGCCGCCTGCCAAGCGGAGGGGATCGTGGTGGAGCCGGTGCTGACGGCGAACGTGCTCTCGGCGCTGCTGCCCTTCGTGCGCCGCTCGCGGGGACTCGCGCTGATGTCCGCCCTGCCGGTGCAGACGCCCCTGCGGCTGAACGAGATCGTCAGCCTGCCGATTCGCTCGCACATGCCCCTGTCGCGGCGGATCCAGATCCAGTCGATGCGCGGGCGGCGCCTGCCGCGCTCCGTGCAGACCTTCGTGAGCCGCATTCGGGCGGCGCTTCCGCCGCCGCTGCCGCTGTGAGCGCAGCGGCGACATAGGCCGGAAACATGCCCCCGCCACTGTCGCGGATCGGGAGGGTCGGGCCATGCTTCAGGACGATTTCGACAGCACCCGCAACAGGATGATCGACCGGGCCCTGCTCGCGGCCGCTCTCGTCTCGTTCTGCTTCGGACTCACCGCGATGCTGGCCGGACTGCTCCGGTGAACGAGCGCGCCCCCCGGCGGTCGGACGAGGCGCGGCGGGCGGCGCTCCTCCTCATGGGCGCCGGCGTCGTCCTCCTCGGCCTCGCCGTGGTCTTGGGCTGGCTCCCGTAGGACCTTCAGCGCATCGCGGGATCGGCGGTGGCTTCCCGGCGGCGGTGGTCGTGGCGCCAATCGGCCGGAGGCTCGAAGGTGCCGGCCCAGATCCCCTTCCGGGTCGCCCAGGCATGGGCCTCGTACCGGACATAGGCGGGAGTGACCGCGCGGCTCGCCAGCGCGTAGCCCTGGCTCACGAGCCAGGCCGAGAGGTCGTCACCGCCGGCCTTGCAGGTCGCCGTGAGGCGACCCTTGGCATCGGGCTTGTGCGGCTCGCAGGTGACGGGCCCCTCCCCGATGCGCTTGCGCAGGAGCCGTGTGGCCTCGTGCCCGCAGGGGTAGGAGCGGCCAGCGGCATTCTCGCAGACTTGCCCCGCCTCGGGGGCGTCGATGCCGTAGAGATGGACGCGGGTGCCGTGCAGATCGAGCGTATCGCCGTCCACCACGGTGGCGGGGCCGGTCAGGGGCTCGGCGAGGCAGGGGGTGCAGCCGAGGAGGGCGAGAGCGAGAACGAATCTCCGCATCAGAGGGTCCAGATCCACAATGTCCTGTCAGGATGTCACGCGAGGCGACGATCCCTGCCGGAGGTTTGTGGCGGATTTGGTAAAACGTTGACTTAAGACGGCCAAGCTTGCCCGAGCCGTGGAACGGGCGCGGGGCCTCCCGGTTGACGTCACATGCGCACCTTCAGCACCCTCGCTTACGGTTTTGCCGCGGCGCTCGCCCTCATGGTCGCCGCCGCGCATGTCATCGGCCCGCCGAACGCGGACGATGGGCGGCGCGGGGGTCTGACGGCGGCGACGGTGCTGGGCAGCGACGGCTCGCAGGCCGATGCGGTGCGCGGCCCCGTCCGAAAGGCGGCCGACGCCACGCCGTCGAGCTGACGCGGTCAGGCGCGCGGACGACCGCCGCGCTTGACGATCACGCGGGCGCCGACAGGCACGTGCTCATACAGGTCGGCCACATCCTCGTTGAGCATGCGCACGCAGCCGGAGGACATCTGCTCTCCGATGCTCCATGGCTCGTTGGTGCCGTGGATGCGGAACAGGATGTCGCGGTTGCCCTGGTAGAGATACAGCGCCCGCGCCCCGAGGGGGTTGTCGACCCCGCCCTTGCGGGTGCGCGGCAGGTCGGGATGCAGGGAGACCATGGTCGGGGTCGGGCTCCAATCCGGCCAGACGCCCTTGCGGCCGACCCGCGCCTCACCCTTCCACGAGAAGCCCGCCTTGCCCACGCCGACGCCGTAGCGGAGCGCCGTGCCGCCCTCCTGCACGAGGAAGAGCTGCCGCTGGTCGATGTCCACGACGATCGTGCCGGGGGCCTCCAGGCCGGTATAGGCGATGGTCTGGCGCCGGTACTTCGGATCGAGGCGACCGGTGTCGACCAGGGGAATGTCGAACGGCTTGTCGGCCTTCGCACCGATGTACCACGCCGATTCGTCGTCCTGGGCCAGTTGCGACTGGCGGGTCTGGCAGGCGCCGAGCGACAGGACGGCCGTCAACGCGAGACAAACCGTCCTGATGCGGTGGCGGTTGTTCGGGCGTGGCGCGGCCATGAGGTGCCTTTGCAATCGTGATTTGTCTGCCTAGCCCGATCACGTCCGCGCCGATGTAGCTTTTGCGCCGCATCCGGCGCCCTAGATCATCCGGGCCGGTAGGAGCCCCCCATGCCCGAGACGCAGACGCAACCGAGCGAGACCGTCGAGGCCCCGGTCGTGGATCTCCGTCCGGCGATCCATCTCGACCATTGCGTCATCCATGTGAGCGATTGGGAGCGCTCGAACGCCTTCTACCGGGACGTGGTCGGCGCCGAGGTGATCGCGCGGGGCCCCGGCTTCGCCTACCGGTTCGGCGGCGTGCAGCTGAATTGCCACGGGCCGGGGGTGACGCCGGAGCCGGTGGCGGCGCAGCCGGTCCTGCCCGGCAACAGCGACCTGTGCTTCCGCTGGTCCGGGAGCATCGAGGAAGCCATGGCCCATCTCGAGGCGGCGGGCGTGCCGGTGGAACTCGGCCCCGTGGAGCGCCACGGCGCAGCGGGGGCCGGGCAGAGCGTCTATTTCCGCGATCCCGACGGATCGCTCCTCGAATTCATCACCTATCCGACATCATGAGGCGCGGGGCGGACGGATCAGCCCCGGCTTTCCGCGAGCGCTTGGTTCGTCTGTTCGAGGCGTGTCGCCAGGACGCGCATCAGCGCGATGCTGATTTGGGGGAACTGGGCCAGCAATTCGAGGAACACCCCCCGGTCGATGCGCAGGGCCGTGACGGCGGTCTCGGCCGTGATCGTCGCGGAGCGTGGCTGGTCCGCCAGGATGCCCATTTCGCCGACCAGCGCGTCGGCACCCAGCAGCGCGAGGCGTACCGGCCCCGCCGGGCCGTCGATGCTGACCTCCGCGCTGCCCTCCAGGATGACGTAGGCGGCGTCCGACACGTCGCCCCGCGCGAAGAAGCGCTGGCTGGGCTCGAAATGCACCCGCTCGCTGGTGAAGGCGAGGAGCTTGAGACGCGCCGGCTCCACCTCCCGGAACAGCGGGACTTGGCGGAGGGACGTTACCTCGGTGTCGAGGGTCATGCGATGCTCCGCGACCGGGAAGACGATCGGACGACGTCTCCTCGCCCGGCCCGTTCATCCATGCGGCTTGTCCGGTCTTTGTCCAGTCCCGTGCGTTTGCTGGCTCTGGCAGCCCTGTTCGCCATGGCCCCCGGCGGGTTCGCCGAGGCGCGCCTCGCCCGCGCCGAGCTCGACCGGGTGGCGCTGGCCCCCGCGCCCGGCGCGCGAGCGCCTCTCGACCTCCCCGTGACCGACGTTTTGACCGGTGAGACGACGCGGCTCGGCGCCGTGCTCGGCGGTCGCCCGGCCTTGCTCCTGCCGGTGGACTACACCTGCGGCAATGTCTGCGATCCGATGATCGGCCTGTCGGGGGACGCCCTCGCCAAGACCGGCCTCGATCCGAAGGACAGGCGCCTCGTTCTTGTGGGCATCGACCCGAAGGACGACGCGGCCACGGCAAGGGAGAGGATCGCCGCGATTTGGGGCGACCGGCCGGGGCAGCCCGTGACCCTCGTCGCGGATGCGGCCGGCATCACCCGGCTCACCGGAGACCTCGGCTACCGCTACGCCTACGACGAGGCCAGCGACAGCTTCGCGCATCCCGCCGCCGCGCTGCTCCTGACGGGGGACGGGCGTCTCGCCCGCGTCCTCTCGCCCCTCGCCCTCGACGGGAAGGATCTGCGCCTCGCCCTCACCGAAGCGGGCGAGGGACAGGTCGGCACCCTTTCCGACCGCCTCGCCCTGCTCTGCTATGGCTACGACGCGGCGAAGGGCGTCTATACGCCGCTGATCGCGCGCATCCTGACGGTGGCCGGGGTGGCGACGATCCTGGCCATCGCCGGCCTGATCCTCGTGCTCATCCGCGTTCGCCGGCGGCAGGAAGCCGCCTGATCCCCCTCAGCGCTTGGTGACGAGACCCTGCTTCTGGCCGTCGGGCGCGTCGCGCTTGGCGCTGGCGTTCGGCTGGGGTGAGTCGATCGGATCCTCGTGGGTGGTCGGACGGGCCGCATCCTCGGGCGCCGGCATGGCCGGGAGGGGCGCCTCGTTCGGGGCGACCGACTTGGCACCCGCGTTCACCATGTTGCGATTGGTCATCCGCTGAAATCCTGCGCTGCAACAAAACGGCCAATGCACGTGGGCCGCGATGTAGTCGCCAACGTTTTCGCGAGCGCGGCGGTTGCTGCCAAGCTCAGGTGCGGTTTCCGGCCTAGCTCGCAGGCCTAGCAGGAACCTTGGTTATTGCTGAAGGTTGTTGCCGAGTGCAGTGAAGCCTGAGGAGGAACTGATGGCATCCGGAAACTCGACCTCGAAGCGAGGCTTTGCCTCCATGGATATCGAGCGTCAGCGCGAAATCGCGAGCAAGGGCGGCCGCTCCGTGCCGGCCGAGAAGCGCTCGTTCTCGCAGGACCGCGAGCTGGCCTCGACCGCCGGCCGCAAGGGTGGCCAGTCCACGGGGACCGGTCGCGGCGAGTGATGTGTGAAGCGTAAGTTGCGTACGGCGCCGCGTCCCCTGGACCGGCGCCGTTTTCATATGTGCGGTCATCGTCCAGGCAATAAAAAAGCCCCGCTCGAAGCGGGGCTGTTTTTTGTCGGAGGAGGATGACGTCAGGAGATGCACCGGCCGGGCACCATCCGCCGGGCCTCGGGGCCGACGAGGGAGCTGAGCGGCGCCTCACAGCCTTCGCGCTGGAAGCGGCGGAAAGGCTTGGCGGGCATCGGGCCGGTGGGGATCTGCATCTCGCTCGCCACGGGGCCGCGAATGCCCTTGTCGATCCCCGCGACGCGGGTGGGGCTCAGGGCGAGGGAGGCGGGACGCATCCCCGGCAGGACCATCGGCGAGGCCGGGGTTGCCACCGGCATGGACGGGGAGAAACGGTCGGCCGTCTCGCGGACGACCGGCTGCGCGAGCACGGTGAGCAGAGCCGCCGGGGCACCGATCCCGAGAATGACACCAGACCGCCGCATCACCGTGACCTCACGAGGAGCTTGACAGGATGTTCTGATAACGCCGACTGCGTTATGCGGTTCCTCCACTGTCATGCTTCTTTAACGTGTCAGTATTCGCACTGCGCCGGGGACGGCGTGCGGAGCCGCACCCCCGGTATCCACAGCCCCGCCGTGTGACGCAAAAAACACGTCGCGAATTAAAAAGCGCGGAACCGGGGTGCCGTGGCGCCGTTTTGTCCTCACCCGGCCACTTGGTCCTCCCCGCATTCCCCTTGTGCATCGGCCGGAACCTCTTTGACGGGCTGGAGCGTGCTCCGGCCCGTTTCTTTATGTCCGGACACGAAAAAGCCCCGGCCGGGACCGGGGCTCTTGCCGAACGGTTGAGGTTCGGGTGGTTCAGGCCGACTTGGCCTCGCGGCGCCGGGCGGTCTGCTGGAAGAACAGCGCCTGGCTGATCACCGCCGACACGTTGGCCGGCTGGAACGGCTTGGCGATGAGGAAGGCCGGCTCGGGACGCTCCCCGGTGAGGAACCGCTCGGGATAGGCGGTGATGAAGATCACCGGCACCTCGAAGGTCTTCAGCAAGTCGTTCACCGCGTCGAGGCCCGACGAGCCGTCCGCCAGCTGAATGTCCGCCAGGATGAGGCCCGGACGGTTCTCGCTGTTGGCGATCTTCACCGCCTCGGTGCGGGTGCGGGCGACGCCGATCACGTTATGACCCAGGCCCTCGACCAGCGCCTCGAGATCCATCGCGATGAGCGGCTCGTCCTCAATGATGAGGATGCCGGTCGCCATGTCGGCGGCGAGTTCGCGCCCGGCCTCGTCCACCAGGTCGCGGACCTCGGCGACGTCCACGCCCAGGATCGTCGCAGCGTCCTCTTCCGAGAAGCCTTCGAGGCACGAGAGCAGGAAGGCCTGCCGGGGGAGCGGCGTGATCTGGCCGAGGCGGACTTCCGCCGGGAGATCGTGCTGCACCTGCTCGCTGCGGCCGTTCACCGAGAGCGAGTTCCAGATCCGGGTGAAGACGCGGAACAGGTCCGCCTTGATGTTGGTGCTGCGCCCGAGCGTATCCGGCTCGTTGACCAAGGTCTCCAGGGTCGCCGCCACATAGGCATCACCCGCCACTTGGCTGCCTGTCAGCGCACGCGCGTAGCGGCGCAGGTACGGCAGATGCTGCACCACGAGTTGCGATGTCGACATTCGTTCTACCTGTGCCTCGCCTTTGATCGCAGCCCCCGTCCCACCGCACTGGGTCGGAAAGGTGCCCGGACCGTGGCTATTTGGATCCTTGGCCTCCCGCCCAACGCGGCGACCGCGGCTCCGTTCCGCACAAAGCGGAACCGAACTGCGGAGCGGACGTTGCCGCCGAAGCCATGACGCAACTCGAGCCGCAGCACAATGTGGCCTTGTGAGAGCATGCAACAAGGGGCGCTTGGATGACGGTGGAGAGATCGGGAGAGGATCTCCGAAGCGGGATGTCCGTTGCCCGGGCCAATGGCGAGACGGTTGAAGGTGACATGTTGACCGAGAGACCGGAGAATGACGACCCCCAGGACCAGGGCGGCGAGCGGGAATCACGCAGGGCGGCGACGCTCTCGCCGCAGATCCGCGACCGCATCGCGCTCCAGTTGCGCTCGATGTACGATTCCGTGGCGAGCCAGCCCGTACCGGATCGGTTCGCCGACCTGATCGCCCGCCTCGATGCCAACGACCGCGAACCGGGCTGATCTTTATTGTCGTTTGTCCGTCCCAAAACGAAATGGGCCGCTCCGATGGAGCGGCCCTTTCCGTATGATCGCCGTGGCGACCCGTCGTTACAGTGTCGGCGAACGGCCGCGCATCAGGCCGACGACGGCCGAGATCGCGAAGAGAACGATCGCGACGAAGAACACCAGCTTCGCAGCTTCCATCGCGGTGCCGGCAATACCGCCGAACCCGAGCAGAGCGGCCACGAGGGCGACAACGAGGAAAGTGACGGCCCAACCAAGCATCTCGAAGATCCTTCTAAAGCTGCGGCACGTCCGAACGTCCGTGCTGTCATCGCCTTCAAAACGCCAAGTTTCAGCTACGGTTCCCGTTCTCGGAGCCATTGTGTCGCAACGTTTCGTGCATAACCCGCTGAGGAACAGTCGGCACCGGACGGCGTTCGTGAGAGGGTCAGGGGCGCCTTCGCGAGGTGAGCGATGCCGGATTTCGGGTTCACGACTGCACGCAAGGCACGGGCCTCTGGATTGGGCGCGGTGAAGACCCGTCTGTCCGGGCTCGGCAAGGCGATGGCCGACCTCGTGGACAGCATCGTGCGTGGCCTCGGGCCGCCGCCCGTGCTCCAGCCGATTCCTGTCCGCGTGCGCGACCGGCGTCGGGTCCGTAACTGAGCCCCGACCTCGCGACACGAAGACTGTCTTCGCGAATTTCTCGCCACCGAAATCAGTCATCGCCCTGCGTACGAGCGTCGGATTTTGGGACATCCCGCGAGGAATGCTCTTCATCCGTTGTTTACCGGTGTTGCCCGGCCGCGCCCTGCGCGCCTAAGTCGCGTGTCGCGGGATCGCGTGCGCTCCGGGGGATGAACGTGTTGCAGCTTTTGGGGGGACGTCGCCTCGTCGCGGCGCTCGCCGCCGGCATCGCGTCGGGCGGGAGCCGTCGCCGGATGCTCGGCACGGCCCTGGCCGGGCTGATCCTCGGCCTCGGCTCTGTCTCCGTGGGTAGCACCCTCGTCCAGGCCTCGGAGCGGGACGGGATCGCAGGCTTCTTCGAGATGCTGTTCGGGGGCGGCGCCTCGCGACAGGCCGAACTGCGCCCTCCGCCCCAGCCGACCCGCTACAACGCCCTGCCCCGCCCCAGGCTCGACCGCATCCCGAGGCGCGTCGTGCACACGCCCCGCCCGGAATCCTTCCGCTACGCGACCGCAGAGCGCCGCCGCGCCGTGAAGCGGACCGAGGTCGCGGCCCTGTCGCCCGGCCGGAGCGGCGACACCACGGTCTGCGTGCGCCGCTGCGACGGCTACCTGTTCCCCCTGGGCGCCCTGCACGACAGGGCCGACCTGCCCCTGCACCGGAGCGCCTGCGCCGCCGCCTGCCCAAACGCGGCGACGGAGGTCTTCACCCTCGCCGCCGGCGATGCGGAGTTGGAGCACGCCGTCGGCCCGAACGGGATGCCCTACCGCGCCTCGGCGCTTGCCAACGTCTACCGCCAGCGGCGGGTGACGGATTGCTCGTGCCAGCCCCTCGGCAAGGCGGTCCACGCCGCCCTCGAAGCCGACACGACCCTGCGCCCCGGCGACATCGTCGCCACGGGCACGAGCGCGCAGGTCGTCACCCGCGTCCGCGCCGGCCGGGTCGATCTGCGCGACTACCGCCGGGCCGCCATCGGCCGGGGCGAGATGCGGGCCATCGAGGCACGGGTCGGCACGATCCGCCGCGAGGCCGCCGCCCGCAGCTTCCGCCAGCAACTCCGCGCCGCCGAGCGCACGCCCATCGTGCAGGTGGCCGGCGCGGGGGACATCGCCCTGCCCGCAGCCCCGGCGCTCCGGGTCGTCACGCCCTCGCCCTACCGCCGCTGATAGGCCGGTCCCGCCTCCACGCGAAATGCGCTAGATGCGGGCCATGGCAGAGAGCGACGACACCACCCCCGCCCTGAATCCGGCCATGCCGGAGCCGGGCCGCCTCGATGCGGTCGCGCCGCTGATCCGGCGGCGGGTCGCGGGCAATCGCGGGCCGTTCACGGCCACGGGCACCTGCACCTACGTCGTCGGACACGGCCGGGTGGCGGTGATCGACCCCGGCCCCGACGAGGCCGCCCATCTCGACGGGCTGCTGGCCGACCTGTCGGGCGAGACCGTCGAGGCGATCCTCGTCACGCATACGCACAAGGATCATTCACCCGGCGCGCGGCGGCTCAAGGCCGCGACGGGGGCGCCGATCCTGGGCTGCGGCCCGCACCGCGCGGCGCGGCCCCTGGGCGAGGGCGAGATCCCGGCCCTCGACGCCAGCGCCGACCGCGAACACCGCCCCGACCGGGAACTGCGCGAGGGTGAGTCCGTCACCGGGCCGGGCTGGACGCTGACGGCGATCGAGACTCCCGGCCACACGATGAACCACCTCGCCTTCGCCTTCCCGGAGGCGGATGCGCTGTTCTCGGGCGATCACGTCATGGCGTGGTCCACCACCGTGGTCGCGCCGCCAGACGGCCAGATGCGCGCCTACATGGAGTCCCTCGACAAGCTGCGCGGACGCGGCGAGGCCGTCTACTGGCCCGGCCATGGCGGGCCGGTGCGCGAGCCCGCCCGCTTCGTGCGCGGCCTCGCCGGGCATCGCCGCCAGCGTGAGGCCGGCATCCGCGCCCGCCTCGCGGCCGGGGACGAGCACGTCGCCGCCATCGTGGCGGCGGTCTACCAGGGGCTCGATCCGCGCCTGCGCGGGGCGGCGGCGCTCTCGGTCTTCGCCCATTTGGAGGATCTGGTGTCACGCAGGCTCGTGGACTGCAAGGGCCCGCCCCTCCTGCACAGCCGCTATTTCGTGGCGAGCGCGAGGTTGGACACGTCGTCGAGATAGGCGCGGATGCGGTCGGCATTGCCGCCGAAGTCGCGGCTTCCGAGCCGGGAGGCCGAGCGCACGTCGATCCGCGCCCCGTCGGCGCGGGGGCGCACCCGCACGGTCACGTCGTCGGGCAGGTTGAGCACGAGCCCGCGGGCGATGGCGTCGATGCGCCCCTGCCCCATCCGTCCGCCGGGGCGGATCGCCTCCACGATCTGCCACTTCCGCTTCAGAGCCGCCTGCCGGGCGAGTTCGAACGCTTGGTCGGCGTCGATGTCGAGGGTGAGCGGCGCGATCTGCGGATAGGCCTTGCGCTGGATCTCCCGCGCGGCACGCGGCGGCTCGGGCGGGATGCGCCCGTCCCGCGCGGCGAAGGCGACGCGGGAGCGCGAGAAGGCCGGCGGCGAATCCGGGTCGGTGGAGATGTCGGACAGGGCGGGCAGCCGCGCCCCGCGCAGGCCCGCATAGGCCGGGTAGGCCAGCACGAGCAGGGCGAGGAACAGCCCGCCCAGGGCCGCGCCGAGCCCCCGCGCGCCCTCCCGCCAGACGCGGACGAAGGCGAAGGCCGCAGCCAGGATCGCAAGGACCGCCACGGACAGCCCCGCCGCCAGGGCGACGAGGGCGGCGGACACGTCGGCGCGCGGATCGCGCACGACGAGAAGCGCGATTCCCGTCGCGAGGAGCGAGAAGACCGCGAGGTGCCGGGCCAGGGGGCCGGCACGGGTAACGGGGTCCTCGACGAGCAGGCGGCGCATGGCTCTCCCTTACCCGGCGGCGGCCCCGTCTGCCAGACGGCTAAGGCGCGTAGGCGCGGATATCGACCGGCAGCCCCAAGGCCGCCGGCACCTGCAGGATGCCCCGCATCCGCGCGAAGGTGGAGGTCTGCCCCGCCGGGTCCTCCGCATCGCCGCGCTGCGCCTCCGTGGTCAGCGCGTCCCACGGGCCGGCGATGGCGATGCGCACCGTGCGGGCGCCGTCGAGCGACGGGCGCGGGGCCAGCAGCGCCATCATGTCGAGGCGCTGGCCCGGCAGCGAAAGCTGTCCCCGCAGGGTCGCGGCGACGCCCGCGCCGCGCAGATCCGCTTCCGTGATCTCGCCGATCCCGTCCGCGAAGCGCATGGCGATCATGGCCTTGTCGAAGCCGGTGCGCCCGTTCCGCCGGGCGAGCGCCCCCGGCGCGAGGCCGCCGTTGCGGTGGATGACATCCGAGAGGTCGAGCCCGGACAGCGCGCCGCCCTCGATGGAGACGCTCGCCTTGCCGCCGATCCCGGCGACGAGGGACGCCACGTCCTTGCCGTGGCTCTCCAGCGTGAACTGCCCCTGGAGCGGCCCCGTCACCCAGCGGCTGCCGCCGAGGTCGCTCATCAGCCCGCCGAGATCGACCTGATCGAGCCCGCCCTGGGCCTTCATCTCGGTCTCGGCCGGATCGGCGCCCCGGGCGAGGGTGAGCCGGCCCTTCAGGACCCCGTCCTTCAGCCGGGCGCGGTTGACCGCGACCTCCACGGCCGCGTCGCGGACGAGGACGCTGGCGGCGAGGTCCCCCAGGACGAGGGGGCCGACCTGCCCCTCGGAGGCCGACATGCGCAGGTCGAGGTCGCCCCGGCTGAGGGGGGCGAGGGCCACGGGGGCGCGGCCATCCGCGAACAGCTTCACCAGGGCGCCGGCCAGCGGCGCGAGGTCGAGCCTGTCGGCGGCGAGCGTCGCCTGGACCGAGAGGCGCGGCGCGTCTCCGCTGCCGAGGGAGAAGGCGCCCGCCCCCTCCATCGCCGTGCTGCCGGTCCCGATCCGCAGAATCGGCCAGGACACCACCCGGCCCTGCGCCTCGAACGCCCCTTCCAGACTGAAGGCGCTGGTGAGCGGGGCGAGCGGCGCGTCCCAGCCGAGCCAGGCCAGCGTCTCGGGCAGGGAGGTCGTCTCGAACCGGGCGCGGCCGGAGAGGGACGGCGAGCCCGCCGCCTCGGCGGGCAGGAGCGCCGTGCCGTCGAGGCTGAGCCCCCCGCCCGGCCACGTCGCCTCGGCGACGAACGGGCTGCCATGGCCGTCGATCAGATCGGACGGGCGCAGGCGCGACAGCGACAGCCGGGCCGGCACGCCGCGCCATGTCAGGCGGGCCGTAGCCGCGACGGAGCCGCTCCAGAACGGCCATGCGATGTCGAGTTCGAGGCCGCGCACCTCGTCGCCCGCGCCGACATCGGCCCCGGAGACGGTGACGCGGGGCGGGCGCTGTCCGATGCCGACACCTTCGCGGATGCGCGTGAGCGGGCTCGCCCAGGCGGTCCGCTCGGCGGAGAGCCGCCCGCCCTCGAAGCGCAGGCCGCCGATGGGCGAGCGGCCGGTGGCGAGGCCGACCGGGTCGATGTCGGCGGTGAGGTGGGCGTTGTCGATCAGAATCGGCCCGCTCGCATCCGCGATGCGCACCTCCCCGAGCGACACGGAGGGGAACGGCAGCAGCCGGAAGGAGGCGGGGCCGGAGGCCGTCAGGGTCAGGCCGTAGGCCGCGAGCGGCCGGTCCGCGAAGGCGACCGCCCGGTCCGTCCGCATCGGCCAATCACGCAGGCCGAGCCCGGCGACCGCGAGGGCGCCGATGGCGAGAAGGATGGTCGGGCGGCGCGACATCGGGCTCCGGAGAGGCCGCGCCGCGACGCGGCGAGAGAGCCGGCGCGGCCCGGCAGGGCTCGTCGAGTGTCCAAGCCCTTAACGGTTTCCGACGCTTTTGTCTGCCCGCGCCCCTCCCTCCCCGGAGGAACCTGTGATTCCCGTGCGTAACGGATCGGCCGCGCTGCCGCTCCGGGCACTGGACCCGGGGCCCGGAATGGGGAAGAGCAGGCCCGGATCATGCTTACCGGCTCGGCCGAAGCCGACGGGAGGAAGGACGGTTCGATGCGGAAGGTCTTTAAGGGTCCGACGGAGGCGCTCGCCGGTCTCCTGCGCGACGACATGATGATCATGTGCGGCGGCTTCGGCCTGTGCGGCATCCCCGACGAGTTGATCGACGCCGTCCAGGCGTCCGGCGTGAAGGGCCTCACCATCGTCTCCAACAATGCGGGCATCGACGGCGTCGGCCTCGGCAAGCTGCTGGAGACCCGTCAGGTCGCGAAGATGATCTCGTCCTACGTGGGCGAGAACAAGGAATTCGCCCGCCAGTATCTCGGCGGCGAACTCGAAATCGAGTTCAACCCGCAGGGCACGCTGGCCGAACGCATCCGCGCGGGCGGCGCCGGCATCCCGGCCTTCTTCACCAAGACCGGCTTCGGCACCAAGGTCGCCGAGGGCAAGGAGACCCGCCAGTTCGACGGCGAGGATTACGTGATGGAGCGCGGCCTGTTCGCCGACATCGCCCTGGTCCACGCCCATACCGGCGACACCGAAGGCAACCTCCGCTACCGGATGACCGCGCGCAACTTCAACCCGATGATGGCGACCGCTGCCAAGGTCACCATCGCGCAGGTCGAAAACCTCGTGCAGCCGGGCGAAATCGACCCGGACACGATCCACACGCCCGGCATCTTCGTGAAGCGGATCATCGCCGTGAACACCGGCGAGAAGCGCATCGAGCAGCGCACCACCCGCAAGCGCAACGACGCGACCCCGGCCGCCGCGGCCGGCGGCGGCACGCACTGATCGAGGGAGAGGAGACCACCATGGCCTGGACCCGCGAGCAGATGGCGGCGCGCGCCGCCAAGGAGCTGGAAGACGGCTTCTACGTGAATCTCGGCATCGGCATCCCGACGCTGGTGTCGAACTACATCCCCGAGGGCATGTCGGTGCAGTTGCAATCCGAGAACGGGATGCTCGGCATGGGCCCCTTCCCCTACGAGGGTGAGGAGGACCCGGACCTCATCAACGCCGGCAAGCAGACGATCACCGCCCTGCCGACGACGAGCTACTTCTCGTCCTCGGATTCCTTCGGGATGATCCGGGGCGGGCACATCAACCTGTCCATCCTCGGCGCCATGCAGGTGGCCCAGAACGGCGACCTCGCCAACTGGATGATCCCCGGCAAGATGGTGAAGGGCATGGGCGGCGCCATGGACCTCGTGGCCGGCGTCAAGCGGGTCGTGGTGGTGATGGAGCACGTCGCCAAGAACAAGGACGGCACCGAGAGCGCGAAGCTCCTGAAGGAATGCGACCTGCCGCTCACCGGCACGCATGTGGTCGATCTGGTGATCACCGACCTCGGCGTCTTCACCATCGACAAGAAGGGCGATGGCGGCATGACCCTGATCGAACTCGCCGATGGCGTCAGCGAGGAGGACATCCGCGCCAAGACCGAAGGCGATTACACGGTCGCGCTGAAGTAGTTGTCAAAAGGCCCTCTCCCCGCGCGCGGGGAGAGGGTGAATAGCCGGATTACATGGGCGGGGTCAGGCCGTCCTTGCCGACCGCCACGAGCTTGCCGTTGGCCTTGCCGCCATCCTTGTCGACCACCGCGAACACCTTCGCACCCGGCTTGAGGACGCTGTTGTCCGCCGGCTCGAAGGCCACGATCGGGGCCGAGGACGGGACGACGATCTGCTTCGAGCCGTCCTTGTCGTAGGTGACCGTGAGCGTCCGCTCACCGCCGGCCGCCGGCTTGTCCGCCTTCACGGTGCCGTTGGTCATCGCGCTCTTCACCTTCGGGCCGCCGGAGGTCTCGGCCTTCACGGTGCCGTTGGTCATCGCGCTCTTCACCTTGGCGCCGCCCGTGGCGGTGTGGTCGGTGATCGCGTCCCAGCCGTAATGGCCCTCGGCCGTGCCGCGCATCGACTCGGGGAACAGCACCACTTCGAGGGCGGTCATCGGGTTCTCGCCCTTCGTGGCGGTGCCGATGAAGGTGCCTTCCTTGATCTGGTCGAGGCTCGACGGAACCACGGACACGACCTTGGCGCCGGTCAGCGCGATGGTCTCGGTGCCGCCGGATTCGGTCTTGAGCGTGACCGAGCTGGCATCGGCCTTGTCGATGGTGCCGCGCACACGCTCGAGGGCCGAAGCGCCGGTGATGCCGGCCAGGGTGACGAGGCCGGCGGCGGCGAGGCGAAGGGAAACGAGTGTCATGGGTGATGGTCTCCGGTGAAAGGGATCGGGGGTTCGGGGGACCGAACGGGTCACATCGGCGGGGTCAGGCCGTCCTTGCCGACTGCGACGCGGGTGGCGGTGAGATTGCCGTCGGTGCGCGTGGCGACCACGAACACCTTCGCGCCCTTGCTGAGGGCGTTTCGCCCGGTGGGCTCGAAGGTTACGACCGGTGCGGACGGGGGCACGAGGATCGTGCTCGACTGGCCGCCGTAATTGACGGTGAGCGTCTTGGTGCCGTCCTTGCCGGCTTCGGCCTTCACCGTGCCGTTGGTCATGGCGCTCTTGACCTTCGGGTGAGCGGCGCTCCCCGTGGTCTCGGCCTTCACGGTGCCGTTGGTCATGGCGCTCTTCACCTTGGAACCGCCGGCGGCCGTGGTGTCGGCGATCTCGTCCCAGGGGTATTGCCCCTCGCCGGTGCCACGCATGGCCTCGGGGAACAGCACCACTTCGAGGGCGGTCATCGGGTTCTCGCCCTTGGTGGCGGTGCCGATGAAGGTGCCTTCCTTGATCTGGTCCAGGCTCGCCGGGATCACCCACGACACCTTGGCGTCGTCCGCCAGCGCCACGCGCTCGGTCTTGCCGTCGCGGGTCGTCAGGGTGAGGGCGTTCGGCTCGACCGACTCGATCGTGCCCCGCAACCGCTCGGGCGGGGCGGCCTGGGCGATGGCCGTCAGACCAAAGAACCCGGCGACGGCGATACCGGCAAGCGTTGTCCTCGCGAATGACGTCATGAATCATGTCCTGGCTGCGGGACCAGAACATGGGGCGCGTCCGAACGGCGACAAGCTTGCGCGCGATTGATCTGCCCGCACCGTCACGGCACGAAAAAGGGGCGGCGCCAGCGGCACCGCCCCCTTCGTCACATCGGATCGTGCCTTACGCCGCGAGCGAGCGCAGCACGTAAGGCAGGATGCCGCCGTTGCGGAAGTATTCGAGTTCGTCGAGCGTATCGATGCGGCAGGTCAGCGGGACCTGCTTCACCGAACCGTCCGAGGACTTGATCTCGGCGGTCAGGGTCTGGCGCGGCTTCAACTCGCCCGACAGGCCCTTGATGGTGACGGTCTCGTCGCCCTTGAGGCCGAGCGAATCCCAGCTGGTGTCGCCCTGGAAGACCAGGGGGACGACGCCCATCCCGACGAGGTTCGAGCGGTGGATGCGCTCGAAGCTCTCGGCGATCACGGCGCGGATGCCGAGCAGCTTGGTGCCCTTGGCCGCCCAATCGCGCGAGGAACCGGTGCCGTATTCCTTGCCGGCGAAGACGACCAGCGGCGTGCCCTCGGCGGCGTACTTCTGCGCCGCGTCGTAGATGAACATCTTCTCGCCGGTGGGCTGGTAGAGGGTGTAGCCGCCCTCGACCACGTTGCCCGACGGATCGCGGACCATCTGGTTCTTGATGCGGATGTTGGCGAAGGTGCCCCGCATCATCACCTCGTGGTTGCCGCGCCGCGTGCCGTACTGGTTGAAGTCCTGCACGCGCACCTGATGCGATTGCAGGTATTCACCGGCCGGCGAGGCCGCGCGGATGTTGCCGGCGGGCGAGATGTGGTCCGTCGTGATCGAGTCGAGGAACAGGCCGAGGATGCGCGCGCCCTCGATGTCCGTGACCGGCGCCGGGGTCTTCTGCATGCCGACGAAGTAGGGCGGGTTCTGCACGTAGGTCGAGCCGCCGTTCCAGGCGAAGGTCTCGGCCTCCGTCACCTCGACGCCCTTCCAGTTGTCGTCACCGCCGAACACGTCGGCGTAGCGGCTCTTGAACAGCGCGGACGAGATGGTCTTCTCGATGAAGCTCTGGATCTCGGCGGCCGAGGGCCAGATGTCCTTGAGGTAGACCGGCTGGCCGTCCGACCCCGTGCCCAGCGGCTCCGTGGTCAGGTCGATCTGCATCGAGCCGGCGAGCGCGTAGGCGACGACCAGCGGCGGCGAGGCGAGGTAGTTCGCCCGCACGTCGGGGTTCACCCGGCCCTCGAAGTTGCGGTTGCCCGAGAGCACCGCGGCGGCCACGACGTCGTTGTCGTTGATCGCCTTCGAGACGGCCGCCGGCAGCGGGCCGGAATTGCCGATGCAGGTGGTGCAGCCGAAGCCGACGAGGTTGAAGCCGAGCGCGTCCAGGCTGTCCTGAAGGCCCGCCTTCTCGAGGTACTCGGCCACGACCTGCGAGCCGGGCGCCAGCGAGGTCTTCACCCACGGCTTGGAGCGCAGGCCCTTGGCGACCGCGTTGCGGGCGAGCAGGCCGGCACCGATCATCACGCTCGGGTTCGAGGTGTTGGTGCAAGAGGTGATCGCCGCGATCACCACGTCACCGTGGCCGAGGTCGAAGTTGGTGCCCTCGACCGGGAAGCGGCCGGAGATGTCGCCGCCCTTCTTGAACTCGCTCTGCATCGAGCCGGCGAAGCCGGTCTTGGCATCGGAGAGCAGCACCCGGTCCTGCGGGCGCTTCGGGCCGGCGAGCGAGGGCTGCACCGTGCCCATGTCGAGTTCGAGGGTGTCGGTGAAGACCGGGTCCGGGGTCTGGGCGTCGCGCCACATGCCCTGCGCCTTGGCGTAGGCTTCCACGAGGGCGATCCGGTCGTCGGCCCGGCCAGTGACCTTCAGGAAGTCGATGGTCTTCTGGTCGATCGGGAAGAAGCCGCAGGTGGCGCCGTATTCCGGGGCCATGTTGGAGATGGTCGCCCGGTCGGCGACCGCCATGTCGTCGAGGCCGGGGCCGTAGAACTCCACGAACTTGCCGACCACGCCCTTCTTGCGCAGCATCTGCGTGACGGTGAGCACGAGGTCGGTGGCGGTGGTGCCCTCGGGCAGCTTGCCCGACAGCTTGAAGCCGACGACCTCAGGGATCAGCATGGAGAGCGGCTGGCCCAGCATGGCCGCCTCGGCCTCGATGCCGCCCACGCCCCAGCCGAGCACGGCGAGGCCATTCACCATCGTGGTGTGCGAATCGGTGCCGACGAGGGAATCCGGGTAGGCGATCTCCTCGCCGCCTTCCGTCTTCGTCCAGACGGTCTGCGACAGGTATTCGAGGTTCACCTGGTGGCAGATGCCGGTGCCCGGGGGCACGACGGAGAAGTTGTCGAAGGCCGACTGGCCCCACTTCAGGAAGGTGTAGCGCTCGCCGTTGCGGGCGTATTCGAGGGTGACGTTCTCGCCGAGCGCCTTCGGCGTGCCGAACTCATCGACGATGACCGAGTGGTCGATCACGAGGTCGACGGGCACGAGCGGGTTGATCTTCTGCGGGTCGCCGCCGAGCGCCACCATCGCATCGCGCATCGCGGCGAGATCGACCACCGCCGGCACGCCGGTGAAGTCCTGCATCAGCACGCGGCTCGGACGGAAGGCGATCTCGACCTCGGCCTTGCCCTTCTGCTCCAGCCAGCCCACGGCGGCGGCCACGTCGGCCTTCTTGACCGAGCGGTCGTCCTCGAACCGCAGGAGGTTCTCCAGGATCACCTTCATGGAGAAGGGCAACGCGGTGGCGGAGGCGAGGCCGTTCTTCTCGGCTTCGGGGATCGAGTAATAGGTGTAGGTCTTGCCCCCGGCGCTCAGCGTCTGGCGGGCCTTGAAGCTGTCGAGAGATGCCACGGCTGGTCGTATCCTCGCTGCGAATTGATCGAACACGCGCAGGCATAACCCGCGCCACGACGGTGTTCGGCCTGTGAAGCGCCCGACGGGCGCGCGCCGCCCCGGGAGTGCCCGGATCGAACGGTGCGCGGGGGGCGATTTGGACGCCCTGAATGCCGCGCGGCGCAGCCGTGGCCCGTATAGAACGTTTCGAATGTGCCCGCTACAGGGGCATGATGACACCAGCGGGAGGGTGTCGTGCGTGGCGGGACTTCAGCCCCGCTGCGCCTTCGCCAAGCCTTCCTTGAACTTGTTCGGCGAGGCGGCGAGGCGGCGAAGGGCCGCGACGTTGGCGGCGGCTTCCTCGGGGCCCATGTCCTGACGAAGCACCGTCTCGGCCTCCGCGTAGCGCCCCTTCAAGCCGAGCACGAGGGCAAGGTTCGCCCGCATCTTCGCGTCGGCGCCGGGCAGGGAGACGGCCAGCCGCATCGTCTCCTCGGCCTTGTCGAGATCGCGCGACAGCGCATAGGACAGGCCGAGATTCGACAGGAGCGAGGGCTCGTTCGGGCGGATCTTCAGCGCGGCCTCGTAGAAGCCCTGCGCGCGGGCCTGATCGCCCATCTGCGCCGAGGCCGAGCCTTCGGCCGAGAGGATCCGCCAATCGGGATTGGCCGGGGTGTGGGCGTTGGACAGGACGTCCAGCGCCTCGCGGTAGCGCCCGGCCTCCACCAGCGACTTGCCGTAGGCGCCGAGGATCACCGTATCCTTCGGGTTGCGCAGGGCAGCCTGCTGCAGGACGGCGCTCGCCTGGGTGATCTGGTCAGTGGCCCGCAGGGCGCGGGCGTAGCGGAAGGCGGTGCGGGCATCGCCCGGATTGGCCTTGTAGGCCTCCGCGAGACCGTCGAGGTCGCGGCGGGCCGAGGCGGCGGCTGCGGCGGTGGGGCTGACGGCGCCCAGGGAGCCCGTGGTCTCGGGGCCTTCGGTGTTGCAGGCGCCGAGCGCGAGGGCGACAGCGAGGACGGCGAACCCGCGACGGGCATTCGAGGCCGAGATCATCTTACGCTCCGCACGCACTCGGACGACGGCGGCCCGGATCGAGCGGACCGCGCTTCTCCGTCCCGTCGTGGCGGTGATAGACCGTTAAGCCTAATCCGGGGTTAAGGGCGCGGCGGGCGCCCACCCGACACAGCGTGCGAGGGTCCATGAGTCATTCCGCAGCGGCGCAGACCAGCTCCATCGCCGAGCTTCTGCCGGCCGACACGCCCGCCATCGGCGTGACCTGCCTGCGCGCCAGCGGCTGGGAGGACGACCTGACCGCGACCGAACGGGCCTTCGCCTGGGCGACGGGCTTCAGCGCCAAGGCCGGCAGCCTCGCCTACCTGCCGGCGGCGGATGGAAGCCTGTCGCGGGTGCTGTTCGGCCTCGGCGACCCGGACGCACCGGGCGCCGACCCGCTGATCGCCGGGCGCCTGCCCACGATGCTCCCGGTGGGCGCCTATCACCTCGACGGCGCGCCGGACCCCACCACCGCGACCCTGGCGTGGCTTCTCGGCAGCTACCGCTTCGACCGGTACCGCAAGGGTGACGGCGCGAAGGCCTGCCTCGTGACGCCAGAGGGCATCGACGGGGCGGAGGTGACGCGCATCGCCAGAGCGGTGGCCCTGGGCCGCGACCTCGTGAACACGCCGGCCAACGACCTCGGCCCGGCCGAGATCGAGACCGCCGCCCGTGCCCTCGCGGAGCGCCACGGCGCGGCGATCCGCGTGGTGCAGGGCGACGAGCTGGCGCGCGAATTCCCCCTGATCCAGGCCGTGGGCGAGGCGGCGACGCGCCCTCCCCGCCTCATCGACCTGACTTGGGGGCCTGAGGATGCGCCGCGCGTGACGCTGGTGGGCAAGGGCGTGGCCTTCGACACGGGCGGGCTCGACATCAAGCCCTCCGCGGCCATGCTCCTGATGAAGAAGGACATGGGCGGCTCCGCCGTCGCCCTGGCGACGGCCGACATGGTGATGGGCGCGGGGCTGAACCTGCGCCTGCGCGTCCTGATCCCGGCGGTGGAGAATGCTGTGGCGGGCAACGCTTTCCGCCCCGGCGACGTGCTGCGCAGCCGCGCCGGCCTCACGGTGGAGATCGGCAACACCGACGCCGAGGGCCGCCTGATCCTCGCCGACGCCCTGGCGCTGGCGGATGCGGAGGCGCCCGACCTGATCCTCGACTTCTCGACCCTGACCGGCGCGGCCCGCGTCGCCCTCGGCCCCGACCTGCCGGCGTTCTTCACCGAGGACGAGGCCCTGGCGCAGGAGGTGGCGCAGGCCGGCGCGCGGGCGATCGACCCGATCTGGCGGATGCCCCTGCATCAGCCCTACGCGTCGATGCTCGATTCGAAGATCGCCGACCTGAACAACGTGTCGAACGGCCCCTTCGCCGGGGCGATCACGGCGGCCCTGTTCCTGCGCCGCTTCGCCCCCAAGACGAAGCGCCACGGCCATTTCGACCTCTACGGCTGGAACCCCTCCTCGAAGCCCGCCCGCCCCGAAGGCGGCGAGGTGCAGACCGCGCGGCTGGCCTACGCGCTGTTGAAGGGGCTTTATGGGGGGTGAGGAACGCTAAACCTGGGGGCAGGTCCCGGGTATAATTTCCCAGACGAGCGCAGTTTGATAGCGATCGGGCATGCCGGTCGTCTATCGATTCGATGGGTTGCGCGTGGTCATCTATCCGAACGACCACCGCCCCGCCCATGTCCACGTGAAGGGTTCGGAGGGTGAAGCCGTCTTCATCCTGCACTGCCCCAATGGACCGCCGAGCCTGCGTGAAAGTTTCGGCTTCAATCGGCGTGATCTCGGTCAGATCATTGACGAGGTGGCTGGGGTGCTCGCAATCTTATGCGCGGAATGGAGTGCCATTCATGGCCGTCACTGAGCAGGATGTCAGACAGGCCGAGGAGCGGATGGCCACCCTGCGGCGGAACGGCTTCGCCCTGTCGGCGCGCTACGACAGGGAGGCCGACCGCATCGTCATCGAACTGAGCACGGGCGTTCAGGTCGCCTTCCCGCCACGCCTTGCCGAGGGGCTGGCGGAGGCAGGACCCGGCGACCTCGCTGTCATCGAGATCAGCCCATCCGGTCTCGGTCTGCACTGGCCCACACTCGATGCCGACCTCTACGTGCCCGCCGTCCTTCAAGGCACCCTGGGATCGGAAGGCTGGATGGCGGCACAACGCGGGACCGCAGGAGGCCGCCCCCGCTCTGGCGTGAAGGCTGCGCCTGTGCGGGAGAACGGCCGCAAGGGTGGGCGACCGCCCAAGGCCGTTGCCAACTAACTTCCCAAAGGCAACCCGGTCTCGATCAGCCGTGCCCAGAGGGCGGCGCCGTAGGGGGCGGCTTCGTCGTTGAAGTCGTAGAGGGGGTGGTGCAGCGAGGCGCTGTCGCCGTTGCCGATGAACATGTAGGCGCCGGGCCGGCGGCCGAGCATGTAGGAGAAATCCTCAGCCGTCATCATCGGCGCCACCGCGCGGTCGACCCGCTCCGGCCCGACCAGCGCTTCCGCGACGCCGGCCATGAAATCGGTCTCAGCGGGGTGGTTCTCGGTGACCGGATAGCTCGCCCCGTATTCCACCCGGCCCGTCGCGCCGAAGCCCGCCGCGATGTCGCGCACCAGCGTCTCCAGCCGGGCCTTCACCGAAGTACGAACCGCCTGCGAGAGGGTGCGCATCGTGCCGCGCATGGTCACGCTCTGCGGCAAGACGTTGAACGCCTCGCCGGCATCCAGCGCGCAGACCGAGACCACCGCCGATTGCAGCGGGTCGAGGTTGCGCGAGACGATCGTCTGCAGGGCGATGATGACGTGGCTCGCCACCAGCACGCTGTCGATGGCGTTGTGCGGCAGGGCGGCGTGGCCGCCACGCCCCTCGATGGTGATGATGAACCGGTCGGTGGAGGCCATGATCGGGCCAGGCCGCACGGCGAAGGTGCCGACGGCCATGCCGGGGATGTTGTGCATCCCGTAGACCGATTCGATGCCGAACCGCTCCATCAACCCGTCCTCGACCATCGCCTCGCCGCCGCCCCCGCCCTCCTCGGCGGGCTGGAAGATCAGCACGGCGCTGCCGTCGAACGCGCGCGTGGCAGCGAGGTAATGCGCGGCCCCGAGCAGCATCGCCATGTGCCCGTCATGGCCGCAGGCGTGCATCTTGCCCGGCACGGTTGAGCGGTAGGGCAGATCGCGCACTTCCTGGATCGGCAAGGCGTCCATGTCGGCGCGCAGGCCGATGGCGCGGTTCGAGCCGCGGCCCCGTCCCCGCACCACCCCCACCACCCCGGTGCGGCCGATGCCCGTGGCGACCTCGTCGCAGCCGAACTCGCGCAGGCGCGCCGCGACGAACTCTGCCGTGCGCTCCACGTCGTAGAGCAGTTCGGGATGGGCGTGCAGCGTGCGCCGCCACGCCGTCATCGGGGCGGACAGGGCTTGGATCGGTGCGGGGACGGGCATGCCGGCCTGGAGGGGTTGAAGGGTCGTCCGTGAAGCCCGAGCAAGCCGGAGGCCAGATGCGGCGTCAACCCGCGAGCGGCCGCCGCACGGGCTTCGTCCCCCGCGCAGGCGGAGGCGTGCCGGCAGCCAAGTCGTCGAGGATCGGGCAATCCGGCCGCTCGTCGCCGCAGCAATCGGCCGAGAGCCGTTCCAGGCTGCGCGCCATCCCCTCCAGGGCGGCGATCCGGCGGCGCAGCTCCGCGATCCGCGTCTGCGCGATGGCCTTCACCGCCGCGCTCGGGCGCTCGCGGTCGCTCCACAGAGCCAGCAGTTCTGCGATGGCCTCCACGTCGAAGCCGAGATCGCGGGCGCGGCGCACGAAGTGCAGGGTGCGGATCTCGGCCTCGCCGTAATGGCGGTAGCCGGCCGCCGTGCGCGCGGCCGGCGGCAGCAGGCCCCGTGCCTCGTACCAGCGGATCATCTTGGCCGAGACGCCGGTGAGCCGGGCCGCCTCGCCCACGGTGACGGTGTCCTCGCTCATGCCGGCCTCGGCGCGGCGCGGCGCAACCGCAGGGCGTTGCAGAGGACGAACAGGCTCGACAGGGCCATCGCCCCCGCCGCCAGGATCGGCGAGAGGGACGGCCCGCCCAGCGGCACCAGCAGCCCCGCCGCGAGGGGGATCAGCGCCGTGTTGTAGGCGAAGGCCCAGAACAGGTTCTGCCGGATGTTGGCCATCACCGCCCGCGACAGGTCGAAGGCGGCACCCAGAGCCTCCGGCGCGCCGGACATCAGCACCACGTCGGCACTCTCGACCGCGATGTCCGTGCCCGTGCCGATGGCAAGGCCGACATCCGCCTCCGCGAGCGCTGGAGCGTCGTTCACCCCGTCGCCCACGAAGGCGACCGGCCCATGCGCCTGCCGGAAGCGGCGCACCGCCTCGGCCTTGCCGCCGGGCAGCACGCCCGCCGCCACCTCGTCGATGCCGAGGCGCTGGGCGACCCCGGCGGCCGCGCCGGGATCGTCGCCCGTCACCATCGCCACGATGATGCCGCGCCCGCGCAGGGCTGCGACCATCTCCTTCGCACCGTCCTTCACCGGATCGGTGACGGCGAGGATCGCCGCGTGCCGCCCGTCGAGGACGAGGTGGACCGGGCTCATGCCGGAAGCAGCCCACTCCCCAGCCCGCGCCATCAGGCCGGCATCGCGGGCGACGCCGAGGCGATCGAGATAGCGTGGGGCGCCGACGGCCACCGCGCGGCCCTCCACCCGGCCGGCGACGCCGAACCCCTCGACGGCCTCGAAGCCCTCCGCCTCCGGCAGGTCGAGCCCGCGTCCCCGCGCCGCCGCGATGATCGCCCCGGCGAGGGGGTGTTCGGAGCGGCCTTCGAGCCCGGCCGCGAGGCGCAGGACCTCGTCCGGGGCGAGGCCGGGGACCGTCTCGCACGCAGCGAGCGTCGGGCGCCCTTCGGTGAGGGTGCCGGTCTTGTCGAGGGCGACGACCTTCACCCCCACCAGCGCCTGCAGGGCAGCGCCGTCGCGGAACAGCACGCCGCGTTCCGCCGCCCGGCCGGTGCCGACCATGATCGCGGTGGGGGTCGCGAGCCCCATGGCGCAGGGGCAGGCGATGATCAGCACCGCCACCGCATGGACGAGGGCCGGACCCAGCGCGGGCGCCGGCGCGAAGAGCATCCAGGCGAGGAAGGTGAGGATCGCGAGGCCGATCACCGCCGGCACGAACCGGCCGGTCACGCGGTCGACCAGGGCCTGGATCGGCAGCTTGCCGCCCTGCGCCCGCTCGACCATGGCGGCGATCTGCGCGAGCACGGTCGCGGCGCCCACCGCACCGACGCGCAGGTCGAGGCTGCCGCCGCCGTTGAGCGTGCCGCCCACGACCTCGGCCCCCGGCGCCTTGCGGACGGGGGCGGGCTCGCCCGTCACCATGCTCTCATCGACGCGACTCTCGCCCGCCACCACCGTGCCGTCTGCGGCGATGCGCTCGCCGGGGCGCACCCGCACCACGTCTCCGACCTTCAGGGACGTGAGGGGAACCTCACGCTCGCCACCGTCGCGGATCACCCGCGCCGTCTTGGGCGAGAGGTCCATCAGCCGGGCGATGGCCTGCCCGGTGCGTCCGCGCGCCCGGGCTTCGAGAGTCCGCCCCAGCAGGATCAGGGTGACGATGACGGCGCTCGCCTCGAAATAGAGATGCGCCGCCCCCTCCGGCATCGCCTGGGGGGCGAGCGCCGAGATGAGGGAGTACAGGTAGGCCGCCCCCGCCCCGAGGGCGACGAGGGCGTTCATGTCAGGGTGGCCGCGCAGGAGGCCGGGAATGCCGGTGGTGAGGAAGCGCCGCCCCGGCCAAGCCAGGACGAGGGTCGCCAGCAGGGCCTGGAGCAGGGGCAAGGCCGGCATCCCGTGGCCGACGACGTGGCCGCCCATGTCGAGGACGACGATGGGCGCCGCAAGCAGGGCGGCGACGATGGTATCCCGCCGCAGCGCCCGCGCCTCGGCCTCGCGCCGCTCGGCCTGATCGACCTTGGCGGCCTCGTCCGGCAGCAGGGCCGTGTAGCCCGCCGCCTTCACCGTCGCCGCGAGGTCGGCGGGGGCGACGACGCCCTCCCCGTGCCGCACCAGCGCCTGCCCGGTGGCGAGGTTGACGCTCGCCCCGGTGACGCCGGGCACGGCGGCAAGCGCCCGCTCGACCTTGCCGACGCAGGAGGCGCAATGCATCCCCTCGATCGGCAGCATGGTCTCGGCGACGGCCACGGGGTAGCCCGCCTTCTGAAGGGCGACGGCGACCTCGGCGGGGGCATGCCCGCCGGACAGCGCGAGGCTCGCCCGCTTGGTGGCGAGGTTCACCGAGACGTCGCTGGCGCCGGGAAGCCCGGCCAGCACGCGCTCGACCCGCGAGACGCAGCCGGCGCAGGACATGCCCTCGACGGGCAGGTCCAGGCGGGTCTGTCCGGGCACGGAGGAGGAAGAGACGGTATCCATGCCCCCTCAGATGGACCTTCCCATCGTGGGAAGGTCAAGGGGTGGTCTTGTGCCGGCTTGACCGCAACCCGTCGAACTCCCGAACTGAAGCCGGCCGATTCGGCGCGAGGGACCCGCGATGCAGCCGCTGACGATCTACGGGAATGCGGGCTCTGGGAACTGCCTGAAGGTGAAATGGGTCGCGGCCCATCTCGGCCACCCCTTCACCTGGGAGGAGGTGGACGTGCCGGCCGGCGGCACGCGCACCCCCGCCATGCTCGCCCTCAACCCGGCCGGGCGGGTGCCCTTCGTGGTGCTGCCGGGCGGCGAGGTGCTCTCCGAATCCAACGCGATCATCGCCTATCTCGCGGAGGGCTCGGCCCTGATCCCGCAGGCGGCGCTCGCGCGGGCGCGGATGCTGCAATGGATGTTCTGGGAGCAGTACAGCCACGAGCCGTACATCGCCGTGCGGCGCTACCAGCTCCATTACCTGCACCGCGACCCGGCGGAGCTCGATCCGAAGCTGAAGGAGCGGGGCGAGGATGCCCTGCGCCTGATCGAGACGAGCCTCGGCGGCGGGCCGTATCTCGCGGGCGAGGCGCTGAGCCTCGCGGACGTGGCCGTCGTCGCCTACACGCGCATGGCGCATGAGGGCGGGTTCGATCTCGCCCCCTTCCCCCGCATCCGCGCCTGGATCAGCCGCGTCGAGGACGGGCTCGGGATCGGGCCGTATCAGGGCTGATCCGCGCCCGGCCGGTACTCGGGCAGGCTCACGCGGGCGACAGTCCCCTTCCCGATCTCACTCTCGATGCTCAGCCGCCCCCGGTGGCGCCGCAGGGTGTGCTTCACGATGGCGAGGCCGAGGCCCGTGCCGCCGCGCGCCCGGCTCGACGCGACATCCACCCGGTAGAACCGCTCGGTCAGCCGGGGGATGTGCTCAGGGGGGATGCCGGGGCCGTCGTCGGAGACGGTGAGCACGATGCGCGGCCCGTGCCGGGGGTTCTGTTCGTGCGCGAGGCCGACCACGATGGCGCCGCCGCCATATTTCCCGGCGTTCTCGATGAGGTTCTCAATGACGCGGGTGAGTTCGTCGGCATCGCCCTGCACTGGGTAGGGGCCGTCCCCGTCCGTGAGCGTGACGCTGGCCCCACGCGCGGCGGCGAGCGGCGCCTGTGCATCGACCATCTGACGGGCGAGGCCCCCGAGATCGACCGTGCCGGTCGGGGCGACGTGTTCGCGCAATTCGATCCGCGAGAGCGACAGCAGGTCGTCGATCAGCCGCCGCATCCGCTGCGCCTGGACGCGCATGATCTCCAGGAAGCGCTCCCGCGCCGCCACGTCCTCGCGGGCGGGGCCCTGCAGGGTCTCGATGAAGCCGAGCAGTGAGGAGAGGGGCGTGCGCAATTCGTGGCTGGCGTTGGCCACGAAATCCACCCGCATCGATTCGAGGCGGTGGGCCGAGGTGAGGTCGCGCAGAAACAGCATCGCGCCGGGGCCGGAGCCATCCGGCATCTGCAGGGCGCCGATCTGGATCTCGAAGGTCTGCTCCAGGGGCACGCGGGTCCGGTAGGTCACGCGCTGCGGCGGGCCGCCGCTCAGCACCGCTTCGACCGCGTCGGTGATCTCGGGGTTGCGGAGGGCGAAGGCGAGCGGGTGCGACAGGTGCAGGGCCGGCAGCATCGCCCGCGCGGCGGGGTTGGCCTCCAGCACGCGGGTGCGCCGGTCCACGAGGATCACCGGGTCGGGGATGTGGGCGAGCAGCGCCTCGGCCACCGCGTGGCGCGGGGTGCCCGCGACGGGCCGGGTCGGGGGCTGCGCCCGCCGCCGGCCCGCGATCAACCCGCCGAGGAGGATGGCGGCGAGGGTGCCGAGCACCGTGACGATGCCGAGGTTCCGCTCCCAGGCGAGGAGCAGGAGGATCGATCCGCCCGCGATCGTCGCGCCGCTCCAGGCCGCCGGCCTCCGGGGATCGTCGATCACGGGTCGGTCTCCCGGTCAGCCTTCGCGCTGATCCGGCCAGGGCTTGCCGGAGGGGCCGGCGGTGCCCTCGGGCGGGACGGGCGAGCGCTCCTCCCGGTCGCGGGCGCCGCCCGCGCGCTTCACGATCTCGTACAGGCCGAGCATCGCCAGGGCGACCACGAAGGGCACGACGTAGTAGCAGCCCCGGAACAGCAGCAGCGAGGTCAGCACCTCATTGCGCGGCAGGCTCGACAGGGCGAGGAGGATGGTCGCCTCGAACACACCGATCCCGCCCGGCGCGTTGGAGGCGATGCCGAGCATCGCGGCCAGCACGTAGATGGCGAGGAAGGTGGTGAAGGCGATGCCCGTCTGCTGCGGCAGGAGCACATAGAGCACCGCCGCCGCCGCGCAGACATCGCCGATGCCGACGATCATCTGGCCGATGGAGACGGAGGCGCCGGGCAGTTCGAGCCGCCACTGCTTGACCGTGACGCTGCGGCGCTTCGCCGAGACCCAGGCGAGGTAGCCGAGCACGGCGAGCAGCGCCGCGAAGCCGACGCCCTGGTTCAGCCGGATGGAGGTGAAGGCGAGCCCGGCGAGCTGCCCCGCCTCGATGATGAGGGACAGGCCCAGCACCACGCCCATGCCGAGCCAGAAGGTGAAGCCGGCGATCACCGTGAGCGCGGCGATCTTCGAGGCGGAAAGCCCCTGGCGGGCATAGATCCAGTAGCGGATCGTCCCCGCCGTCAGCAGGGGGAAGCCGAGGGTGAAGCTTACCGCATAGCTCGTGAACGAGGCGAGCGCGGTGATGCGGTAGGGCACCTTGATCCGCAATTGCCGCAACGCCAAGGCATCGTAGCCGGTGAGGAAGATGTAGCTGATGCCGACGAACAGGAAGGCGAGGCCGAGTTGCCGCGCGGACGCATTGTGCAGGGCGTCGGTCACCTCCGCCCAGGACACGCTCTGCACGAGCTTCCACAGCACGCCGAGGGAGACGGCCACCAGGACGATGCTGGCGGCGGTGCCGATCCATGCGAAGCGGTTGCGGCTGAAGCTCATCTTGCCCGCGTCGCCGCGCTTGGCGTCCTCGACCGGTTCGGCCGAGGCGACATCATCCCGATGTTGCCCCTGAAAATTCATGCCGATCGGCGTCCGTCCCCTCGCGCGCGGGCCGGACGGGTTCGAAGCCCCATGCCGGATCATCCCGGACCGCGGCCCGTCGCCCGCCATGTAAGCCGAACCGGCGGTGATGGCCAGCGAGGCCGTATGCAATCCGCAGAAACAAGAGGTGATGGCGGGATCAGCACGGCGCGCCCCCTTGCGAGCTTGTAGCTCAAAAGCTACATCGCGGCATGACGACGACGATCCGGCAGACACGCGTGTTCTCCGCTTGGCTGGCGGACCTGCGCGATGTCCAGGGCAAGGCGCGCATCAACGCGCGGATCCGGCGGCTCTCCCTGGGCAATCCCGGCCAGCACCGCGTTCTGCAGGGTGGCGTCGCCGAACTAAAGATCGACTACGGCCCGGGATATCGCGTTTATTACACGCAGCGCGGCGAGGAACTGGTGATCCTGCTTTGCGGTGGAGACAAGCGGACGCAAACTCACGACATCGAGCGGGCGATAAGCATGGCCGGGGAGGTCTGACGATGGCACTCGACACCACTGTCTGGGACGTGGCGGAACACCTTCAGGACGAAGCCGCCATCGCCGCCTATATCGAAGCCGTGCTCGAAGACGGAGATCCGGGCCTCGTCGCGGCCGCCATCGGCGACGTCGCGCGGGCGCGCGGCATGGCGCAGATCGCCCAGGAAACGGGTCGCTCGCGGGAAAGCCTGTATCGAGCCCTGTCCGAGAAGGGCAATCCCCAGCTCGATACGCTGATCGGCGTCCTGAAAGCGCTCGGATTGCGACTGAGCGTCAAGCCGGCGAGCGCCTGATCTCCCTCCGCAGCATAACCGCCGCCTCCGCGAGGCCCCGCCGGATTCGAGCCGGCACCTCGGGCGAGGTGCAGACATAGGTCGGGCTCGGGTGCGGGATGGTGATGACGGGCAGCCCCGGCCGTAAGTCCGCCAGCGCCGGGGCGCACTGGCCCGCGACGCGCCCGGCGAGGATGACCACGGCGAGGCGCGGCAGCAGATCGAGGAGCGGGGCGAGGTAGCGCTCGGCCTCCCGCGCCTCGCTCCGGCGCGGGGCGCGGTTGAGGGCGCCCGGCGCGTGGATCACCCAGGGGACGGCGTTCCAGATCAGCGTGTCGGCGCGGGGGAGGTTCGCCTCGCGCAGGAAGCGGAACAGGTTGGCGGCCGTGCCGTTCGCGCTGTCGCGGGTGACGAAGCCGGCGCGCAGCACCATCGGGCCGGGCGTTTCGAGAAGCAGCAAGAGCCGCGCGTTCACGCCCCCGTCCATGGGGTCGGGATCGGGGACCGGCGCGCCGCGCTCGGCGGCGATCCGGCGGGCGAGTGCCCGGATCGGGGCGACATGGGGCAGGAATGCCATCTCGCGCCTTGTGGCGAGGGCGGCCGGGTCGGCGAGGCTCTTGGGGGCCTCGAGCTCAGGCCGCATCGGCGAGGGGGAAGGGCTGAGGCAGCGTCCCCGTGAGGCGGTAGCGCTCGGTGCCTGCTTCCCGCGCTAGGCGTTCGGCCAAGCCGTCCCGCCCGCCGAACTGGAAGCCGATCTGGCTGGCATAGGCGGCACACGAGGCGAGCTTCCTTGCCTGCGCCTCCGTTTCGAACGCAAAGGCCCGCGCCGGCAGATCCGCGAAGAGCGGCGCCAGGGGTTCCTTCGGGGTCGCCTCGCGCACCGTGTAGGGGAAATCGCGCCACCACAGGATCGGCGCGGCGGGGGCGAGGCTCCGCAGGGCGCGCACCAACTGGACATGATCGACATGCCCGCCCACCGCCTGCGGCGCGAGGAGGAGGTCGGGCGACTCGGCGGCGATGAGGTCGGCCAGCGCCGGGGCGATGTCCCGGTCGATCGCGTCGTCCGCCCGCACGTCGGCGAAGAGTTCGGGCGCGCAGGCGTAGCCCCGGTGCGGCGCCTCGCGGAACGGCAGGTGGCGGGGCGCCGCGAGGCCCAGGGCCTCCGCCGCCGCGTCGTCCTCGGCCCGGCGCAGAGCCATGTAGTCGATGTCGGGGGCCAAGCCCTTGTCGAGTTGGCAGGCCAGGGCGAAGCCCTGCGGCGCGGGCACGCTCTGCGTGAAGATCGTCGCCATCACCACCCGCCAGCCCCCGGCGGCGAGGGTGGTCAGCAACCCGCCCGCCGAAAAGACGGCGTCGTCGAGATGGGGCGAGAGTGCCAGCGCGGTCGGCATCGGTCAGAGCAGGTGCGGTTCGGCGCGGAAGCGGCAGGACGGGTCGAAGGGCAGGTCGTCGGGCACGTCCTGCGAGGGGTGCTCGCGCAGCACATCCGCGTAGAGGCCCATGATCTGCGCCCCCACCGCCCGCCAGGAATAGACCCGGCGGCACTCCTCCAGCCCGGCGGCGGCGATGCGGTGGCGAAGTTTCGCGTCCGTCACGATCCGCGTCAGCGAGGCGGCGAGCGCCGGGATGTCGCCGGGATCGGTGAGGAGGCCGTTCTCCCCGTCCCGCAGGCAATCCGACACGCCGACCGCGTGGCAGGACACCACGGCAAGCCCCGCCGCCATGGCTTCGAGGATCGTGTTGGAAAACCCCTCCGCATAGGTCGGCGAGGCAAAGACATCGGCCTCGCGGTAGAGGGCGGGCACGGTGTCGTACTCGGCATAGCCGGTGAAGCGGATCGCCTCCGGCCCGAAGCCGCGTTCCTCGGCCAGCGCCTTGGCCGGATCGACATCGGGGCCGATGCCGGAGATCGTCGCGGTGAAGGGCGTGCCCTGTTCGCGTAGGAGCGTCAGGGCTTCGATGAAGTCGAGCACGCCTTTCCGGCGGTCGACGCGGCCATGGTAGAGCATCCTCACCGGGCCGGAATGCGCCTCCGGCAGTCCGTCCGCCGTTCCTTGCGCGAACCGGGCGGTGTCCACCGCCCCCGGCACGATGGTGAAGCGGGCGGGGTCCGAACCCAGCCGGTCGCAGACCTCCTTCACGAAGGAGGTGCCGCCGATCAGCAGGGCGTTGGCGTGGTCGAGGACGGCGCGCATGCCGAGGCGGTGCGTCTCGCAGCACGAGCCGACCCAATGGCCGTCGCCACCCTGGATCGAGACGACGTTCGGCACCCCGAGCCGCTTCGAAGCCAGCAGCACGGCGTAGCCGGTCGGGTAGCCGTATTGGGCGTGGAGCACGTCGAAGGGCCGCTTCGCGTGCTCGGCGCAGATGGTCTCGATCATCGTGGCGATGTCGCGCTCGAAATCGCCGCTGGTCTGCTCGCCGACCTGCTCCAGGCCGATCACCTTCACCCCCGGCACGGACGGGGGCGGGCCGCCGCCATAGACGCGGGTGCCGAAGGCGTCGCCCCGGTACTGCGAGACCATGGTGACGTCGTGCCCGGCGGCGACGAGTTCGCGCAGCAGGTTCTGGGCGTAGACGCTCATCCCGGAGATGGCCGGGAAGTA
Organism: Methylobacterium litchii; assembly: GCF_038442315.1. Lineage (NCBI taxonomy): Bacteria > Pseudomonadati > Pseudomonadota > Alphaproteobacteria > Hyphomicrobiales > Methylobacteriaceae > Methylobacterium > Methylobacterium litchii. The sequence goes on along the minus strand of NZ_JBBXMY010000011.1, from coordinate 146,880 downwards.
GCGGCGGCTGAGGAAGAGGATTCTCATCGGGTCGTGCTCAAAACTGCCGCCGCGTCTCCTGCCCTGCGGCGACGACCGGACCCGGCCGGCGGCAGGTGCGCAGGAAGTCGAGGGCTTGCGGGATCATCACGTCGGCGCGGTGGCTCTCGCGGGAGAGCTCGACGCAGATCAGCTTGCCGTAGCCGACTTCCTCCAGGGCTTCGAGGACGCCCGGCACGTCCATGTCCCCCTCACCGAAGGGCAGGTGGATATGGCTGCCGCGCTTCATGTCCTCGATGGCGACCGTGCCGATCCGGTCGGCGAATTCCCGCACCGCCGCCGCCGGCTCGCGCTCGCCGGTGACGAGGCAATGACCGGTGTCGAGGGCGAGCTTCAGCCCCGGAATGGCGAGGGCGGCGTAGTCGTCCAGCGTCTCGATCAGCATGCCGGGCTCGGGTTCGAGGCAGGGCACCACGCCCGCCTCGTTCGCGAAGGCGGCGACCTCCGCGAGCCCGTCCCGCAGCCAGCCCTTCGCCTCCTCGCGGTCGACGCCGGGCTTGGGCACGCCGGCCCAGAACGAAACCGCCTCGGCCGAGAGCATCGCGCCGATCTCGCAGGCCCGCTTCAGGAAGCCGACCCGCCGCGCCCGGCCCGCCGCATCGGCGGTGACGAGGGTCGGCTCGTGCTTGGCGGTGGGGTCGAGGAGGAAGCGGGCGCCGGTCTCGATCACGCAGGCGAGTTCGAGCCTTTCCATCAGGCTCGCGATCCGGCCCGCTTCCGCCGACCAATTCTCGGCGAAGGGGTCGAGATGGTGGATGTCGAGCGTCAGGGCCACGCCGTCGTAGCCGGCGGCCTTGATGAGGTGCAGGGCCTCGTCCAGCCGGTGGTTGGCGGCACCGTTGGTGTTGTAGGCGAAGCGAAGCGTCATGCCGCCCTCCCCTTCCGTTGCTGCAACCGGAACGGCGCATGGTGCGATTCCGGTTCGCGGTACAGGGGATAGTGGCGCCCGACGATGCGCTCAGCCAGCGCCACGTCGAACAGGGGCTGGCCGCCGAACCGCTCCAGGGCCTCCGGCGTCAGGCGGACGGGGCGCAGGGTCTCGCTCTCCTGCCCGAACTTGATCAGCGGGTGGTCGCGCTCGATGAGCTTGCGCGTGTTGCGCTCGCCGATGCGGTAGTAGCTCATGGTCTCGACTTCGAGGCCCGGCACGATGGCCTTCACCACCCCAACGCCGCCGCCATGGGGCGAGCAATCGACGTAGAGGACGTCGAAGCCCGCTTCGAGCAGCCGGTCGCAGGCGATCTTGCCTCGGGCATGTCCATCCTCGGCCGGCGTCGAGGGCAAGTCCGAGAAGCGCTTGGTGGCGCGTTCGGAATAGACCGTCTCGGAGAGCACCGCCCGCAAATCGGCCTTCGGCATCTCGATCCATTCGAGCATGGCTTGCAGCGCCCGTCCCTCTTCGAGGTCGAGGCTGGGGAGCGCCTTCTGAATGAAGGCATCGACGTAGCCCGGCGGGGTGACGGTGGAGGCGAGGTCCAGCGGGCCGTGGCCGAAGGTCTTGCGCACCCGCGCCGCCTGGAATTCCAGCAGCGCCTTGCGCAGGGCGCGGTCGCGGTCGGGATCGCAGGCCTCGCCGCAGGCCGAGAGGGCGATGGGCGCAGGCGCCCGGTCAGCGTCCTCGTCGTAGCCGACGACGTAGAGGTTCGTCAGGCCGAACTGGTCGGTGGCGAATTTCGGGAGCGCCCGGATGCCGAGGTCCTTCAGCCGGGCGAGCATCGCGGCGTTCTCGGGGCCGATCCCATCGAGGTCGAGCATCACCCCCTGGTCGAGGGCGCGGAACAGCAGGCCGTTGCCGTCGCGCTGAAGGAGTTCGAGCACGCCGTGGCCCAGCGCGAAGGGCACATCCGGCCCGGCGCCGAGGCCGTTGGTGATGAGGTTGGTGAAGGGCTGGTAGCCCTCGGACAGTTCGAAATAGTCGGTCGCGGCGATGTCGAGGGGCATCAGCACGATCTCGCCCGTGGCGTGGCGCACGGTCGGCGTCCATTCGAGCACGCTGCCGCGCCCCACGGGGAAGCCGGCGGGGAGGCACAGGGTCAGCGGATCGGCCACCGAGTTCGCGCCATAGACCCGCACGAGGTCGTCGTAGCTCGCCCGTTCCTTGGCACGGGGCAGCACCGCCAGCGAGGGCATCAGGTTCTCGGCGATCTCGGCGACGGCGCCGATCAGCGCCTCATCGTCGGTGGCGCCGTAGCCGATGCCGGACGGCATCGCGCCGACGAAGAACGGATCGTCGAGGAACAGGGCCACGAACCAGACCGGCACGCCCGTGCGGTCGAGGGGCGCCAGGGGGAAGCCGACGATCTTCCCCTCGGGCAGGATGTCGAGATAGGCGCGCACGGGATCGGGCAGGCGCTCGGGCAGGCCCTCGATGGGGCGGGCACCGCCGAATGGATAGGAGCGCGGCGCCTTCAGCTTGGCGTGGCGGGCGCGTTCGTCCTGGGTCTCGCTCACGTGATCAGTCCGTTTTCTTCTTTGTCGTCATCGCATCGCTCGCGGTGACGTCATGAATTGCCATAGGCCCGCGCCACGAGGCGCATCGTGTGCAGGTCGCGGGCGGCGCTGTAGGCGGCGCGCTCCGGCGGGTTGCGGAGCGCCGCGCCGAACGCGCGGACCTGCTCGGTGAAGGGCGAGGCGTCGCCGTCGAAGGCGACCGGCGTGGTGCGGCCCGTGGCGCCGTCGTGGAAAACGAGGCTGCCGCCGGGCGTCTGGCCCATCGTGTTCTCGGCGACCAGCAACCCCTTCGTGCCGACGATCTCGAGCCGGCGCCGGGGCAGCGCATCGGGGCAATTGTAGGCAACGTGCAGGCTCGCCAGCGTCCCCGCTTCGGTGCGCCCGATCAGCAGGGCGCCGTCATCGACGGCGTAATCCTGGACCTTGCTCTGCGTCAGGGCCGTGATGTCGGCCAGCGGCTCGCCCAGCAGAAAGTCGATCAGGTCGATCCCGTGGGGGGCGAGGTCGATGAGGGCGCCGCCGCCGGCCTGGACGGAATCGATCCGCCAGTTCGGCTGCCCCGCCGTCGACCAGTCCCGCCCGAGCCAACAGGCATAGACGATCCGCACCGTCGTGACGGTGCCCAGCACCCCCGAGGCGATGCGCTCACGGATCGCCCGGTGGGCCGGATGGTGGCGCTGATCGAAGGCCGTGCCGTAGAAGATTTTTTCGGATTCGACGGCGCGGGCCATGGCCTCCGCATCGGCGAGCGAGGCCGCCATCGGCTTCTCGCAGAGCACCGCCTTGCCGGCCCGCGCCAGGGCTTCCACCGCCTCCCGGTGGAGGTGGTTCGGCGTGGCGATGTAGACCGCCTCCACCTCCGGGTCGGCGAGGAAGGCGGCGAGGTCCGCGTGGGTCCGAGCGCCCTCGGCGGCGGCGGCCTCGCGGCAGGCGGGGTTCGGGTCGCAGACGGCCACCAGCCGGTGCCCCGCCTCGCGGATGCCCGGCGCCATGTAATCGCGGGCGACCCAGCCGTATCCGACGATGCCCCAGCCGACCGGTGCCATCACCACCGCTCCGGCAGATCGACGAACTCGCGGACGCGGACGCGCTTGGTCTCGGGGGCGTCGATGCCCCCGCCATAGGTCAGGCGCTCCGGCCCCGGCGAGCGCATCGGGTATGTCACGCGCGGGCCGTACTCGGCCGCATACCGCTCGGACGGGAAATGGATGGCGAAGTCGTTGCCGTCCGGTCCGTAGAGGGGGTTCAGCGCCAGCGGGGTGCCGGCCTTCGGCAGGGTCAGCCCGTCCACGACGGAGCGCGGAGCCGGGCGCATCCCCGGCCCGGCCACGACGGAGAACGCCTCGCAGCCGCGCAGGTCGCCGGCCTCGTGCGGGATCGGCGCGCGGGCCTCGGCGAGGGAGCGGGTCAGTTCGTCGTCGTCGTAGACGAGGGCGTCGGGGAAGAGGTCGCCGATGTCCTCGACGCTCACCGCCTTGCCGGCGGAGAAGCCGGGGCAGTCGCGGTTGTGGATGTGGCTGAGGGCGAGCCAGCCCTCGTCGCCCGCCATCTGGCGCAGGTGGTCGAGGACGCGCGGTTTGTCGTCGAGGAAGTAGAAGGCGTCGTTGCAGACGACGAGATCGACCGGCGCGCCGGGAACCGGCCAATGCGGCGAGTTCGCATCGAAGCAGACGAGCTGCGCCTTCTCGCCGACCACCCAGTGCCGGGCGACCCAGAGCTTGGCGAAGACCACGTCGGCCCCGGAGACCTTGCAGCCGCGCCGCGCCAGTTCGCGCAGGTAATGGCCGATGCCGCAGGCGAATTCGAAGACGCAGACGGGATCGTTCCAGTGCGCCTCCAGCATGGCGAGGCCGGCGAGATAGGTCGGGTCGCTCCAGCGATGCAGGAAGTAGTCGCCCACGCGGCCCCAGCCGAGGAGGCGCACGGCGTCCCGCAGGGTGGCGGTGCGGCGCTCGCGAATGAGGGTGATCAGGTCGGCCGAGTCGGCGGGCGGCCCGTTCCACCAATCGTCCTGGTCGGCGAGGATCGCGCACAGGGCCTCGTCCGGCTCGCCCCCGTCGAGATGAGCGAGCACCCGCTCGACCAGCGCTTCGCGGCCGACGCGCAGGTAGGGGATGCCGTCGATGACCGGCCAACGCTCCCCGGTCTCGACGTCTCGCAGGGCATGCGGGGCGTCGGGCTTGAGGGCGTGGCCGGTCGAGGGCGAGACGAGGGGAAAGGGTATCATGGCGCTCACGGACAGGATCGGCAGATGGGCGCGGGCGCCCGTCGATCAAGCCGTCGGCTCAAGGGATCCGCATGTCGCGCAGGACCCTGTCATGGAAACCCTTCACCGGCCCGGCATGGACCAGTTCCATCTCGTCCAGCACCGTCCCCATGGTGAGGGAGGCCGCCCGCAGGTGCTGGGCGATCTGCAGCACCCGGTCGATGCAATCGGCCGCGTGGAAGGCGCGGCCCTCGGCGGTGGAATCGTCGGGCAGGACCGCGCGGGCGCGCTCGACCTCTGTGCGGAGGTCCCTCGCCTCGTCGAGTTCGCCGAGCGCCCAACCGGTCGAAACCGCCATGATCGGTAGGAGGTGGTCGCCGAGCAACATCTCGCCGGTGAAGCCGGCATCCGGCATCGCCGCGTTGTGGAAGTGATGCGCCATCGCCGCGAGGAACACCGTCGTCGGGTCCGCCCGGTAGAACGGCGCGAGACACACGCCGTACACCGCCACCATCAGGCAATGCTCGGCGTGGTTCTCCGGCGGCTCCAGCAGGATGCGCGGCTTGCCGGGGCAGGTGACGCCCGCCCGGGGCTGGGCGGCGAGCGCCCCGACGAAGCTCGGCACAAAGCCGGCCTCGGGCTCCTCGCCGGGGGTGAGCCGAGCCCGCAGCCGGTCGCGGAGGGCGGGATCGAGGGCGCCCGTCACCTCGTCGAACCCCGCGCGCAGCACCGTCGCCGCCTCGGCCTCTGAAAGGCCGGCGGCGGTGAGGAAGGCGGCGTCGAGGTCGGTGAGGCGGGTGGCGGCGAGCGCCGTCGCGGTGATGTCGAGGGCGACATCCTCCGCGCTGGCGCCGCCCGTCAGCATCGACCAGCCCTGCGCGAACAGGCGCTCGGCGATGGTGCCCTGGCGCCCGGCGGACCGGACGCGCTTGAGGTCGTTGAGCTCGACGAACAGCTCACGCAACTCGGCGGGTGCGCTGGCGCCCGCCGCTGTCTCGCTTGGCATCAGTGTGCGCCGAGCCAGTCGAGGAGCATCTTCTCCTGCTTGCCGAAGGCGTGCTCCGGCCCGTGGCCGTTCTTGACCATCGGTGCCTTGAAGAAGGTCGAAAGCTGCTCCTGCACGCCGCCGTCGCCGCGCTTCTTGGCGAGGTCGAGGACGCGGGCGATCTCGATCACGAGCGGGGCGGCCAGGATCGAGTCCTTGCAGAGGAAGTTCACCTTCACCTGCATCCGCTGGCCCATGAAGCCGGTGATGTCGATGTTATCCCAGGCTTCCTTGTCGTCACCGCGCGGGCGGTAATAGTGGATGTGCACGAGGTGGTCCTCGACCGGGTAGCCGAGGATCGAATCGAGCACCGTGCCCTTGGTGTTGAGCTTCGACTGCAGCGAGTTCGGGTCGTTGAGGGCGAGGCCGTCGCGGTTGCCGAGGATGTTGGTGGAGAACCAGCCATCGACGTGGAGGGCGCGGGCCTTGAAGGCGGGGGCGAGCACCGTCTTCATCATGGTCTGGCCGGTCTTGCCGTCCTTGCCCGCCACCGGGACGTTGAGGTCCTTGGCGAGTTCGAGAAGCGCCGGCACGTCGGCGGCGACCGACGGGGTGAAGTTGGCGTAGGGGATGCCGCTCTTGATCGCCGCGTAGGCGTAGAGCATCGCGGGCGAGATCGCCTCGTCGCTCGAATCCAGCCCCTTCTCGAAGGCGGCGGTGGAGTTCAGCGTCGGGTCGGAGAGGTCGGGCCAGCGCTCGGTGGAGGCGAGGTTCACCACCACGACCTCATCGAGATTGCTCTCTTTCTTGAAGCGGTTCAGGTCGTTGGCGATCACCGAGACCGCCTCGCGGTGGTCCTTGGCGACGATGCGGTTCTGCCCGTCGATGTTCTTGCAGAACTTCGCGCTGCCGACCGCCGGCCACGGCACGATGCCCTTGAGCACCTGGGCGCCGTTCTCGATGTCCTCCCGCGACAGCACGCCGTGACCGGCGGCGGCGGAGGCGAGGTCGTCGCTGTTCAGGTCCCAGCCGCCGAAGACGAGGTCCTTGTAATCGGCCATCCCGGCGACCGGAACGCCCGCGAGCGGCAGACCATCGAGCCGGTTCGAACCGGACTTGATCATCTCGATGCCGGCGATGGCGGTGGTGGCGACGGCGCCCCCCATGCCAACGATGGCGACGCCGACGCGGCGACCGGGCTGCATGCTCATGGGAAACTGGTGTCCTTGTGAGGACGCATGACGCGTCCGGGATGGAAGGTCGAACCTCCGGCGCCCGGGTTGCGGGCCCTACCCAACTGGTCCCTGCGTGCTTCGTTCCAAGACCGGCTGCGACATCTTGCAACTGTCACATGCCTGCGCCGCTCCGATTCCCGCCCTGCGGGCCGCTTCGCAAGGGTTAACGCCGCCGGGGGCCTGCCACGGTCCAATCATCTGGTCGTCCCATTCTGGTCACGGCCGGCGTCGATAGAGCCGGCCGCCCGACGCCACCCGGCCGCCAGAGCCGGGGCCTTCGGGGGAATGCACAGAACAAGAGGACCTAAGGATGGGGGTTTTCCCGGAGCCGGCGCGTTGCGCCGACGACGTGGGCGGACTCATGCTCGCGACGACCACGCGCACCCGGCGGCAGAGCCGCTCCCGTGCGACCTGCGCCCTCGCGCTCGGCCTGCTGGCCGGTTTCGGCCTTCCGCAGGCGGCCATCGCGCCGGCCTTCTTCGTCCCGGCCGCCCAGGCCCATGACCGGATCGAGTCCAGCCCTAAGACCGAGACCGCCCTCATTGCCGCCCCGCCGACCGAGGCTCGCTCCGCCTGGAACGGCCTGCCCTTGCCGGAGCAGGACCCGCCGACCACGGACCTCATCGCCGACAACCTCGCCACCCTGCCGCGCGTGACGCAGGAAGACGGCGAAGACGCCGTGCGCTTCGGCCAGCGCAGCGTCCCCCTGAAGGTGGTCGACACCATCGTGAAGGCCTCCGAGGAGGCCGGCGTCGATCCCGTCTACATGATGGCGCTCGCCGACAAGGAATCCAGCTTCGACACCGACGCGAAGGCGGCGACATCCTCCGCGCAGGGCCTGTTCCAATTCGTGAAGGCGACCTGGCTCGAACTGATCCGCGACTTCGGGGCCCGCCACGGCCTCACCGAAGAAGCAGCCTCGGTGAAGGGCAGCGGCCCGGCCATCACCGTCGCTGGGAGCATGAAGGATCACGTCCTCTCCCTGCGCAACGACCCCCGCGTCGCCGCCCTGATGGCCGCCGAGCTGATCAAGCGCGACCGCGACCGGATCGAGGCCCGCGTCGGCCGTCCGCTCTCGACCACCGAGATGTACCTCGCCCATTTCCTCGGCACGGCGAGCGCGGGCAGGTTCGTGTCCCTGTCGAGCGAGAAGCCCGACGAGACCGCCGCCAAGGCGTTCCGCTCGGCGGCGAAGGCGAACCGCAGCCTGTTCACCCAGACGGAGGGCGGCAAGCGCCGCCACCTGACCATCGCCGAGTTCCAGAGCCGCATCGAGGACATGATCGATGCCCGCCTCGCCCGCTACAGGGGCGTGACGGCGGTGGCCGCCGCCGCCGATACCGGGGCCCAGCCGGAGACCGAACCCTCCGCGCCGCGCCGCATCGAAGTGACCGAAGCCCTGCCGCCCGACGCGGAGTAAGCGGTCGGCGCAACGCCGGCGCAGGAACGCCCCGGCACGCACCGCGTTTGGGGGGCGAACGGTGGAGCTTGCTCGCGACGCCGCAGCCCCCTCGCCGGAGCACGCCAGGCCATGACAGGCGGTCCCTCTCTCGATCCCCGGTCCACCACGCCCACGGGCGTTCCCCTCGTCGGGGCCGCCCGCCTCGACGCCATGAGCACCGCGCTCGCCCGCAACTGGTGGCTCGTCGCCCTGCGCGGGGTGGTCAGCATCCTGTTCGGCGCCATCGCCTTCGCGGCGCCGGCCGCCTTCGTGCTCTCGCTGGTCCTGTTCTTTGCCGCCTACATGCTGGTGGACGGCATCTTCACCATCGTCGGGGCGATCCGCGCCGCGCAGAAGCACGAGCGCTGGGGCTTCCTGCTGCTCGAAGGCGTCGTGGACATCGTCGTCGGCGTGGCCGCCTTCCTCGTGCCGGCGGCGGCGGTGTGGGCCTTCGTGCTGCTGCTCGCCGCCTGGGCCTTCGTGACCGGCGCCCTGATGATCGCCGCCGCCTTCCGGCTGCACCTGCATTACGGGCGGTGGTGGCTCCTGCTCGGCGGGATCGTCTCCGTGCTGTTCGGCCTCGCCCTGGTGATCGAGCCCGGCATGTCGGCCCTGGTGCTGACATGGTGGCTCGGCGCCTATGCCATCGCCTTCGGCGTGATGCTGGTGATCCTCGGCGTCAGCCTGCGCAGCCGCCACGCCTCCGCGACCGTGCTCCCGCGCAGGCCGTGAACGACGGCCCTCGCCCGGACCCATCGCCCCCCGGGGGCCAATCGCCCGACACCCGCGCCGCCGGGCGCGAGGTGCTCGGCGCGGCCGCCGCCCTCGGGCGCAGCCTCGGTGTCTTCGCCGGACGGGCCGGGGGTGGCGCCTACCGGGCGGCCCGCTCCGGCCTGCAGGGCGCCGTCGAGGCTCGTCGCCGCCGCCGGGAGGCGCGGCCCGCGCCCGAGCCGCGGCCGGCGACGCCGAGCTGGCTTCGCAGCCTGCGCGCCGTGTCGTCCGGCCGGCCGGCCCTGGCGATCGCCGCGGCCGTCATCCTGCTGCCGGCAATGGCGCTCGGCCTCTACGTCCTCGCCGCGCTCGTGAGCCTGCCGCCCCTCGGCAGCGGCGCGGCGGCGCCGGCCCAGCGCGCCGTCACGGTGGAGGCCGACAACGGCAAGGTCTTCGCCACCCGCGGCAGCTTCCGGGGCCAGAGGCTGACCCAGGCCGACCTGCCGCCGCACCTCGCCCAGGCGATCGTCGCCATCGAGGACCGGCGCTTCTACCAGCATTGGGGGATCGACCTGCGCGGCCTCGCCCGCGCCGCGTGGCGCAACCTGCGCGGCGGGGGCGTGCGCGAGGGCGGCTCGACCATCACGCAGCAATATGTCCGCCTCATCACCCTGAATCAGGAGAAGTCGCTCTGGCGCAAGACGCAGGAGGCGCTGCTGGCGCTGCGCGCCGAGGCGACCATGAGCAAGGACGAGATCCTGCTCGGCTATCTCGATGCCGCCTATTTCGGCGCGGGCGCCTATGGTGCCGATGCCGCCGCACGGCGCTATTTCGGTAAGCCGGCCAAGGCCCTGACCCTGCCCGAGGCGGCGATGCTCGCGGGCCTCGTCCGCGCGCCGTCGCAACTCGCCCCGACGCGCAACCTCGGCGGCGCCAAGGAGCGCGCCGACGTGGTGCTCCAGGCCATGGTCGAGACCGGGGCCATCACCGCGAAGGAGGCGGACGCCGCCCGCCGCCAGAGCGTTACGCTGAAGACCCCGCCCGAGGCGCCGCCCGGCTCGAACTACTTCCTCGACATGATCGCCCCGGATCTGAAGCGTCTGGCGGGCACCGACGGCGACATCACCGTCCGCTCCACCCTGAACCTCGATCTCCAGAGCCTCGCCGAGGCGGCGGTGGCCAAGCGCCTCGACAAGGACGGCGCCCGCCGCAAGGTCGGGCAGGCGGCGATGGTGGTGCTGTCGAAGGAGGGCGCGATCCTCGCCCTGGTCGGCGGGCGCGATTACGAGGACAGCCAGTTCAACCGCGCGGTGCAGGCGAAGCGCCAGCCCGGCTCGCTGTTCAAGATGCTCACCTACCTCACGGCCTACGAGAAGGGTTTCACGCCCGATTCGGTGGTGGTCGACCGCCCCGTCCGCATCGGCGATTGGGAGCCGGAGAACGACGACAACAAGTACCGGGGGCCGGTGCCCCTGCGCACCGCCTTCGCCCTGTCGATCAACACCGTGGCCGCCCAGCTCGGCCAGGAGGTCGGCATCCCGGCGATCATCGCCACGGCGAAGCGGCTCGGCATCCAATCCGACCTCCCGGCCGTGCCGAGCCTCGTCCTCGGCTCCGGCGCGGTGAGCCTCCTGGAGATGACCCGCGCCTTCGGTTCGGTCCTTGCCGGGCGCACGCCTCTGGACACCTACGCGATCAACGCGATCCGGGGCGGCGATCCGAAGCCGGTCTACGTCCGCGCCGACCCCACCGACACGGCGAGCCTGCCCGTCGAGCCGCGCACGATGATGCTCGATTCCCTCCAGGCGGTGGTGGAATCGGGCACCGGCCGGGCGGCCCGGGTGCCGGGCCAGATCATCGGCGGCAAGACCGGCACCAGCCAGGATTTTCGCGATGCGTGGTTCGTCGGCATGACGCCGGACCTCGTGGTCGGCGTCTGGGTCGGCAACGACGACGACAGCCCCATGAACAGGATGTTCGGCGGTGAGATGCCGGCGGGGATCTTCCACGATTTCGTCCAGCGGGCCTCGGCGCTCATCGCCAAGGGCAAGGCGCGGGCGCCCGTCTCCGCCGCGCGGGCCGAGGCCGTGCCCGCGACGCAGGTGGCCCCGCCGCCCTCCGACACGTCGGACGAGGTCCGGGGCGTGCCGAGCGTGATCGACACCGCCACCCTCTCGTTCCGGGGGCGCGCCGTCCGACTCCTCGGCGTCGAGGGCCAGGGCGGGCATCTCGCCCGGCAACTGGCCGCCTACCTGCGGCGTCGCGAGGTGGTCTGCGCGGGCGGCGGCGCGGAGGGCGTCCGCTGCACCCTCGAAGGGGCCGACCTCGCCGGGCTCATCGTGGCGGCGGGCGGTGCCCGCGCCCGCGAGGATGCCCCGCCCGACCTTCTCGACGCGGAGGATCAGGCCCGGGCCGAGCGCGTGGGGCTGTGGGGACGGTAGGGGCGGTCCCACGCCAACAAAAAACCCCCGGCTCTCACCGGGGGTTCGTCCGTGCAGCGGGGATGCCGCTTACTTGATGAGGGCGAGGAGCGCCTTGCCGGCCTTGGAGTTCAGCTCCTTGGCGTCGAGGGTGCCGTCACCGTCCGGGTCGGCCATCTTGAAGCGCTCACCGACGGCCGCGAGGTATTCCTTCTTGTCGAGGGTACCGTCGGAATCCGGATCGGCGGTCTTCACACCGGCCTTGCTCAGGCGGCCCTTCAGCTCCTTGGCGTCGAGGGTGCCGTCGGAATCCTTCTCGAGGCGGTCGAACGTGGCGGAGGCGACAGCCTCGACTTCCTTCATGTCGACGGTGCCGTCGTTGTCGGTGTCGATCATCTTGACGGCGCCGGCGCCGCCCATCGGCTTCGCCATGGCGGACGGCGCTGCAAAACCAGCAGCCAGAAGAGCCACGGCCGCGAAACCACTGATGTTGCGAAGGGTCATTGCCACTTTCTCCCGAAATCGATGCGTGAGTGTCCTAGTGCGCGGACCAACCTAACGCAAGTGCGAAAAGTGGCCGTCGGTTGCGGTAACACTACAAAAACGTGAAAGGGGCCGGCGAGTACCGGCCCCTTCAAGTCCTGGCGGCTGGATCAGTATTCGTAGCCGCGACGATAGACGCGCCGGTCATCGCGGCGGTCGTCCCGATAGCGCTCCTCGCGGTAATAGGCGCGGCGCTCGGCCTCGCGGTCCCGGCGATATTCCTCGCGCTGGAAATCCCGCTCGCGCTGGCCACGAGACCGCAGGTCGATGCTTGGGCCGCCCGGCCCGATATCGATCCGCTGGGCCACGGCCGGAGCAGTGCTGGCGATCGAGGCTACGACGATCGCACCGGCTAGCAGTGTCTTCATAAGTTCCTCCTTCGCGTATCGCGACTCAACACGAGTTCGCGAAGGAGGTTCCGAAGTTCGATTGTCTTCAGGCAAGCGTGGTCAGATCCTGGAACCAGTGCTGGGCCTGGACATACTGCTTCACGCGGTTCGACAACGCATGCGCATTGGTGTCGTGCACCACCCAAACCTGCACCGCGTCGTTCACCACGATTTCGTGGATGCGGGCGAGGAGTTTGTCCTGCTCGGCCGGGTCGAGGCTGGCCTTCACCTTATCGCAGAGGCCATCGACCTCCGGGTTGCGGTAATGGCTCCAATTCACGCCGTTGGGTGAGATCTGCTTCGAATCGTAGAAGCGCAGGATCGCGTAGAATGGGTCCGACGTGACGTAGGCGATGTTTTCCGCCGAGACGCTCTTCAGGCTCGGATCCGCCGCGCCCTGCCGCCACGCGGTGTAGGCGACCTCCAGCTCCACCACCTTGAACTCGGCCTGGATGCCGACTTCCGCCCAGCTCTGCTGGACGTACTCGTTGATCGGCAGGGACAGCATCTGCCCGGTGCCGCCGCTCGGGATGAGGATCGTCGTCTTGAGGGGGTTCTTCACCGAATAGCCCGCCTCCTCCACGAGCTTGCGGGCCTGATCGACATCGGTCTTGATCGCGAAATCCGGCTTGCCGAACCACGGGCTCGACTTCTGCACCTGCCCGACCGCCGGGGTGGCGAGCCCGCCCATCAGCTGCACCACGCCGTCCCGGTCGATGGCGAGGTTGGCCGCCTTGCGCAGGCGCAGGTCGCGCCAGGGCGAGCCCTCGAGCATGGAGAGGTGGTAGTTCCAGACATGGGGCGTGTCGTTGCCGACGATGCGCATGCCCGCACCCTTGAGGCGCGGCACGGCATCGGGCGCGGGGGATTCGATAAGATCGACATTGCCCGAGAGCAGGGCGTTCACCCGCGCGAGATCCTCGGGCACGCAGGTGAGCGTGAGCTTCGACAGCTTCGAGATCCGCTTCGGATTCCAGTAGGCGGCGTTGGGCACCATCTCCAGGCTGACGCGCGGCAGGAGCTTCACCAGCTTGAACGGCCCGGTGCCCGAGGGCGCGAAGGCGAACTTCGCCCAGTCCCGCCCGACCTTCTCGTATTGCGCGGGCGAGGAGATCAGGAACCACAGCATCTGGTAGGGGAACAGGCTGTCGACGGCCTTTGTCGTCACCTGCACCGTCATCGGGTCGAGCTTCTTGTAGGACGCGACGCCCGGCAGGCGCGGGCGGACCTGCGCGGCCTGACGCTGGTCGAAATGCGGTGCCTCCTTGTTCAGCACCTTGTCGAAGTTCCAGATCACCGCGTCGGCGTCGAAGGCCGAGCCGTCGTGGAACGTCACCCCGTCGCGCAGGCGGAAGATCCAGTTCTTCCGGTCGGCGGGATCGCTCTCCCAGGAGGTGGCGAGCCCCGGCACCATCTTGCCGGGCCGGTCTGCCACGTCGAGTTCCCAGGCGACCAGCGGATCGTAGAGGGTGAGGCCGGTGAACTGGTAGCCGCCCGCGCCCCTGTCCGGCTGGCCGGTGGTCAGCGGCAGGTCGGTCATCGAGATGCCGTAGGTCAGGGTCCCCGGTTCGCTCGCGGCCTGTGCGCGGCCGGCGGTGCTGAGGGCGGCGAGCGCTGCCCCTCCGGCCATGAGGGAGCGGCGTGTCGGCACGACGAAGGTCATCAGTTTCCCGGCTCGGACGCGGCTGGCGTCGCCGCATCCGGTATCTTGCATACATCGTGCCGTATGCTTGGCCGGACGGTTCAGCCCTGCCAGACCTGGCCGGGCCGCAGGGCGAGGAAAGTTTCCGGCGCCATGCCGGCCGTGGCGAGGGCGGCGGCGAGGTCTTCCGCCGGGCGCTCGACGCCCTCGTCGGTCAGTTGGAACGTGCCCCAATGGTGCCCGAGCGCCTGCTCCGCGCCGAGGATGCGGGCGATCTCCACCGCCTCGGCGGGATCGACATGCTGCGGCCCCATGAACCAACGCGGCTCGTAGGCGCCGATGGGCAGGGTGGCGAGGCGCGGCGACCCGAAACGCGTGCGCACCGCCTGGAAGATCGACCCGTCGCCGAGGCCGGTATCGCCGACATGATAGTGGAAGCCCTGCGGCGACAGGATCGCGAAGGCGCACCACAGGGCCATGCGGCGGTCGTTGATCCCCCGCGCCGACCAGTGGTTGGCGGGCGTCAGGTGGACGGACAGCCCGTCGCCGAGATCGACCGACTCGCCCCAGTCGCGGGTCTCGACATGCATCGTGTCGTCGTAGCCGCGCAGGATCGCGTCGTTGCCGAGGGGCGCCACCATGAGCGGCTGATGCGCCTGCCAGATCCGCGCAAGGTTCGGCCCGTCGAGATGGTCGTAGTGGTTGTGGGTGATGAGCACCGCATCGATGGGCGGCAGGTCGGCCAGGGCGATGCCCGGCGGGTTCACCCGCTTGGGCCCGGCGAAGCGCACGGGGCTCGCCCGCTTGGCGAAGACCGGATCGATCAGGATGTTGCGGCCGGCGACCTGCACGAGGTAGCTCGCGTGGCCGATGAGCACGACGCGCAGGCCCGCCACCCGCTCCGGCGGCCGGTCGGCCGGGAACGGGCTCGGGACGCTCTTCGGCCAGGGCGTGCGGCGGCGCTGGGCCTGCCAGCGGGCGACGTCCTTCAAGCCGCGGTCGGTGTCGACCCCCGGCAGGAAGAAGCGCTTCCCGTCGAAATGGTCCGAGACCGGCCCGGAATAATAGGGGTTCGCGTTGCGGCGGTGGGCGGCATAGCCGACGCCGCCGAGGGTCATGACCGTGGCCGCGCTCGCGACCGTCAGCAGGCTGCGCCGTTTCATGCTTCAGGAGATGGCCGCCGCGCCGCGCCGGTCAAGCGCGACGCGATAGCGGATCAGCCCTCGATGATCTCCGTGGCCAGGGAAAGGCGCACCCGGTAGACCACCTTGCCCACGGCATCGCGGACGCCCGCCACGTAATCCTGGCGCTCTACGTCGGGGAGCATGTCGCGGGCGATGGCCGACATGATGCGGACCACCTTGGCCCGGGCCGCCGGCAGGTCGGGCAGGTCGAAGCCGACCTCGTCCTTGATGGGCTGAATGCCGTCGTGCAGATCGATGTAATAGCGGGGCATTGGGCAACGTGTCTCGGGGCAACGAACCGGGCGCGAGACTACGTAAATCATGGTTAACAGGAGCTTTCCGCGCGCGGAATCCTGCGGCTCATGAGCGCCAGCGCAGTTCCCGCCGCTCCAGCGGATTGACGAAGGGACGCCCGGCGAGGCCCGCTTCCAGCGCCTCCCGCTTCAGCCGGAAATACCATTGCGAGGGCAAATCGCCTTGGCCGAACAGGACCATGGTCGGCTTGCGGTCGAGCCCCTTCTGCGCATCCTGCAGCACCCGTTGATCCTGCCCGAGGAACTGGCGCATCAGCGGCCGGGCGACGGGCTTCAGCAGGTTGAGCGCCGGCATGCTCCAATAGAGCGCGTTGGTCAGCATGGTCCGGTGGGGCGAGAGCGGCGTGGCGTAGGTGTAGTTCGCCACCCGGCGCGTGCCCGCGCGGATCCGCTCCAGCCGCACGCCCGGCAGACGGAACTCGATCTCCACGTCCGGCACGCCGCCGAGTAGCTTGTAGACCGGCGAACTCGTGGTGGTGGCGTGGCTCGCCATGGTGAAGCCGTGCATCACCGGCTCGAAGATCTTCACCTTCTCGCGCAGCTGCTTCGAGGGGCGGAACCACCACGTGTCGTGGACGAAGGCGACATGGCCTGGATCGACGAGGCTGAGCACCGTGAGGTCGAAGGAGGCCTCGACCTCCAACTCCACCACGAGGCTGCCGGCCGGCTCGAAATCGAGGGAGGGCAGCTCGGGCGGCTCGCCGAGGGCCGGGCCGAGATGCGGGTTCACCCAGAGGAAGCCCGCGCTCTCGCGGATCGGGAAGGGCTGCACCCGGATGCGAGAGAAGTCGGCGGCGTCGTGCTCGGACAGGGTCGGCACGTCGCGGCAGCCGCCATCCGTGCCGAAGCGCCAGCCGTGGAACGGGCACATCAGGGTCTGCCCGTCGAAGGGGCCCTTGGAGAGGGCCATGCCCCGGTGCGGGCAGCGGTCCCGCAGGGCGAAGAGTGCCCCATCCTTGTCGCGCCCGACCACCATCTGCTCGCCGTTCAGGGCGACGGCGCGCACACGCCCGCCCCCGACGCTGTCGGCCCGGCCGACGCAGTACCACGCGCTCGGCAGCGGTTGGCGCATCGCATCCGGATCGAGGGCGGCCTCGTCGGCGGCGCGGGGTGGAGGAACCTGGACGTTCACGGGCGGGATCGCGGTGAAGGGATCGGAAGGTCTTGCGGCCTCCGGGCCGTCTTACTCCCTTCCGCACCCCCGGCGAAAGCGAGGGCTAAGCGACGCAGCCTCCCACCCTTCACAAGCCGGCTTTGGCCGCCTAACTTCCTCCTACCCGCAACTAACGAAAGGAGGTGATCCAGTGTCTCATTGTCATCAGCCGACCGTCTCGGCTTCCCGGACCTGGACCTTCGCCTCCGGCGCGTCGCACTAAGCGCGTCTGAGTCTCGAATTCGGACCAGTTCCGCCGGACTGTCGGTTCGGCAATGGAAGGGCCATCCTGGAAACGGGGTGGCCCTTCGCCGTTTCAGGCCTTCGCGTCAGGCCTTGACCGACTGGAACAGCGGCTTGGCCAGGGCCTCGGCCCGCGCCCGCCACAGGTCCCGGTCCTCGCGAAAGCCATCCCGCTCGGCCGTCAGGGCGTCCCGCTCTGCGCGGAAGGCAGCGTGCTCGGCCTGGACGGCCTCCTGCTCGGCCCGCAACTCCTCCAGCGAGGTCATCTCCTGCGCGATATGCTCGCGCAGCTCGCGGATTTGCGCGGCGAGAGCGCTCTGGAGGGCGTCCTGCCGGTCGTGCTCGACCTGCAGCTTCGCCTTCAGCATCAGGTTCTCCGCCATCAGTTCGGAGATGTCGGCATCCTCGGCCTGCTCGGGGGCCTTGGGCGGGGTGAGGCGCGGCCCGCCGGGGCTGTTGTCGGCGGCTGGGGCCTGGAGCGGGCCGTTCGCGTCGGTCTCGTAGCGCTGCAGGGCGCTGAGCCAATCCCGCAGCGGAGTCGGAGCCGCCTGGTTGTCGTCCTGGTAGGCCGGAAACGCGCGGGCGGGTTCAGACATCGTCATGCGTCCTGGGAATCATTCCCCTTCACCCAAGCCGAACATGCTTAACGGGTGGTAAAGGGACGCAGGGCCCATGCCGCCCTGCACTGCTGTGCGAGAGAGCGAGGGTGAGGGAAAAATTGACTTTTCCCCGTCCGGTCGCTACGCCCCGCGCTCCCGATCCTGAGATGATCGCGTCACGACCCGCCGACCGGCCCGCGAGGCCGGAGGTCAACGCCCGACAGCGCGTCCGCGCCCTCGGGCGCGATGGGCGTTGGGCGAACTCCCGAAGGCGGGCCGGGTGGCGGAGGCTTGCACCGCATGGTGGCCGAGAGACACGTGCTGAAGATCGAGGACGCGGTGAACGACGCCTGCCCGTGGTCGGGCGAGCCGATTTCGGCCGACTCGCTGACGCTCTACAACGGCGCCGTCGTGGGCTTCTGCAACCCCGAGTGCCGGGACAAGTTCGCCCGCGCGATCCAGAGCTTCGAGGCGTCGCTGCAGGCCCGCCGGGTCTCGCGCGCCGGGCTCGAGCAGTAACGGGCCGGGCATGTTCGAGGGACTTTCCGACCGCCTTTCCGGCATCCTCTCCGGCCTCACCCGCCGGGGCGCGCTGACCGAGGCCGATGTCACCGCCGCCATGCGCGAGGTGCGCCGGGCCCTGCTGGAGGCCGATGTCGCCCTGGAAGTGGTGCGCGGCTTCACCGACCGGGTCCGCGACAAGGCCGTCGGCGCCACGGTGCTGAAGTCGGTCACGCCGGGCCAGATGGTGGTCAAGCTCGTCAACGACGAGCTGATCGCCATGCTCGGCACCGATGCCGAGGTGATCAGCCTGAACGCCCCCGCCCCGGTGCCGATCCTGATGGTCGGCCTCCAGGGCTCGGGCAAGACCACCACCACCGCCAAGATCGCCCGCCGCCTCAGCGAGCGCGAGCGCCGGAAGGTGCTGCTCGCCTCCCTCGACACGCGCCGCCCGGCCGCCATGGAGCAGTTGGCGGTGCTGGCCAAGCAGGTCGGCGTCGACAGCCTGCCCATCGTCGCCGGCCAGTCGGCGGTACAGATCGCCCGCCGGGCGATGGAGGCCGCTCGTCTGGGCGGCTTCGACGTGGTGATGCTCGACACCGCCGGCCGCACAACGGTCGATGAGGCGCTGATGGTCGAGGCCGCCGAGGTGAAGGCGGCCACGAACCCGCACGAGGTGCTCCTCGTCGCCGACGCCTTGACCGGCCAGGACGCGGTGAACACCGCCCGCGCCTTCGACGAGCGGCTCGGCGTCACCGGTATCGTGCTGACCCGGATGGACGGCGATTCGCGCGGTGGCGCGGCGCTCTCGATGCGTGCCGTCACCGGCAAGCCGATCAAGCTCGTCGGCACGGGCGAGAAGGTCGATGCGCTGGAGGAATTCCACCCGGCGCGGGTGGCCAACCGCATTCTCGGCATGGGCGACATCGTCTCGCTGGTCGAGAAGGCCGCCGAGACCATCGACCACGAGCAGGCGCTCCGCACCGCGGAGAAGATGCGCAAGGGCAAGTTCGACCTTGAGGACCTGTCCATGCAGCTCGCGCAGATGGAGCGCATGGGCGGCATCGGCGGGCTGATGGGGATGCTGCCCGGCATGGGGCAGATCAAGAAGCAGGTCGAGGGCGCCAATCTCGACGAGAAGATGTTCAAGCGTCAGCGGGCGATCATCTCCTCGATGACCCCGCAGGAGCGCAAGAACCCCGATATCCTGAAGAACAGCCGCAAGAAGCGCATCGCGGCGGGCTCGGGTGTCGACGTCTCGGAGATCAACAAGCTCCTGAAGATGCACCGGACCATGGCCGACATGATGAAGGCGATGGGTTCGGGCAAACGCGGCATCGGCCAGGCGCTGGGCTCCATGTTCGGGCTCGGCGGCGGTGGCGGCGGGATGCCGGGGGGCATGCCCGGCCTCCCGCCGGGGATGCCCGAGCCGACGCCGGAGCAGATCGCCGCCCTGGAGAAGCAGTTCGGGGGCAAGCTGCCACCCATGCCGCCGGGCCTCGGGGGTGGCGGTGGAATGCCGAAGTTGCCGGGCCTGCCGGGCCTCGGGGGGCCGAAGCTCCCCGGCCTCGGCGGCCTGCCGTTCGGGAAGAAGAAATGACGATCCTTTCCGCTCAAGGCGTCGATCCCGAGCTCGCGCGCCTGCGCGACAGCATCGACAATTTCGATGCCGCCCTGATCCATCTGCTCGCCGAGCGCTTCCGCTGCACCCAGCGGGTCGGCGAGCTGAAGGCCCGCAAGGGGATTCCCCCTTCCGATCCGGACCGGGAGGCCCGTCAGGTCGCCCGGCTCCGCACACTCGCGGTCGACGCCAAGCTCGACCCCGATTTCGCCGAGAAATTTCTGGCGTTCGTCGTCAAGGAAGTCATCCGGCACCACCAGACGATCGCGGCCGAGCACGGCGCCACGGTCGACAACCAGAACTAGGAACACACCATGTCGCTCAAGATCCGTCTCACCCGCGGCGGCGCCAAGAAGCGCCCCTACTACCGCATCGTCGTCGCCGACGCCCGCTCGCCGCGCGATGGCCGCTTCATCGATAAGGTCGGCGCCTACGACCCGATGAAGGCCAAGGACGATCCGGCCCGCATCGTGCTCGACAACGAGAAGATCCAGAGCTGGCTCGCCAAGGGCGCGCAGCCGACCGATCGCGTCCTGCGCTTCCTCGATGCCGCCGGCCTCGCCAAGCGTCCGGCCCGCAACAACCCGCAGAAGGCCGAGCCGGGCGAGAAGTCCAAGGAGCGGGCCGCCAAGCGCGCCGAGAAGGCCGCCGCCCCCGCCGAAGACGCCGCCGCGTAAGGCACGCGCTGGTGACGCGCCGCCCCGCTGGTCCCCATTCCCGCGACGGCGCTCGCCGCGCCCGACCTCCGGCCCTCGCGCCGGAGGTCGCGACCTCGGCCAAGCCCCCCGCCCCGAAGCCGCCGCCGGCCGCCGTCGATCCGGATCTCGTCCTGATGGGCGAGTTCGGGCGGGCGCACGGCCTCAACGGCGAGGTGCGGCTGAAGTCGTACACGGCCGCGCCGCTCGACATCGCCGGCTACGGCCCGCTCACGACCGCCGACGGGCGGGCGCTGGCCCTCGCCGAGGTCCGCCCCGCCCCCGGCGCATCGGCCGACATGCTGATCGCCCGCGTCCAGGGCGTCTCCGGCCGTACCGCCGCCGAGGCCCTGAACCGCCTCGCGATCTACGTCCCCCGCGCCCGCCTCGGCACGCCGGATGACAACGACGAGGTGTTCACCACCGACCTGATCGGCGCCAGCGCCATCGATGCCACGGGGACCGTCGTCGCGACGGTGGTCGCGGTGCCGAATTACGGCGGCGGCGATCTCCTGGAACTGCGCCCGGCCGCAGGCGGGGCGACGGCACTCCTGCCCTTCACCAAGGCGTTCGTGCCCGATCTCGACATGCCGGCGAAGCGGATCACCGTTGCGCTGCCCGAGGATTTCTTCGAGGCGCCGGGACCGAAACCTGCCGACGATCCGGGCTGAACCGCTCGAACGGGGCGATTGAAATTCAGGGCCTGGGGATTTATCCTCAGGGTGGAGCCGGGGAAAGCGCTACCTCGCCTCGGCTCCTTTGCTCTGCTGCTATATGAGCTTGAATGCCAGCGTGATGGTCACAGACCACGCGCTGGCATTTTTACTCACGGTGACGGTGAGGATCGGTATCCCGAGCACACGAATCACCTCCTCTCCGATCGATCTCCTCACCCATGCGGGGGCGACGGCCGATCAGCTCCGCCGCAAGCCCCGTAGCGGGGGCCTTCGGATCGGAGAGGCGCCTCAAGCGTAGCCGTTATCACCTCCAGCGTAGCAGTGCTCAAGCAACGGTGCGTTGATTCGTACGGCCGCGCTTATCGCGCCGTCGCCCCGTCCCGACATGGACGAATCGTCTCCGGCTTCGGCCTCGCCTCCGGCGCGGGGGCCTCGAACACCGCGAGATAGGTACCATCCGGCATCGGGTGGAAGCCGGTCTCGCGGTAGCCCACCGCCGCCAACTCGCAGCGCAGGAGGGCGGGCGGCGTGCCGTGGCGGGAGGGGATGTCGTCCGCATCGAGGATGCCGACACGACCGCCCGGACGCATGGCGGGGGCGAGATTGTAGAGCAGGCCGAAGGGCTGCGTGATCTCGTGGTACATGTGGACCAGCACCACCGCGTCGACGGAGGCCGGGGGAAGACGCGGGTCGTGCGGCTCGCCCTGCACGACCGTCACGTTGCCGAGCCCCTTCACCCGCCGCTCCAGGCTGGCGAGGTAGGACGGCGTCACGTCCTCCGCGAGGACCTTGCCCGAAGGCCCGACGCGCGGGCTCAGCCGCACGACGTAGTAGCCGCTGCCCGCCCCGATATCGGCCACCGTCTCGCCGGGGGCGATCCGCATGGCCTTGGCGACCTGCTCGAACTCGCCCGTCTTGTCGCGCTGGGCCTCGGCCGTCCATTGCGGTGCGACGATCTCCGCGACGGGGCGGTCCGGCTTCGGAAAGGCTCCGGCCGGGGCCCCCGGAGGCGCCAGCGGTTGAGCGGCCCAGGCCGGCACGGTGAGGGCGAGGGAGAGAAGGAGCGAGAGGCGCAGCATGTTGGACAACCGCCGAGGACCCCAGCCGGTGCCGGCCGCGTTGACCGTGCCGCACCGGACGCGCGATGGAGCGCCATGACGCGCGCGGACATGCCCTGGCGGGCCACGATCCTCACCCTCTACCCGGAGATGTTCCCCGGCCCCCTCGGCGTGTCGCTCTCCGGTGATGCGCTCGCGCGGGGCGAGTGGAGCCTGGAGGCGCGCAACATCCGCGAGCACGGGCTCGGCCGACACCGGAACGTGGACGACACGCCCTCCGGCGGCGGGGCGGGCATGGTCCTGCGCTGCGACGTGCTCGCCGCCGCCATCGATGCCGCCGCGCCGCAGGAGGATCCGAGACCGCGCCTCCTCATGTCCCCCCGGGGTCGCCCGTTGCGGCAGGAGCGGGTGCGCGAACTCGCGGCGGGGCCGGGTGTGGTGGTGGTCTGCGGCCGGTTCGAAGGGGTGGACGAGCGGGTGATCGCGGGACGCGACCTCGAAGAGGTGTCGATCGGCGATTACGTGCTCTCGGGCGGCGAGATCGGGGCGATCACCCTGCTTGATGCCTGCGTGCGCCTGCTGCCCGGCGTCATGGGCAAGGTGGAGTCGGGCGTGGAGGAAAGCTTCGAGGGCGGGCTCCTCGAATACCCGCATTACACCCGCCCGCGGGAATGGGAGGGCCGCGCCATCCCGGACATCCTGAACGGCGGCAACCACGGCGCCATCGCCAAATGGCGGCGGGCGGAGGCCGAGCGAATCACCGCCGAGCGGCGGCCCGACCTGCTGGCGGGAAAGAGGCCCTGAACGCCCTCAGGCGGGCTTGAGGTCGAGGACCGGCCCGTCCGCCTCGACGAGGAGGGGATCGAATTCGAGCACCTGCACCTGCGGGCGCTCCATCAGGTCGCCCTTCCGGCTGCGCGGCAGCATGGCAATCACGACGGCGAACAGAACCGTAAAGGCCGCGACGATCGCGGCATCTTCATAGGACATCGGCGCACCCGGAACACAACGCGGTACGCCGTCCAGGCTAATCGGCCGATCTTAATCGCTCGTTCCGCGCCCCGGACCGTGATCGTCCCGGCGCGGATCGGGCTTGCAACCGGCCAAGTTTGGGCGCATCCGCGTCGGCGGGACACTCCTCCCCAACGAGGAGCGCCCATCTGCAAGGATGGATCATCATGAGTGCTCGACCCACCACGCGCCCGCGCGTGAACCACTTCTCGTCCGGTCCCTGCGCCAAGCGCCCCGGCTGGACCCCGCAAGCCCTCGCCGACGCCGCCCTCGGCCGCTCGCACCGCTCCCCCCTCGGCAAGACCAAGCTCGGGCAGGCGATCGACCTGACCCGCGAGATCCTGCAAGTGCCGGCCGATTACCGGATCGGCATCGTCCCGGCCTCCGATACCGGCGCCGTCGAGATGGCGATGTGGACCTTGCTCGGCTGCCGCCCGGTGACGGTCGCCGCCTGGGAGGCCTTCGGCAAGGAGTGGGTCACCGACGCGCTCAAGCAGCTCAAGATCGAGCCGGTGATCCACCAGACGCCCTACGGCGTGCTGCCGGACCTCGCCTCCATCGACACGAAGACCCATGACGTCGTCTTCACCTGGAACGGCACCGCCGCCGGGGTGAAGGTGCCGGACGGCGCGTGGATCGCCGCCGACCGCGAGGGGCTGACGATCTGCGACGCCACCTCGGCCGCCTTCGCGCAGGACCTGCCGTGGGACAAGCTCGATGTCGTCACCTTCTCCTGGCAGAAGGTGATGGGCGGCGAGGCCGCGCACGGGATGCTGATCCTCTCGCCCCGCGCCGTGGCGCGGCTGGAGAGTTACACGCCGTCCTGGCCGCTGCCGAAGGTGTTCCGCCTCACCAAGGGCGGCAAGCTCATCGAAGGCATCTTCAAGGGCGACACGATCAACACCCCCTCCATGCTCGCGGTCGAGGATTACCTCGATACGCTGAACTGGGCGCAGCGGATCGGTGGCCTGCCGGCGCTCCACGCCCGGGCCGACGCCAACGCGGCGGCGATCTATGCCTGGGTCGACCGCACCCCCTGGGTGGCGCCGCTCGCCGTCGATCCGGCGACGCGCTCCAACACGGGCGTGTGCCTCGTGATCGCCGACCCGGACGTGCTGGCCAAGGGCGACGAGGCCGTGGCCGCGCTGGCCAAGGGCATCGCCGCGCGGCTGGAGAAGGAGGGCGTCGCCCTGGACATCGCGGCCTATCGCGATGCCCCCGCCGGTCTCCGGATCTGGTGCGGCGCCACCGTGGAGACCGCCGATGTCGAGGCGCTGCTCCCGTGGCTCGATTGGGCCTTCGCGCAGGAGAAGGCGGCCCTCACCCAGGCTGCCTGAGGCACCACGCCTCCCCCCGCTTCGTGCATCCCTCCCCGGCGACGGGGAGGGACGGTGCCCTCTCGCCTGACGCCGCTCTGCGGCGCCGGAGGCCCCCTCATGCCCGCACAGATTTCACAACCGAAGCGTGTCCTCGTCTCCGATGCCCTCTCCGAGGCGGCGATCCGCATCTTCCGGGATCGCGGCATCGCCGTCGATTTCCGTCCCGACCTCGGCAAGGACCGCGATGCGCTGATCCGCGAGATCGGCGCCTATGACGGTCTCGCCATCCGCTCGACCACCAAGGTGACGCCCAAGGTGCTGGAGGCCGCGACCCGGCTGAAGGTGATCGGCCGGGCCGGCATCGGTGTCGACAACGTCGACGTC
Organism: Methylobacterium litchii; assembly: GCF_038442315.1. Taxonomy (NCBI): domain Bacteria; kingdom Pseudomonadati; phylum Pseudomonadota; class Alphaproteobacteria; order Hyphomicrobiales; family Methylobacteriaceae; genus Methylobacterium; species Methylobacterium litchii. The sequence goes on along the minus strand of NZ_JBBXMY010000011.1, from coordinate 122,059 downwards.
GCCGCCGCGACGGCCAAGGGCGTGATCGTGATGAACACGCCCCACGGCAACGCGATCACCACCGCCGAGCACGCCATCGCGATGATGTTCGCGCTGGCCCGCCAGATCCCGCAGGCCGATGCCTCCACACAGGCCGGGAAGTGGGAGAAGAACCGCTTCCTCGGCATCGAACTGACCGCCAAGACGCTGGGCGTGGTCGGCTGCGGCAACATCGGCGCCATCGTCGCGGAGCGCGGCATCGGCCTGAGAATGAAGGTGATCGCCTACGATCCGTTCCTCTCGGCGGAACGGGCGGTGGCGCTCGGGGTCGAGAAGGTCGAACTCGACGATCTCCTCGCCCGCACCGACGTCATCACCCTGCACGTTCCCCTCACCGAGAAGACGCGCAACATCCTCTCGGCCGAGGCTCTGGCGCGGACGAAGCCCGGCGTGCGCATCGTCAACTGCGCCCGTGGCGGCCTGCTGGACGAGGAGGCCCTGCGCGCGGCCCTGGATTCCGGCCATGTGGCGGGGGCGGCGCTCGATGTGTTCGCCGTCGAGCCGGCGAGGGAGAATCCGCTCTTCGGGCATCCGAACGTGATCTGCACACCGCATCTCGGCGCCTCGACGGCGGAGGCGCAGGAGAACGTAGCGTTGCAGGTGGCGGAGCAGATCTCGGCCTATCTCACCGACGGGGCCATCGCCAACGCGGTGAACTTTCCCGCCATCACCGCCGACGAGGCGCCGCGCCTGCGGCCCTTCGTGGAACTGGCCGAAAAGCTCGGCTCGTTCCTTGGACAGCTCACGGAAGCGCCCGTCACCGGCATCCGCGTCATCTACGAGGGCGCGGTCGCGGAGATGAACACCCGCGCGCTCACGGCGGCGGCGGTGACGGGGGTGCTCCGCGCCTTCCGCTCCGACGTGAACATGATCTCGGCCCCCGCCCTGGCGCACGAGCACGGGATCGTGGTGGACGAGGTCCGCCGGGGCGGCGCCCACAGCACCTTCGAATCGGTGGTGCGGATCACCGTCGAGGCGCAGGACATGCCCCGCGACGCGGCGGGCACGGTCTTCCAAGACGGCAAGCCGCGGGTGATCGAGATTCGCGGCATCGCCATGGATGCGGGCTTCGCGCCGCACATGCTGTTCGTGCGCAACGACGACAAGCCGGGCTTCATCGGGCGCTTCGGCAGCCTCCTCGGGGAGGCCGGCATGAACGTCGCGACCTTCAACCTCGGCCGCGAGCGCGAGGGCGGCGACGCCATCGCCTTCGTCGCCGTGGACGGGCCGGTGACGGAGGACGTGCTGACGCAAATCGCCGACATCCCGCAGGTGAAGCGGGTGCGGGCCCTGCGGTTCTAGAAGGTCCCAGCGTTGAAAAAACGAAAAGGCCCCGGCTCTCGCGAGCCGGGGCCTTTCTCGTCAGAGCCTATGGCTCAGTAGTTGTAGGCGCGCTCGCCGTGATCGGCGATGTCGAGGCCCTCGCGCTCCTCTTCCTGCGTGACGCGCAGGCCGATCGTCAGGTCGACGAGCTTGTAGAGGATCGCCGAGCCGATACCCGACCACAGGAGGGTCAGACCCACGGCTTCGGCCTGCACGATGACTTGGCTCATCATGTCGTAGGCGCCGACCGCCAGCTCACCGGGCTTCGACGTGTAGTCGGGGATGCCGACGCCGCCGAGGTTCGGATCGACCAGGATGCCGGTCGCCAGGGCGCCGAGGATACCGCCGACGCAGTGGACGCCGAAGACGTCCAGGGAGTCGTCGTAGCCGAGCGCGTTCTTCACGGTCGAGCACATGATGAAGCAGACCACGCCGGCGACGAGGCCGAGCACGATCGAGCCCATCGGGCCGGCGAAACCGGAGGCCGGGGTGACGGCCACGAGGCCGGCGATGGCACCCGAGACCATGCCGAGCAGCGACGGCTTGCCCTTGAGCGCCCACTCGGCGAACAGCCACGCCACCGCCGCGCCGCAGGTCGCGACGAAGGTGTTGAGCATGGCGAGCGCGGCGGTGCCGTTGGACTCGAGGTTGGAGCCGGCGTTGAAGCCGAACCAGCCGACCCACAGGAGCGAGGCGCCGATCATGGTCATGGTCAGCGAGTGCGGGGCCAGCAGGTCACGGCCATAGCCGATGCGCTTGCCGAGCATCAGGCAGCCCACGAAGCCCGCGATGCCCGCGTTGATGTGCACCACGGTGCCGCCGGCGAAGTCGAGGGCGCCCTTCTGGAAGAGGAAGCCCGCATCCTTGTTGACGGCGTCGAGGGCCGCCTGGGCGCTGGCCTTGGAGGCGTCGTCCGTCGCGGCGGCGAGCGCCTTGGCGGCATTGCCGACCGCATCCGGCCCGCCCCAGTACCAAACCATGTGGGCCATCGGGAAGTAGATCAGCGTGACCCAGAGGATCATGAAGACCACCAGCGCTGAGAACTTCATGCGCTCGGCGAAGGAGCCGACGATCAGGGCGGGCGTGATCATCGCGAACGTCATCTGGAAGCAGATGTAGACGTATTCGGGGATCACGACGCCGTTGGAGAAGGTCGCCACCGTCGAGTTGGCATCGACGCCCTTCAGGAACACCTTCGAGAAGCCGCCGACGAAGTCGTTGATGCCGCCGCCGTTGGTGAAGGCGAGGCTGTAGCCGTAGAACACCCAGAGCAGGCCGGCGATCGCCACGATGGCGAAGACCTGCGTGAGGACCGAGAGCATGTTCTTGGTGCGGACGAGGCCGCCGTAGAACAGGGCGAGGCCGGGCACGCTCATCATGAGCACGAGGGCCGCCGAGATCAGCATCCAGGCGGTGTCGCCCTTGTTCGGGATCGGCGACGGGGGCGGAGACGCGGCCTCAGGGGTCGGCGTCTGCGCGAGCGAAGGCTCGACCAAAAGAAAGGCGAGCGCCGCCCCTCCCAAGCCGAGCGTGAGGGCAGTACGGAGTTTCATGGGCACGAGGCTCCCGGTCGCGGTCGCGGTGTGGAAGATCGGAAAGGGGATGGGGGTCGAATGGGCGCTGCCGGCGGGCCGGCGCAGCCCCTTCGCTCAGAGGGCGTCGGCGTCGGTCTCGCCGGTCCGGATGCGCACCGCCTTTTCAAGCGGCATCACGAAGATCTTGCCGTCGCCGATCTGGCCGGTGCGGGCGGCACCCGCGATGGCATCGACGACGCTGGAGGTCAGGTCACTGGCGACCGCCACCTCGATCTTGAGCTTCGGCAGGAAGCTCACGGCGTATTCGGCGCCGCGATAGATCTCGGTATGGCCCTTCTGACGGCCGTAACCCTTCACTTCGGTCACCGTCAGGCCGTGCACGCCGATGCCGGTGAGGGCGTCGCGCACCTCCTCCAGCTTGAACGGCTTGATGATGGCCATCACGATCTTCATGGGTGGCACCCCCTTGATGCGTCTTGGGATCCGTTGCCGCTGCCGGACCGGCGCGGCACCCCGGTCCGGGTGGTCCACATGGCCAGGATGGCCTGCGGTTGTACGACACCATTCAAGGACTGTGCCAGCCAAGCTCGGCCGTAGGAACCCGCCGTTCGGAGGGGCCTGCCCGCAAATTAGCCGCGCGATTGCCCATCAAATGCGCAGCATCCGCCCAACACTGCACGCCGATAAGGCGGATTGAGCAAGGAACGGCCGAGGCGACGCGAAAGGCGCCCTGCACGTCGGTGGGGAGAGTTTAATCCAGCCGTGGGCGGATCAGCCCTTCCTGGGCGACGGAGGCCACGAGCACGCCGTCGCGGTCGAAGATCTGCCCGCGCGCGAAGCCGCGTGCGCCTGCGGCGGCTGGGCTGTCCTGCGCGTAGAGGAGCCAGCCATCCGCCTTCACCGGCCCGTGGAACCACAGGGCGTGGTCGAGGCTCGCCGCCTGGACCTGCGGATCGAACACCGAGCGCCCGTGCGGGATCAGCGACACGTCGAGCAGCGTCATGTCGGAGGCATAGGCCAGCACGGCCCGGTGCAGGGCGGGATCGTCCGGCAGGGCGGCGGCGGCACGCAGCCATACGTTGAAGACCGGCTCGCGCGGCTCGCCGCCGCGATAGCGCCGCAGGTCGACCGGGCGCAGCTCGATGGGCCGGGGCCGGGCGAAATACGCGGCGATCGCCTCCGGCAGGGCGAGCCCCGCCTCGGCGGCGATCTCCCGCCCGCCGGGCAGGCCCTCCGGCCCCGCCACGGGGGGCATCGTCGGAAGATGGGTGAAGCCGTCCTCCACGATCTGGAACGAGACCGTCGTCGCGAAGATCGCCCGGCCGTTCTGGATCGCCTTCACCCGGCGGGTGGTGAAGCTCTGGCCGTCGCGCAGGCGCTCGACCTCGTAGACGATGGGGATCCTCGGATCGCCCGGCAGCAGAAAATAGGCGTGCAGCGAATGGACCAGCCGGTCCGCCGGCACCGTGCGGGTCGCCGCGACGAGGGCCTGGGCCACCACCTGCCCGCCGAACACCCGCCGCCAGCCGGTCTTCGGGTTCTGGCCCCGGAACAGGTCGGTCTCCAGCCGCTCCAGGTCGAGGATGGCGATCAGTTCGGCGACCGCCTCGGTCATCGCATCGGTGTCGGCATCGGACATTCGGGTGGGATCCGCTGGGCCGGGGTTTCCGTTCCGGTTTCGGATGCGACATAGGCTGACGCACAGGCGCGGTCCATGCGCCGCCTTCACGGAAACGGAGACTTGCGATGATGGCGAGCGCACTCGCTTCCGCCCGGGATGGCGCCCGGCCCGGCAGCCGCACGGTGATGATCGCCGGAGGCGGCCTCCCCGGGCTGACCCTCGCCCTGGCGCTCAAGCGGGAGAACGGGGCGGCGATGGTCGTCGGTGTGCTCGATCCCGGCGGCGCCGCGTCGGAGCGCCATCGCGGACGGGCCTACGCCGTCGCGGCGGGCGGGCGGCGGATGCTGACCCGGCTCGGCATCTGGGAGGCGATCACCGACGCCGCCGAGCCGATCACCCGCATGGAGATCAGCGACAGCCGCGTCGCCGACCCGGTGCGGCCGGTCTTCCTGAGCTTCGGAGACGCCCCCCGCGAGGACGGCGAGCCCTTCGCCCACATGGTCGAGGCCGAACCCCTCGGCGCGGCCCTCCGCGAGGCCTGCCTGCGCGAGGGCGTCGTGATCGCGGAGGCGGCGGTGACGCGCGCCGCCTGCGCGAGTGGCCGGATGCGCGCCGACCTCTCCACGGGCGAAACCGTCGAAGCCGACCTCCTCGTCGCCGCGGACGGCGCCCGCTCGCGCCTGCGCGAGGCCGCCCGGATCGGCTGGGTCGGCTGGTCCTATCCGCAGGTGGGCATCGTCGCGACCATCGCCCATGCGCGCCCGCACGAGGGCCGGGCCTTCGAGCATTTCCTGCCCTCCGGCCCCTTCGCGATCCTGCCGCTGCGCGACGGTGGGGCACTCGGCCACCAGTCGTCGATCGTCTGGACGGAGCGCGCGGAGGATGCGCCCGCGCTCCTCTCCGGCGCGCCGGACGAGGTGCTCGGGGAGATCGCCCGCCGCTTCACCCTCGACCTGGGGGAGATCGCCCTGGAACAGGGGCCGCACAGCTATCCGCTGTCCGTCGGCCTCGCGCGGGCGTTCCAGGCGGAACGGCTGGCGCTGCTCGGCGACGCGGCCCACGTCATCCACCCCATCGCCGGACAGGGGCTCAACCTCGGCCTCGCCGACGCCGCCGCCCTCGCGGAGAGCATCGGCGACGCGATGCGCCTTGGGCTCGATCCGGGCAGCCCGGACGTGCTGCGGGGCTACGAGCGCGCCCGCCGCTTCGATTCATTGGCGATGGCGGCGGCCACGGACGGGCTGAACCGCCTGTTCTCCAACGACGCCCTGCCGCTCCGGCTCGCCCGCGACCTCGGCCTCGGCCTCGTCGACAAGCTGCCGGGGCTGAAGGGCTTCTTCATCCGCGAGGCGGCGCAGCAACGCGAGAGCGTGCCGCGCCTGATGCGGTGAGGACGAGGCTCAGGCCTTGGACTTCGCCCGCTCCAGACCCTCGGCGATGAGGCGGTGCGCCTCCTCCTTGTCGCCCCAGCGGACGAACTTCACCCACTTGCCGGGCTCAAGATCCTTGTAGTGCTCGAAGAAGTGCTGGATCTGGTGGATCGTGATCTCCGGCAGGTCGGTGTAGTTCTCGACCCGGTCGTAGCGCTTGGTCAGGTGGCGCGAGGGCACGGCGATGATCTTCTCGTCCTCGCCGCCCTCGTCCTGCATCACCATCACGCCCACGGGGCGGGCGCTCATGATCGCGCCGGGGATGATGGCGCGAGTGTTGGCGATCAGCACGTCGCACGGGTCGCCGTCGCCGGAGAGGGTGTGCGGGATGAAGCCGTAGTTCCCGGGGTAGAACATCGGGGTGTAGAGGAACCGGTCCACGACCAGCGCGCCGGATTCCTTGTCCATCTCGTACTTGATCGGCTCTCCGCCGAGCGGCACCTCGATGATGACGTTGACGTCATGCGGCGGATTCTTGCCGATCGAGATCGCGTCGATATTCATGGGGGGTCGCTCCCTGAGGCGGACATGGCCGCGCTGGGGGTCTCATAGACACGCGCGCGGCCGGTGCAAATCGCCGAGGCGCCACGAAGCGGGAAAACCGTTCGTTTAGCTGAAGATGTAGCCGACCTTGGGCAGCGTGATGCCTGCGACGCGATCCGGCACGAGCGGCCCGCGCTGCCCACCCATACTTTCGTAGAAGGCGCCCGCGCGAATATTGTCCTCGAGCGTCCAGACGCCGAGCCGGCCGAGCCCGTGATCGGCGAGGTCGTTGCGGATCGCGCGGAAGAGCCGCCGTCCGAGGCCGATTCCCTGGTATTCGGGCAGGAGATAGAGTTCATCCACCTCGCCGTCGGTGCCCAGCGCCCGGCTGCGAGCCCGCCCGTAAGCGGCATAGCCCACGATCCTGTCGCCGGTCTCGACCAGCGCGATGGGCCGCCCCCGGCCAAGGGCCGACCGCCACCATGGCCGCCCCCGCGCCGCGATCATCTTCTCCAGGGCGATGCCGGGGATGATCCCGCGATAGGCCTCGCGCCACGCCGCATCGAACACCGTCGACACGCCGCCGATATCGGCCTCCCTGGCCCGGCGGATGCTCGTGGTGCGCGTGCTCATCGGCTCGGCCTCCCGTCCGTTCTCGGCTAACAACCTCCGGACCCGTCGCAGGTTCGATGCCGATCCAGGCGGAGTGAAGGCAAGATCGGCGCCGTTTTGCGCACCGATTGCCCCTCCCCCGGCCGGCTGGTACAGGCGGCTTTCGCCTTCCGGACCCATCGTGCTCAAACGTTTTCTCAAGCCCGAGACGCGCTACGCCCGCCGCATGGCCCGCATCGCCCGCTTCGAGCGTCCGATCGGCGGCCCGGGCAGCCGGCTCATGGCCTGGGCGAACATGCTGCTCGTGGACCACGGCGTGTTCCGCCTCGCCTATCTCAACCGCCACCGGGTCGGCCGGGGGCAGGTCTGGCGCTCGGCCCAGCCGGGCCCGCACCAGCTCGCCCGCTTCCGCGCGGAGGGCGTGCGGACGGTGATCTCCCTGCGCGGCGGGCGCGAGCACGGCTCGTGGCCGCTGCAGCGCGAGGCCTGCGAGCGCCACGGCCTGACGCTGGTGGAGTTCGTGCTGCGCTCCCGCGAGGCCCCGGACCGGGAGACGATCCTGGCGGCGCAACGCCTCTTCGCGGGGATCGAGTACCCGGCGGTGATGCACTGCAAGTCGGGCGCCGACCGGGCGGGGCTCGCGGCGGCGCTCTACCTGATTCTGCACGAGGGGCGCCCGGTAGCCGAGGCCGCGCGCCAGCTCTCGGCCCGCTACGGCCATTTCCGCTTCGCCAAGACCGGCATCCTCGACGCCTTCTTCGCCCGCTACCTCACCGAGGGCGAGCCGCAGGGCCTCGACTTCCTCACCTGGGTCGAGACCGTCTACGACCCGGAGGCGCTGAAGCGCGACTTCCGGCCGGGTTTCTGGTCGGACGTGGTCGTGGACCGGGTAATCCGGCGGGAGTAGCCCCGCCGGCTATTCCGCCGCCGGGCGTGCCATCTCGCGGAACGGGTGGGCCGGATACGTCCCGACGATCCGCAATTCCCGCGAGAAGTAGCCGAGTTCGTCCAGCGCCCGGCGCAGGCCCGGCTCGTCGGGGTGGCCGTCGACCTCGGCGTAGAATTGCGTGGCGGTGAACTCGCCCTCGATCATGTAGCTTTCGAGCTTCGTCATGTTCACGCCGTTCGTGGCGAAGCCGCCGAGCACCTTGTAGAGCGCCGCCGGGATGTTGCGCACCCGGAAGACGAAGCTCGTCACGAAGGCGCCCTCGCCCGTGGCCGGCTCGGGCTCCGGCGAGAACACCACGAAGCGCGTGGTGTTGTGGGCCGCGTCCTCCACATCCCGCATCAGGATGTCGAGGCCGTAGACCTCGGCCGCCATGGCGGGAGCCAAAGCCGCCCGGCTTGGATCACCGGCTTCCGCGATCTCGCGGGCGGCGCCCGCCGTGTCGCCGCTCACCACGGAGCGCAAGCCGAGGCGGCGGATGATCCGCCGGCATTGGCCCAGCGCATGGACGTGGCTGTGCACGCTCTTCAGCGCCTCCACGGGCGTGCCCGGCAGGACCATCAGCTGGAAGTGGATCGGCAGGAAGTGCTCCGCCACGATGTGCAGCGGCGAGGTCGGGATCAGGTGGTGGATGTCCGCCACCCGGCCGGCCAGCGAGTTCTCGATGGGGATCATCGCCCGCTGCGCCCGCCCCTCCGTCACCGCCGCGAAGGCGTCCTCGAAGGTCGGGCAGGGCAGCGGAGTCCAGTCCGGATAGGCCTGGGAGCAGATGATGTGCGAGTTGGCCCCGGGCTCGCCCTGGTAGGAAATGGTACGCTCAGACATCGTCTCGTGCAGGTTCAGTTGAGGCGGCGGCGCTGCATCAGCGCCCGCGCCTTCTCAAGGTCGGCGGGGGTGTCGACGCCGAGCGGCAGGTCGTCCACGACCACCGCGTCGATGCGCATCCCGGCTTCCAGGGCACGAAGCTGCTCCAGCTTCTCGCGGGTCTCCAATTCGCCCGGCGGCAGGGCGACGAAGCGGGTCAGCGCCTTCCGGCGGTAGGCGTAGAGGCCGATATGGTGCCAAAGCGGGCCGGGGCCGTAGGGCGCGCGGGCGCGGGTGAAGTACAGGGCGCGCAGGCGGCGCGGGGCCACCTCGTGGCCGACGAGCTTCACCACGTTGGGGTTGTCGGCCTCCTCCGGGTCGGTGATCGCCGCGCAGAGGGTAACGATGTCCACAGTCCGGTCGGACAAGGGCACGATCGACGCGCCGATGATCGCCGGGTCGATGGTCGGCAGGTCGCCCTGGACGTTGACGACCACGTCGTGCCGGCCCTCCGGGTCGATGCTCTCCAGTGCCTCGGCGAGGCGGTCGGAGCCGGACGGGTGGTCGGGTCGCGTCAGCACCGCGAGGCCGCCCGCCGCCTCGACCACCTGCACGATCTCCGGCGTGTCCGTCGCCACCACGACGGGGCCGATCCCGGCCTCCACCGCACGGCGCCAGACATGGAGGATCATCGGCTCGCCCGCGATGTCGGCCAGCGGCTTGTTCGGCAGGCGAGTGGCGGCGAGTCGCGCCGGGATGAGAACGAGGGGATCGGACATGGCTTCGCGGGTCCGTGGAACGGTCGGGTCTGTATCAGGCCGGGTGGCGGTTGTCGTCCCTGGGGGCCGGCCGATGCAAGGCGGTGACAATACCGGCGAAATTCTGCATGCGCGCCACCCCCGCGACCCTGCGTTATCCCTTGGCGGCATTGTCAAGGTCGGGGCGAAGCGGCTAAGGCAGCCTCGAAGCCTTCCAGAGTGCGGCGGTGTGGCCGGGTGTGCCCGCGCAGGCGCGGCCCCGGGGACGTAGAGAGGCCCATGAACTCGTTCGAGGTGAACAAGATCGCCGGTGCCGTGCTCGGCGCCATGCTGTTCGCGGCTGGCTCCGGCTTCGTGGCCGAACTGATCTACCATCCGAAACCGGCCGGCAAGGCGGGCTACGACCTGCCGGAGGCCGAAGCCGAGAAGCCTGCGGCGGCCGGCGCGGAGGCGAAGGTGGAGCCCATCGCGGTGCGGCTCGCCAGCGCCAATGTCGAGAAGGGCCAGGGTGGCACCAAGGCCTGCCATGCCTGCCACAGCTTCGATAAGGGCGGCCCGAACAAGGTCGGCCCGGACCTGTGGGACGTGGTCGAGCGCAAGAAGGCCGCCCACGAGGGGTTCGATTACTCCGCCGCCCTCAAGGAGAAGGGCGGAAGCTGGACCTACGCCGACCTCGACGGGTTCCTGGAGAACCCGAAGGTCTACGCGAAGGGCACCAAGATGGGCTTCGCCGGCATCGCCAACCCGCAGGAGCGGGCGAACGTGATCGCCTACCTGCGCACCCTGTCGGACAGCCCGAAGCCACTCCCCGCCGCCGAAAAGGCCGAGGACAAGCCCGCCGCCCAGCCGGCCGCCGCATCATCGGACGCCAAGCCGGCGGAGAAGCCGGCGGCCGCGCCCGCCGCCGAGAAGCCGAGCGCCGAGAAGCCGGCCCTGAACAAGGGTTCGGAGGGCAAGGATTCGCCCGCCAAGCCGGCCGACCTCAGCACCGCCAAGCCGGCGATCGAGAAGCCCTCGGGCAGCCCGCGCCCCGACGGCAACGGCAGTGACCGCAACGCCCCGGCCCCGCCGGCCAGCGCCCATGACAGCGACCAGACGGGTCAGCCGTCGAGCGTGATCCCGGCGGAGCCGACCGCGCCGTCCGCCCCGGCCACCAAGGAGCCGCCGTCGCAGGCGAACCCCGAGGCGGTCGAACGGGCCAAGGAACTGGACATTCAGGTTCCGAAGAAGGACGACAACGCGCCGCCGAAGTAAGGGCCGTTGCCGGACGAGCCTCCCGAACGGCCCGCCCCGCGCCAGGCGTCCCTGGCGCTCCTCGTGGCCGTGACGATGACGGGCACGGTGGCGCTGCACATCTTCGTGCCGGCGCTCGCCGCCGCCGCGTTCGACCTACATACGGACGCGGCCGGGATCCAATCGACGATCACGGTCTACCTGATCGGTCTCGCGGGCGGGCAACTGGTCTACGGCCCGCTCTCGGACCGCTACGGCCGCCGGCCGGTGTTGATCGGTGGGCTCGCCCTCTATCTCGCCGGCCTGCTGCTGGCGATTCCCGCGCCCAATCTCGCCGTGCTGCTGGTCGCGCGGATGATGCAGTCGCTCGGTGCCTGCTCTTGCCTCGTCATCGGCCGGGCGATGGTGCGCGACGTCTCGACCCGCGAGGACGCGGCGCGCAAGCTCGCCATCCTCGTCACCGCCATGACCCTCACCCCCGCCCTGGCTCCGGCCATCGGCGGCGTGGTGAGCCACGCCTTCGGGTGGCGGTCGGTGTTCGTGGTCCTTGCCGCCCTCGTCGCCATCCTCGGGGCGATGGTGGTGCTGACCCTGCCGGAGACCAACCGGCAGAAAGTAGCGCTGCCGGGCCTCGCGGCGGTGCTCGCCGCCTATCTCCGCCTCGTGCGGATGCCCGTCTCCCGCGCCTATCTCGTCGCCGGGGGCTGCGCGGGCACGAGCCTCTACGCCTTCCTGGCGGTGGCGCCGTTCCTGCTAGTCAACCGCCTCGAGCGCTCGCCGGAGGAGGTGGGGTTCGATTGCCTGCTCGTGGTGTTCGGCATGGTCGCGGGGGCGGTGATCGCCAGCCGGATCGCCCGGCGCGTCTCGATCCGGCAGGGCGCGCGGAGCGGCAACCTGATCTGCATCGGCTCGGCGCTGGCCCTGCTCGCCGTGGACCGGTCGGGCGTCCTGACGATCGAGACGCTGATCGTCCCGCTCTTCGCCTACGCGGTCGGGGTCGGCCTCCTGAGCCCCAACGCCGTGGCCGGGCTGATGAACGTCGATCCGCACGCGGCGGGCTCGGCGTCGAGCCTCTACGGCTTCACACAGATGACCTTCGGAGCCCTGTTCACCGCCGCCGCGACGGCGTGGCCCGCCACCTCGGCGGCCCCGGTCGCGCTGACGCTCCTCGCCGCCGGGCTGATCGCGGGGCTGTCGCTCCGGCGGGCGTGAGCCTCAGCCCTGCGCCGGCAGGATCGCCCCGGACAGGCCGGCGGCGAACCCCTCGCGGAGTTCGAGCCAGAGCAGCCGCGCCGGATCGACCGGACCCGGCATGGTCAGGCGCCCCGGCGGCACGGGCGTAAAGCCGAACCGGGCGTAATAGGGGGCGTCGCCCACGAGGATCACCAGCCCCTCCCCCGTCTCGCGGGCGGCCTCGATGGCGGCGCGGGTGAGGGCCGAGCCGATGCCCCGCCCCTCGAAGCTCGGATCGACGGCGAGCGGCCCGAGCATCAGGACACCCGCCTCCCCTGCCCGCACCGGGCTCATCCGCACCGAACCGACGAGGAAGCTGCCGACCGAAGCGGTGACGCCGAGATCGCGCCGGTACGGGTTGCCCTCGCGCAGGCGATAGGCCGTGCGCGCGAAGCGGCCGGGCCCGAAGGCGCGGGCTTCCAGGCGGGCGATGGCGGCATCGTCCTCCGGCCGCTCGGGGCGGACGACGAGGGAGAGTGAGGTCACGGCTCGGGCGGCTCCGCGGAAACCTGAGCCGCGTAACAGTGTGCGGGCGCGGCGGCAAACCAGCGTCGCGAGCCAAGCTCCGAATCCAGGGGCACCGGCTCGCGAGTGATGATAAGTCGAGCCGCGAGGGGATCGAGATGCGCCTGACCCGCTATACGGATTACAGCCTGCGGACGCTGATCTACGTGGGGCTGCGGGAGCCGGGCCAAAGCTCCATCGGCGAGATCGCCCGCGCCTACGGCATCTCCGAGAACCACCTCACCAAGGTGGTGCACCAGCTCGGCCGCCTGGGGCTGATCCGCACGATCCGCGGGCGCGGCGGCGGCCTGCGCCTCGGCATGGCGCCGGAGCGGATCGTGATCGGGCAGGTGGTGCGCCAGACGGAGGACGACCTCGCCCTCGTGGAATGCTTCGCCTCGGGCGCCTGCCTCATCACCGCGCCATGCCGGCTGAAGCACGCCTTGGGCGAGGCGCTCGGCGCGTTCCTCGCCGTCCTCGACGGCTACACCCTCGCGGACCTGCTCGGGGGCCCGGAGAGCAAAGAGGTCGCCCGCCTCCTCGGCATCCCCACGCCGGAGCCGGAGGCGGCCGTGCTTTGATTCAGGTGGCGCGGGCCGAAAAATCGATGCGCGGATCGATCCAGACGTAGATCAGGTCCGAGAGCAGGTTCACGGCAAGCCCGATCAGCGAGAAGATGTAGAGCGTGGCGAAGACCACCGGGTAATCCCGCCCGACGATGGCCCGGAACGAGAGTTCGCCCAGCCCGTCGAGGGAGAAGATCGTCTCGATCAGCAGCGACCCCGTGAAGAAGGCCGAGATGAAGGCTCCGGGGAAGCCGGCGATGACGATGAGCATCGCGTTGCGGAAGACATGCCCGTAGAGCACCCCGCGCTCGGACAGGCCCTTCATCCGCGCGGTGAGGACGTATTGCTTGCGGATCTCGTCGAGGAACGAGTTCTTGGTGAGGAGGGTCGAGGTGGCGAAGGCGCCGATCACCAGGGCGGTGAGGGGCAGCGCCATGTGCCACGCGTAATCCGTGACCTTGTGCCAGGGGGTGAAGCTGTCCCAGCCCTCGCTGGTGAGGCCGCGCAGCGGGAACCACTGGTAGAACGAGCCGCCCGCGAACAGGATGATGAGCATCAGCCCGAACATGAAGCCCGGCACCGCGTAGCCGACGATCACCACCGCCGAGGTCCAGCGGTCGAACCGCTCCCCGTCCTTCACCGCCTTGCGGATGCCGAGCGGGATCGAGATCGCGTAGGACAGGAGCGTCATCCACAGGCCGAGCGAGATCGAGACCGGCAGCCGCTCGCGGATGAGCTGGATGACGCTGACATCGCGAAAATAGCTGCGGCCGAAATCGAAGCGGATGTAGTTCCACATCATCATCGCGAAGCGCTCGGGCGCCGGCTTGTCGAAACCGAACTGCTTTTCGAGCTTGGCGATGAATTCCGGGCTGAGGCCCTGCGCGCCGCGATAGCGGGAGTTGGCAGCGCCCCCGCCGCTGCCGCCGCCGCGCGATCCGCCGCCGAGGTCGCCGTTGCCGCCGGTGACGCGGGAGAGCGCGCCCTCGTTCTGGCCCTGCATCTTCGAGAGCACCTGCTCCACCGGGCCGCCGGGGGCGAATTGCACGATCGCGAAGGTGATCAGCATGATGCCGAACAGGGTCGGGATCATCAGGCCGATCCGGCGCAGGATGTAGCTCAGCATCAGGTCATTCCCGCCCGATCCGCCGGGCCTTGTCGGCGTCGGACCACCAGGTCGCGGGGGCGCCGAGATCGTATTTCGGCGGGGTGGCCGGGCGTCCGAACACGTCCCAGAGGGCGAGGCGGTGCTGGTCGCCGTACCACATCGGCACCCAGTGGCGCCCGGCGCGCAACACCCGGTCGAGGGCGCGACAGGCCGTGGTCAGCGCGGCGCGGGATTCCGCCCCGGCGATGGCCGAGAGCAGCGCATCGACGACGGGATCCGCGATGCCGGCCATGTTGTTGGAGCCGGGCGTCGCAGCGGCGCGGGAGCCGTAGAGGTCGCGCAGTTCCGCCCCGGGGGTGACGCCACCGGAATAGCGCCGGGCGGTGAGGTCGAAATCGAAATCCTTCAGCCGCGCCTGATATTGCGACGGATCGACCATGCGGCTCGACGCGCGGATGCCGACGAGGCCGAGGTTGCGGATGTAGGGCTGCGTCACCGGCTGGAAGACCGGGTCGTCGTCCAGGAATTCGAGGGTCAGCGGCTCGCCGCCGGGCAGGCGCATCTCGCTGCCGGTGCGGGTGCAGCCCGCCTCCCGCAGCAGGGCGTCGGCGCGCTTCAGGAGCGCCCGGTCCTGGCCCGATCCGTCCGAGACCGGCGGCAGCCAGGGTTCGCCGAACACTTCGGCGGGCAGCTTTTCGCGATGGGGTTCGAGAAGCGTCAGTTCCTCGGGCGACGGCGCGCCCGTGGCCTTGAGGTCCGAGTTCTCGAAGAACGAGGCCGTGCGGGTATAGGCCCCGTACATCAGGTTGCGGTTGGCCCATTCGAAATCGAAGCACAGGCCGATGGCCTCGCGCACCCGCGGGTCCTTGAACTTCGCCCGTCGCTCGTTGATCCACCAGCCCTGGGTGCCGCTGGGTCGCGCGTCCGGCACGCGTTCGCGCACCACCCGGCCCTCGGCCACGGCGGGGAAATCGTAGCCTGTCGCCCAGACCCGCGCGGTGAACTCCTCGCGGAAGGTGAAGGCGCCGCTCTTGAACGCCTCGAAGGCCACCGTGCGATCGCGAAAATACTCGTAGCGCAGGCTGTCGAAGTTGTGCCGCCCGACATTCACCGGCAGGTCGGCGGCCCAATAGTCGGTCACGCGCTCCAGGCCGATGGAGCGGCCGGGATCGACCGCCGCCACGCGGTAGGCACCGGAGCCGAGCGGCGCGTCGAGGGTCGAGGCCTCGAAGTCGCGCTGGGCATAATAGGCGGCGGAGAACACCGGCAATTGCGCCACGATCAGCGGCAGGTCGCGGGCGCGGCCCGGCGCGAAGGTGACGACGAGGCGCCCCTCGCCCTCGGCGCGGGCGTCGGTCATGTCGCGGATCGTCTCCGCGATCTCGGGATGGCCCTTGTCCCGCAGGATCTTCAGGCTGAACGCCACGTCCTGCGCGGTCAGCCGGGAGCCATCGTGGAAGCGGGCCTGGGGCCGTAGTTCGAACGTGTAGGTCAGCCCGTCCTGGCTGACGCTCACGGAGCGGGCGAGGAGGCCGTAGATCGCGTCCGGCTCATCCAGCGCCCGGGTCATCAGACTGTCGAAGGTGAACTCGAGGCCGGCGGCGCCGGAGCCGCGCAGCACGTAGATGTTCAGCGTGTCGAAGGTGCCGAGCGACTGGTTGCCCACCGTGCCGGAGATCTGCCCCGAGAACCGCCCCCCCTTGGGCGCCATGGGGTTCACGTAATCGAAGGTGCGGAAGTCCTTCGGGTATTTCAGGTCGCCGAAGCTCGACAGCCCGTGCCGCTCTTCGTCGGCGGCCCAGGCCGGCCGGGGGAGCGGCAGGGCGGCGGCCAGCCCGCCGAGGACGAGGCCGCGCCGCGTCGCCCTCAACGGGGCGCCCCCGTCTTGGCGGCCAGGGTTTCGTCGTACCACCACGTCGTGGGGAAGCCGGAATTCGCATAGAGCGGCAGGACCGGCGGATGGCTGAAGCGGTTCCAGCGCAGGGTCCGCTGCCGGTCGGACGCCCATTGCGGTACGACGTAATCGTGGGCCAGCAGCACCCGGTCGAGGGCGCGGGTGGCGGCGATGACGCCCTCCCGGTCGGGGGCGAAAATCACCTTCTCGATCAGGGCGTCGATGGCCGGATCCTTGATGCCGATCAGGTTGCGCGAGCCGGGCGTGTCGGCGGCCTTGGAGCCCCAATATTCGCGCTGCTCGTTGCCCGGCGAGAGCGATTCGCCCCAACCGGTGGTGGTGATGTCGAAATCGAAGTTGCGGATGCGGTTCTGGTACTGCGCCTGATCGATGACCCGCAGGGTGGCGCCGATGCCGATGAGCTTCAGCTGCGCCGAGAAGGGCAGGATCACCCGCTCGAAGGTGTTCTGGAACTCCAGGAACTCGACGGTCAGCGGCGTGCCCGCCTTGTCGACCATCTGGCCGCCCTTCAGCTCGTAGCCGGCCTCGCGCAGGAGGCGCACCGCCTCGCGCAGGTTGGCTCGCACCGCCTCGGGGCTGTCGTTGACGGGGTTGGTGTAGGGCGTGGTGAAGATCGAGGCCGGGACCTTGTCCTTCAGGCCCTCCAAAATCTCCTTCTCACGCCCCTCGGGCAGGCCGGAGGAGGCGAGTTCCGAGCCGAAGAAGTACGAGTTGATGCGCTTGTAGAGGCCGTAGAACAGCGACTTGTTCATCTCCTCGTAGTTCAGGGCGAGGTTGAACGCCCGGCGCACGCGCGGGTCCTTGAACTTGTCCTTGCGCGTGTTGAACACGAACGCCTGCATGATACCCGTGCCCCGGTCGGGGAAGGCTTCCTTGATGAGGCGCCCGTCCTTCACGGCGGGGAAGTCGTCGTAGGCGGTCGCCCAGTTGCGGGCGATGTTCTCGACGCGGAAATCGTAGAGGTCGCCCTTCAGCGCCTCGACCAGCACGGTGCCGTCGCGAAAATACTCGTAGCGGACGGTGCCGAAATTGTTGCGGCCGGCATTCACCGGCAGATCCTTGCCCCAGTAATCGGCGACGCGGACATAGGTCGCGGTGCGGCCGGGCTCGAACTTCTCCAGCCGGTAGGGGCCGGAGCCGAGCGGGATCTCCAGGCTCGTCTCGGTGGGGCTGCGCTGGCGGCCCTGCGCGTCCTTGCCCTCCCACCAGTGCTTGGGCAGCACCCGCAATTGGCCGATCACCTGCGGCAACTCGCGGTTGCCCTTCTCGGTGAAGGTGAACGTCACCTCGCGCGGGCCGGTCGCCTCGGCCTTGTCCACGGTCTGGTAGTAGGCGGCGTAGAAGGGCGAGTTCGCCTTCAGCACGCCGAAGGACCAGACCACGTCCTCGGGGGTGATCGGCTTGCCGTCGTGCCACTTGGCGCCTTCGCGCAGGCGATAGGTGACGGAGCCGAGATCGGGGGGAATGCGCACCGCCTCGGCGAGGAGCCCGTAGGAGGTGAAGGGCTCGTCCGAGGATTCGGTCATCAGCGTATCGTAGATCTGCTGGACGCCGCCCTCGAGGTCGCCCTTCAGGCCCGAGACGACGATGTTGAAATTGTCGAACCCGCCCTGGGAGCCGAGCCGCACGAGGCCGCCCTTGGGGGCGTTGGGGTCGGCGTAGTCGAAATGCGTGAAGTCGGGCCCGTATTTCGGCTGGCCCATCAGCGTCATCGCGTGGGTCCATTGCCCGTTCGCATCGGGCGGCGTGGGCTGCGCGCCGGCCCGGCCGACCGTATTGGCCGCCAGGAGGGTGCCCAGAAGGGTGCCATTGAACAGGCGGCGGGTCACGGGCTGCGTCACGCTTGGGCTGCCTCCGGTCCTCGCGGTCGCGGGGCATTCCGGCCCCCGACCCTCCGGGGGTCTTAGGACGGCGCCCGGGTCGCGTCGAGTGCGCGGGCGCCCCGTGCGTCACGGCGCCGGGTGGGCAGAGTCAGTGTCGGGCGCGGCGGGCGAGGTGCGTTCCGACCTCGAACAGGGCGAGGTCGAGGATCACGCGCAGGTGGTTGTCCGCGTCGTCACCGAGTTCGTCGATGGCCTTGCGCGCGTCGAGGAGCGAGGCCGCCGCCCGGTCGAGGGCATGCCGGCCCTGCGCATCGGTCTCCGTGAAGAAGCCGTTGCCCTCCTCGCGGGTCTCGGTGATGTCGATGATGATGCCCTTGGACCGGACGGGACGGCCGACATCGTCTTGGTAGATGCGGCCCCGGCTGAGGATCCAGCGGATGCCGCGATCGGCCGTGACGACGCGGTACTCGGCGAGGAACAGCCGGCCGTTGGCCAGCGCCCGCCAGAGCGCCTGGACCAGCCATTCACGGTCGTCGGGATGGATGCCGACCATCCCCGCCTCGCCCTGCAACGGCTGGCCGGCGAGGTCAGGATCGAGGGCGAGCAGGTTGGCGGCGCCCCGGTCGTACCGGGCGGTGCGGCGCACGATGTCCCAGTCCCAGGTTCCGACCACGCCGGAGGCGTCGAGGGCGGAGCGCAGGTCTTCGAACGACTCGCGGCAATCGTTATCCACCTCGGTGGCCACGAGCAGCAAACCCCTCAGTTCAGAAGCAGACAAAGCGACGGAGACCGGCCTCGTGCCCCTCAGGCGCCTATCACCTAGAGCAGTGATAGTTACTCAATTGGAAACGTGACGATCCCCTATACTACTGATTCTGATACGGACGTTTCCATTCGTAAGCAACCTTGGCCAAAGGGAAATTCGTCGGGGCGGGTGCGCGTCAGGCGCGGCCCTGGCCCCGGCGCCCCTCGACCAGCCACATCGCCAGCACGGCGGCGGCGAGCGCCGCGAGGGCGGCGAGCCCCAGCGCCAGGGGATAGACCTCGACGCCCCGGATGTTGGCGCTGTCGCTCGGCCGGAAGCCGATCCAGTCGCCGCCCGACAGGCGTCCGCCGCGCAGGCTCTGGAGCCGCGGCACCTGCAACGCCCCCGACGCGTCGGACAGGCGGCGCACGGAGCCGCCCGAGCCCTCGGAGACGGCCCGCAGGCGCTCGGTGTCGCTGAACACGTCGGCGAGTTCGCGCGGGTTGGCCGGGCCGACGCTCACGAAGGCGACGAGGTTGCCCGAGCGCAGGGTATGCAGCCCCAGGCTCTGCGCGTCGAAGGTCGCGGTGAACAGGCCGGGCTCGGAGGGCTTGAGGGTGAGCGTCGTGACCTTGCCGGTCGGCCCAGTGACCGTCACCGGCTCGGCGGTGTCGGCCATGGTCTGGCGCTCGACGCGGACCTCGCGGCCGTGGCCGGTCGTCTGCGCGCGTAGGGCCTCCTCCTCGAGGGCGGGCTCCTTCATCAGCCAATGGGCGAGGCGCCGGAGCAGGTCGAGATAGGGACCGCCGTCCTGATAGCCCCGCGCCCACAGCCAGGCATGGTCGGACAGGAGCAGCGCGACGCGGCCCTTGTCCTCCCGCGAGAGGGCGAGCAGCGGCAGGTTGTCGGCGCCCGACAGGATCGGCTCGATGCCGGGCCGCAGCCGCGCCTGGACGATCCGCAGCCAGTCGCCCCAAGCGGGGGGCGAGGCGTCGGAGCCGGGCAGGTCGCGGGTGACGGGGTGGCGCTTGCCGGTCTGGGTCGGGGTCGCCTTGTAGGGCCGCTCGACCACCCGCCCGTCGGGATCGCCCGGCAGGATGCCCGCGAGCCGGGTGCGGGCGAGGCTCGCCGCGCCGGCATATTCCGGCCCGGCGGCGATCAACAGCGCCCCGCCCTCGCGGACATACCGGACGATGTTGTCGAAATAGGCCTGCGGCAGCACGCTCTGGTTGGCGTAGCGGTCGAAGATGATGAGGTCGAAATCCTTGATCTTCTGGACGAACAATTCGCGCGTCGGGAAGGCGATGAGCGACAGTTCGGAGATCGGCGTGCCGTCCTGCTTCTCCGGCGGGCGCAGGATGGTGAAATGCACGAGGTCGACGTTGGCGTCGGACTTCAGGAGGTTGCGCCACGTCCGCTCGCCCTGGTGAGGCTCGCCGGAGACGAGGAGCACGCGCAGCTTCTCGCGGATGCCCTCGATGGGCAGGACCGCGCGGTTGTTGACCGTCGTCAGCTCGTTGGGAAGCGGCTCGACCTCGATCTCGACGACGTTCTGGCCGCCATGCTCGATCCGGGTGGAGAGGTCGAAGGGGCGGCCGGTGGGCACGTCGCGCCGGTCGATCTCCTCGCCGTCGCGGCGGGTGACGACCACCGCGTGGCCGGTGCCGCCGCGCTCCATCACCTCGGCGCGGATCGTCAGGTCCTTGCCGACGATGCCGAAGCGGGGGGCCTCGATCAGCTTGATCTGCCGGTCGCGCTCGTCGGCATGGCCGGTGACGAGGACGTGCAGGGGCGCCTTGATGCCGAGCTGGGCGAGGTTCGGCGGGATGTCGTGGACGACGCCATCCGTCACCATCACGACGCCGGCCAGCCGCTCGGGCGGCACGTCGGCCAGCGCCTGACCCAGGGCGGCGAAGAGCTTGGTGCCGTCGTCGCCCTCGCCGGCATCGGGCACGTCGATGAAGCGCGGCTCGATATTCGTCAGCGAGCCGAAGCGGCGCTGCAACTCGGCGCGGACCTGATCCGTCACCTGCGGCCGGTCGCCCAGCCCCTGCGAGCCGGAGCGGTCGATCACCACGGCGGCGATGTCCTTCACCGGCTCCCGGTCCTCGTGGACGAGGGCGGGGTTGGCGAGCGCCGCCAGGACCAGAGCGAGGACGAGGGCGCGCAGCAGCGCCGTGCGGCCCCGCGCCAGGACGGCCAGCACCGCCATCGCCAGCGCGACGACGCCCAGGACGGCGAGGACCGGCCACGGCAGGAGCGGCGTGAAGCTGAGGCTCAGCATGGCGGGGCCTTTTCCCTCACTGCCCCAGACGCTCCAGAAGCGCGGGCACATGGACCTGATCGGCCTTGTAGTTGCCGGTCAGGGTGTAGATCACGATGTTGACGCCGCCCCGGAACGCCATCTCCCGCTGGCGCTGGTCGCCGCCGGTGATGGGATAGAGCGGTTCGCCCCGTCGGCCGATGGCCCAGGCGGTGGCGAGGTCGTTGCTCGTGATGATGATCGGGCTCACCCCGTCGCCCGCCCGCGCCGGGCGGCGCTCGCCACCCTCAGGGGCCGGCGGCAGGGCCTCGACCCAGGTCTGGCCGGTGGCGTAGCGGCCGGGAAAGCTGTCTACGAGGTAGAAGGCCTTGGTCAGCACGTGATCGGCCGGCACCGGCTCCAGTTCGGGCACTTCCAGCGTCGCCAGCATCTTGCGCAGGTAGGTCGCCTCCGGGCTCGGGGGGCTGCCCGGCCGGGCGGTGAGGGCGTCGCGGGTGTCGAACAGCACCGTGCCGCCGTTGCGCATGAAGGCGTCGATCTTCCGGATCGCGGCCTCCGAGGGCTGCGGCCGGTTCGGCGCGATGGGCCAGTAGATCAGCGGGTAGAAGGCGAGTTCGTCCTTCGCCGGATCGAGCCCCGCCGGCTCGCCCGGTTCCAGGGCGGTGCGGGCGGCGAGCATCTGCGTCAGGCCGGAGAGCCCGGCGCGGCTCGCCTCGTCCACGGCGGCGTCCCCCGTGATGATGTAGGCCAGCCGGGTGATGAGGGCCGATTCGATGCCGTTCGGCCGGTTGGCCGGGGGCTCCTCGGCGCGCACGCCCCGCACCGGCACACTCGATGCCACCAGGGCCGCAAAGATGAGTGCGGCGGGGCGGGCGCGCAGGGCCCTGAGGCGTCCGAGGAAGCCTCCGAGCCACAGCCCGGCCAGCGTATCGAGGACGAGGAGCAGCAGGCCCGCCGTGAACAGGCTTGGCCTTAGGTCCACGGTGGAGGCCCCGGCCAGGGAGCCGAGGGCGGCCCCGTTGAGGGGCGCGTAGTCGACCGGCGCGAGCCGGTCGTCGGGCTTGAGGGCGTTCACGCTGATCCCTCCGTCCGGTGGGCCGTAGAAGCCCGGCGGATGCTCCTGGCTCGCCCGGTCGGCGTAATCGGCCGGGACGGCGGTGGCGGAGGCCGGTGCCGAGCCGAGCGCGCCGAACCCGTCGAGGGTGACGCGGGGCGCCAGCACGGCGACCTTCGCGCGGTTGGCGCCCGCCTCGGCCGAGGCCGGGCCGGCACCCGCCAGCGCCACCACCCGCCGCAGCATGTCGATGAACAGGCCGGAGAGCGGTAGGTTCGACCAGGTCGTGTCGGCGGTGACGTGGAACAGCACGATCCGCCCCTGCCCGCGCTTTTGCGCGGTGACGATGGGCGTGCCGTCCTGCAACGACGCCCAGGTCTTGCCCGGCAGGTCGCCATCGGGTTCCGCGAGGATCTGGCGGCGCACGCCGATATCGGCCGGCGGGGTCAGGCCGGCGAAGGGGCTCTCCGGCGGGAACGGCGCCATGGTCTTCGGCGCGTCCCAGGACAGGGCGCCGCCGAGGTTGCGGCCGCCCCGGCGCAGGCGCACCGGCACCAGGGTGTCGTGACCGGCGGCGAGGCGCGCCCCGGCGAAGCGCAGGAGCAGCCCGCCCTCGTCCACGAACTTGTCGATGCGCCCCGCCGTCTTGTCGTCCAGGGCGCCGACATCGGCCAGCACCAGCACCGAGACCTGGTTGTCGAGGAGCTGGTTGATCGAGTCCGCAAGGCTCGCCGCGCCGCGCGCCTGCTGCACGTCCGCGAAGGGTTCGAGGGCGCGGGAGAGGTAGTAGAGCGGCGCCAGCAGCGGCTGCGACTGGTCGAGGGTGCCGCCGAACACGAGGCCGACCCGGCGCCGCTTGCCGCGCTCGTCCATGAGCGAGACCGCCCCGGCCGAGTGCTCGTTCGCCACCTCGATCCGGCTGATGCCGTTGCGCAATTCGGTGGGCATGTCGAAGACGGCATCCGCGCTCAGGGCATCGCCCGCGAAGGTGAAGTCGCGCTCGGCGAGCGGCAGGCCCTTCTGGTCCAGCGCCCGGATCACCCCGGCATCCCGGCCGTTGCCGGCCGCGCGGAGCACATGGGCGGTGAGCCGCCCGCCGGATTCCGAGACGGTGAGCGCCAGGGCCGGCGGCCTGTCGGCCTTAAGCACGCTGAGCGCCGCCCCGGCGCCGGTCGCGAGGTCGTTCAGGCCCTTGGCGAAGCGCTCGTCGGGGCTGCCCGCGACCCCGTCCGTGATCCAGACGAGGCCGGCGCCCTGGTTCTTGTCGAGGAAGGCGCCGATGCCCTGCAGATGCGCGTCGCGGGTCGGCAGGTAGGGCCTCGGCGCGAGGGCACGCAGCCGCTCCAGGGTGGCGGCGGGGGACTTCGCCTCGACGGCGGCGACGGGCTCCGCGAGGCCGACGAGCGCCACCGCGCGCCCGTCGCGGGCGGCGCCCTCGACGGTATCGGTGGCGACCCGCATCCGATCGCGCCAATCGTGCGCGGATGCGAAGCCGTTGTCGAGGAGCACGAGGAGGGGCTTCTTGCCCCCGCCCGCGCCGATGCCGCCGGGGCTCCAGACGGGACCGGCCACCGCCAGGATGAGCGCGGCGGCCAGGAGCAGGCGCAGGATCAGCAGCCAGGGCGGTGTCCGCGCGGGGGTCTGGCGCTGCGGGATCAGGTCCGCCACGAGCTTCAGAGGCGGGAAGTCGATCCGACGGGGACGCGGCGGCGTCACCCGCAGGAGGATCCACAGGGCCGGCAGGCCGATCAGGGCGGCGAGCGCCAGGGGCGCGGCGAAGGTCAAGCCGAACATGGTCGCCTCAGCCGCCGCGGGCGATGACGAGGGTCGCGAGGCGCAAGGCCGCCTCGCTCGCGGGACGGTCGGTGCGGTGGAGCGTCAGCGTCCAGCCCGCCCCGCGCACGATCTCCTGCAACCGCTCCCGGTGGGCGGTGATCCGCGCCCGGTAGCGCTCGCCCCAGGAGCCGGCATCGCCGATGGCGAGGGAGGGTCCGCCTTCGAGGTCGTGCAGCACCGCCTGCCCCGTGAAGGGGAAGGTCTCCTCGATGGGATCGACCACCATGAGCAGATGGCCCCGGCTCCCCGCCGCCGAGAGGCCGCCGATGGATTCCGCGATCCGCTCCGGCGGGGTGAGGAAATCACCGATCAGCACCACCTCGTCGAAGCGCGCGGGCTGGGCGGCCGGCGGGAGGTCGCGGTCGAGCCCCGCCGTGTCGGCGACCAGGGCCTGGGCCAGATGCTCCACGATGCCCCGCGAAGCCCGCGCCCGCGTCAGGCCGAGCAGCCCGACCCGCTCGCCGCCATCCACGAAGGCATCCGCGAGCGCGAGGCCGAGGACGAGCGCGCGCTCCACCTTGGACGCGCTCGCGAGGTCCGAGGAGAAGGCCATGGAGGCCGAGCGGTCGATCCAGAACCAGATGTTGTGGGCCGCTTCCCATTCCCGCTCGCGGACGTAGAGCCGGTCGTCGCGGGCCGAGCGGCGCCAATCGACGCGGGCGGCGGCCTCGCCGGTCACGAAGGGGCGGAACTGCCAGAAGCTCTCGCCCGGCCCGGCCCGGCGCCGCCCGTGCAGACCGTGGGCGAGCAGGCTCGACACCCGCCGCGCCTCCAGCACGAGGTGGGGCATCGTCGCGGCCAGCGCCGCCGCGCCCTCCGTCTCGCGGCGCCCCGGATGGCGCGTCTGCGCGGCGAGGGCCTGTGTCGCGACCAAGGTCAGAGCTTCTCCGCGAGCTTGGCGATCAGACCCTCGATGGTCTCGCCGTCGGCGCGGGCGGCGTAGTTGAGCGCCATGCGGTGCTTCAGAACCGGCTCGGCCAGCGCCTTCACGTCGGCGACGGAGGGCGCGACGCGGCCCTCGATCAGCGCGCGGGCGCGGGCGGCGAGAGTTAGCGCCTGGCTGGCGCGGGGGCCGGGCCCCCAGAGGAGCTTGTCCTTCACCAGCGCGTCGCCGCCATGGGGGCGCGCCGAGCGGACGAGATCGAGGATCGCCTCCACTACCGCCTCACCCACGGGCAGACGGCGCACGAGGCGCTGGGCGGTCATCAACTGGTCGGTGGTCATCACCGACGTGGGGCGGACCTCGTCGGCGCCGGTCGTCTCGATGAGGATGCGCCGCTCGGCCGCCCGGTCGGGGTAGCCGACGTCGATCTCGAGGAGGAAGCGGTCGAGCTGCGCCTCCGGCAGGGGGTAGGTGCCCTCCTGCTCGATGGGGTTTTGGGTGGCGAGCACGTGGAACGGACGGGGCAGGTCGTGCCGCTCGCCGGCCACCGAGACGTGCCCCTCCTGCATCGCTTGGAGCAGGGCGGACTGGGTGCGCGGGCTGGCGCGGTTGATCTCGTCCGCCATCAACAATTGCGTGAACACCGGGCCCTTCACGAAGCGGAAGGCGCGGCGGCGCTCGGCGTCCTCCTCCAGGATCTCGGTGCCGAGGATGTCGGAGGGCATCAGGTCCGGGGTGAACTGCACCCGGCGGGCATCAAGGCCGAGCACCGTGCCCAGCGTCTCCACCAGCTTGGTCTTGGCCAGACCTGGGAGGCCGACGAGGAGGCCGTGGCCGCCCGCGAGGATCGTGACCAGGGCGAGGTCCACGACCTTCTCCTGCCCGAAGATGACCCCGTGGATCGCCTCGCGAGCCTGTCCGACCGCCGCAAGGCAGCTCTCGGCGGTGGCGACGATGCCGTCATCGAGGCTGGTGGCGGGGCTCGTGCCCTGGCTGGCGGCCTGGATCATGCCGGTGTCCGTCTCCCTGAGGCTCCGCGGACAGAGATCCGCAGAGCCCGAGAGTGTGGGCCGGCTTCAGGGGGCTGGCAAGGTCGGGATCGCCGCACGGTTGCGTGGGCGCCCTTCCCCATCAGGCCTTCACGTCCCGGCCTTCGGTGAATTCCCGCCACAGCAGGACGAGCGCCGCCATCACCGCCGGCCCGAGGAACAGGCCGAGCAGGCCGAAGGATTCCACGCCGCCGAGGATGCCGAGGAGCACCCAGAGAAAGGGCAGCTTGGTGGTGCCGCCGATCAGCGCGGGCCGGATGAAGTGGTCGGCCGCGAAGGTCACGACGAGGCCCGCCACGGCGACGATGATCGCCGCCTTGACCGCCCCCGCCGACAGGAGAAGCAACGCCGCGATGGCGATGGCCAAGGCCGCGCCGAAGGGGATCATCGCCGCCACCGCCGTGAAGGCGCCGAGGAGCACCGGGTGCGGCACGCCCGCGAAGTAGTAGACGATGCCGAGGATCACGCCCTCGCCCAGGCCGACGAGGACGAGGCCGTCCACGGTCCCGTGGACCGAGGCGACCATCTGGCGCCCGACCCGCTCGCCGCGCGGGCCGAACAGGCGGTCGCAGGCCCTGAGCGCCTGCCGCGCGACCGTATCGCGGTCGCGGAACAGGAAGAACAGCGCCACGAGGCTGAAGCCGAACAGCACCACCCGGTGAACCACCTCGCGGCCGATGTTGCGGCCCGCGCCCAGGACCTTGCCGTTGTCGAAACGGTGCAGGATCTCCGACCCCGCCTGGGCATGGCCGAGGTTGTCGTTCCACCACGCCGTCGCCTGGGCCGCGCCGTAGGGCAGCCGGTTGAGGAACTCGGGCGCGGGAATGCCGCTCTCCTCGGCCTTCCGGACGAACTCGGCGACGTCGTGGGCCTCCCGCGCCGCCTGCACGCCGAGGACGACGAGGGGCACCAGGAACACGAGGGCCACGGCCAGCACCGCGAGGCTCGGCAGGACGATGTTGTGCCGGCCGGGTGGGAAACGCCGCTCGATCTTGGCGTAGAGCGGCCCGAGGGCGATGGCGAGCACCACGGCCCAGGCGAGCGCGGGCAGGAACTCCCGCAGGATGTAGATCCCGAGGGCGCCCAGCGCGAGGACGAGGATCACCCGCGCCGCGCCCTGCGAGGGGGCGCGCTCGGCCGGAGGCATGGCGGGATGGCCCGGCCGCGCCTCCGCAAGCGCGCGGGCGGGGGGTACGGGCGCGGCGAAGGTCGGGTCGAGGGTCGAGGGGGGCGACGGTTTCATCCGCCTTCTCCGATTCGGGTTGTCGGGCTGATTCGGGCGCGGCCGAGCGTGGCAGTGGCCTGCCGCAGATAGGTCTTCCCCGCGCCTCCGCCACCGCGAGGGCGCTCGGCTGACCGGGTCGTGAACGCGCGATGCCGGCAAACGGCCCCGCGTCGTGTTGCGGTTGCCGCACCCGACCCCCTCGTGTAGAGGTCCGCCGATCCGTCGGCGCCGAGCGGAGGGTTCGGGATTCCGGGCCCGCCGCCCGCGCCTCATGGCAGCGAGGGATAGGACGCCGGGCACCCGGCGCGAGGGGGCTCCCGCCGCCGAACCGGAAACCAGTTCAGAGCCCACGAGAAGACATGTCCGACGATCCCGCCACCGGCAGCGCGACCTTCCAGCGCGTGGCCGACATCATTGCCGAGACGGCCGACATCGAGCGGGACAAGATCACTCCCGAGAGCCACGCCATCGACGACCTCGGCATCGACAGCCTCGCCTTCCTCGACATCGCCTTCGCGGTGGACAAGGCCTTCGGCATCAAGCTGCCGCTGGAGCGGTGGACGCAGGAGGTCAACGAGGGCAAGGTCCCGGCCGAGCAGTATTTCGTGCTGAAGAACCTCTGCGCCCGGATCGACGCCCTGGTCGCCGAGAAGGCCGCCAAGGTCTGACGGCCCCGCGACCCGATGCGCCCAGCTCGCCATGCGTCTTGAATATTTCGAGATGATCGATGCCGTGGTGCGGCTCGACCGTACCGCCGGCACCATCGAGGCCGTGGCGAAGGTGCCGGACGCGAGCCCGGTCTTCGAGGGGCATTTCCCCGGCCACCCCCTGGTGCCGGGCGTGCTCCTCACCGAGACCATGGCCCAGGCCTCGGGCTATCTCATCCTCGCCCATCTCGGCTTCGAGCGGATGCCGTTCCTGACGGGCGTCGACAAGGCGCGGTTCCGCAGCTTCGTCGGCCCCGGCGCGGTGCTGACCGTGACCGCGAAGCTCGAACACGACGGATCGGGCTACGCCGTCACCGAGGCGGCGATCCGCCACGAGGGCAAGTCGATCTGCGACGCGGAGCTTCGCTTCCGCACCATGCCCTTCCCGGAAGGTCTCGACGCGCCGATGCGCGAGCGCGCTAGGACCAGCGGCCTCCTCCACCTCGCGGGGATCGGCGACGGAGCCTCAACATGACGCGTCCGGTCGTCGTCACCGGTATCGGCCTCGTCTCCTGCGCGGGTGAAGGCGAGGCGGCGCATCTCGCGGCGCTTGCGGCCGGCACCCCGCCGCGCACCGACGCGGACAGCTTCGCGCCCTACCCCGTTCACCCGGCCCCCGCCATCGCCTGGGACCGGCAGATCCCGAAGAAGAGCGACCAACGTCAGATGGAGGCGTGGCAACGCCTCGGCGTCTACGCCGCCGGCCTCGCCCTCGACGCGGCCGGGGTGAAGGAGGATGCCGCCTTCAAGCAGGCGCTGCACCTCGTGGTGGCGGCGGGCGGCGGTGAGCGCGACTACGCGGCCGACGGCGCGATCCTCACCGGCCTGCGCGACGCGGCCGATCCGGGGGCCTTCCTCAACGAGCGCCTGCAGAACGACCTGCGGCCGACCCTCTTCCTGGCGCAGCTCTCGAACCTGCTCGCGGGCAACATCGCCATCGTCCACGGCGTGACCGGCGCCTCGCGCACCTTCATGGGCGAGGAGGCGGCGGGCGTCGATGCCCTGCGCATCGCCCAGGCGCGGATTGCCTCCGGCCAGAACGAGGCGATGCTGGTCGGCGGCTCCTACAGCGCCGAGCGGCCGGACGCGCTCCTCGTCCACGCCATGGGCGGCTTCGCCAAGCAGGGCGATTACGCGCCGGTTCGCGACCGCGCGGCACCGGGCGGCTTCATCCTGGCGAGCTGCGCCGCGTTCCTGATGCTGGAATCGGCCGAGCACGCGCAGGCGCGGGGCGCCCGGGCCCTCGCGCGCCTCGGCCCGGTGGCGAGCGGCCGCTGCCACCGCGAGCCCGGCGCCGTCGCGGAGTCCCTGGCCGCGCGCTGGGGCGAGGCCGTGACCGCCGCCCCCGATGCGGTGATCTCCGGCGCCACCGGCGTCGCGCCGATCACGGCGGAGGAGGCCGAAACCCTCCGCCGCCTCGCGCCCGAGGCGCGGATCCATCCCCTCGGCGACCTGATCGGCCATGGGCTCGAAGTCGTCGCCCCGTTCGGCGCGGCCCTCGCGGCGGCGCTGATCGCGGAAGGCCGCGCGGTCGACATCGCCGTCACGACGGTGGGGCACCGTCGCGGCGAAGGCGTGATGCGGCTCACGCGGGCATGACGCCCGCCTCCGGGAACGCTAACGCGATCCGGCAGCCCCCCTCCGGCGCCTCCGTCACCGCGACCGTCGCGCCGTGCAGCTTGGCGATGGCCGCCACCAGCCCGAGGCCGAGCCCGTTGCCGGGCGTCGCGCGGGCCGCCTCCGCCCGGTAGAAGCGGCCGAACACGCGCTCCCGCTCGGCGGCCGGGATGCCCGGCCCGGTATCCTCGACGGCGAGCAGGCACATCCCGTCCCGCCGGGCGACGACGACCAGTACGGTGCCGCCCTCCGGCGTGAACTTCAGGGCGTTGTCGATGAGGTTCGACAGGGCCTCCGCGCAAAGGTCCCGGTCGGCATGGATCGCCGGCACCGGGGCGATCCGCGCTTGGAGGCGGATGCCGCGCTCCTCCGCCAGGGGCTCGAACAGGTCCACCGCCTCCTCCGCCAAATCCTTGAGGTCCAGCGTGCCGAAGGCGGCGCGGCGGCGCTCGTCCTCCATCTCGCCGATGCGCAGCACCGCCGTCACCATGGCGAGGGTCTGGTCGATCCAGGCGAGGCCCTGCCCCACGGCCTCGCGGAACTCGGCCACCGTGGCGGCGTGATCGCGGCTGCGCTCCAGCCGGGCGCGCAGCCGTGTCAGCGGCGTGCGCAGGTCGTGGGCGACGGCATCGCCGACGCTGCGGATCTCGCCCATCAGGTGCTCGATCTTGTCGAGCATCCGGTTCACGTTGCCCGCGAGCCGGTCGAACTCGTCGCCCCGTCCGTCCACCGGCAGGCGCTGGCGCAGGTCGCCGCGCATCACCCGGTCGAGGGCCGCCTCCGTCGCCGCGAGGCGCCGCCGTGCCCGGCCCGCGAGGAGCAGGCCCCCCGCCATGGACAGCACCAGCGTCGGGACGAGGCCGAGGCCCAGCGCCCGCACCGACATGTCCCGCACCCGGTCGAGTTCGTCGGAATCGTGCCCGATCACCGCGACGCTGCCATCCGGCAGGGCGAGGGAGGCCGCCCACATCTCGTCGCGGATCGTCCGCTGCCCCAGCTCGACCTTGGCCGCCACGCGGTAGGCATCGCCGTCCGGGGGCAGGCTGGCGGGTAGGCTGTCGAGGTTGCCTGCCTGGCGGGTATCGCCCGGCCCGAACAGCCCGGCATAGTGGCGAGCATGGGGATCCATGGCGATCCACGTATCGACCCGCCGGGCGGCCCCGGTCGGATCGCTCGTCACGGCGCGGATTTCGAGGCGAAGGGTCTCGGCCAGTTCCTCGCGCAGGAGGCCCGCCGTCTGCCAGTAGACGAAGGCGAAGATCGCGAGGGCGAACAGCACCGACCACAGGGCGATGCCGCAGGCGAGGCGGAAAGCGGTGGAGCGGACAAGGTCAGTCATCGGCCTGCAGGGTGAAGCCGATGCCCCGCACGCTGGCGATCATCGGCGCCTCGCCCCCGGCTTCGAGCTTGCGCCGCAGCCGGCCGACATGGACGTCGATGAGGTTGGATTTCGGGGTGAAGCGGTAGCTCCAGACTTCCTCGAACAGCATCGCCCGGGTCACGACTTGCCCCGGCCGCCGCATCAGGTAGGCCAGGAGCTTGTGTTCGCGGGGCAAGAGGTCGAGGTCACGACCGCCGCGCCGGCCCTGCCCGGCCATCAGGTCGAGTTCCAGGCTCCCAACGCGCAGCACCGTCTCCGGCGTTTCCACCGGGCGGCGCAGCAGCGCCTCGATCCGCGCCGCGAGTTCCCCGAGGGCGAAGGGCTTCGTCAGGTAGTCGTCGCCGCCCGCCCGCAGACCCCGGATGCGCTCGTCGACGTCGCCGAGCGCGCTCAGCACTAGGGCGGGCGTCCGATCACCGGATTGCCGCAGGTCCTGCAGCAGGCGCAGGCCTTCGAGGCCGGGCAGCATCCTGTCGAGGATGATCGCCCCCCAGCCGCCCTCCCCCGCCGCCCGCGCGCCGGCCGGCCCGGTCTCGGCCCAGGCGACCTCGTGCCCGCGCCCGCGCAAATCGGCGAGGACGTCGGCGGCCGTGTCGGAATCGTCCTCGATCAACAGCAGGCGTGCCACGCTGCCCCCCTTCGGCGGTCTCTGTGCCGCAACGGCGCGGGTCCGTCGCGCCGCACTGCACCGCATGAACCCGAATTTAATGGCGCGGCGCGGTCGCCGCACCACAATCTGGAATAACTCTAAATCGTACCGCAACCCGACGGCATCCGCCTGTTTGGCGGAGGTAGCCGGTCGGGTTGACCGCATTGGGGGTGCGGATCGTGGCCAGGAAGCGGCGCCCACGGCGCCTGATCAATCGCTACGGGCAGACCCGGCTCTACGACGTCACGACCGGGGCTTACGTCTGCGTGGAGCAACTCAAGATGTGGCGCTCGGAGGGATTCGACGTGATCGTGCGCGAGGTCGAGAGCGGCCGTTACGTCACCGAGGCGGTTATGCCGTCGGGCTTCGATGCGTGACGCGCCCTCCCTCCGGTACGGGCCGAACCCCGCCTCGCGCCAGCCGCCGCAGCGAAGCGCGACGCCCTCCTCCGCGTCCGTGAGCGCGCCGCGCCGCCGGAGCGGGTGGGGCCGGACGCTCGGGTTCCTGCTCCTCGCCGGGCTCGCGGGCGCCGGCTGGATCGAGCGCGACGCGCTGATGTCCTTCGCCGGCTACGGGGACAAGCCGGAGGCGCCCGCCGCGCAAGCCAAGGACAAGCCGGCCGAGGGCGATCCCGACACCGTGACCCTCGACGAGACGGGCCGCACGCGGGCGGGCGTCAGGGAGGGCAAGGCGGTGATCCGCCGGATCGTGCTGCCCGTCCGCGCGCCGGGCACGGTGGCCTTCGACGAGCGGCGTGTGACGCATCTCAAGCCGCGCACACAGGGCCGCGTGCTGAGCCTCGCGGTGCAGCCGGGGGACCGCGTCCATGCCGGGCAGGTGCTGGCCACCCTCGACGCGGCGGGCATCCTCGACGCGCGCAACGGCCTCGCCTCGGCCAATGCCGCCCTGGGGGAGGCGGTCGCCTCGGAGCAGGCCGCCGCGCTGCAGATGAAGCGAGGGCAGGATCAATTATCCTTCGGCGGCGTCGCCAAGGCCGAGGTGGAGCGGCGGCAGGTCGATCTCGCCAAGGCGCAGGCGGCGGTGAAGTCGGCCCAGGCCAACACGGACATGTACCGGGCGCAATACGAACGCCTCGCCCCCGCCGAGGGCGCGGCGCCGGGCACGAGCGCCATCGTCACGCCCATCGCGGGCGTGGTGACGAGCGTCGGCATCACCATCGGCGACGTGATCGACACCGCCCGCAACGCGATCACCGTCGCCGACCCGTCGCGGATGCTGGTCCTGGCGAACCTCTACGGCCCCGACATCGCCCGCGTGAAGACAGGGGACCAAGCCACCATCGCGGCGCCGATCCCCGGTTCGGAGCGGTTCGCCGGCACGGTCGGGGCGATCAACGCCGCCCTCGACCCCGCCACCAACACCGCCCCGGCGCGGATCGAGATCGCCAACCCCGGCGATACGCTGCGCGCCAACATGTTCGTCTCCGTGACGATCGCGGCCGACATCGGCCGCTCCGGCGTGACGATCCCCGCCGCCGCGGTGCAGGAGACCGAGCAGGGCCCCATCGCCTTTGTCCGCACCGGGCCGGACACCTTCGTCCGCCGCGCCCTGACGCTCGGCATCCGCCGCGCGGATTGGGTGGAGGTCGAGGGCGGCGTGGCCGAGGGCGAGACCGTCGCGACCCAGGGCAGCTTCGCCCTCAAGGCGATCCTGCTGCGCAGCCTCCTCGGCTCCACCGATTGAGCGCCGCGCCATGAAACGCTGGTTCGCGATGCTCGTGCGGCGCCGCCTCCTCGTCCTCGTCCTGGCGCTCGCCGGGGCGGCGGGGGGCATCGCCAACCTCCGGGGCCTGTCCATCGACGCGGTGCCGGACATCTCGCCCAAGCAGGTGATGGTCCTCACCCTCTCGCCGGGGCTCGGCCCCCTGGAGGTGGAGCGGCTGATCACCTTCCCCGTCGAGAACGCCATGGCCGGGGCGCCGGGCATGGAGGGCGTCCGCTCCGTGTCGCGGGCGGGCATCTCGGCGGTCTACGTGACCTTCCACGACGCGGTGCCGATCCGCGACGCGCGGGATCAGGTGTTCCAGCGCCTGGCGCTCGCCAAGAGCATGATGCCGGCGGGCGTCGGCGATCCGCAGATGGGGCCGATGGCGACCGGCCTCGGGGAGATCTACCAGTTCGAATTGCGCGGCCCCGCCACCTCGCCGATGGAGCTGAAGCGCATCCTCCAATGGACCATCGCGCCCAAGCTCAAGCTGACGCCGGGCGTGGTGGACGTGAACATCTACGGCGGCCAATTGCCGACCTACGAGCTGCAGGTCTCGTCCGAGGCCCTGCGCCGCTACGGCGTGACCCTCGCCCAGGTCTACACGGCACTGCAGGACAACAACGCCGACGGCGGCGGCGCCTATATCGAGCACAACGACCAGCAATTGACGATCCGGGGCCTCGGCCTCGCCAAGGGGCCGGAGGATCTCGGCAACGTCGTCGTCACCACCGCCGCCGGCGGCATCCCGGTGCTGGTCTCGACGCTGGGCAAGGTGGTGCAGGCGCCGAAGGTCCGCCTCGGCGCCGTCACCCACGACGCGCAGGGCGAGACGGTCGTCGGCATCGCGCTGATGCAGTACGGCGAGAATGCCAGCGCCGTGGTCGAGGGCGTCAAGACAACCATCGACTCCCTTCGAAGCGAGCTGCCGCCCGGCGTCTCGATCGTCCCCTATTACGACCGCAGCGCCCTGGTGGACCGCACGATCCACACCGTGGCGCACAACCTCCTCGAAGGGGCGGCCCTGGTCATCGTGGTGCTGCTGCTCCTCCTCGGGAATCTGCGGGCCGGGCTGATCGTGGCGGCGGCGATCCCGCTCTCCATGCTGATGGCCTTCGCGGGGATGCGGCTGATCGGCCTCTCCGGCAACCTGATGAGTCTGGGGGCCATCGATTTCGGGCTGATCGTCGACGGCTCGGTGGTGATGATCGAGAACGTGCTGCGCGCGCGGGGCGCCCATCCCGACCGGCCGCCCCTCGCCGTGGTGAGCGAGGCCGCCGCCGCCGTCGCCAAGCCGGTGATGTTCGCGGTGGCGATCATCATCGTCGTCTACGTGCCGATCCTGGCGCTCCAGGGCGTGGCGGGGAAGATGTTCGTGCCGATGGCGCTCACGGTCATCCTGGCGCTCGGCGGCTCGCTGATCGTCACCATGACGTTGATGCCGGCGCTGGCCGCGCTCTTCCTGTCCGGCAAGGGGCTCGGGGAGCACGAGACCCGCCTCGTCCACGGAATGCGCCGCGCCTACACCCCGGTGCTGCGGCTCGCCGAGCGCCATGCCGGGATCACCCTGCTGCTGACGCTCTCGCTCTTCGCGGGCTCGTGCTTCGTCGCCACGCGGCTCGGCGGCGAGTTCCTGCCGCAACTGGCCGAGGGCTCCATCGTCATCACCTCGGAGAAGCTGCCGGGCATCAACCTCGACGCCTCGCTCAAGATCGTGCACCGGATCGAGGCGGTGCTGAAATCCTTCCCCGAGGTGAAGAAGGTCGTCTCCCTCACCGGCAGCGCCGAGATCCCGACGGATCCGATGGGCGTCGAATCCACCGACAGCTTCATCACCCTCACCGATCCCGCCACCTGGACGACCGCCGACAGCCAGGACGGGCTCGTCGCCGCCTTCGACAAGCGCCTGCAAGCGGAGGTGCCGGGCGTCGCCTATTCCTTCTCGCAGCCGATCCAGATGCGCATGGACGACCTGCTTCAGGGCGTGCGCGGCGACGTGGCGATCAAGCTCTACGGCGACGACCTGAAGGTTCTGGCGAGCAAGGCCGACGAGATCGTGAAGGTCGTCTCCGCCGTGCCCGGCGCCGCCGACGTGAAGGCCGAGGCCCAGGCCGGCATGCCGACCCTGACCGTCGCGGTCGACCGCGCCAAGGCCGCCCGCTACGGCATCAACGTCTCCGACGTGCTCGACGTGGTGAGGAGCATCGGCGGGCGCACCAGCGGCGTCGTCTACGGCGACGACAACTCCATCACCGACATCGTCGTGCGCCTCGATCCCGCCGACCGCAGCGACATCGAGCGCATCCGCACCCTGCCGGTGGGCGGTTCGGGCAAGAGGATGATGCCGCTCTCCATGGTGGCCAGCGTCGAGGTCGCCTCCGGCCCGGCGCAAATCAGCCGCGACAGCCTGCAACGACGCATCTCCGTGCAGGCGAACGTGCGCGGCCGCGACGTGCAGAGCTTCGTGGACGCGGCCCAGGCCGCCGTGAAGGCGCAGGTGACGCTGCCGCCGCGCTACTCCCTCGAATGGGGCGGCCAGTTCCAGAACCTGCAGGAGGCGACCGCCCGGCTGATCCTCGTCGTGCCGGCGGCCTTGGCCGCGATCCTCGTGCTGCTCGTGGTGATGTTCGGCGACATCCGCCTCGCCGGGCTGATCTTCCTGAACGTGCCCATCGCGGCGACGGGGGGCATCCTCGCCCTCTATCTACGCGGCCTGCCCTTCTCGATCTCGGCGGCCATCGGCTTCATCGCGACCTTCGGTATCGCGATCCTGAACGGCGTCGTGCTCACGAACACCATCCACGACCTCGAACGCGAGGGGCTGAGCCCCCGCGACGCGGCGACGGAGGCCGCCGAATCCCGCCTGCGCCCGGTGATGATGACGGCCCTCGTCGCGACCCTCGGCTTCCTGCCGATGGCGCTCTCGACCAGCGCGGGGGCGGAGGTGCAGCGGCCGCTCGCCACGGTGGTGATCGGCGGCCTCGTCTCCGCGACGCTGCTCACCCTCGTGGTCCTGCCGGCGATCTACCCCTACGCCGCGCGGCTGCGCCTGCCCTTCCTGCCGGAGGCGGAGAGCCAGCCCGAGCCGGAGCCCGAGCCCTACCGCCGCCGCAGCCGGATGTAGAGGGCGCCGCCGCCGCCATGGTGGCGGGCGGCCTCCTCGAAGCCCAGGACGATGCCGCGCAATTCCGGTGAGCGCAGCCAGTGCGGCACGTTCCGGCGCAGCACGCCGCGCTCGCGATACGGGTCGGCATAGGTCTCCCCGCCCTTGCCGGTGACGACGAGGACGTAGCCGTGCCCCGCTGCCCGCGCCCGCAGGATGAAGCCGGTCAGCGCCGAATGGGCCTCGGACTGGATCATGCCGTGCAGGTCGAGGCGTGCCTCGATGGGCTGGCGCCCGCGCTTCAGGGCGATCCGCGCCTGCCTTTCGAGGCCCGCATGGGGCATCGGGTTCTGCGGCGGCGCCTGATAGGGCGCAGCGGTCGCCACGCGGGGCGGCGGCGGCACGAAGGCCGGCGGCGCCTTGGCGGGCGCGCCCTTGAAGGGCGTCGCCTGGGGGCCGGGCAGGCGCTCCGGCATCGTGGCGGCGGAGGGCGCGGGGATCGGCTCCTCGGCCTGCGGGATCGGGCGGCCCTGCAGCGGCGTGAAGCGCTTGGCGACCTCGCGCCACAGGCGGCTGTCGCCGGAGGTGAGGCCGCGGGAGCGGCGCGGCGACTTCACGACCCGCCCCCGTGGCGCGGCAGCAGGACGACGAAGCCCACCGGATCGCGCAGGTTGCCGGCGGCGATACCGGCCTGCGCGCCGCTGCCGACGAACAGGTCCCCCCGCGCCGGCCCGACGATGGCCGAGCCGGTGTCGGCGGCGATGGTCAGGCGTCCGCGCTCGCCCTCCCGCGCGCCCGGCAGGCGGCCCTCCAGCCAGAACGGCAGGCCGTAGCGCCACAGCGTGCCATCGACGGCGAGGCCGATGCCGGGGGAGAGCGGCGCGTTCGCCGCCCCCGGCGGACCGAGGGTGGGCTCCTCGACCTCCGCGAGGCGGAAGAAGATGTAGGAGGCGTTCCGGCGGATGAGCCGCTTGGCCTCGTCCGGGTGGTCGCGCAGCCAGCCCGTCCAGCGGGCCAGCGTCAACCCTTCGAGGGGCAGGTGCCCCTCCTGCACGATGAGCTTCGCCACCGCCGTATAGGCGCGGCCGTTGCGCCCGTCATAGAGCGCCCGCACCGCCCGGCCGTCCGGCAGGCGGATCCGGCCCGAGCCCTGGACCTGCAGCACGAGGAGATCGACGCCGTCGCGCAGCCACAGGATCGGCCGCGCCCGCTGGGCCAAGGCCCCGTCTTCGATGGCGGCCCGATCGGGATAGGGTTCGAACCCCGACGCCGTGGCGCGGGCGGCGCGCAGGGCCGGATCGAGGCCGGGGCGCGTCTCGCCGGGGCCAAGATTCACGAGATCGTCCGGCCGGGCGAGGATCGG
Organism: Methylobacterium litchii; assembly: GCF_038442315.1. Lineage (NCBI taxonomy): Bacteria > Pseudomonadati > Pseudomonadota > Alphaproteobacteria > Hyphomicrobiales > Methylobacteriaceae > Methylobacterium > Methylobacterium litchii. The sequence continues at coordinate 84,526 of NZ_JBBXMY010000011.1, read as the reverse complement.
CGTCGTGAAGCCCGGCGCCTGTGTGAGGGAGCCCGGCAGTTCCGGCTCGAAATAGCCGGTGAGGAAGCCCGGTGTCCCGTCCGGCCGCACGATGCGATAGGCGGAGAAGGCGCGGCGGAAGAAGTCGGCGGCGCCCTGCGGCGGCACGGTCAGCGCCTTGGCGCAGGCGGCGATGAGATCGACGACGTTCCCCGTGACGCCGTTCCGCTGGGGCGGCGCGGGCATCGGCGCGGCGCAGACGCGCCGGAACGCTTCGAGTGCCCCGGCTGGGTCAGGCCCCGGAAAGCCTGCCAGGTCGGCGATGGCGACGGGTTCGAGGCGTGCGCCAGCGATCTCGGCGGGCGCCGAGGCGGCCGGCGGCGCCAGAAGCGCCGCGGCTAGGGCGACGGAGGCGAGTCCGAGGCGGGCACGCGGAGGTCGCACGTCACCAGACGGTCAGGCGCCGGCCTCGGTGGCAACGAGTTGCCAGTTCGGATCGCGCGAGCCGAGGGTGCGCGCGAAGGTCCAGACATCCGGCACCTCGACCACCGTCTCCGCACTGCCGTCCACGACCTTGCCGTTGGCATCGCGGGTGGCGGTGATGAGGTTGGAGAGGAAGCGCACCGTGACGTGGGCGACGCGGTTGCGCACGTCCACGGCGACGATCTCGGCCCGGTCGATGGAGACGAAGGTCGTCTCCAGCGTCTGCCGGTTGCGCTCGCGCTCGGCGATGGCCCGCTCGAACGCCTCGCCGACCTCCTTCGAAAGCAGCGAGCGCAGGGTCTTCCGGTCGCCCTTGGCGAAGGCGATCATGATCGCCTCGTAGGCGACCTTCGAGCCCTCGATGAAGGAGCGCGGCTCGAAGTTCGGCTCCAGCTGCACCACGGCCTCCAGGCCGCGCGCCACCTCGGAGCCCGGCTCGGCGATGCCGCGCCAGTCACGCGGGGCAGCGGCCGGAGCCGGCTGGGCCACGCGGTCGACGCCCGGCAGGCGCACGACGTTGTCGCCGCCCCGGTTCTGCGGCTCCGTGCGGCTGCGCTCCACGGGCTTGAAGGGCGAGCGCTCGGCACCGGTCTTCTGGCCGAGGACCGAGCGTAACCGCCAGATGACGAACACGGCCAGCGCCAGGAAGATGATCGTCGTTAAGTCGAAACCGTCCTGCATCACCGATCCGATTGCGGCCGTCCGCGCGTCTGTCGCCCCGCGCGTCTGGGCCCTGCCGTAGCGCGTCGTACGTTCACCCTTATCCGACCAACGCGCTCGGATCGAGCCGGTTGTTCGGGCAGTCCCGTTTGTGATGCGACGAACCCGCGCGACCGGTGGTTGAATCCTGTGCCGATCTCGCCCCGCAGCGTCGCTTGTCGGTTCCCTGCGGGCGTGATAGCCGCGCCGGAGTAAGGGCCTTGGGCGGCCCGTGCCAAGACAATCTTCCGCCGTCCGCGCCGGACGTCAGATCGAGAAGGATGAATCCGATGGCCGATTCCCCGGCAGCCAACGGCAACGGCGGCGGCATGCCGCAGGGCGCCCCCACCATCAACGCCCTGGCGCAGTACGTGAAGGACCTCTCCTTCGAGAACCCGCATGCCCCGCGCTCCCTTCAGCCGAAGGAAGGCGCTTCGCCGCAGATCAACATCCAGGTGAACGTCAACGCCTCGCAGCTCAGCGAGACGGATTTCGAGGTCGAGCTGACCCTCGAAGGCGACGCTAAGATGGACAACGAGGTGCTGTTCGCCTTCGATGTGAAGTATGCCGGCATCTTCCGCATGCTGAACATCCCGGAAGACCAGATGCATCCGGCCGTGATGATCGAGTGCCCGCGCCTGCTCTTCCCCTTCGGCCGGCAGATCGTCGCCGAGGCGGTGCGCAACGGCGGCTTCCCGCCCCTCTACATCGACCCGATCGACTTCGTCGGCCTCTACCGGCAGAAGATGATGGAGCAGCAGGGCGCCACGGGTCCGCTCGCCTCCTGATGGGTCACGGCGCGCCCGGACCGCGATAGGCGGCCGACAGGGCGCGCAACGCCTCCGCTGCCGCCCCCCGCTGGGGGCGCGCGTGCAGGACGATCCGCGTAAGCGGCAGTTCGGGCAGGCCGAGGCGCTGTCCGGACTCCACCGCCCCCGGGGGGGCCGTGCCCGGCGCGAGGGCCGCCACGGCCAACCCGGCGGCTACGGCGGCGCCGACCGCCGCGACGCCTCCACCGACGAACACCTCCCGCCAGGGCAGCGGCGCCGCGTCGAGGGTGACCTCCGCCACCGCCCGGACGTTGCAGGGCTTCGCCAGGGTCGCGACGGGCAGGGGTCGCCCCGCCTCGGGCGCCCAGACGAAGGACGGCGCTGCGTACCAGCCGAGCCTCTCCACGGCGAGCACCACGCCGTGATCCTGGCCCTCATCCGGCTCCGCCCCATCCGCTCGCACCAGCACCGCATCGAAACGGCCCGCCAGGAAGGCCGTGACCAATTCGCGGGACGGCAGGATCGCCACCTCCGGCACGAGCCCGGTGCCGTCGAGACCTAGCCGGGCGAGGCGATCCGGCAGGCCCGGCCCGGCCACATGTTCGCTGATGCCGAGGCTGAGGCGCGGCGGCGGCATGTCGGCCAGATCCGCGAGGGCGCGGGAATGCGCTTCGAGGAGGCGTCGCGCTGCGGGGAGAAACCGCGCCCCCCGGGGCGTGGGCGCCACATGGCGGGGCGTGCGATCCACGAGGCGGACGGCAAGGCGGTCCTCCAAGCGCTTCACGCGGAGGCTGACGCCGGCCTGCGACGTCCCCAGGGATTCGGCAGCCCGCGTGAAGCTCGCCAGATCGATCACCCGCACGAAAGCGCGCACCCCATCGAGATCGAGGCTGGATTCCGGCTCCGGCGTCATCATAGCGATCCGTTATGAGAGATATCTACTCGAATATATTTCTTTAATCGACGATCGTTGCAATCCTGTCTTCGCACCCCTCGGAGGACAGGATGATTCTCGCCCGGTACCGCCACCGCCTGCCTGCGGATTACGACCTCAGCCTCATCCGCGCACGCATCGCCGCCCGCGGCCCCACCTGGGACACCGCGCCCGACCTGATCTTTAAGGCGTTCACCCTCGAAGACCGGAGCCGTGGCGCATCCGAGAATGCCTACAGCTCCTTCTACCTCTGGCGCGACGCCGGCGCGGCGGCAGCGTTCTTCGCGGGTTCCGGCTTTGCCGCCGTCTTGCAGGCCTTCGGCCGCCCGCGAACCGACCTGTGGCTGCCCTTCGCCATCCAGACCGGCCCCTCCGCCCAAGCCCGTAGCCTCGCCATCACCCACCGGACCCTCCCACCGGAGGCCGATCTCGGCACCGAACGTCGCGAGGACGCCGCGTGGGGGGCCTCCCTCCGCGCGGAGCCGGACGTTCTCGCCGTGCTGTGCGGGCTCGATCCCACGTCGTGGCGCGTGACGCGCTTCGTCCTGCGCGCAGGCGAGCCGGCGGCCGGCGACGGCGAGATCCTGCACCTCGCTTCCCCCGGCCTCGCGGACCTGCGCGATGCCACGTCTCGCCTCTGAGGAGATCCCGATGCCCCTGACCCGCATTTCCCTGCGCGCCGGAAAGAGCCCGGACTATCGCGCCGCCCTGATCCGTGGCGTCTACAGGGCCATGCGCGAGACCTTCGCCGTGCCGGAGGACGACCTTTTCGCCATCGTGCACGAGCATGACGCAGCCGGCTTCGCCTATGGACGAACCTATTTGGGCATCCCGCGCGACGACGACCTCGTGCTGATCCAGATCACCGCCAACGCCACCCGGACCACCGGCCAGAAGAGGGCGCTCTACCGCGCCATCGCCGGCAACCTCGCCGACGATCCCGGTGTTCGCCCCGGGAACGTCTTCATCAACCTTGTCGAGGTTGTCCCGGAGAACTGGTCGTTCGGCGAGGGCGCCATGCAATACGGTCCGCCGGAGACGACGTGAGGGAGCTTGACCGCACCGTCGGCGCAGCCCATGCGGGCGGCCCCACGGTAGCCGGACAGCATGCCCCCCACCGCCCACCTTTCCCTGATCAACCTCTTCATCGGCGACATCCAGGGAGGGCTCGGCCCCTTCCTCGGGACATGGCTGGCGCAATCGGCCCAGTGGGGCCCGGCGCGGGTCGGGTTCGTCGTCACCCTGGTCGGGTTCTGTACGCTGTTCCTGAGCGGTCCCTTCGGCGCCCTGGTGGACCGGGTGCCCCGGCCCCGGCTGCTGATCGGCGGGGCCTGCACCGCGATCCTCGCCGGCACGCTCCTCCTCCTCCCGGCCCGCAGCTTCTTCGCCGTGTTCACCGCGCAGCTCCTGGCGGCGGCGGGCGGCACGCTGCTCCTGCCCGCCGTGGCGGCGCTGACGCTGGGCATCGTCGGCAAGGACGGGTTTCCGAAGCAGCAGGGCCGCAATCAGGCCTTCAACCATCTCGGCATCCTGCTGGCGGCCGGCATCATCAGCCTCGGCGCCCCCTTCGGCCCGGCCACGGCCTTCTATGTGCTCGGCGCCATGGCGCTCGCCGCCATCGTCGCGACGGTGACGACCCCCGCCAACGCCTGGAACCACCGCCGGGCGGTAGGCTGGACGGAGGACGAGGAGGACGAGCCCGAGCGCTCCGGCATCCGGCAGGTGCTCGGCAACCGCCGCCTGCTGGTGCTCACCGTGGCGCTCACCCTCTTCAACCTCGGCAATGGCGGGATGCTGACCCTGCTCGGGCAGAAGCTCGTGGCGACCTCCGGCGACGCGACGGTCTGGACCGCCCGCTACGTGATGGTGGCGCAGCTCGTGATGGTGCCGGTCGCCCTGTTCGCGGGGTCCCTGGCCGACCGGCGCGGACGGCGACTCCTGCTGATGGTCGCCTTCGCCGTGCTGCCCCTGCGGGCGGTGATGTCGGGGCTGATCGACGATCCATGGTGGCTCATCGGCGCGGAGGTGCTCGACGGCATCGCCTCGGGCATCGTCGGCGTCGCGGTGCCCGTGGTGGTGGCTGACCTAACCTGGGGCTCGGGCCGCACCCAGACGGCCCTCGGCAGCGTCAACGCGGTTCAGGGCGTGGGCGGCGCCCTGTCGGGCTGGTACGGCGGCCTCGCCTATGGATGGTTCGGCTGGACCGGGGCGTTCCTCGCCCTCGGCGTGCCGGCCCTCTTCGCCCTCGGCCTCGTGATCTGGCTCGATGCGACGCCGGAGCCCGGCCGCCGCCGGAAGCGCCGGGAGCGACGCGCCTCCCACCAGAACCAGCCGGCCTGACATGACAAAGCCCGGCCGAGGGGCCGGGCCTTCTGGTGCGCGTCGCGCGGGGGATTAGCCGACGTAGGGGCTGCCGGTCTCGGCGGGGAAGCGGTCGGCCAAGGCGCGGCGGAGCTTCTCCAGGGCGCGGTTCTCGATCTGGCGCACGCGCTCCTTCGAGATGCCGAGGCGCTGGCCCAGGGCTTCGAGGGTCGCCTGATCCTCGGCGAGGCGACGCTCGCGCAGGATGCGCAACTCACGCTCGGAGAGGACGCCCAGCGCCTGCTGCAGCCAGCCGAGGCGGCGCTCGCCGTCCACGGCCGCACCGACGGTCTCATCTGGAAGGGCTGCGCCATCCACGAGGAAGTCCATCCGCTCGGAGGCGGCATCGCCGTCCTCGCCCACGGGGGCGTTCAGCGACATGTCCGGCCCCGAGAGGCGGGCATCCATCAGAGCCACGTCGTCCCGCGAGACACCGATGGCGCTGGCGATCCGGCGGTGGATCTCGTCGCCGACATGCTCTTCGGTGGATTGCATCAACCGGGCGCGCAGGCGGCGCAGGTTGAAGAACAGGGCCTTCTGCGCCGAGGACGTCCCGCCGCGCACGATCGACCAGTTGCGCAGGATGTAATCCTGGATCGAAGCCCGGATCCACCACGTCGCATAGGTGGAGAAGCGCACCTCCCGCTCCGGCTCGAAGCGGGCCGCCGCCTCCATCAAACCGACATGCCCCTCTTGAACGAGGTCGGCCATCGGCAGCCCATAATGACGAAAGCGCCCCGCCAGGGCGATGACGAGACGCATATGGGCCGAGATCAGACGGTGAAGGGCACGCTCGTCGCGCCTGTCCTTCCAGCGGACGGCGAGGTCGCGCTCTTCTTCGCGGGCGAGGAAGGGCGCCTCCATCGCAGTCCGGATGAATTGTCGACGAATTCCCGCGATTTCCGCCATCCCGCCTGCCTCTCTAGAACCGAGTGCTTGTGCGGCACCGGTCCCAATCGTCCGGCGCGCAAGGCGTCAGTCCGAGCGACGCCAAGCAACCGGTAACGGCAGCGCAAACACGAAAGTTCCGCGCCTGCATCTCGGAATGATGCTCGGCCGGACAAGAATCGCGATCAACTTTCCGAAAGATGGGTCGGTTCGCGCCGCTTTCCAGAGTCGAAAGACAAGTCCAGGGGGAAAAGTGACGCGGTTAACCATTTCGCGTGTGTGCAACGAAAAAGCCCGGCCATCACGGCCGGGCTTTTCCTCAACTCAATTAGAAGGTGAAACGACCTCTCAGGCCGCCTCCTCCTGGATGTCGTCACCCTCGGCTTCGCCCTCGCTCTCAGCCTCGGCTTCCGCCTTGGCCCGGCGCGGCGACTTGGCGAGGCTCTGCTCGATGAGCTTCAGCGCCTCGGTCTCGGTGATGCGGTTCACCGAGGAGATTTCGCGGACGATCCGATCCAGGGCCGCCTCATAGAGCTGACGCTCGCTGTAGGACTGCTCCGGCTGGGCCTCCGAGCGGAACAGGTCGCGCACCACTTCGGTGACGGCCAGCAGATCCCCCGAATTGATCTTCGCCTCGTATTCCTGCGCCCGGCGCGACCACATCGTCCGCTTCACGCGGGCGCGGCCGGTCAGGACATCGAGGGCCTTCTTCACCACTTCCGGCTCGGCGAGCTTGCGCATGCCGACGGAGTTGGCCTTCGCGGTCGGCACCCGAAGGACCATCTTGTCCTTCTCGAAGGAGACGACGAACAGCTCAAGCTTGTATCCAGCGATCTCCTGTTCCTCGATCGCGGTGATCCGACCGACACCGTGGGCCGGGTACACGACGGCCTCGCCGGTCTTGAAGCCTTGCCGGCCTGCGGTCGTCTTCTTGGCTGTGGTCATGCGAGAAGGGCCTCCACTGACGCGCGACACGGCGGGCGCCTCGCGCGAAAAGCTGTTCCCGGGCGGACGACACCCGGTCGGATCGCAACTTCCCGGAACCGGCGCATGAAGAGCGCGACCCCGGAACACTCGCGAAGCCGGGCACGCGACATTGCCTTCCGCCGGGAGAGACCCGGCGGCCGAACACATGCAACCCCAGTGAGGGAAATGCGTTTCGGCGCGGAGTAGGCACGTCTGACGCGAGCGACGGCAGGCGGATTGTGTACCACAATCCGCGCCGGAATCAAAGCTCGCTCGAAGGCACGCGAGTGCCCACGGCACCTGCGTCCAGGGTTTTACACCGGCACGCCCGCCCGCCTAGGGTGGCGATGCAGGGCAGGTCTTCCCGCAGCGCACAGCCATCCCGCACGGTTCATGCGGCGGCGCGCCGGGTTCGGTCAATCACACAGATCAGAAGGCGATCAATCGCCCGTGCCGGCGTTCGGCGAGAAATGCGCGTCCAGCTTGCCGGAGACGCCATCCCATTCCTTCGCGTCGGAGGGGGCGTCCTTCTTCTGCGTGATGTTGGGCCAGCTCTTCGCGTAGTCGGCGTTGAGCTTCAGCCACGTCTCCAGGCTCGACTCGGTGTCGGGCTTGATCGCCTCGGCTGGGCATTCCGGCTCGCAGACGCCGCAATCGATGCACTCGTCGGGATGGATGACGAGCATGTTCTCGCCCTCGTAGAAGCAGTCCACCGGACAGACTTCCACGCAGTCCATGTACTTGCACTTGATGCAGTTCTCGGTGACGACGTAGGTCATCGGCTCTCTAGGTCCTCAGGTCCCGCATCATCCGGATGGGGCACACGGCCCGCGCATCCGGGGCTGCGCTGGCGCGCAGGCGCTGTTGGTAAGCGTTGTTGGGAAGGGCTCTAGACTCTGCCTCCCCCACTGACAAGCGCGCCGACGCCGCTCCCCCGGCAGGACGCTCACCTGTGGCAGCGCGTCATCACCCCGGCTCGCCGGAGATCGGCTCGTAGAGGCCCCTCGCCTCCTCGGCCGGGCCGCGTCGCGTGCCGAGATCGGCGACCCGCACGGCCATGGTGGCGTGCGCCGCCGCGACCGTGATCACATCGCCGAGGCCCAGCGCCTTGGCCGGGTTGTCGCAGCGCGCCCCGTTCACCCGGACATAGCCGTCATCGACGAGGCGAGCGGCCAGGGTGCGCGTGCGGGCGAAGCGCGCGAACCACAACCATTTGTCGAGGCGCTGGCGCCCCTCGCGCATCGCGCCTCCCGCCGATCAGCGCTTGTCGCCGCCGCCCGATTCCAGCTGGGCCTTCAGGGCCGCGAGCTTGGCGAAGGGCGAATCGGGATCCGGCGCACGCTCGCGCCGGGGCGGACGCTGGTCCGGACGCGGCCCGCCGTGGCGCTCCTGGCGCGGATCGTGCCGCCCCTCACCGCGATGCTCCGGCCGGCGGTCGGGACGGCCCTCGTCTCGGCGCCGCTCGGGGCGCGGACCCTCGGGACGGTCGCGACGACGCTCGTCGCGGCCTTGACCCTGGCCCTGGCCCTGGCCTTCGGCCCGGCGCGGCTGATCGGAAGCTCCGGCCGGGGCACCGTCGCGGCGGCCACCGCGCGGACGGTTGTTCGGGCGGGCATTGGCCGGGCGCTGGTGACGCTGGAGCCGCCACACCTCGACCTGGGCGATCTCGGCGGGCGCGGCCTCCTCCTCGGCGGGGGCCTCGTCCGACGCTTCGGCGATTGTCTCGCCCTCGGCAGCGGCCTCCGCGACCGGCTCGGCGTCCACGGACCCGGCCTGCTCGGGCTCGGCCGGGATCTCAGCCTCGGCTTCGACAGCGGCGGGCGCGGTCTCGGGCTCCGGCGCAACCGGGGTCTCCGCCTGGGCGATCAGCGGATCGACCTCCGTCTCGGCGACCAGATCGTCGGACGGCGCGCTCTCGGCGGGCGCCTCGTCGGAGGGGGCTTCCTCCGTCGCGGTCTCGGCGGTGGCCTCGGGGGCCTCCTCCGGCGCTTCGGCGGCGACGACGGGCTTGGCCGGCTCGGTCGGCGCTGCGGCGAGCAGCGGCACCGTGATGGCCGGGCCGGGGCGCGACTCGTTGGCGTAGCCCAGGGACTTCAGGATCGAGGCGAAATCCTCGCCCGAGCAGCCGACCAGGGAGGTCATGCCGACCGTGGCGACGAACCCGTCGCCGTCGGCGCTGCCGTCCGGCGGGGCGCCCGGTGTCGTGCCGGGGCGGTAGGCGATGGCCGGGCGGATCAGGTCGGCGAGGCGTTCGAGGATATCGACGCGCACCGCCCGCTCGCCGCAGACGCGGAAGCCGGCCGCCCGGTAGAGGCCCTTAGCAATTTCCTTGTCGACCTTGATCGAGGTGCGGCCGGAACCGGCGAGATGGGCGATCTCGTCCAGGCCGCGCTGGTCGAGGCCGCCGTTGCGCAGGGCCCAGAGCTGGGCGGCCAGGGTGCGCGGCGCTGGCTTCAGCAGGGCCGGCAGGAAGATGTGGTAGGCGCCGAAGCGCACGCCGTGGCGGCGCAGCGCGGCGCGGCCGTCCTGATCGAGGCTGCGCATTTCCTGCGCGACCTTCGAGCGCTCCAGCACGCCGAGCGATTCGACCACCTGATAGCCGATGCCCTTGGACAGGCCGGTGAGGTCGGCTGCGGTCTCGATCTCCATGAGCGGGCCGAGGAGCCGCGTCACATGCGCCTTCAGCCATGCCTCAAGGCGGGCCTGGACCTTCTCGCGGCCCGCCGTGTCGAGGCTGTCATCGGCCAGGACGCGGATCTGCGGGGCGAACAGCTTGTCCCCCGGCACCAAGCGGCCCACCGGGGCGCCGGTCCAGCGGATCGTGCCGTCATGCGAGAGCACGAGGGTCGAGTCCGCCGTCGAAGCGAACCGCTCGGCCCGTGATTCGAACTCGCTGGCGAGCGCCTTCTCGGCCGCGCTGCGGAGCGTCTTGGCCTCGTGGCCTTCCGCACTCGCATCGGGCACGAACAGGAAGCCGTTCAGCTGGCCGACATGCTGACCCTCGACGGTGACATCCCCGTCGGGGGTAATTTGGGCTTCGAGCATCGTGTTCTCTCGTAGGCGTCGCATCAGGACGCTGGTGCGCCGGTCAACGAAGCGGCTCGCAAGGCGTTCGTGGAGGGCGTCCGACAGTCTGTCCTCTACCCGACGCGTTTCGCCCTGCCAATGTTCGGGGTCGCGAAGCCAGTCAGGTCTGTTCGCGACGAATGTCCAGGTGCGCCCCTGCGCGATGCGCCGGGACAGGGTGTCGATGTCCCCGTCCGTCCGGTCGATCGACGCCACATGCTCGGCGAACCACTGGTCCGGGATGCGCCCGGCCATGCCCTTCATCAGGAAGCGGTAGAGCTCGGCCACGAGGTCCGCGTGAACCTGCGGGTGCACCTTGCGGTAATCGGGCACACCGCAGACGTCCCAGAGGCGGCGTACCGCCGAGGGGCCGCGCACCATGTCGCGGATGTCGTCCTCGCGCATCAGGATTTCCAGCGCCTGCTGGTCCTCCCCCATGGGCGCGCGGGTCAGGCCCGCCTCGCGGGGGTGCTCGTCGAGGCTCGTCTGGAGGGCTTCCAGGCTCCCGAACGACAGATCCGGGTTGCGCCATTGCAGGATGCGCAGCGGATCGAAATCGTGGTTCTCCAGGCGCTCCACCAGTTCGGCCTCGAAGGGCTTGCAGCGGCCCGTCGAGCCGAACGTGCCGTCCGACAGGTGGCGCCCGGCCCGGCCGGCGATCTGGCCCATCTCGGCCGGGGTGAGGCGGCGGAAGCGGGTGCCGTCGTATTTCCAGCTCGCGGCGAAGGCGACGTGGTCCACGTCGAGGTTCAGCCCCATCCCCACCGCGTCGGTGGCGACGAGGTAATCCACGTCCCCGCTCTGGTAGAGTTCCACCTGGGAGTTGCGGGTGCGGGGCGACAGGGCGCCGAGCACCACCGCCGCGCCGCCGCGCTGGCGGCGGATCAACTCCGCGATGGCGTAGACCTCCTCCGCCGAGAAGGCGACGATGGCCGTGCGCCGGGGCAGGCGCGACAGCTTCTTCTCGCCCGCGAAGGTCAGTTGCGACAGGCGCGGCCGGGTGGTGGTGTGGACGTTCGGGATCAGGTCCTGCACCAGCGGCAGGATGGTCGAGGAGCCGATGAGCAGCGTCTCCTCCCGGCCGCGCACGTAGAGCAGGCGGTCGGTGAAGACGTGGCCGCGATCCATGTCGGCGGCGAGCTGGATCTCGTCGATGGCCACGAAGGCCACGTCGAGATCGCGCGGCATCGCCTCGATGGTGCAGATCCAGTAGCGCGGCCGGTCCGGCTTGATCTTCTCCTCGCCGGTCACGAGGGCGACCTTTTCGGGGCCGACCTTGGCGACGACGCGGAGATAGACCTCGCGGGCGAGCAGCCGCAGGGGCAGCCCGATCATCCCGGTCGGGTGCGCGAGCATCCGCTCGATGGCCAGATGCGTCTTGCCGGTATTGGTGGGGCCCAGGACGGCCGTCACGCCGCGGGCACGGGCGTCGCGGCGGAGGGAGCGCTGGGTGGGGCGAAGCAGGGCGTCGATGATCGGCTGTTCCTGCGGTCGGACGACCGGCTGCCCCTAATATGGGACGCTGCGCCCGCCCCTGCCAACCTGCGGCACGATGACGGGGTAGGCGTCGATCTGCACATCCGCCTGCGGATGCTGCGGCTCGACATCGGCGCAGAGGGTGTCCGGCACCGCCGTGATCGGCCCGCGCCGGGGCGGCCGGTGCTCGATCACCTGCGCCGAGGAGAAGGCATCGCCGCCGCAGGGCGAGCCTGCGGTGAGGGGCTGCGCCAGCGCCGGGGCGGCACTCAGGAGGGTGACGAGGACGGGCAGGCGCGACAGCATGGGGGAGCCTTCAGTCCACGCCCTCGACCAGCACCACTTCGCCGGTTCCGGCGGGCAGGCGCTTGGCGACGGCGGCTTGGTATTCCGGCGAATAATAGTAGGTCCGGGCCGCCTCGTAGGACTCGAATTCGAGCACGACGTTGCGCGGGCGGGCCTCGCCTTCCAGGGCTTCGCTGCGGCCGCCCCGGACCAGCGGCTTGCAGCCGTAGAGCTTCATCGCCTCGGAGGCCATGGCAGCGTAATCCTTGTACGCCTCCGGGTCCGTGACCGTCATGCGGACGATGATGTATCCCTTGGCCATGGCGTCTCCTGGGGCGGGCTCGGCCGCCCCACCGGGATAGGGCCGCCCCGCACCGAAGGGAAGCGTCACTGGCCGGGCAGGCTCGCCTGGGCGAGGGCCGGGTCTCCCGTGCGTCCGGCGGTCTCGGTCTCGCCCGCACGGGTCCAACGGGTCGCCTCGATGATGTTCGTGCCGATCTCGGTGAGCACGGAGATGCGCAGGGGCACGAGGACCTTCGTGCCCTCGACCGGCGCGAGCCACACGGACATCTCGCGGTTGTCCTCCATGAACTTCACCCCCGGCCGGTCGGGTCGGTGGCCGGCGATCGCCCGGTAGCGGGCGTTGCAGACGAGGACCGGGCCGGCATAGCCGGGCTTCTGCACCTCCCGCGTCTCCGCGTAACTCAGCACCACGTCGAAGCGCGTCGCCCCGTCGAAGAGCGGCAGAGTGCGGTCGCAATTGGCGGGGTCGGTGGGGGCGGCGCCCGCCTTCACCGGCATGACGAGGGCGCTCGCCGGGTCCATGATGCTGCGCTTCATGGCCGCCGTGACCGGCACCCGGTCCTGCATGTCCACGAGCGGCGGAGTGATCTCGGTCTGGACCACGTTGCCGTGGGCCAGCGCCATGCGCACGGCGATGCCGGAGCTGGCGGTGCGGGTGGCGATGGAGAAGGCGTCCGGCAGCGGGCCGGCGCCCACGCTCCCCGAGGAGCGCGCGGAGCCCTGGCCGCCGGTGATGGCGCCGACGAGGCCGGTGAGCGTCGCGGAGACGTCCATCCGGTACGAATCGCGCTCGAAGGCACCGGCGAGCCGGGCGGTGCCGATCCGCAGGCCGGCCAGCGCGATGGCGTAATCGATGGAAAGGGAGGCTGCGGCGGCGGCGACCTTCGCCTTGCGGGGCCGCGCCTCCGCCTGCGGGGGAAGCAGCCCCAGGGCGGCGGCGAGGGTCGCCGCCAGGAGGGGTCTGACCGGGATCGTGATACGCATGGTCCGGCTCGAAATCCTGGACCGCGCCGGCCGGGCCGCGCGGAATGGGCCTTGGTTATCCCCGTGCCATGGTTAACAGAGGGTTCGGACGACGGCATCACCGGTCGAGCCTTGACGGGACGGCCCTGTGTCGCCTATAGCCCGCGCCTTCAACAGGACTCCGCCGGACCTGGTTTGACGCACGGGCGCGGCCCGCGGCGCAAAGGTTTGCGCAGGCTGCGATCTGGCCCGCGGCGGAACGAAACGGGATTGTTTAAGTCATGGCGCGCCGCTGCGAACTCACCGGCAAGGCTGTTCAGGTCGGCCACCTCGTGAGCCACTCGAACCACAAGACCAAGTGCCGGTTCCTGCCGAACCTGTGCAACGTCACGCTCCAGTCCGATGCCCTCGGCAAGCGTGTGCGGATGCGCATCACCGCCCATGCCCTGCGCACGGTCGAGCACCGCGGCGGGCTCGATGCCTTCCTCGTGAAGGCCTCGGAAGGCGACCTGTCGCAGACCGCCCGTCTCCTCAAGCGCGAGCTGCACAAGAAGCTCGCCGAGGTTCCGGCCGCGGCCTGAGGCCCTTTTCGGATTGATCTGAAAGCGACCGGCGCTCACAAGGCGCCGGTCGCTTTCGTGTGTCCAGGATCCATCATGTCCGAGAGCCGTCCGCCGCTTCCGCCCTTCACCGCCGAAAGCGCCGCGAAGAAGGTCCGCGCCGCCGAGGATGGCTGGAACGGCCGCAACCCGGAGAAGGTCTCCCTCGCCTACACGGCCGACAGCCGCTGGCGGAACCGCGCGGAGATCTTCTCCGGCCGCGAGGCCATCGTCGCCTTCCTGACCCGCAAGTGGAAGGCCGAGCACGAGTACCGGCTGATCAAGGAGCTGTGGGCGTTCCACGAGAACCGCATCGCCGTGCGATTCGCCTACGAATTCCACGACGCGTCGGGCGCGTGGTTCCGGGCCTACGGCAACGAGAACTGGGAGTTCGACGCCAACGGCCTGATGCAGGCGCGGCACGCCAGCATCAACGACCTGCCGATCCGCGAGGACCAGCGCCTGTTCCACTGGGACCGCTCCGGCCCCCGCCCGGCCGACCATCCGTCGCTGAGCGACCTCGGCCTGTGAGAGACAGGGCGGCGCCTAGCGCCGCCCGCCCGCCGCCATCCGCACCGGCTGCCGGATCGGGGCCGCCGCGCCGTCCTCCTCGAACAGCTCCGCCAGCTTTTCCGTCATCGCGCCGCCGAGTTCCTCGGCATCGATGATCGTCACCGCGCGACGGTAGTAGCGCGTCACGTCGTGGCCGATACCGATGGCGAGCAGTTCCACCGGCGAGCGGGTCTCGATGTCCTCGATCATCCAGCGCAGGTGCCGCTCCAGATAGTTGCCGGCGTTGACCGAGAGGGTCGAATCATCGACCGGCGCACCATCCGAGATCACCATCAGGATCTTGCGCTGCTCGGGGCGGCCGAGCAGGCGCTTGTGCGCCCAATCCAGCGCCTCGCCGTCGATGTTCTCCTTCAGCAGACCCTCGCGCATCATCAGCCCAAGGTTCTTCCGCGCCCGGCGCCACGGAGCGTCCGCCGCCTTGTAGACGATGTGGCGCAGGTCGTTCAGGCGGCCGGGCGAGGCCGGCTTGCCGGCGGCGAGCCATGATTCACGGCTCTGACCGCCCTTCCACGCCCGGGTGGTGAAGCCCAGGATCTCGACCTTGACGCCGCAGCGCTCCAGCGTCCGCGCCAGGATGTCGGCGCAGGTGGCCGCCACGGTGATCGGGCGCCCGCGCATCGAACCGGAATTGTCGAGCAGCAGGGTGACGACCGTATCGCGAAAGTTCGTGTCCTTCTCCTGCTTGAAGGAGAGGGGCTGGAACGGGTCCGTCACCACGCGCACGAGGCGCGCCGGATCGAGCTGGCCCTCTTCGAGGTCGAAGTCCCAGGCGCGGTTCTGCTGGGCGAGGAGGCGCCGCTGCAGCCGGTTCGCCAGCCGCCCGACGACGCCCTGCAGGTGCGAGAGCTGCTTGTCGAGGTAGCTGCGCAGGCGGGCGAGTTCGTCCGCGTCGCACAGGTCCTCGGCGTGGATCACCTCGTCGAACTTCGGGCTGAACACCTTGTATTCGGGGCCGCGCGCCTCGTTCGCCTGACGCGGCGGCGGACGGGAGCCTTCGGCGGCCTCATCCGATTCGGCGTCCTCGGCCTCGTCGGGCAATTCGCCGGAGGGGGCGTCGGCCTGCTCCTGCGCGCCCTCTTCGATGTCGTCGGAGGCTTCCTCCGAGGTCTCGATCTCGGCGCGGTCCCCTTGCGACTTCTCCTCCGAATCGCCCTCGCTCGGGTTCTGCTCGTCGTCTTGGGCGTCGTTCTCGTCGTCGTTCTCGTCGTCCTCCGGGTCGAAGGGCGTCTCGTCCGACATGTCGAGGGAGGTGAGGAGGTCGCGGATCGAGCGGGCGAAGGCGCGCTGATCCTCAATGGAGCCGATGAGCCCGTCGAGGTTCGGCCCGGCCTTCTCCTCGATGTGCGAGCGCCACAGGTCCACGATCTTGCTGGCCGCCTCGGGCGGGGCTTGGCCCGTCAGTCGCTCGCGCACCATGAGGGCAACGGCGTCCTCGAGCGGCGCGTCGGCCCTGTCGGTGATCGTCTCGTACTTGCCGCCCCGGTGGTAGCGGTCCTCCAGCATCGCGGCGATGTTGCTCGACACGCCCGACATCCGCCGGGAGCCGATCGCCTCCACGCGGGCCTGCTCCACCGCGTCGTAGATCGCCCGCGCCGGGGCGTTTTCGGGGGCGAAGCGGCGGTGCAGGCTCACATCGTGGCAGCCCAGGCGCAGCGCCATGGCGTCGGCGTTGCCGCGCAGCACCGCCACGTCCCCCGCCGACATCTTCCGCGGCGGCTCGGGCAGGCGGGCCTTGTCGCCCGTCAGCGCCGGCCGGTCGGTGGCGTAGGTGACCTCGATCTCGGCCTTGCGGGCGATGGCGCGCAGGCACCCCGCCACGGAGCGCTTCAGGGGCTCCGCGACAGGCTCGCGCCGCTCGCCGGGCTTGCGGTTGGACAGGGACATGCGGGCTTCAGGTCTTTAAGGAATCGAAATCGAAGGGGCGCTCAAGCAGATCGTCCCAGTCGTATGGACATTCCGGCGGAAACTCATCCGGCGAAAGGTGACATTCGTCCGACGCCCAGTCCCGAGACACCGGGTAGATGCCGGCCCGTATTTCATCGAGTTGCGATTTCAGGCCGGGGTTCTTCTTGAGGATCTTCACGTAACGCCGCCGCTGCTCCCGAATGGAATAGATCCAGCTCGGCGTGCGCTTTTCGGGCTGCTGATCCCACTTGAGCATGTGCATGATGAGGACGCGGAGCGTACTCTCCATTTGACTATATTGCGAGCTTCCCACGTCGCTCAGTTCCTCGGCAATATTGTCGAGGTCGAGCGCGTCAACCCGGCCGGCACGGAGCAAGGCGACCTGCTCGCGTACCCAGGTGTAGAGATCGTCCTCGTAACGGGTGCGGCCCGACTGAGGTGAAGCGTCCTCGCTTCCATCCTGGATCGAAACGGCCTGGCCCAAGAACTCCTCCATCGGCTAGCTCAGGGCGACGTTCATCGCGCTCTCGGGCAGTTCCTTGCCGAAGGCGCGCTGGTAGAACTCGGCCACCAGGGTCCGCTCCAGCTCGTCGCACTTGTTGAGGAAGGTCACGCGGAACGCGAAGCCGATGTCGCGGAAGATGTCGGCGTTCTCGGCCCAGGTGATGACCGTGCGCGGGCTCATGACGGTGGAGAGGTCGCCGTTCATGAAGGCGTTGCGGGTGAGGTCGGCCACGCGCACCATGCGGCTGACGATGTCGCGCCCGCTGTCGCCCTTGTAGTGGGGCGCCTTCGACAGGACGATGTCCACTTCGCGGTCGTGCGGCAGGTAGTTCAGGGTGGTGACGATGGACCAGCGGTCCATCTGGCCCTGGTTGATCTGCTGCGTGCCGTGATACAGGCCCGACGTGTCCCCGAGGCCGACCGTGTTGGCCGTGGCGAACAGGCGGAAGGCCGCATGCGGGCGGATGACCCGCTTCTGATCAAGCAGCGTCAGGCGGCCCGAGACCTCCAGCACCCGCTGGATCACGAACATCACGTCCGGGCGGCCGGCATCGTACTCGTCGAAGACGAGGGCGACGTTGTTCTGCAGGGCCCAGGGCAGGATGCCGTCCTGGAAGGCCGTGACCTGCTTGCCGTCCTGCAGCACGATCGCGTCCTTGCCGACGAGGTCGATGCGCGAGACGTGGCTGTCGAGGTTGATGCGGATGCAGGGCCAGTTCAGCCGGGCCGCGACCTGCTCGATATGGGTCGACTTGCCGGTGCCGTGATAGCCCGTGACCATCACGCGGCGGTTGCGCGCGAAGCCTGCGAGGATGGCGAGGGTGGTCTCCCGGTCGAAGATGTAGTCCGGGTCGAGATCGGGCACGTGCTCTTCGGCTTCGGCGAAGGCCGGCACCTTGAGGTCGAGGTCGATGCCGAAGACGTCGCGGACGTTGACGGTGCGATCGGGGAGCCGGGCGGGCGTATCGTCAGAGAGCATTCGGGACCTCTTGGAGCGCGGGGCAGCCCGGAAGGCCGCATCCGCGCAGGAGACGCTTGGGAGCGGATTCCGCAAGACGCGGAACCTTAGACGGCAGCGCGGGGACTCGCCACCGTGAGAACGAGACCCCTCATATAGAGCCGACCGGCCTCCGCTTCGAGCGGGGCAACGTGCATCCTTCGTGCCGCCTCAGCACATACCGGCGGCGCGCAGCACATCGTGGGCGCGGATGATGTCGCGCAGACGCTCCTCGAACGACCGGTCGCCGCCGTTGGCGTCCGGGTGGAAGCGCTTCACCAGCGTCTTGTACTGCGCCTTGATCGCGGCGGTGTCGGCCGTGTCGTCGAGGCCGAGCACGTCGAGCGCCTTGCGCACGGCGGCCGAGCGGCGGGGCCGCTCCGGCTCCTCCGGCTTGGCGCGCCGGCCCTTCTCGCCCACGCCGTTAGCGCGCAGAATGCCCAGCGGATCGACATAGGCCCAGTCGCGGCCTGCCTCCTGTTCCGGCTTGGCGTCCGCCGTGCGGTTCACGCCCATGGCCCAGGTCGGGCGGTGCCCGATCAGCGCATCCTTCTGGAAGGCCTGAACGGCGGCGTCGTTCATGCCGTCGAAATAATTGTACGAGGCGTTGTAGGCGCGCACGTGGTCCATGCAGAACCGGTAGTACTGCCCCTCCGCCTTGCGGCCCTTCGGCGCGCGGTAGAGACCCGGATTGGTGCAGCCGGGCGCTTCGCACGCCGTGTCGGCAGCGGCCTTGGGCTCGTCGCAGGACGGCTTGATGCGGATGCTGTCGAACAGGCGCGAGTTGAGATCCATGACGGGCCGATTATGAGGGGGCGTATCGCCAACACAAGGGCGCTGGGCCTGATGACGCATGCGCGGGATCGGGCTTGACGGGGAAAGCGACGCAGGACGCGAGATGGCCGAAACGCTTCGGGACTGGATCGAGATGCAGCTGCGCCGCGAGTTGGCGCCCGCACACCTCGACGTGATCGATGAATCGCACCTCCATGCCGGCCATTCCGGGGCACGGCCGGGGGGCGAAACCCACTATAGGTTGGATATCGTATCGGCCGCCTTCGAGGGAAAGAGCCGGGTGGAGCGCCACCGCATCGTGAACGGGCTGCTCGATCCCGCCTTCGCCCGGGGCCTCCACGCCCTGGCGATGCGCGCGCGCACCCCGGCCGAAGCCGCGTGATGGGAGGCCTCCGGCCGTGACCCTTGTCTGCACGCCGGAGATCGCCATCCCCGAGGCGGAATTGATCGAGACCTTCGTGCGCGCCTCCGGCCCCGGCGGCCAGAACGTCAACAAGCTCTCGACGGCGGTGCAATTGCGCTTCGACGTGCGCCGCTCCTCGTCCCTGCCCAACGCCGTGGCCATTCGGCTGATGCGGCTCGCCGGGCGGCGCCTCACCGACGACGGGGTGCTCGTCCTCGTGGCGCAGCGCTTCCGCACGCAGGAGCGCAACCGGGCCGACGCCCGCGAACGCCTCGCCGCCCTCGTCGCGGAGGCCGCCGTACCGCCGACGCCCCGCCGCGCGACACGCCCGACGCTCGCCTCGAAGAAGCGCCGGCTGGAGGAGAAGACCAAGCGCGGCGTCACCAAGCGCCTGCGCGGCGCGCCGATGGACTGAAACCCGCGCCCGCACGGCGCATTGCGGCCCGGCGCCGGGGCGCCGATATCGGCGGAACCACGCGAGACGCAGGACGACATGCCCGAATTGCCCGAGGTCGAGACCGTGCGCCGGGGCCTGGAGCCCGCCATGGTCGGCGCCCGCTTCAGCCGCGTGACGCTCCGGCGCCCGAACCTGCGCTTTCCCTTCCCCGACCGCTTCGCCGCCCGGCTCGAAGGGCGCGCCGTCACGGCGCTGGCCCGCCGGGCCAAGTACCTGACCGCGAACCTCGACAGCGGCGAGACGCTGATCATGCATCTCGGCATGAGCGGGCGCTTCGACGTGGCGATGCCGGACGGCAGCAACCTCTCGCCGGGGGATTTCTATCTGGAGGGCGCGCAGGGCGTGCCGAAGCACGACCATGTGGTGATGGCGATGTCCTCGGGCGCCACGATCACGTACAACGACGCCCGCCGCTTCGGCTTCATGGACCTCGTGCCGAGCGAATCCCTCGACACCTGCCGCCACTTCGCGAAGATGGGCGTCGAGCCCCTGGACGGGCTGACCGGCGCGGTGATCGCGAGCCTGTTCCGCGGCAGGATCACCCCGCTCAAGGCCGCCCTCCTCGACCAGCGGCTCATCGCCGGGCTCGGCAACATCTACGTCTGCGAGGCCCTGCACCGGGCGAAGCTCCACCCGGAGGCGCCGGCCGGCTCCCTCGCCAAGCCGGACGGGCGCCCCACGGCCCCCGCCAACGCGCTGGCCCGCGCCATCGTCGCCGTGCTGACGGAGGCGGTGGAGGCCGGCGGCTCGACGCTCCGCGACTATGCCCGCACCGACGGCACCGCCGGCGGCTTCCAGCATGCCTTCCGGGTCTACGACCGATTCGGCCTCACCTGCACTCGCGCAGGTTGCACCGGCACGGTGGCGCGGATGGTCCAGGCGGGCCGCTCCACCTTTTTCTGCGCCACCTGCCAGCCGTCCACGGCCGAAGCGGCACGACCTCGCGTTGCGGAGCGGCAATTTCGCCACAAAAGTGGCTAGGGTCGCGCCCACGACGCGACACCCTGATGTGGGCGGCCGACCCCAACCCGTTCGCGGAACGGTTCGGCCGGACCGCCGAGGATCCCGATGTTCTTTCGCCGTTCCAAGACAAAGCCCGGTGAGGGACAGGAGGTGGTCGATCGCGGCCACGATCACGACGGGCACGACGATGAGACGCCGTTGCCCCAGCGCCTGTCGCCGCGCTCTCCCAGCGAGGCGATCAAGCCCATCGCCGCCCCCCCGCCGCCGGAGCGCCCCGAGCGCGAGCGCGGCAGCTTCATCGGCCTCGTCAGCGGGCTCCTGACCTTCGCGGTCGCCGCCGCCCTCGCGGCGATGGTCACGCTCACGATCTACCAGCGCAACGTGCAGGAGCCGGGACCGCTGGCGGCCGACAAGGTCGTCGTGATCCCGCGGAGCAGCGGCACGACCGAGATCGCCGAAACCCTCGCGAAGGAGGGCGTGATCCAGCACACCGGCCTGTTCGAGTTCGCCGCACGCTTCAGCGGGCGCCCACCGCTCCGGGCCGGCGAGTACCTGTTCAAGGCCCATGCCAGCATCGGCGAGACCCTGGACACCCTGGCCACCGGCCGGCAGGTCCAGCACGCCATCACTTTCCCCGAGGGGCTGACCTCGGAGCAGATCGTCGCCCGCCTCAACGAGAACGACGTGCTCTCGGGCGAAATCGGCGAGGTCCCGCCGGAGGGCTCCCTCCTGCCGGACACCTACAAGTTCGAGCGGGGCGCCACCCGCCAGCAGATCGTCAACCTGATGAAGGCGAAGCAGCGCGAGGTGCTGAACCAGATCTGGCAGCGCCGCAGCGCCGACGTGCCGGTGAAGACCCCGGCCGAACTCGTCACCCTCGCCTCCATCGTGGAGAAGGAGACCGGCCGCGCCGACGAGCGCCCGCGCGTCGCCGCCGTCTTTGCGAACCGCCTGAACCGGCGGATGAAGCTGCAATCCGATCCGACCATCGTCTACGGCCTCGTCGGCGGGCGCGGCACCCTCGGGCGGGGCATCCTTCGCTCCGAGATCGACCGGGCGACGCCCTACAACACCTACGTGATCGAAGGCCTGCCGCCGGGGCCCATCGCCAACCCCGGCAAGGCCGCCCTCGAAGCCGCCGCCAATCCGTCGCGCACCCGCGACCTCTTCTTCGTGGCGGATGGGACCGGCGGCCACGCCTTCGCCGAGAGCCTGGACGCGCACCAGCGCAACGTCGCCCGGTGGCGCGCCGTGGAGAAGAGCCGCCAATCCCCGCCGGACGCGGTGGACAAGGCCGACCCGCCGGCCACCTCCGACACGTCGGGCGCGGCACCGACCGCCGGCACCAACGCGGCGCTCCTCGACCCGGCCTCGCCGGAGGCCCGCTCGCGCGCCTTCGACGCCTCCGAGGGCACCCGCCTCGACCCGCTCAAGAACAAGACCTACGATCTCGGCTCGCCCAAGAGCATCCCGGTGCTCGCCGATCCGCCGAGCCTGAAGCAGAAGCCGAAGCGGTAGGGTCGGGCCCTCTTTCCCCCGCCGGAATCCGTGCTACAGCCGCCGTCCCTCCGGACGACGGCACCGCCCATGGCCCAGATCGCGAGCATGACGGGATTCGCCCGCGCCGCCGGCACGACGGGCGCGGTGCAATGGGCCTGGGAGGTCCGCAGCGTGAACGGGCGCGGGCTCGACGTGCGGGTCCGGGTGCCGACCGGCTTCGAAGCCGTGGGCGAGACCGCCCGCACCGCCCTTCAGAAGACCCTCTCGCGGGGACAGATCCAGCTCTCGCTGAACCTCACGCGCAGCGAAGGCGCGCCGAAGGTGCGCATCAACGAGACCCTGCTCGCGAGCCTCGCCCAGGCGGTGGCGCGGGTGCCCCGGCCCGAGGGCGTCGCCCCCGCCACGATGGACGGCCTGCTCGGTATCCGGGGCGTGGTAGAGGCCGAGGAGGAAGCGTCCTCCGACACCGATTCGCTGAACCGCGACCTCACCGAGGGGGTGGTGCGGCTGGTCGCCGACCTCGTGGAGGCCCGCCGGGCCGAGGGGCGGCAACTGGAAGAGGTGGTCTCCGGTCAGGTCGCGCGCATCGCCGCCCTCACCCAGGCCGCCGAGGACGAGCCCTCCCGCCACGCCGAGGCGGTGCGGGCGCGGCTGAACGCGACGGTGGAGGCCCTGTCGAACACCGGCCTCGACCCCGAGCGCCTGCACCAGGAGGCGGTGCTGCTCGCCGCCAAGGCCGACGTGCGCGAGGAACTGGACCGCCTGCGCGCCCACGGCGCCGCCGCCCGCGACCTGCTCGCCGCCGGAGGGCCCATCGGCCGCCGGCTCGATTTCCTGGCCCAGGAATTCGGCCGCGAGGCGAACACCCTCTGCGCCAAGGCCGGGGAAATCGGCCTGTCGCGGATCGGCCTCGACCTGAAGGCCGTGGTCGAACAATTCCGCGAGCAGGTTCAGAATATCGAATAGGTGCGCGGGCTACCGTGACGCCTCACCCAAACCGGAGCCGGGCTGACCCGTGATCGACGAGACGAGAATTGCGCGGCGGGGCCTGATCCTCATCCTGTCCTCGCCTTCGGGCGCGGGCAAGACGACGCTGACCCGCGCCATCGCCGGGGATTCGAGCTGGGCGCTCGAACTGTCCATCTCGGTGACGACCCGCGCGCGGCGCCCGTCCGAGATCGATGGGCAGCACTACCACTTCATCGAGCGGGAGGCCTTCGAGGACCTGCGCGCCCGGGACGACCTGCTCGAATCGGCCGAGGTCCACGGCAACTTCTACGGCACGCCCCGGCGGCCGGTGGAGAAGGTGCTCGGCTCCGGCCGGGACATGATCTTCGACATCGACTACCAGGGCACCCGTCAGGTGCGCAGCAAGCTCTCCGGCGACGTGGTGAGCGTGTTCATCCTGCCGCCGAGCATGGCCGAGTTGCGCCACCGCCTGGAGCGCCGGGCCGAGGATTCCGCCGAGACCATCGAGCGCCGCCTCGCCAACGCCCGCACCGAGATCCAGCGGTGGAGCGAGTACGATTACGTCATCGTCAACGATGACCTGCAGGCGGCCTTCAAATCCCTACAGGGCATCCTCGCCGCCGAGCGGCTGAAGCGCACCCGGCGCACCGGCCTCGCGGCCTTCGTGGACGGGTTGCTGGCCGAGGGCGACGGGGCCTAGGCCGGGTTCAGCCACAGGCGCATGGCGTCGAACGTCGCGTTCGCCGCCGCCACCACCGTCTCGCCCTCGCCGTCGAACGCATCGAGGCGGGCGCGGAAGGCCGACCACATGGCCCCGGTCCGGGGGCCGTGGCCGGAATAATAGGCGAGCCCTTCCCCGCCGAGGCCATGCGCCGCCGCGATGTGCCGGCCGATCACCCGTCCGCCCAGCGTCGAGCCTTCGAGCACGTAGAGCGCGCCCATCGCCTGGGCGGGCCCCGCAAGCACGATGGGCCGGGCCTGCGGCAGCGCACCGATCTCCCGTCCCGTCAGTCCGAGGAAGGCGAGATCATCTGTCAGCGCCACGACGCGGCGGCGGTCATCGAAGAACGCCCCATCGCCCAGCGCCGTGCCGATGGCCGGCTCCCAGGTGGCGTGGAAACCGTGCAGGCGGCCGAGGAGATCGCGGTAGCCCGTCAGCGTGGCGACGCGCGCCTCCCAGCCGAGGTCGCGTTCCAGCGCCTCGTGCGCCGAGGCCGTGGCCGTCCTCAGCCTCAGGTGGAGCGTGGAGTCGGACATGGTCAGGCGGTGATGGTGAAGCAGGCGCCGGGGTTGTTCACGACGTCGAGGCGCGCATTGATCTGGTCGAGCATCGCCCGGATCAGCTTCATGCCGAGGCCGGAGCCCTGCGCACTGCCCTTCGGCTCAGCCCAGTCGTCGGGCAGGCCGGCGCCGTCGTCGCAGACCTTGAGCTGCACGCCGCCCTCGGTGTCCGAGGACGAGACCGTCACCTCGACCCGCCCGCCCCCCGTGGCCGTGGTGGCGTATTTGAACGCGTTGGTCACGAGTTCGGTGGCGATGAGCGAGAGCGCCACCGCCTTGCGGTAGGGCACCATCATCCCGCGCTCGACGGTGAGATCGACGGAATGCCCGTCCCCGGCGAGCCCGGCGAGGTCCTTGCACAGGCTCTCGATGGTGACGCCAAGATCGACCTCGTCCACCCGTTCGGCCTGATAGAGGCTGTCGTGCACGCGGGCGACGCTCATCACCCGCGCCGAGGTCTCGGCGAAGGCTTGGCGGGCCGCCGCGTCGGCGATCTGCCGCCGCTGCATCTGCAGGAAGGCCGAGACGATCTGCAGGGAGTTCTTCACCCGGTGGTCGATCTCCCGGGTCAGCAGGTCCTTCTGCGCGAGAAGGCGCTCCTTCTCCGCGAGGAGCCCGGTCAGCTCGTCGATCTTCCGGCGCTGGCGCAGCACCACGCCCTCCACCGCCTCCGCGAGGGAGGTGGCGAGGTTCGATTGCCATTCCGCCCAGGGGTTGGCGTGGCCGGTGCGCTCCTCGACCCAGCGCTCGAAGGAGCGCCGAGGCAGGACTGCCACCGAGCCGCTGCCGGCGAGCACCGGCTTGCGCGGGTCGCCGCCCCAGGTGACCGTGCTCGGCATCTCCGGCCGGAACCACACCAGCAGCGTCTCGCGGGAATCGTCCACGAAGGCCGCGAGCAGGCCGCTCGCCACCTCGCGATAGGGCGCGGCCTCGCTGTAGACCGTAGTGAACTGGCTGCTCTCGAACCGGGTCTCGCCCTCGGGCAAGGTTTCGCGCAGCCACGCAGCGATCTGCACCACCGCCTCTTCCGGGGGCGCGCGGCCGATCAGCGTCGCCCGGTCCCCCGTGACGATGCCCGCTCCGGTGGATTCGAACAGGTGCAGCAGCGTCGTGACGCCTCCGGTGAGGGCGGCGACGAAATCGTCCGAGCGGGTGAGGCTGCGGACCAGCCGTCCCTCGACGTCGAGATGCGCCTGCCGCTCGGCCCAAAGGCGGCGGGACTCGATCTCCTGCACCCGCATGGCGAAGGCGTCGGTCAGCACGGTCGCCGCCGCGCGGGTCTCCGGCGGCACGTAATGCGGCCGGCGGTGATGGCCGATCATCAGCCCCCACAGGCGCCCGTCCACCATGATCGAGATCGACATGGAGCCGTTCACGCCGAGGTTGCGCTGATATTCCAGATGGATCGGCGACAGGGAGCGGTGCTGCGCGAAGGTGAGGTCGATGGGCGCGTTGGCGCCCCCCGGCGCGCCGACGAGCGCCACCGGCACGCTGTCGCGGTCGATCACGAAGCGGCTCTTGGCCTTGGTGTAGAGGGCGCGGGCCTGGGCCGGGATGTCGGAGGCCGGGAAGCGCAGGCCGAGGAGGCTGCGCGACCATTTCGGCGTCTTGTCCTCGGCGACGGCCTCGCCGTTCCAATCCGAATCGAAGCGGTAGACCAGCACGGCCTCGAAGCCGGTGAGCGCGCGGATCTCCAGCGCGGCGACGCGGGCCGCACCGGCCAGGGTCTCGGCGGCGCGCAGCCGGGCCACGGCGAGTTCGGTGTCGGTCTGGCTCGCCAGCCGGAAATCGTCCGCGAGGTCGGGCTCGCGCTCGATCTCGACGATCAGGCGTTCGGCATGGACATGGGCCACGGCGAGGTAATTCGCCTCCGAGCGATCCGGGAACCGCACCCGCCGCCGGAGCGAGCGGCCCTCGTCCAGGGTCCCGCTCGCCAGCCGCGCCTTCACCGCCTCGATGAAGGCGGGCGGCAGGACGTCACCGAGGGGGCGGCCGAGCAGCGGCGGCTCGGCCGGGTCCACCACCTCCGTGACGTTGGTGGAGAAGGCGGTGACGAGGAGGGTCGCCGCGTCGGCGGCGAAGAGGACGGCGTTGGGCTGGATCGAGCCCGGAATGTGGATCGGCTCGCGCTCGCACAGGCTCGGATCGACCGGCTCGGCGCGGACCCGGCGCCCGATGGCGGAGACCACCGCATCCCGCGAGGCGCCGTAGCCGAGGCTCTCCAGGGGGTCGATGCGCAGCCACGTGACCGGCGCACCGTCGTACCGGCCGTGCTTCATCTGCACCTGCGCCCGCAGGGGCTGCGGCAGGCGGCCGAACACGTATTCGAACTGCTCGTCCAAGTCCCCGCGCCGGGCCCCGGCGAGGAAGCGGCCACGGAACGCCGGCACGTTGGCGGCCGGCATCACGTCCCGGAAGTAATCGCGCCCGAGCACTGCGTCCCGAGGAAGCTTGAGCAGCGCGCTCGCGCCTTCACTGAACGCGACGATGGTCCCCGCGCCGTCGAGGGCGATCACGCCTGCATCCAGGCGGTCGAGCTCGTCGGGGGCGAGGGTATCGAGGTCGGCACCGCCCTCGCGGCTCTCCAGGGGAGGCTCGCTCGGCGGCATCAGGCACGAGACCGGATCATCGGAGACGGTATGCCGGGGCTATCCGCGAAGTGCAATGCTTGCACGTCCCGTGTTGTACCCGCGATGCTGCGAAGTCCCTCACCCCCTTCGAGCATCCTCGATCCTTTGTATCATTTCGGACAATAACGTATTGAGCCCTTCTTCGACAGTCGGATGGTAAACGGGCCGGTCCATCATGGCATGGACGGTCAAGGTGTCGCGCAGGGCGTTCGACAGGATCTGGGACAGGTGCTCCACCGCCGGGCCCAGAAGCTCCCCGCCCAGCAGGCGACCATCCGGCGCGGCCCAGAGGCACGCGCCGCCCCGGTTCACGCCCTCCGTGCGGGCTCGGCCCTGATCGGCGAAGCTCATCCGCGCCACGATCCGATCCTCTGCCTCGGGGTCGAAGGGGGCGCCCACGCTGGCGGCCTGGGGGTGGGTGAACACCATCGCCAGAGCGGGCCAAGTCTCGGGGGCCTCGACCGGGCAGCCGGCGACGAGGGCGGCGGCGTTCTCGCCCGCGATGTGCCCCTGGCGGCTCGCCTCGTGCAGGATCGGACGCCACGCATTGGCATCCCCGGCGATAAGGATGGGTGCGCCCTCGCAGACGAGGCTGCGCGTGTCGAAGGCGGGCATCCCGTCCTCGTCCAGGGACAGGCCCGTCCTGTCGAGACCGAGATCGGACACGTTCGGGGGCCGCCCCGCCGCCGAGAGCACGTGGCTCACCTCGGTCGATTGGCGTGCGCCGTTCTTGTCGGTCCAATCGAGGCGGACGAGGTCGCCGACGCGCTCCGCCCCCTCGACCCGCGCCCCGAGATGGAGCGTGAACTCGTCGGAGAAGATCCTGGCCGCCTCGGCCACGAGGCCGGGCTCGGTCAGCCCGGCGATGGTGTCGCCTGAATCGAGGGCCGTCACCCGCACGCCAAGGCGCGCCATCGCCTGGGCGAGTTCGACGCCTACCGCGCCGAGGCCGAGCACCGCGAGGGAGGGCGGAAGGTCCGCAATCTCGAAGATCGTGTCGGTGGTGAACAGCCGGTCGCCCAGTTCCCTCAGGGGCTTCGGCACGGCCGGGCTCGACCCCGTCGCGATGACGGCAGCGCCGAAGCGCAGGCGCGTCTCTCCGTCGATCACGAGGGTACGGCCGTCGAGGAAGCAGGCCTGCCCGGCCATGCGGTCGTCCTCGGGGATCTCCGCGACGCCGTCGAGCACCAAGCCGACGAAGCGGTCGCGCTCCCGGCGCAGGCGGGTGAGGACGGCCGGGCCATCGACGCGCACCGATTCGACACGGATGCCGAACAGATCGGTGCCGCGCGCGCCATGGGCGGCCTCGGCGGCCGCGATGAGGAGCTTGGAGGGCATGCAGCCCACGCGGGCGCAGGTGGTGCCGCCGGGGCCCCGTTCGATGAGGATGGCGCGGGCCCCCTTGGCGCGCGCCGCCCGATACGCGGCGAGACCGGCGGTTCCCGCCCCGATCACCGCCACGTCGCATTCCCGTTCGCGCATCCAGGCCCCGCTTGTCGCAACGGGGAGCCAACAGGGCTGAATCGCCCCGCGTTCCGGGTGCGCCGACGCGCCTCAGGCGCGGCCGGGGGCCGTCCCGCCGAGGTGGAAGACGCGGTGCGGCACGAGCTCGCCGCGCTCCACGTCGCCCACGGCCACGAGGATGCCGGAGCAGGTCGCGAAGGCCTTGCCGGAGACCGGGGCATCGCGCCCGCGCAGGATCACCGGCTGGCCGCGCATCAGGCGCAGGCCCATGTCGCGGGAGACGGCGATGCCGGGGATGGCGTCGAGGGCGGTCTCGACCGGGCGCAGATGGGCCAAAGCCGCCTCCGGCCCCTGGTCGGTCAGGGTCGCCACGGCGCAGGATTCCGCCTCGGCGAAGGGTCCGACGCGGGTGCGGCGCAGGGCGGCGACGTGGCCGAAGCAGCCGAGCATCCGGCCGAGATCGCGGGCGAGCGCGCGGACATAGGTGCCCTTGCCGCATTCGGCCTCGATGATTGTCTGGCCGTTCTCGTGGCCGACCACCTCCAGGCGGTCGATCTGCACCGGCCGGGCGACGAGTTCCACGGTCTCGCCGTCACGGGCGAGGTCGTAGGCGCGCTCGCCCTGGATCTTGATGGCCGAATAGCGCGGCGGCACCTGCTCGATGGCGCCGACGAAGGCCGGTAAAGCCGCCTCCACCGCCGCCCGCTCCGGCCGCGCCTCGCTGGTGGCGACGGGACGGCCCTCGGCGTCGTCGGTATCGGTCTCGACGCCCCAGGAGACGGTGAAGCGGTAGGCCTTGCGGCCATCCATCACGAACGGGACGGTCTTGGTCGCCTCGCCCAGCGCGATCGGCAGGATGCCGGAGGCCAGGGGATCGAGGGTGCCGGCATGGCCCGCCTTCTTCGCGTTGAAGGCGCGCTTCACCACGGCGACGGCGTGGGTCGAGGTCATGCCGACATGCTTGTCGAGGATCACCCAGCCCGACACGTCCTTACGCTTCGGGCGATCGGGCCGGGGACCGCGCTGCTGAGGGCGGCGCCCGTCGTGGCTGCGGGCTTCGCCCGGCAGGCCGGCGACCGGCTGCGCCGGAGCGTGATCGTCGGTGGAAACCGTCATGTCCCTCTGTGCCCTGGAACGTGAAAAACAAGGTTTCAAAAGGACTTGGTCCTTTTGCGGGTGCAGGGCGGCGCCCTGCGTCACTCCCGGATCAATGATCCGACTCGTGATCCGTTTCGTCGAGATCGCGCCGAACCCGGTCGTCGCGGAGCAGGCGGTCGATCCGCGCGGCCTCGTCGAAGGTCTCGTCGCGGCGAAAACGCAGCTCCGGCGCGAATTTCAGGTTCACCCGCCGGGCCACCTCCTGGCGCAGGACCTTCTGGTTCCGCTCCAGGGCCGCGATGACCGGGGCCTCATCCTGCCCGCCGAGCGGCATGATGTAGGCCGTCGCCAGCTTCAGGTCCGGAGACATCCGCACCTCCGGCACCGTCACGACATGCGAGCCGAGCACGGGATCCTGGATGTCGCCCCGCTGCAGCACCTCGGCGAGCGCATGGCGGATGAGCTCCGCGACGCGCTGCTGGCGCTGGGTAGGGCCTGTCGGTGTGGGTTTCTGTGCCATGTCCGTGAGCTAAGGCCCCGCCGTGAGGGGGGCCCTGCCTCCTCGAAAAAGAAAAGACGGCCGCGGCATGTGCCGCGGCCGCCCGGTCCGGACGGTTCGTCCGGACGATCAGAGCGTGCGGCGGATCTCTTCGACCCGGTAGCACTCGATCTCGTCGCCTGCGCGCATGTTCTCGAAGTTCTCGAAGGCCATGCCGCATTCCTGGCCGCTCGTGACCTCCTTCGCGTCGTCCTTGAGACGCTTGAGGGTCTTGAGCTTGCCTTCGTGGATGACGACGCTGTCGCGCACGAGGCGGACATGGGCGCCGCGCTCCACGACACCGTCGGTGACGCGGCAACCGGCGACCTTGCCGACCTTCGACACCTCGAAGACCTGCAGGATCGTCGCCTCGCCCAGGCGCTCCTCGCGGAGCGTCGGCGGGAGCATCCCCGACAGCGTGGCTTTAATGTCGTCCACGAGGTCGTAGATGATGTTGTAGTAGCGGATATCGACACCCGCGCGCTCGGCGGCCTCGCGGGCCTCCTTGTGGGCGCGGACGTTGAAGCCGATCACCACCGCCTTGGAGGCCTGGGCCAGGGTGATGTCCGACTCGGTGATGCCGCCGACGCCCGAGAGCAGGATGCGGGCCGCGACCTCGTCGTTGCCAAGCTTCTCCAGGGCACCCACGATGGCCTCGACCGAGCCCTGCACGTCGCCCTTGATGAGGACGGGCAGTTCCTTGCGGAGCGAGCCTTCCTTGGCCTCGCGCATCATGTCGACGAGCGAGCGGTTGGCACCGCCGGTGCGGGCCGCGATGCGCTCGCGCTTGATGCGGGCGCGGTACTCGGTGACTTCGCGGGCACGGGCCTCGGTCGGGACCACGATCACGCGGTCACCGGCATCGGGCGTGCCGTTGAAGCCCAGAACCTCCACCGGCACCGACGGGCCGGCGTACTGAACGTTCTCGCCGAGGTCGTCGATGAGGGCGCGGACCTTACCCCACTCGGCACCGGCCACGACGATGTCGCCGGTGAAGAGCGTGCCGCGCTGCACGAGCACGGTGGCCACGGGACCACGGCCGCGATCCAGCTGCGCCTCGATCACGGTGCCCTCGCCATCGCGCTTCTCGTTGGCGCGGAGGTTCATGATCTCGGCCTGGAGCTGCAGACCCTCGAGGAGGTCGGGCAGACCGTCGCCGGTCTTGGCCGACACCTCGAATTCCAGGGTCTCGCCACCCATGGACTCGACCTGGATGTCGTGCTGCAGCAGCTCGGTGCGGACCCGCTGCGGGTTCGCGTCCGGCTTGTCGATCTTGTTGATCGCGATGATCATCGGGACGTTCGCCGCCTTCGCGTGCTGAATCGCCTCGATGGTCTGGGGCATGACGCCGTCATCGGCCGCCACCACGATCACCACGATGTCCGTCACCTTGGCGCCACGGGCGCGCATGGAGGTGAAGGCCGCGTGGCCGGGGGTGTCGATGAAGGTGATGAGGTCGCCGGAGGGCGACGCCACCTGATAGGCGCCGATATGCTGCGTGATGCCGCCGGCCTCGTCGTCGGCGACGTTGGCCTTGCGGATCGCGTCGAGCAGCGAGGTCTTGCCGTGATCGACGTGGCCCATGATCGTGACGACCGGCGGACGGGGATCGAGATCCTCCTCCAGATCCGGCTCGTCCGAGGACAGACCCTCTTCGACGTCCGACTCGGCGACGCGGCGGACCGTGTGGCCCATCTCCTCGGCGATGAGCTGGGCGGAGTCCGAATCGATCACGTCGGTGATCTTGTGGATCTGGCCCTGCTTCATCAGCATGCGGATCACATCCACCGCCCGCTCCGACATGCGGTTGGCGAGCTCCTGGATGGTGATCGTCTCGGGGATCGTCACCTCGCGGGACAGCTTTTCCTTCTGCTCCACCTGGCCACGGCCGCTCATCCGCTGCTGGCGGCGGCGGAACGAGGCGACGGAGCGCGTACGCTCGTCCTCACCAGCGGTGGCGTTGGCGATCGTCAGACGGCCGCGGTTGCGGTCGCCGCCCGGACCCTTGGGGGTCTTGGGCGGGGTGATGATCTTAAGCGGCATGCCGGGACGGCGGATGACCCGCTTCGTCTCCGACTCGTCCTCGTTGGTCTGCGCGCCGCGACCGGCGGCCGGGCGGGCCGCCGTAGCACCGGCCGGACGGGCCGCCGTGGTGGGCGTGGCCGACTTCTCGGGCTCCGGCGCGGGCGCCGGGCGGGCCATGAAGTTCAGGTCACGCGGCTTGCGGTTGTCGGCCGTGAGGATCTTGCGCGGCTCGTTCGACGCCGGGCGCGGAGCCGGCGGGGCGGACGGACGCGGAGCCTGACCCGCCGCAGCGGCGGGACGGCCGGCACCGGCCGGACGCGCGGCCGACGGCTGGCGCGCCGGAGCGGCCAGCTGACGCGGCGCGGAGACCGGAGCCTGGACGGCAGCCGGGGCCGGCGTCTGGGGAGCGGCGGGGGCCGGAGCCTGGACGGCCGCCTGAGCGGGAGCCGGGCTGGCGGCGGCCGGAGCGGACGCGGCGGGCGCCGGGGCAGCGGGGGCCGGAGCGGAAGGCGCGGGAGCGGCCGGAGCCGGGGTCGCGGCGGCGGCTTGCGCGGCGGCGGCAGCCTGAGCCTCGGCGGCAGCCTTGCGGGCAGCCTCCTCGGCGGCCTTCGCCTCGGCGGCGGCACGGGCGGCCTCCTCCTCGGCGCGGCGGCGGGCTTCCGCCTCCTCGCGCTGACGGCGGGCCTCGGCCTCGGCGGCGGCGCGCTGGGCAGCGGCATCCTCCTCGGCCTTGCGGCGGGCATCCGCCTCGCGACGCTGGGCGTCGGCCAGGGCGGCGGCGCGGGCCGCACTTTCCTGTTCGCTCAGGGTGCGGAGGACGACGCCACCGGCAGCGGGACGCTGCGGCGGACGCTGCGATCCGGCCGGTGCCGCCCCGGCGGGGCGGGCATTGGCGGCGGGACGCGGTGCGGGCGTTGTCGGAGCCGGGTTCGCCGGGGCACCG
This sequence comes from Methylobacterium litchii, assembly GCF_038442315.1. Lineage (NCBI taxonomy): Bacteria > Pseudomonadati > Pseudomonadota > Alphaproteobacteria > Hyphomicrobiales > Methylobacteriaceae > Methylobacterium > Methylobacterium litchii. Next base: position 51,709 of record NZ_JBBXMY010000011.1, on the reverse strand, counting down.
ACGCGGCGCTTCACAGTCTCGACCATGACCTGCTTCGTGCGGCCATGGGAGAAGCTCTGACGCACCACGCCCTGTTCGATCGGACGCTTCAAGGAAAGCGGCTTGCGGGGGCCCCGCTCCGCAGTCTTGTCGCCCGGGTTGTTCGTATCACTCATCCAGTCAGAACCCTGGGGGTTTCCATTCGTGCCGTGGACTGCGCCCCGGTGGCGCCGGCTGCGCAGTCAATCTCGTATCGTCTCGTGGGGCTCGTACGATCCCGCCGTGTCAGGCAGTCTCGGGCTCCTCGGTCGCCGTGGCGGCGCCCTCGAACGAGCGTAGCCGACGCCAACGCGACAGGCAGCCGGCAGCTCCGGCTCCTGCGACGAGCGCAGCGTGTATCACATGATCCCGACCCAAAGCCATGTCCAATTCGTCTTCGGACAAGTCATCGACGATCGGGATACCCGATATGGCTTGTCCATGCCTTCGCATCAAGGCCGCAGCGATCTTCCTGCGCCCGTCCGGACTGGCTTCGGCGGCGTGAATCACCGCCGCGACGCCGGGATCCGCCCCGATGGCCGATTCGACCTTGCCGAAGCCGGCGACGATGCTGCCCGCCTTGTTGGCCATCGCAATTGCCTGCCGCAACTCGGCGCGCAAGGCCTCGCCGAGTCGGTCGGGGAGATCGGCCCCGACCGTGGTCGGCCCCTTAAACGCCCGTGAGAACAGGTTTTTCTTCACCGCCGTCGCCACGACCTCGCGCCGGGCGCTGATCCAGGCGCCCCGGCCGGGCAGCTTGCCCCGCAGGTCCGGCACGACGGTCCCGTCCGGGCCGCGCACGAAGCGGATCATCGCGTCGGGGGCCTGGGCCACCCGCGTGACGATGCAGGTGCGCGTGCGCGCACGGCGGCCGGGGCCCGCGTGGTCGGGGCCCGAATCGAGGGCATCCTCGATCCCGGCCTCCGTCGTGTCGTCCACGGCCTCGCTCATGCTGCGGCGCCCGGCCCCCTCGCTCAGGCCTGCTGCTCGGCCGGCTCGGCCTCGCCCTCGGCGTCCTCGCCCTCGGCCTCACCGTCGGCCTGCTCCTCCGATTCGGCCGGAGCCTCGATCCAGCCCGCATGGACGCGGGCGGCCATGATCAGCGCCTCGGCCTCGGCCCGCGACACCTCGAACCCGTCGAGGAAGCCCGCGTGGCGCACGGCCTCCGGCCCACGGCCCTCGGTGTAGCCCACGAGGTCGTCCGTGGCGCAGCCCGCCAGATCCTCGACCGACTTCACGTCGTTCTCGCCGAGCGCCACCATCATCGGCGTGGTGATGCCCTCGAGCTCGCGCAGGTCGTCCGAGACGCCGAGTTCACGGCGGCGATCATCGTACTCCTGCTCGATCCGGGCGAGGTGATCCTGGGCACGAGCCTGGATCTCGGCGCCGGTCTCCTCATCGAGGCCCTGGATGTTCGACAGCTCCCCGGTCTCGACGAAGGCGATCTCCTCCACCGAGCGGAAGCCTTCCGCCGCCAGCAGCTGGCCGACGGTCTCGTCCACGTCGAGGGCTTCCATGAAGGTCTGGGTCCGCTCGGCGAACTCCTTCTGGCGGCGCTCCGATTCCTCGGCCTCGGTCAGGATGTCGATGTCCCAGCCGGTGAGCTGCGAGGCGAGGCGCACGTTCTGGCCGCGACGGCCGATGGCGAGCGAGAGCTGGTCATCCGGCACCACCACCTCGATGCGGTCGGCCTCCTCGTCGAGCACCACCTTCACCACCTCGGCGGGCTGGAGGGCGTTGACGATGAAGGTCGCCTGATCCTCCGACCACGGGATGATGTCGATCTTCTCGCCCTGCAGCTCGGCCACCACCGCCTGGACGCGGGAGCCGCGCATGCCGACGCAGGCGCCGACCGGGTCGATGGACCCGTCGCGGGAGATTACGGCGATCTTGGCGCGGGAGCCCGGATCGCGGGCCACCGCCTTCACCTCGACGATGCCGTCGTAGATTTCCGGCACTTCCTGGCCGAACAGCTTGGCCATGAATTGCGGGTGCGAGCGCGACAGGAAGATCTGCGGCCCGCGCACTTCCGAGCGCACGTCAAACAGGTACGAGCGGATGCGGTCGCCGGGGCGGAAGGTCTCGCGCGGGATCATCTCGTCGCGGCGGACGATGCCCTCGCCACGGCCGAGATCCACGATGACGTTGCCGTACTCGACGCGCTTCACGACGCCGTTCAGGATCTCGCCGATGCGGTCCTTGTACTCGTCGAACATCCGGGCGCGCTCGGCGTCGCGGACCTTCTGGACGATGACCTGCTTGGCCGACTGGGCGGCGACGCGGCCGAAATCGAAGGGCGGCAGGGTGTCGGAGATGACATCGCCCACCAGCGCGCCGGGGTTGAAGCGGCGGGCCTGATCCAGCGTGATCTCGCGGGCGTCGTTCTCGACCTGCTCCACCACCAGCAGGTGGCGGGAGAGGCGCAGCGCGCCGCTCTTCGAATCGATCTCGGCGTGCACGTCCGTCTCGGCGCCGTAGCGGGAGCGGGCGGCCTTGGCGATCGCCTCCTCCATCGCCTCGATGACGATGCTGCGGTCGATCACTTTCTCGCGGGCGACCGCGTCGGCGATCTGGAGGAGTTCGAGCCTGTTGGCGCTGACGACGGCCATGGGTTCAGGTCCTTCTTCTCAAACGGGAATTCTAGAGCGGTTCGTCCTGGCCCTTGAGCCGGGCGGCCTTGGTGATGACCGGCCCCTTCGGCCCGCTCCGCGCGGACTTCTCGGCGGCCGGCTTCCTGGCCGGAAACTTGGTCGTCTTGCCGGCGGGCGCCTTGCCCGGCGACTTGGCCCCCGACTTGGCCTTCGGTGAGGCGGCCTTGCGCGGAGCCGGACGCGGCGGGGCCTCGTCCTCCTCCTCGACATCATCCATCTCGTCGGCGGGCGGGCCGCCCCGGCGCAGGGATTCGCGCACCAGTTCGTCGGTGAGGACGAGATGGGCCTCCGCAAGGTCGCGCAGCGGCACCGCGATGCGGCTCGGCAGGCCCTCCTTCACGTCGGGCAGGTCGACCGGCACCGTCTTGCCCTGGGCATCCGGCGTGCCGAGGATGCCCCGGAAGCGCTTGCGTCCGTCCAGCGGCACGGCCAGTTCCAGCTTCGCCTCGTGCCCCGCCCAGCGGGCGAAGTCCGAGACCCGCACCAGCGGCCGGTCGATGCCCGGCGAGGACATTTCGAGGTTGTAGGCGCCGCCCACCGGATCGTCGAGGTCGAGGATCGGCGACAGGACGCGGCTCGCCGCCTCGCAATCGTCGATGGTGCAGGTCCCGTCCGGCCGCTCCAGCATGATCTGCACGGTGCAGCCGTTCTGGGCCGAGACCTTCACGCGCACCAGCCGATAGCCGAGGCCCTGCAGCGGGCCTTCGATGACGCGCGCCACCTGGGCGCCCACGCCGGTCTCGCCGGTGAGGCGCGGTTCCGCGAGATCGGAGGGAATGTCGGCCATGGAGGTTTCGCGCAAGAGCCCGCTTCAGAGGCGACGTTGCGGCCAAAAAAAAGAGCGGGCCCGGGGGCCCACTCCAAACCGCAGCCTCGCGACTGCCATCAGAAATGTTGCGCGTAACTTACGGGCATTCGCCTTCCGCCGCAAGGGCTGCGCGGGTAGTCTGCGCCATCGCGGGATGGGGGAACGACGTGCCGCATTGGCGCAAGCTCGGACGGGTCTTCGACCCCATGGCGGTCCACGACAGGCCCTGGCTGAAGGAGTTCGCGCAGGCGCCGAGCGCCCTGATCTGCGGCGACGTCGTGCGGATCTACTTTTCCTGCCGCCCGCCCGCCGACGCGGCGGGGCAATACGTGAGTCACAGCGCCTATGTCGATCTCGACCGGGCCGACCTGTTCACGATCCGCGCCGTGGCCGAGGCACCGATCCTGCCCCTGGGGCAGACCGGCGCCTTCGACGAGTTCGGCGTCTATCCCGTTTCGGTGATCCGTCACGGGGACGAGGTGCGGGCCTATTACGCCGGCTGGACGCGCTGCGAATCGGTGCCCTTCAACACGGCCATCGGCTGCGCCGTGAGCCGCGACGGCGGCATCCGCTTCGAGCGTCTGGGACCGGGGCCGATCCTGCCCTACGGCCCGGACGAGCCCTTCGTGATGAGTGGCCCCAAGGTCCGCATCTTCGGCGGCGTCTGGTACCTGTTCTACATCGCCGGCCGGAGTTGGAAGATGCATGGTGGCCGGGCCGAGCCGGTCTATCGCATCCGCATGGCGACCTCGCCCGACGGGCTGACCTGGACCAAGGCGGGCCGTGACCTGATCCCGCCCCGGATCGAGCCCGACGAGGCGCAGGCGAGCCCCGACGTCTTCTTCGCGGGCGGGCGCTACCACATGCATTTCTGCTACCGGTACAGCACCGATTACCGGGGCCATGAACGCGGCTACCGCATCGGCTACGCCTGGAGCGACGACCTCGTGACATGGACCCGCGCGGACGAGCGCGCCGGCCTCGACGTCTCGGCGGAGGGGTGGGACGCGCAGATGGTGAGCTACCCGCACGTCTTCGCCGTCGATGGGCGCACCTACCTCGCCTATCTCGGCAACGATGTCGGGCGCGGTGGCTTCGGCCTCGCCGTCCTCGACGGGCCGATGGGGTGAGGCCGATGCGCTGGGACAGGCTCGGCCTCGTCTTCGACCTGACGGCGCATCCGCTGCCCTTCGGCATCGGCGCATTCGCGCAGGGGCCGCAGGCCCTCGTGCTGGACGACCGCGTGCGGGTCTACTTCTCCACCCGCAGCCGCGATCCGGACGGGAAGTACCGCAGCCTCGTCGCCTTCGCGGATTTCACCCGCGATCTCTCGGCCGTCCTCGGCGTCAGCCAGAGCCCGGTGATCGAGCCCGGCGGGTTGGGCACCTTCGATGAGCACGGCATCTTCCCGATGACCGTGCTGGCTCATGGGGATCGGGTCTTCGGCTACACGACGGGATGGAGCCGCCGCGTCTCGGTCTCCGTCGAGACCGGAATCGGCCTCGCCATCAGCACCGATGGCGGCCTCACCTTCACCCGGCACGGGACCGGGCCGGTGCTCTCGGCCACCCTGAACGAGCCCTTCCTCGTAGGCGACGGGATCGTGCGGGTGATCGGCGGCCGGTTCCACATGTGGTACATTTTCGGCACCGAGTGGACCCGGCCAGCGCCCGGCGCGGAGGCCGAACGGGTCTACAAGATCGGGCACGCCACCTCGGCGGACGGGATCGCCTGGGTGAAGGAGGACGGGCGCCGGATCGTACCCGACCGCCTCGGCCCCACGGAGTGCCAAGCGCTGCCCACCGTCTTCGACCGGGACGGGCGCCACCACATGGTGTTCTGCTACCGCGAGCAGATCGGCTTCCGCACCGATCCGTCGCGGGGCTACCGCCTCGGCCATGCGTGGTCCGACGACCTCGCCACCTGGACGCGGGACGATGCCATGCTCGGCCTGCCGGGCGTGGCGGGCGAATGGGACGGGGCGATGCAATGCTACCCGAACGCCTTCACCTGCGACGGGGCCACGTACCTCCTCTACAACGGCGATGCGTTCGGGCGATTCGGTTTCGGCGCGGCGCGGCTTGTCCCGTGACGGGGCGCCGGATCAGGGAAACGGACCATGACCGGACCACGCGATTTCGACCGTGAGGCGCAGGATGTGCAGGGGCACCGCTACGCCTACGACTTCGATTTCGATGTCATGCACGGCTACATGGTGCGCGCCTTCACGCCGTTCTTCCGGCCGGGCCGGCTGCTCGAACTCGGCAGCTTCCGGGGCGACTTCACCAAGCGGCTGACACCACACTTCTCCGACATCACCTGCGTCGAGGCCTCCGGCGAGGCCGTGGAGGCCGCGCGCGACCGACTCGGCGACGCGGCGACCATCACCCACGCCACCTTCGAGGAGGCCGCCCTCCCCGGTCGCTTCGACACGGTGGTGCTCACCCATGTCCTCGAACATCTCGACGACCCGGTCGGCGTCCTGCGGCGGGTGAACGACGAATGGCTCGCCGAGGGCGGGCGCCTCCTCGTCGCCTGCCCGAACGCCAACGCGCCCTCCCGGCAGATCGCCGTGCGGATGGGCTTGATCCCGCACCACAGCGCCGTCACCGAGGCCGAGCGCCAGCACGGCCACCGCCGCACCTACGCCCTCGACACCCTGGAGCGCGACGCCGTGGCGGCGGGCCTGCGCGTCGTCCACCGCTCCGGGATCTTCTTCAAGGCGCTGGCGAACTTCCAGTGGGACGCGCTGCTCGAGACGGATATCGTCTCGCAGGACTACCTCGATGGATGCTATGCGCTCGGTCAGGTCTATCCCGACCTCTGCGCGAGCATCTACCTCGTCTGTGAGGCAGGCCGCGCGGCCTGACCCGGAGCCGCCTTCGCGCGGCGTGAGAGTGACCCGTGCTTCCCTGGATCGAGATCGACACCGGCCCCGTCCCCGGCTGCGAGGCGCCCCTGCGGCTGATGCAGCGCGGCCATGAGTTCTCGATCTTCGCCGGATCGAACGAACTGATGAACAGCTTCCGCGGCGGCTCGGAGGAGGCGCTGGCCGTCCTCGCCTGCGAACGGCTGGCCGGGATGCGCGCCCCGCGCGTGCTGATTGGCGGGCTCGGCATGGGCTTCACCCTGCGCGCCGCGCTCGCGAATCTCGGCCCCGACGCGCATGTCGCGGTCGCCGAACTGGTGCCCAAGGTCATCGCCTGGGCGAAGGGCCCCCTGACCGGCGTGTTCAAGGGCTGCCTCGACGATCCCCGCCTCGCCCTGCACGAGGCCGACGTGAACCGCCTGATCCAGTCCGGCGAGGGCGCCTGGGACGCGATCCTCCTCGACGTCGACAACGGCCCCGAGGGCCTGACCCGGCGGGAGAACGACCGCCTCTACGACAGCTGGGGGGTGAAGCGCGCCCTGTGGGCGCTGAGCCCGAACGGCGTGCTCGGCGTGTGGTCGGGCGGGCCGGACCGCAAGTTCAAGGCGCGCTTGCAGAACGGCGGCTTCGCGGTGTACGAGGTGCGCCCCCGCTCCGGTGGCCGGCGCGGGGCGCGTCATGTCGTCTGGCTCGCCACCCGCGCGCAGGGCGCCGGCCACCGGACCCGGTGATTTTTTAACGCGGCCGGGGCGTTTTCGAACGCACGCCCCGGCCAGTATTCATCGGAACGCGGGAGCGACTTCTTCGCCCCGCGCAAGCATTCCCCGGCACCCCTCGCCCTTGTGAAAATCTGCCCATTGGGTCTTCGCGGGGGCGTCGATGCCAGTCGGGGTTGTATTTCTTCCGGCTTGCTTCTGATCCTAAAGCGATTGAACCACCGGGGGTTGCGATACTGCCTGGCGTGGGCGGATCGTCCAGCACAGTGCAACGCAGCGCGATCGACTGAGCTATGCGCTCGACCCGGCAAAAACTGCCGCTCACATGTTAATCCGCGGCAGGACAGATTAGAAAAGGCTTACCCGGCAACTGCATGTTAACTGCGCATTAACCATGGCCATGGTCCACATACGATTAGATTAAGTTTTCGTGTGGAGGGCAGAAACATGGCGGTGACTGCGCGCACTCCCTGGTCGCAAATCTTGAACCAGTTTGCGGAAGGGCTCGACGCTATACCTGATCAAAGGAGCGCCGAAATTCTTGTGTTGAAGTCCAGTCTCGATAACCCGGCCGCGTCTCGCGACGAGGACGCGGTGGAGGTGGCGGCGGAGGCGATCCGGCCGCAGGTGACGGCCCAGATGGCAGCCCCGGTCGCGCCCCAGGCGACGGCGCAGGCGTCCATCGCGGCCTCGGCCCAGTACGCCGCGCAATATGCGGCGGCGGCCGAGCTGGACCCGGCCTCCGGCGAGGACCTGTCCGACTGGACGGCCACCCTCGACATCATCAACGGCATGGCCGGCTACGCCGACGAGCAGCGCTCGCGGGTGAAGGAGCAGGCCAAGTCGTACAAGGAGACCCTGCAGGACCTGCAGAAGGAACTCCGCGACGTCCACCAGCGCCTGCGTCTCTTCGAAAAGCAGGCCGCCGAGACGCAGCTTCAGGCCGATGCCCGCGTCCAGCGGATCCAGGCCGAGGCCGACGCCCAGGTGCAGGACATCCGGCTCGCCGCCGAGGCCCAGATCCGCTCGATCCGCAACGAGGCCGACGGCCGCGTGAAGATCGCCGAGGAGAAGACCCGCGCCGCCAACCTGCGCGCCGTGACCGCCGAGAAGTGGTTGCAGCGCATCGACAACGCCGCCAAGAACCTTCTGACCGGCGTCCATACCGGCGTCTGAGCCGCTCGCTCTCACCGTGCCCGGCCCGTGCCGGGGACTACCGCAACAGGGACGAAACGGGACAGGGACCGATGGACGACCACAACAACGATCAGAACCCCACGGTCAGCTCCCTGATGGACAAGGGCAAGAAGTTCGCGAACGCCGAGCAGGTCAAGAAGATCCTGCTGCTGAACACGGCCGGCAAGTCCTCCCCCGAGCGGGGCACCTTCGACGGGTTCCCGAACTCGGAGAAGATGGCTGGTCTGCTGGACCGGGTCCGCGATGCGGCGAGCTACATCCGCGACGTCGAGGACCGGGCCCAGGAGCAGGAGTTCCGCACCCAGGAACTGCTTGACCAAGTGCGCGCCGACATGCAGGCCGCCCGCAGCCAAGTGCAGGCGGCCGAGCAGCGCACGCGGGAGATCCAGGCCCAGGCCAACGCCCTGATCAAGGCCGCCGAGGACCGCGCCCGGGTCGCCGAGGAGCGGGCCGAGACCGCCGAGGGCTGGCTGCGCCGCATCGCCGAGGCGATCGAGTCCGAGTTCGCGCCGGGTTCCGACGAGGCTGCCGCGATCCGCTCCAGCATCGGCCGCGCCGCCGTGGCGTGACGGTCCGCAGGGGACAGGGGACCGTCATGCCAGGGATAGACGAAGGGTTCTGGGACCAGCTCGACGCCCGCATCGCCGCCACCATCGTCCGGGCGCCGCGGCGCCTCCGGCCCCCGCAGGCCTCCTCGAACCCGGCGCGGGTGTCGCGACCCGCGTCGATGATCGAGGTGCAGGCGGAGCGGCACCACGTCTCCGATTGGACGGGGCTCGTGGAGACGATCTCGGCGGCCGGGGCCGCCGCGCAGGTGCAGGACGAGCGGCTGCGCGAGCGGAATGCCGCCTACGAGGTCCTGGCGGGCGATCTCAGGCGCGCCCTGGACGATGTCGAGCGCTACAAGGGCCTCGTCGCCCAGGCGCAGGCCCAGGCCGAGGCGAAGGCCCGCGAGATCCAGGCCCTGGCGGAGGCCCGGATCGACGCGATCCAGGCCCGTGCCGATGCCCGCGTACAGCGGGCGGAGGAGCGCGCCCACGCCGCCGACCAGCGGGTGATCGTGGTCGAGGACTGGCTCACCACCTTCGAGGAGGCGAGCCGGAGCCTCCTGCCGGCGCTCCGCGCGCCGATCGCCAAGGCGTCCTAGCGGCCGTCAGCCCTCGCCCGACCGCGGCAGGCGCCCCTCGATCGGGTAGGCCGGGTCGTTGTAGCCGGGCGTCGAGGGGTGGCCCACCGCCACATGCGCGTCCACCAGCGCCTCGTCCTCGGCCGTGAAGGCGTAGGCGAGGGCGCCGACATATTCCTCCCATTGCGCGAAGGTGCGCGGCCCGGCGATCACCCCCGTCACGAGGCGGTTGTTGAGCACCCAGGCCGTGGCGAACTGCCCGGCGGTGATGCCCCGCGCCTGCGCGTGGTCGCGGAACAGGCGGGCGATCCTCAGGGATTCCGGCCGCCACTCGGTCTGCATCATGCGCGTGTCGGCCCGGCCCGCGCGGGTTTCCTGCGGCGGCGGGGCATCGGGATCGTACTTGCCGGTGAGCACGCCGCGCGCGAGGGGCGAATAGGGGAACACCCCGAGCCCGTAATGGGCGCAGGCCGGCAGGTGCTCGGTCTCCGGCATCCGGTTGAAGGCGTTGTAATAGGGCTGGCTCACCACCGGGCGGTCGATGCCGGCCTCGTCGCACAGGCGGCAGATCTCCGCGACGCGCCACGCGCGGTGGTTCGAGACACCGAAATGGCGGATCTTGCCGGCCCGGACGAGGTCGGCCATCGCCCGCACGGTCTCGGAGAGCGGCGTCCCGTGATCTTCCTTGTGCAGGTAGTAGATGTCGATGAAGTCGGTGCCGAGCCGGCGCAGGCTGTCCTCGACCGCCTTCATGATGTGCACGCGGGAGAGGCCGCCCTCCTGCGGGCCCTTGCCGGTCGGCGTCGCGACCTTGGTCGCCAGCACCCAGGCATGGCGGTCGGCGGCGATGAGCCGGCCGGTGACCTCCTCGGAGCGCCCCTCGGTGTAGACGTTCGCCGTGTCGATGAAATTCACCCCCGTCTCGCGGGCATGGGACACGATCCGGCCGGCATCGGCCTCGTCGGTCGGGCCACCGAACATCATCGTGCCGAGGCAGATCGGCGAGACCTTGAGGCCGGAGCGGCCGAGACGGCGGTACTGCATGGCGGCGATGGTCCTTTTCTCGCGACGGCCCAATGTCGGCCGTGTTCTCCCCGCGTCAACCGGCCGGCGGCGTAACCGGGGGCGGCGGCGCGGCGAACTGACCCGCGAGGGGACGGAACGGCCGCCCCGCCGTTACCGTCTCCGTGTCCCAGAAACCGATCCCGATGACGCGCACCGCATCCCTGGCTCCCCGCCCGGCTCCCCGGATCTGGCCCTGGCTCGACAGGGCGGGCCGGCTCTCCTGGCTGAAGCTCGTCCTGTTCCTCGCCTGTCTCGCGCCGGCCTGCGAACTCGCCATCGCCTACCGGCTGGACGCGCTCGGGGCGAAGCCCGTCACCGCGCTGATCCACGGGACCGGCGAATGGGCCGTGCGCTTCCTGCTGGCGGGCCTCGCCATCACGCCCCTGCGGCGCATCGCGGATTGGCCCAAGCTGATCCTTGTGCGGCGGATGCTCGGCGTGACCACCATGGCCTACGCCCTGGCCCACCTCGCCCTCTACGTCGCCGACCAGAATTTCGACCTCGTGAAGGTCGTCTCGGAGATCGCCCTGCGGATCTACCTGACGATCGGCTTCGTCGCCCTGGCCGGGCTAATCGCGCTTGGCGCCACCTCGACCGATGCCGCGATCCGCAACATGGGCCCGAACTGGCACCGGCTGCACCGGCTCGTCTACACGATCACCGTGCTGGGCCTCGTCCACTACTTCCTGCAGGCGAAGATCGACGTCTCCGCGCCGGTCTTCTGGACGGGCGTGTTCCTGCTGCTGATGGGCTGGCGGATCATGCGCAAGTTCCGCCTGCCCGAGCGGCCCTGGGCGCTGCTGCTCCTCGCCATCGCCGCTGCCCTGCTGACGGCAGGGCTGGAGGCGGCGTGGTACGGGCTCGCCAGCGGCGTGCCGGCGAGCCTCGTCCTGGCGGCGAATCTCGACTTCTCCGGCCCGATCCGGCCGGCGTGGTGGGTGCTCGCGGTGGGCCTCGCGCTGCCGGTCACGGCCCTGGTGCGGACCTCGCGGGCCGCCGCCGACGTCCGGGGCGCGGCGCCGCGCTTGTCGCCGCGCGCCTGATATCGCAGAACCCGCCGGCTCCCCCGCCCTCCCGGCGGGGCGATGGCGGAGTGTTCCGGATGACGCGCGGCCTGCTTCTCCTCCTTGCGGGCGCCCTATGGCCCGCTGCGGCGCTGGCGGCGCCCCCGGCCAAGCCGCCCGCACCGCCGGCCCAGGCGGCCCCCGCGCCGGTCGCGACGACCTGCACGGTGCCCACGCCGCCCGCGATCGGCGAGCGGCCCGTCAAGCCGGCTTTGCCGCAGAAGCCCGCCTGCCTCGACGCCAAGGAGGGCTGCCCCGGCTGGGAGGCCTACAGCTACAACGATGCGGTGAAGGTCTTTAACATCCAGGCCCAGGCGTTCCGGCCCCTGGCCGAGGCCTATCTCCAGAAACTCAACGCCTACGTGAAGGCGAGTTCGGCCTACGCCCAGTGCGAGGCCGAGGCGATGCAGAAGTAGGCAGGACGCCGGCCGCGCCGCGAGCGGGCGACCGGCGCCGTCACTTCAGGCCGTCTTGGTGGAGACGGGCTTCGGGAAGGCATCCGCGAACGAGCCGGAATTCGACCAGCCCTGCGAGCCGGTGCCGGTATGGCTCGACGTGTCGTAGTTCCAGGTCTCGGTCACGGTCGAGAAGTCGGGGCCGTGCTGCTCGACCCGGTGCGGCTGGACGCCCCCGAAATCGAACGTACCGTCATGCGGCAGGGTGAACGGGGTCGGGACCTCGACCTGCGGGATCTCCCGCGCGATCGCATCCAGGTCGTCGAGGAAGGCGACGTCTTCGGCGACATCGTCGAAGGTCGGGACCGTCACCTCCGGCGGCAGGAACTGCGCGAGGTGCGACAGCTCCGACTGGACGTGATTGTAGATCGAGTCGTAGCTGAAGTCGAAATCTTGGCCAAAGCTCATGGGAAACTCCCAAGCTGGTCGGCCGGTTGTAGAAGTATCGAACAAACACAACCCGGCCGTGATGAGCCGACATAGCATTCGCCACCGGCATCGATATCTACATTTTTCTCGGATCGGGAGTCAACGTCTCGAAATTCGTGCAGATCGACTCAATAAAGAGGCAAATAGTACGCTCGATACTTGAATATCAGGCCGCGTCTTGCGCGCTCTGGGACACTATCCTAGCGAGTCCGGCGGCGGGACATCAAATCCGCGCCGGCGCCTTCTTCAGTGCGGCGGCGAAGGCCTTGAGCTGGCGGTTGAGGTCGGCCAGCTCGTTGAGGGCGATGGTCTTGTGACCATCGCGGACCGCGCGCTCGATATCCTCGACCTGCGAAGCGACGAGGCGGCGGAGTGCGGTGGCGACTTGTTCACGGGTCATCGGTCGAGCGTCTTCGCGGAGGATCGGGAGGACGGCCGGACGGGCGGCCAGGCACCTCCCGGTGATAGGCGGGTAGGCTTAACCGTTCGTGTCGCGTAGGCCCCGTCCCCGGATCACGGGCCGCTCGAGCGGGTCCGCATCTCGTCCTTCCGCATCGGCATGGCGTCGATGGTGGCGAACAGGGTCTGCGGCGGGATCGGCTCCTCGGAGACGAGCTTCGATCCGCCGTCCTTGCCGATCAGCACGGCGCGGAACGCCTCCGGCGGCAGACGCAAGCGCTTGCGCAGGGCCGTCGCCTCCGGCCCGGTGCCCACCGCCTCCATCACGACGAGGTTCCGCTCGGCGAGGCCGTCCCGCACCGGCCCGAGGGCGGCGCGCTGGGCCTTAAGCCCGGCATCCCCGGCGCTGGGCGCCGAGACCACGAGGATGCGCGAGCGCCAGCGCTGGGCGGCCAGGGGGTCGCGGGCCGCCGAGGCCCCGAAGGCCAGGGCCGCCAGGCAGAGACCGGCCACGAACGCGCGCATTCCTCATCTCCCGTCGCAGGACAAGACCAACGCGCCCGCGTCCCGGTCGTTGCCGATTTGCTTCGGCGGGCCGTACGCCCCAGATCCGGGGCCCAGTCCACCTCTCGCGCATCCGGGGTCCCCCATGGCCGCCATGAACCGCCGCATCGTCCTGGCTTCCCGCCCGCACGGCGAACCCAAGCCCGACGATTTCCGCCTCGAAGAGGTGCCCGTGCCCGAGCCGGGTCCGGGGCAGGTGCTGCTTCGGACGAAATGGCTCTCCCTCGACCCCTACATGCGCGGCCGGATGAGCGCGGCGAAATCCTACGCCGCCCCCGTGGAGATCGGAGCGCCGATCACCGCCGAGACGGTCGGCGAGGTCGTGGCCTCGAACCATCCCGACTACAAGGTCGGCGAGTTGCTGACCGCCTTCGCCGGCTGGCAGGAATACTTCGTCACGGACGGCAAGGGCTCCCGCCGGATCGACCCGGCGCAGGCCCCGCCCTCCACGGCGCTGGGCGTCCTCGGGATGCCGGGCATGACGGCCTATACGGGCCTGCTCAACATCGGCCAGCCGAAGGCGGGTGAGACCGTCGTGGTCGCCGCCGCCACGGGGCCGGTGGGCTCCATGGTCGGGCAGATCGCCCGGCTGAAGGGCGCGCGGGCGGTGGGCATCGCGGGCGGGCCGGACAAGTGCCGCTACCTCACCGAGGAACTGGGCTTCGACGCGGCGGTCGATCACCGCGCCCCGGACTTCGCCGACGCCCTCGCCCGCGCCTGCCCCAAGGGCATCGACGTCTATTTCGAGAATGTCGGTGGGGCCGTGTTCGACGCGGTGCTTCCGCTCCTGAACGACTTCGCCCGCCTGCCGGTCTGCGGCCTCGTCTCGGCCTACAACGCCACCGAGGTGCCCCCGGGGCCAGACCGCCAGCCGGCGCTGATGCGCATGGTGTTGACCAAGCGCCTGCGCATCCAGGGCTTCATCGTCTGGGACTTCGCATCCCAGGCCGAGGAGTTCCGCCGGGAGGTCAGCGCGTGGATCAAGGACGGCCGCGTGCAGTACCGCGAGGACGTGGTCGAGGGGCTGGAGAAGGCGCCGGAGGCCTTCATCGGCCTGCTCAAGGGCCGCAACTTCGGCAAGCTCGTGGTGCGCGTCTCGTCCTGAGCCGCCGGCCCCGAGGCGGTTTTCCTCTCCGGGACGCCGCCTCGGGGCGATTTTCTTCGCCGCGCCGCTCGCACGGCGACACAGTTCTTCCAAATATCCATTGCGCAAAAGATGAGTACGGCGAACATTTCGCCTGCATGTCCCGCCACGCGGCGAGGCTTTTTCTGCCTCTTCGGGCAAAGCCGGAAATATCGTCTGGCGCGACGGCGATCTTTGAAAAGGCATTTCATTGACGGGAATGCCGCCCGGCGCCACTCTTTGTGGCGACACCTTGGCATGCCCGGCGCGGAATACGCGTCGTCGCGGCCAGACCCACCAGAAAGATCCCGCGATGACACGTCCGAGACTCGTCGGCCTGAGCGCGAACGTCCAGCGCCCCTCCAAGACGCGCACCCTGGTCGACCTGATCGTCCGCGAGGCCGCCGCGCGCGGCCCCGTCGAGACCCGCGTGTTCGACTTCGTGGATGCGGGCACCGGCCTCGGCGCCGCCTGGACGCGGGACCAGCTCTCCCTCCCCGCACGGCGGCTGGTGGAGGCCATCGAGGAGGCGGACGGGCTCGTCGTCGGCTCGCCGGTCTACAAGGGCAGCTATACCGGGCTGTTCAAGCACCTGTTCGATCTGGTCGATCCCGCCGCGCTGGCGGGCAAGCCGGTCGCCATCGCCGCGACGGGGGGCGGCCCCCGCCACGCGCTGGTGGTGGAGCATTCGTTCCGGCCGCTCTTCGGCTTCTTCGGCGCGCTGCAGGTGCCGGTGACGGTCTACGCCTCGGATTCCGAATTTACGGACGGCGCCCTGACCGACCAGGGGGTGCGCGAGCGCGTCGGGCTCGCGGGCAGCCTCCTCGCCGACCTGCTGGCGCACCGGGCGGCGGCGGATGCCCCCCTCTCCCTCGCCGCGGCCCGGTGAGCGCCGTGACCCTGCACAGGCGCACCCTGCTGGCTGGGCTCGCCGCCCTGCCGGCCCTCAACATGGCCCGTGCGGCCGAACCGGGCGTGCTGCGCATCGGCTACCAGAAGAACGGCATCCTCGTCGTCGCCAAGCAGCAGCGGGCGATCGAGGCCGCCCTCGAACCCCTCGGCCACACGGTGACGTGGGTCGAGTTCTCCTTCGGGCCGCCGCTCCTCGAAGCCCTGTCCCTCGGCGGGATCGATCTGGGCCAGACCGGCGACGCGCCGCCGATCTTCGCGCAGGCCGCGAAATCCACCCTCGTCTACGCCGCCGCGCAGGAATCGGGCGGCTCGGGCTCCGGCATCCTGCTGCCGAAGGGCTCGACCATCGGGAGCCTCGCGGAGCTGAAGGGCAAGCGCGTCGCCTTCGCCAAGGCGTCGAGCGCGCACAACCTCACCGTGGCGGCGCTGGAGAAGGCCGGGCTGTCCTACGCGGACATCGAGCCCGTGACGCTCGCCCCCGCCGACGCGGCCGCCGCCTTCTCGCGCGGCAGCATCGACGCCTGGACGATCTGGGACCCCTACTTCGCCATCGCGGAGGCGGGCGAGGGCGTGCGGGTGCTGGCCACCGCCAACGACATCGCCCCGCAGAACAACTTCTTCCTGGCGAGCCGCGCCCTCGCGACGGAGCGGGCCCCCGTGCTGTCCGCCGCCATCGCCACCCTCGGCCGGGTGGCCGAATGGTGCACCCGGAACCGGGGCGAGGTCGCGGCCCTGCTCTCGCAGGGGACCGGCGTGCCGCTGCCCGCCACGAGGCGGGCGGTGGACCGCACCGATTACGTGATCGGCCCGATGAACCCGCGCGTCACCGCCGCGCAGCAGGCCATCGCCGACCGCTTCCACGCCCTGAAGCTCATCCCCCGCCCGATCCGCGTCGCCGACGCGGTGTGGACGGCGCCCGACCGCAACGGCTGACCCCGATGACCCAGACGAAAGCCCTGTCTCCCAGCGCCGATGCGGGCCCGAGCCGGCGCCTGCTCCTCTCCGCCGGCCTCGGGCTCGCGGCCGGCTTCGCCCTGCGCCCCGCCCGCGCGGCCGGCGGCACCGTGCGGATCGGCTACCAGAAATACGGCTCCCTCGTGCTGCTGAAGGGGCGCGGCGCCCTGGAGCAGGCCCTGAAGCCCCTCGGCTATGCGGTCGAATGGTCGGAATTTCCCTCCGGCCCGCCGCTCATGGAAGCGCTGAACGCCGGGGCCATCGATTTCGGCTCGGCCGGCGAAGCGCCGCCGATCTTCGCCCAGGCGGCGAGCGCGGAACTCCGCTACGTCGCCGCCGAGCCGCCCGCCCCGCGGGGCGAGGCGATCCTCGTGCCCAAGGACAGCCCGATCAAGGGCCTCGCGGACCTGCGCGGGCGGACCATCGCCCTTAACAAGGGCTCGAACGTCCACTTCCTGCTGGTGCGCGCCCTGGAGAAGGCCGGCATCCCCTACGACGCGGTGAAGCTCGCCTTCCTCGCCCCGGCGGACGCCAACGCCGCCTTCCTGCGCGGCGCCGTCGATGCCTGGGCGATCTGGGACCCCTACCTCGCCGCCGCCGAGCGCTCCACGGGGGCGCGGGTGCTGGCCGACGGCCAGGGTCTGGCGCCGAACCGGCAATTCTACCTCTCCCGGCGCGGCTTCACCGACGCGAGCCCCGCGATCGTCGCGGAGGTGCTGAAGGCGATCGGCGAGGTCGATGCCTGGGCAGAGGGCCATGCCGAGACGGTGGCGGCCGACCTCGCCCCCTCGGTCGGCATCCCCGCGCCGGTGCTGCGCGTGGCCCTGGAGCGCCTGTCCTACGGCGTCGCGCCCCTCGACGCGGCGGCGGTGGCGGACCAGCAGAAGGTGGCGGACGCGTTCCACGCGCTGGGCCTGCTGCCGAAGCCCATCCGCGTCGCGGACGCGGTGTGGACCGCCCCGAAGAAGGCCGCCAGCCGATGAGCCGCGCCCTCACCCTGTCGCGCCTGCGCGACGCCACGGTGCCCTGGCTCCTGCCGGCGGCGCTGATCGTCGGGTGGCAGGCCGCCGTCTCCACCGGGCTCGTCTCGAACCGCTTCATGCCCGCCCCGCTCGACGTGCTCCGCGCCGGCTACGACGCCGCGCGGACGGGCGAACTCTGGACGAACCTCGGCGTCAGCACCCTGCGCGCCCTGGCCGGCTTCGCGGTCGGCGGCGGCATCGGCTTCGCGCTCGGCCTCGCCAACGGGCTCTCGCGCCTGTCCGAGACCCTGACCGACACCTCCGTGCAGATGGTGCGCAACGTGCCCCACCTGTCGCTGATCCCCCTGGTGATCCTGTGGTTCGGCATCGGCGAGGAGGCGAAGCTGTTCCTCGTGGCGCTCGGCGTGTTCTTCCCGATCTACGCCAACACGCTGCACGGCATCCGCTCGGTGGATCCGGCGCTGGTGGAGATGGGCCGGGTCTACGGCATGTCCCGGGCCGAGCTGTTCCGCCGGGTGGTGCTGCCGGGCGCCCTGCCCTCGATCTTCGTCGGCCTGCGCTACGCGCTCGGCATCATGTGGCTGACGCTAATCGTCGCCGAGACGATCTCGGCCTCCTCCGGCCTCGGATACATGGCGATGCAGGCGCGCGAGTTCATGCTCGTGGACGTCGTGGTGCTGGCGATCCTGATCTACGCGGCGCTGGGCAAGCTCGCGGACACCCTCACCCGGGCGCTGGAACGCAGCTGCCTGTCCTGGAACCCCGCCTACAGGAGCGCCTGATGCTGCTGCTCGACGCCGTGAGCCGGGACGCGCTCCCCGCCTCCG
Organism: Methylobacterium litchii; assembly: GCF_038442315.1. NCBI lineage: Bacteria > Pseudomonadati > Pseudomonadota > Alphaproteobacteria > Hyphomicrobiales > Methylobacteriaceae > Methylobacterium > Methylobacterium litchii. Next base: position 33,549 of record NZ_JBBXMY010000011.1, on the reverse strand, counting down.
CCCCCGCCGCCCCCCGCACGGCACCGCCTCCCCGGCCCGCCGGGCGGGGCCTCTCCGTCACCGTGAACGGCCTGCACAAGAGCTTCGACGGCAACCCCGTCATCACCGGGCTCGACCTGTTCCTCCCGGCCGGCAGCTTCACGGCCATCGTCGGCCGCTCCGGCTGCGGCAAGAGCACCCTGTTGCGCACCATTCTCGGATTGGAGCGCCCCAGCGCCGGCCGCGTCACCGTCGAGGCGCCCTCGGCCGCCTCGGCCCGCGCGGCCCCGCCCCGGCGGATCATGTTCCAGGAACCGCGCCTGCTGCCCTGGGCGAGCGTGCTCGACAACGTCGCCGTGGGCCTGACGGGGCTCGGCACCCGCGCCGAGCGCCGCGACCGGGCGCAAGCGGCGCTCGCCGAGGTCGGCCTCGCGGACAAGGCGGGACAATGGCCCGCCACCCTCTCCGGCGGCCAGCGCCAGCGCGTCGCCCTGGCCCGCGCCCTGGTGAGCGGGCCGGGCCTGCTCGCCCTCGACGAGCCGCTGGGCGCCCTCGACGCCCTGACGCGGATCGGGATGCAGGACCTGATCGAGCGCATCTGGCGGACCCAAGGGTTCACCGCCCTCCTCGTCACCCACGACGTGAGCGAGGCGGTGGCGCTCGCCGACCGCATCCTCGTGATGGAGGATGGCGGCGTCGCCCTCGACCTGCGGGTCGACGTGCCCCGCCCCCGCCGCCGGGGCGAGCCGGACCTTGCACGCCTGGAAGGGCGCATCCTCGACCATCTCCTCGGCGCGCCCCAAGCTGCCTGAGAAAGGACGAAGCAAAATGACCCAACCGCATGACGGGCGCGCCGACGTCCTCTGGTTCCTCCCGACCCACGGCGACGGGCGCTATCTCGGCGCCGCCGAGGGTGCGCGGGAGGTGTCCCTCCCCTATCTCCGGCAGATCGCCCAGGCCGCCGACGAGCTCGGCTATTTCGGCGTGCTGCTGCCGACCGGACGCTCCTGCGAGGATTCGTGGGTGGTGGCCTCGGCCCTCGCCCCCCTGACGCGGGACCTGCGCTTCCTCGTGGCGGTGCGGCCCGGTTTGCAGGAGCCCGCCGCCGCCGCGCGCATGGCCGCGACCCTCGACCGGATCTCGAACGGGCGCCTGCTCATCAACGTCGTGACCGGCGGCGATCCGGTGGAGCTGGCCGGGGACGGCGTGTTCCTCTCGCACGACGAGCGCTACGCGGTGACGGACGAGTTCCTGCACATCTGGCGCGGCCTTGTCTCCGGCGAGACGGTCAGCTTCGCGGGCAAGCACCTGCGGGTCGAGAACGGGCGGGTGATCTTCCCCTCCGTCCAGAAGCCCTATCCGCCGCTCTATTTCGGCGGCTCGTCGCCCGCCGGCATGACGGTGGCCGCCGAGCATTGCGACGTCTACCTCACCTGGGGCGAGCCCCCGACGCAGGTCGCGGAGAAGATCGCCGCCGCGAAGGAGGCCGCCGCCGCGAAGGGCAAGACCTTCTCCTACGGCATTCGCCTGCACGTCATCGTCCGCGAGACCGAGGCCGAGGCCTGGGAGGCCGCCGAGCGGCTGATCTCCCGCCTCGACGACGCCACCATCGCCAAGGCGCAGGAGACGTTGAAGCGCCAGGATAGCGTCGGGCAGAGCCGCATGATGGCCCTGCACGGGGGCAAGCGCGACAAGCTCGTGGTCTCGCCGAACCTCTGGGCCGGCGTCGGGCTGGTGCGCGGCGGGGCTGGCACGGCCCTCGTCGGCTCGGCCGATCAGGTCGCCGACCGGATGAAGGAATACATCGACCTCGGGATCGACCGGTTCATCCTCTCCGGCTACCCGCATCTGGAAGAGGCCTATCGCTTCGCGGAACTGGTCTTCCCCAAGCTCCCCTTACGCGAGACCACCGGCCGCGCCGCGAGCAAGGCCCGCAACGACGGTCCGTTCGGCGAGATCATCGCCAACGACCTCGTGCCGCAGCGGCAGGTGTCGGCGAGCTAGGACGGAATACGCCGTCTTTTCCAGCAATCGACCTCATCCTGAGGTGCCCGCGCCAGCGGGCCTCGAAGGAGGGCTCCAGGGATCGCGGAGCCTTCTGGAGCCCTCCTTCGAGGCGGCTTGCGCCGCACCTCAGGATGAGGGGAGTGAATGGGATGAGGGGGGGCGGTGGCAAACCCGCGCCCGCGCCTTTATCTGAAGAAGGCTCCTGCGCCGCCTTCGGATGCCGCCCGTGATCTCGACCCCGCTCGCAGTCCTCGCCTCCGGTGTGATGCTTGCCCTCGTGGCGGCGGGCACGGGCGCGATCATGCTGCAGCAGGGTTCGTCCTTCAGCCATCCGCGCCGGGTCGGCGGGCCGTTCACCCTCGCCGACCTCGACGGCAAGCCGGTGACGGAGGCGGACCTGAAGGGCAAGCCGACCGCCCTGTTCTTCGGCTTCACCCGTTGCCCGGACGTGTGCCCCACCACCCTCTCGACGCTGACGAACGCCCTTGGCCGAATGGGCAAGGACGGCGACAAGCTGAACGTCGTCTTCGTCACCCTCGACCCGACCCGCGACACGCCGGACGTGGTGCGTGACTATCTGACCTCGTTCGATCCGCGCATCCGCGCCCTCACGGGAACGCAGGCCGAGGTCGACCGGATGGCCGACCTCTTCCACGTCCATGTGAAGCGCATCGCCGGCAAGGACGGCGATTACACGCTGGAGCACAGCGCGGCCGTCGAACTCTTCGACCGGACGGGCAAGGTCGTTGGCGAGATCGGCTACAACGAGGAGGAGGCCTCCGCCCTCGCCAAGCTGATCACCCTGGCCTTCCCCGGCCAATGCCATCCCGGCGGCGGCGTCAGCCTCTGGGACGGGGCGGCGGATGGAACCTGCCGCCCCTCGTGAGGGTGGGCCTTAGAAGGACAGCTTCATCCCCCCGGTGATGGTGCGCGGCGCGCCGGCATAGACCGAGCCCGTCGTGGTCGCGAGCACCCCCGCCCCGTTCTGGAACCCGGTCGTCCCGCTGATCGTGTTCGCGAGGTTCTGCGCCGAGGCGACGTAGACCGTGTCGAACAGGTTGCGGACTTCGAGATAGAGGTTCAGCCGCTTGGCGTAGCCGCCGGTCAGCGCCGTCTCGTAATGGACGTTGGCGTTGACGATGGCATAGCCCGGCGCCTTCAGCAGGTTCGCGTTGTCGATGTAGAAATCGTCCTGGAAGACGGTCTCCACGAAGGCGCCGAGCCCGGCCAGCGAGCCGGTTGGCACGTCGTAGCCGATCCGCGCCAGAAGCTGGTGCGCCGGCACGCCGGGGATGGTGTTGCCGGCCCGGTCGAAGAACCGGGTGAGGCTCCCGGCGCTGATCTGCTCGACGTAGCGCGTGTAGATCTGATCGTTGAACCCGTAGGCGGCATAGGCCCGCCAGCCGGGGGCGAAGGCCCAATCCGCCCCGAACTCGATACCGCGATGCTCCGAGGCCGGCGCGTTGAACGTGTAGGCCAGCAGCCCCGCGCCGGGGGATTGCGAGACCAGCTCGTTGCGAAAGAACTCGTAGAAGCCGGTGAGGCTCACGGTGACGCCCGGCTGCGGGGTCCAGTCCGCACCGAGGTCGAAGCCCAGATTCTCCTGCGTCTTCAACTGGGTGTTGTTGCCAGGCAGGCCCGCCGGGGTGATGAACAGGTTCGAGGCGGCCGGCGTGGTGTAGCCGGTGGCCGCGCGGGCGCGCAGCTGCCACGCCTCGCTCGCCCGGTAGACGAGGGCCAGTTCCGGCGCCGTGTTCAGGAACTGCCGGTCCGTATTGGCCACGGTGCGGGTGATGCCGCTGGCCGCATAGCTGTAGGCGAGGTTGCGGCCGGTGATGCGGGTCGATTCCGCGCTGATCCCGGCCACCGCCGTCAGCCGGTCGGTGAGCGCCAGCTCCATCCGCGCCCGCCCGCCGAGATTGTCCTGCACGGCGCTCTGGTCGCCGATCAGCCCCCCGAGGCTCGGGCCGTTATAGGGCGCGCGATTGTAGGTCGCGATGTGATTGTCGATGCGGTTGTAGGCCAGCGCCACGTACCCCACCGCCGGCAGTCCGAAGAGGTCGCCGCGCCGGGTCAGGTCGGTGAGGAAGTTCCACGACGGGTACGAGCCGGTCGAGGAGGTCGTGTAGAACGGCTGGTCGAAGTTGCGCTCATCGAAGCCGAGTTGCGTCCGCCACGTCGTATTGGCGTCGAAATCGTGCTCGTAGCGCAGGCCCACGATGGTGCGGCGGTCGTTGCGCTGAAGCGAGGCTTCGGTCGCCGTCACCGCCACGGTGCGCCCGAAGGCGCCGTTCACGAAGTAATTGTAGGTCGTGCAGCCCGGTGCCGCGTTCAGCGCCGAGGCGCAGCCCAACTGGTACGGGTTGATGCCGTACTGCGCCAGGGACGAGCGCGCCGCGAGGTTGGCGTGCAACTCGTTGTTGATGACCTTCAGGGTGAAGCGGTTGTCCGGCGTCGGGGTGTAGCTCGCCAGCAGGTTGATGGTCTGGGTGTCGTAGGAGGAGTGGTCCTGATAGCCGTTGCCGCGCACGTCGCTGGCGAACAGGCTGATCTCGAACGGGCCGCTCACCCCGCCGACCGTGAAGTAGTTCGACAGGTAGCCGAACGAGCCGGCATCGACGCCATACTCGTAGCCGTCGATCTCCCGGCCGGTGCGGGTGCGGAAGGCGATGGCGCCGCCCGTGGCATAATTGCCGAACAGGGCCGATTGCGGCCCCCGGAACACGTCGATCCGGCTGTAGGCGCGTGGATCGGTGATGTCGAACCGCGAGGCGCCGTCCGGCTGGGTGACGATGAACCCGTCCTCCAGCACGACCATGTTCTTGATGACGCCGGTCGAGCGGGCGTTGTTGCCGCGAATCGAGACGATGACGTCCCGCGCGCCGTTGCCCTGGCGCACGGTCACGCCGGGGCTGTTGATGAGCACGGAGCCGATGCTCGTCGCCGGCCGGTCGGCGATGGTGTTCGCGCGGCCGATGGCGGTGACGACCTGCCCCACCGGCTGGTCGATCACGACCGATGAGCTGTTGGGCGGGGCGGCGACGCCGAAGGACCGGACGGTGGCCGGGCCGCCTTCGCCGGTGACGGAGAGTTCGTCCAGCGTCACCGCCTCCTGCGCCCGCGCGGGCGAGGCGCCGACGAGGCACGCGCCGCAGAGGAGCACGGCCGGCGCGGCGCGGCGGGCCACGACGCGCCGGAGGGCGAGGTCGAGGCCGAGCATCACGAGGATCGCGAGGCCGGTGAGCGGAAACAGGGCGCCGAGCCCGATCACGAGGGCGGTGACGCCCGCCATCACCCGCCTGTCGCGGGGCCAGGGCGGGGCGCCGAGTCCGCCCTTCGGCCGCCGCTTCCACCACATCGTGGCCGCCGTAATGGAGAGCAGGATCGTGGCGAGGCAGAAGGCCAGCATGGCGAACTGGTTCGCGCGTCCCCAATACTGGCCGAGATGGATGCCGATCCCGTATTGGATCAGCCGCCCCACGGGGCCGAGTTCCTGGAAGGGCACGTCGACCAGGGGCTTGCCGGAATATTGGTCGAGGGAGATGACCCGCTGGCGGGCGACATCCTTCGGATAGACCGCCGCCGCGTAGACCCCCTGCGGACCCATCGGCAGGGACAGTTCGTAGCCGCGCGGCATCCCGAGCCGGCCGAGGATCGCGGCGGCCTCGTCGATGCCGATGGGCTTACCCCCAGCGGTGGAACGCGGGACCGGCGCGTCCCGCATGGTCCAACCGGTGGAGTCGAGCACCTGTCCCATCGGGACGGTCGAGACCGGCTTGCTCGCCCAGAGGATCGTCGGCTGGCCGAGACCGGCGGCGTTCGACCAGTGGCGGAGCTGGTCGCCCCACCAGACCGACCAGGGCAGGCCCGTCAGCGCCAGGAAGAGCAGCCCGCCCCCCGCGACGATTCCGATGACGGCGTGGAGATCCCGCCACCACACCCGGCGGCGGGGCGTGGCGCGGATCGTCACGACCCCGCCCTCCTGCCCGCGCGGCCACCACAGGTAGAGGCCCGTGAGCACGAGGATGATCGCGAAGCCGGCGACGATCTCGATGATCCCGTTCGCCAGCGGCCCGAAATAGGCGAGGCTGTGCAGCCGCTTCACCACCGTGAAGAACTCGGAATCCCGGTCCACCGTGTCGAGGACGGTGCCGTCTGCTGGGTCGAGGGAGACGAGGATCCGGCGCGGCCCTTCGGCCAGCGTCACCACGGCGGAGGCATCGGGCCGGGCGGGGTCGGTGTAGGAGAGCGGCGTGCCGCCGGGGACCGCCTGCATCGCCTCGAAGATCAGCCGGTCCGGCCCCAGCGGCGTGGCACTGGGCGCCACGATGCTGCGGCCCGCGAAGACGGTGGCGTTGATCTCATCCTTGAAGAGGTACAACGCCCCCGTCGCGGAGAGGGTGACGAGGAAGGGCAGGCAGAGCAGCCCGGCATAGAAGTGCCAGCGCCAGACGGCGCGATAGACGGCATCACGCGAGACGCGCGCGGCCTGCGCGACGCCGAGCGGGCGGGCGCTGCCGGAAAGCGAGAGCGACATGGGAATGGGTCCGTGACTGAGCGATCGGGGGCGGATCGGTCAGACGACGGGCGGACCTCGGGACGAGACGGCGCGGTTCGGCGGGCCGCGCACGGGCGGCCGCTCGGCGACGCGCCAGACCGGCGCCACGTGGCGACGGGGAGGGACGACGAGGGCGACGGCCTGCGGGACCGGCGCAACGAGGGGCTGGGCGAGATGGGCCGCGAGGCAGCAGAGCTGCTGCGGACAAGGCGTGCCCTCGTCGGCCGGTACGCCCTCATGGGCGGCGCAGATCACCCCATCGGCGTTGAGGAACGTCGGAACGGGCTGGATGGAGACGAGGAAGACCTGAAGCAGCAGGCCGTAGAGCGCGGCCACCGTGATGACCGCGCGGCATCGAGCCGATCGGTCTGAGGGCCTGCGCATGGATCTTCACTAGGCTGGAGAATCAGCCTGCGTCAACGCCCCGCGTGGCCTCGCGCGGTCAGCGTTTCCACACCCCGAGGCGCTCGCTGCGGGCGTGGTCCTCGGCGGCCACGAGTTCGGGGCTCGCCTCGGGGGAGGCGCGGCCGCCGCCGTTGTAGAGCACTACCTCCGAGAGGTCGCGGCCATCGACGGTGCAGTTCATGTTCTCGCTGCCCGGCGCGGGCTGGCAGCTCACCGCCCGCCCGCCGATGTAGCGGGCGAGTTCGTCCGCCTGCCCGCCGCGCACCCATTCGACGCCGAACAGGTGCAGCAGCTTGCCGCCGACCTTCAAAGTCGCGGTGTCGATCACCTGCACCGTGCCGGTGATGGCGTTAGCGGCGGGGGGCGGGGCGTCGGGCTCGGGATCGCCCCGTCCGTCGCCTTCCGGCGGCGGCGTCACGTTGTCCGGCACCGAGGGGGTACGGGCGGTCTGGGCCGGCTGGGGGGTCGGCTCCGGCGCCGGGGTGGGCGCAGGCGCAGTCTGGGCCTGCCGGGTGGCCGGGGTCTGCGCCGTCTCCGGCGAGCGGGGGGCGCTCACGATCACCGCCAGGAGCACCATGGCGCCCGTCGCCACGGCGGCGGCGCCGAGCCAGAACCGGCCGCGATGCCCGTCCGCGTCCCCGGCGGTGATCCGGTCGCGCAGGGAGCCGACGCGCTCACCCAGCGCCTCGCGGACGCTGCCGCCCGCCTCGCCGTCCCGCTGCAGGCGGCCCCTCAGGGTCGCGAACGCCCCGGCGGCCGAGCGGGCCAGGGCCCGGCCCTGCACGGAGGAATGTTCGGCAAGCGAGCGCGCCCGCTCCGATTGCGAGCCGATGAAGCGCGCCGTGGCGGCCCGCATCTCGGAGGCCTGCGCCGCGAGGGCGGATTCCGCCGCCGGCTTGGCCTCGGGCTCGGGGGCCGGCTCCGGCTCGGGGGCCAGGAACAGGCCGGGATGCTTGGTGCGCTGCTCGGCGATGAGGTCGGCCAGGGTGAAGGGGCGTGGCTCGGCCCCCTCCCCCGCCGCGTGAACGCGCGGGGCGCCGTGGCGGTCGAGGACGCGATAGCCGGGTGTGCCCTCCCGCGGTTCCAGGGCCGCCTGGAGGATCAGGAGCAGGGTGCGCTCGGCCACCGGATGCGGCCGCGCCTTGCGGATCTCGGCGAGGACGACCTCGCGCAGGGCGGCGCGCTCCGGCGCGTCGAGCCGGGGATGCGCCGCCGCCTTCTCCTGATCCGCCGCGACTGTCGAAGCCGTCATCCGCCCCTGCCTGCTGCTCCCGCCGGCCGGGAGGGCGGGCGGGGAACGATGGGAGGCTCTTAGCCCCTGCCTGCGGACGGGGCCAGGGTCTCGGCCCGCGCCTGTCCGGCGCCGTCGCGGTGCAGCACCCGCCCGCTCTCGGCGACGATGACCGGGCGCTGACCGGCGAAGCTCACTTCGAGCACCAGTTCGGACGCGCCCCGCGACACCGCGCCTCGCTGCGGGTTGGCGGCCCGGAAATCGACGATGGCCCGCACGATGCAGGTCGCCCCGTCCGGGGTGCAGCGGGTGCTGAAGGCGCGGGCCGCGTAGCGCCGCTCCGGCCAGCGCCGCACGAAGCCGCGCTTCTCGTCGAGGAGCCCGGCCAGCGTGGTCGGGCGCCCGTAGAAGCGGACGCGGGTGCCGTAGAAGCGCGGCGTGGCCCCGACCATCTCATCGCCCGACGAGGAGACCACCGAGAGGTAATCCATCGCGAGCGCCTGGGCGGCCTCGACCCGGCCGGCGGGCGCGGGGGCCTGCGCCATCGGCGCGGCGACCGGGCCTGCGGCGGGGGTGTCGGCGAGGCGGGTCGCACGGCGGGCGTGCCGGTGGCGCGGCGCCGGGCGCTCGACCTCGGCCTGACGCGTCGGGCGCTTGGGACGGGCAGCCGGCGCGGCGGCGGCCTTGGTGGGCGGCGCCTCGGGGGCGGCCTTCGCGGGCGCCTCGGCCGCCGGAGCGGGCTTCGGCGCGACCGGGGCGGATTTCGGCGGATCGACCCAGGCGCGTGGATCGGCCGAGGCCGGCAGCGCGAGCAGGGGCAGCACGAGCCCGAGGGCCGTGGCCAGGGTGCGGAAGGGAATGGGGGTGGCGCGCATGGGACCGGCCCGACCGAAGCGAGGGGGGAGGCTCTAGGAGAAAAACGCACCCGGGTGCCGCATGGGTTCCGGGCGAAGAACAGGCATCGCAGGTGCCGACCCGACTCACCAGTGGCGAATTCCGGGGATGATGGGGTTGAGTTCACGCGTCTGACGACCAAGTGCCGAAAAGCAACACGTGTGGCGACAGCCGGCGGAGAACGATGCGCAACCCCATGACGGTCTCCCGATGACCGCGCAGACCCGTCGGGCGCTGCTCTGCTGCAACGCCAAGGCCCGCAACGGCAGCCTCTCGCTGGACGAGGTGCGCGCCGTCCTGCGCGCCGGGGGCATCGAGCCCGTCGATCCACCGGGCGACGGCGATGCCTGCGCCGCGATCCGGTCGATGGCGGGCGAGGTCGATCTCGTCATCCTCGGCGGGGGCGACGGCACCATGAACGCCGCCGCCGAGGCCCTGGTGGAGACCGGCCTGCCGCTGGCGATCCTGCCGCTCGGCACCGCGAATGACCTCGCGCGGTCCCTCGGCCTTCCCCTCGACCCGCTGGCCGCCGCGAAGTTCATCCCGAGCGCGCAGCCGCAGCCGGTCGATCTCGGCTGGGTCAACGGCCATTACTACTTCAACGTCGCGAGCATCGGATTCTCGGCCGAACTCGCGGGCGAACTCACCTCGGAGGCGAAGAAGCGCTTCGGCGTGTTCGGCTACGCGGTCGCCGCCGTGCGGGTGCTGCGCCGGGTGCGCCCCTTCGGCGTCACCATCGAGCACGACGGCAAGGTGGAGAAGGTCACGACCATCCAGGTCTCCGTCGGCAACGGCCGCCATTACGGCGGCGGCATGACGGTGGAGCAGGAAGCCGCCGTCGATGACGGCAACCTCGATTTCTACAGCCTGGAGGTCGCCCATTGGTGGCGCCTCCTGGCCCTGCTGCCGGCCCTGCGCCGGGGGACGCACGGCAAGGCGGCGGACGTGCGGGCCTTCAAGACGCGGGAGATCCGCCTGACGACCCGCAAGCCCCGGCCGATCAACACCGATGGCGAGCTGACCACCCACACCCCGGCCCACTTCAAGGTGATGCCGAAGATCCTGCGGATCTACGCGCCACCGCCCTCCCAGCGGGGCTGACCCCGCGCGTCACTTCGCGCGGCGCTCTATATTGATCTGCGGAGACAACCGAAAGTAGTTATCTTGATTCAGTGGGATACAGCGATATTCACTGCCTAAATCACACACGATCATGGTAGACCCGTCGCCTCAGGACTGAAAGCCCAAGCTTCAAGGCGCCGCGATGGCCAGAGCGATCGTTTACGATTTCGGCATGAACCAGGGCGACGACGTCGAGTACTATCTCGCGAAGGGTCACGACGTCGTCGCCGTCGAAGCGAATCCCGCCCTGTGCGAAGAATGCGGGGCGCGTTTCGCCGTGGAGCTGCAATCCGGGCGGCTCACCATCCTCAACGCCGTCATCACCGACGCCGACGACGAAGGCGAGGTGGATTTCTACATCCACAAGACGAACCATGTCCTGAGCCAGTTCCCGGCTCCGCGCCCCGGCCAGAGGGACGAGTTCGATCGGGTCCGGCTGCCCAGCATCCCGGCCGCCACGATCGTGCGCCGGCACGGCACGCCGCACTACATCAAGATCGACCTCGAGGGCTTCGATCAGAACGTCCTGAGGAACCTGTTCGCAGCCGGCATCAGGCCCGCCTTCCTCTCGGCGGAGAGCCATTCCGTCGAGGTGTTCGCCCTGCTCTGCGCGAACGGCTACAAGTCTTTCAATCTCGTCGATGAAGCGACCGTCAATCAAGTCTATCGGCACACCATCATCGTCTGCGCGACGGGACGGAGGTGGTATTCCTTCAAGTTCCACTCGGCCGGGCCCTACGGCCTCGACCTCACGTCGCCCTGGCTCGATGCGGAGGCGTTCTTTTACAAGCTGGCGGAGGTCAAGCTCGGGTGGAAGGACATTCATGCGAGCCGCGAGCCCATGCCGAGCCGGCTCACGCCGCCGCTGAACGGCGCCGTGAGGAGCTGGCACTGGGGTTACGGGCCACCGCCCGCGGACCCTATCCCGCCGCCGCCCTCAGGGCCGGGGTCGGCACCGGCGCGTGACCGTACAGGCCCCGGTGCTTGGTATCGGGGGCAAGGCGGTCGGTAAGGCCGATCACCGTCTCGGCGGCGCCGAGTAGCAGCGCGCCGCCGGGCACGAGGCTGTTGCCGAACCGCGCCAGGATCTCCGACTTGGTCGGCGCATCGAAGTAGATGAGCACGTTGCGGCAGAAGATGACGTCGAACGTGCCGAGCCCCTCGTAGCCGTGCAGCAGGTTGAACTGGCGGAACTCGACCATCGACCGCAGCGAGGCCGCGATCTGCCACTGTTCTCCGATCTGCGTGAAGTACTTCAGCAGCCACTGCACCGGCAGGCCGCGTTGCACCTCGAACTGGCTGTAGAGCCCGAGCTTGGCCTTATCGATCACCTCGCTGGAGATGTCGGTGGCCACGATGTCCACCTGCCAGCCGGCGAGCTTAACGCCCGCCTCCTGCAGCAGCATGGCGATGGAATAGGGCTCCTGCCCCGTCGAGGCCGCCGCGCACCAGATTCGCAACCGCCGCCGGGCGGCGTTGCGGGCCAGCGCCTCCGGCAGCACCACGTCCCGGAAGAGGTCGAAGGGCAGCCGGTCGCGGAAGAAGAAGGTCTCGTTCGTCGTCATGGCCTCGACCACGGCGCGCTCGATGGCGGTGTCGTGGCCGATCTTCAGGCTTCCGATCAGGTCGCGCAGGGTGGCGTAGTTGAAGCGCCGGCAGACCGGGGCGAGCCGGCTCTCGACGAGGTACCGCTTCTCGGCGGTGAGGGCGAGCCCGGAGCGCTGCTTGAGGTAGGCGCGCAGGAACTCGAAATCGAGCTCTGTCATGCCGGTTGACCCGTGATCATGGCCCGGAGCGCCGGGCCGATCTCGGGCAGGGGCAGGATGGCCTCGGCGAGGCCGGCACGGGCGACACTGCCCGGCATGCCCCAGACGGTGCTGGTGGCCTCGTCCTGGGCGAGCACCGGGCCGCCCGCCTCCACGAGGGCGCGGGCCCCGTTGGTCCCGTCCGAGCCCATGCCGGTGAGGATCACCGAGGCCGTCGCCGCGCCGAAGATCGCCGCCGCGTCCTTGAACAGCACGTCCACTGCCGGGCGGCAGAAATTCACCGGGGCGCCGTCGTTGAGCTTGATCACCGTGCCGCCGGCCACCGCCGCGAGGCCCATGTGACGCCCGCCGGGGGCGACGTAGATCCGGCCCGGCTCGATGCGCTCGTCGGCCTTGCCCTCGGCGGCCGGCAGGCCGACCCGCGCCGAGAGGTGCTCGGCGAACACCGCCGTGAAGACCGGCGGCATGTGCTGCACGATGAGCGTCGGCACCCGCCTCAAGGCCGCCGCGCCGATTCCGGCCAGGGCCTCGCCCACGGCGCGCGGGCCGCCGGTCGAGGAGCCGATGAGCAGGACGCGGGGGGTGGTGGCGACGCGGGCGCGGGGCCGCAGGACGACGGGGGCGGCAGGCTTGGCCGCCGCGACGGGCGCGGCCGGGACCGGCGTGGAGGTCTGCGTGGTGGGCGCGGCGGTGGTGCGCCGGCCTCGGGCGCGGGCGGCGCCGAAGACGCGGACGCGCTCGATCAGGTCGGTGCGGAAGGCGTCGGAGGTGGTGACGCCCCGGTTGCTCTCCGGCTTGGCGATGTAGTCCACCGCGCCGAGCGCGAGGCATTTCAGGGAGATGTCGGCGTTGCGCGTGGTCAGCGTCGACATCATCACGACCTGGAGGGTCGGGCTCGCCGCGAGCATGCGCGGCAGCGCCTCCGTGCCGTCCAGTTCGGGCATGTCGATGTCGAGGAGCACCACGTCCGGGTCGTGGCGCGACATCATCTCCAGGGCGATCTTGCCGTTCGAGGCGGTGCCGACGAGCTGGAACCCGGCCTCGGTGATCCAGCGGGCGACGAGGCCCCGGACCACCGCCGAATCGTCGGCGATCAAGACGCGCACCGGGCTGCTCGGCGTTGAGGCAGGCATGCGCGGCGCCGCCGCCGCAGGACTCGAAGCCATGACCTTGTCCTCTCCCCTCGCCGACCCGATCCGGGCCCCGAAGGCGCCGCACCTCACCCGTGTTGGCGGGGAGGAGGCGGCGCCCACCCCGGGGCCGGTACAGCGTGAATATCCGAGACTAAGCGTAAGAGATTAAATAAGATTGGAGGCGGCTTTCGCCGAAACGCCAACCTGTTCGAGCTTCGCGGTCAAGATGTCGCGATCAAACGGCTTCATGATGTATTCGTCGGCGCCGGCGTGAAGGGCGCGGGCGATGGCGCCGACATCGTTCTCGGTGGTGCAGAAGATGACCTTCGGCTGCCGCCCCGCCTCGCTCTGCCGCAATTCCTGCAGGAAGGCGTAGCCGTCGCGGTTGGGCATGTTCCAATCGAGCAGGATCACGTCCGGCATCGATTCGGCACAGAGTTCGAGGGCGGTGTCGCCGTCCTCGGCCTCCACGACCACGTAGCCGATATCCTCGATGATCCGCCGGGCGACCTTACGGATCACGGCGGAATCGTCGACGACGAGGCAGGTCGTCTCGCGCGGGCTCATGTTGGCCAACCTTACGCCGCCTCGGCGCCACGGGCGCCGCGCGAGTCCTTGGCGCCGAAATCGAGGAGCGAATCCACGTCGAGGATGACGAGCAGGCGCCCTTCCAGGCGGTGGACGCCGGTCGTCAGGTCGCGCCAGCGGGCATCGAGGTTGATCGGCACGCTCTCCCGCGTATCGGCGCCGAGCTTCAGCACCTCGCCGACCCCGTCCACGATGAGGGCGAAGGTCTCGCCGCCCTGCTCCAGGCCGATGGCCATGCCCCGGTCGGTGCCGATGGCCTCGCCCTCGGTCCGCGCGGCGGCCGGGGCCATGCCGAGCCGGCGGCGCAGGCACAAGGCCGTCACCACCCGCCCGCGCAGGTTCAGGAGCCCGACGATCTCCGGCGGCGCCAGGGGGACGGGGGTCACACCCGAGGGCACGAACACGTCGTGCACCCGCTCGATGGCGAGGCCGAACAGGACCCCGTCGACATGGACCGTCACGAAGTCTTCTGTCGGGCCGGTCTCGGCGCCGTTGGCGTTCGCAGCCTTCATCTCACCCACTCCGGAATACGCTACAACCGTTCCGATCAGGCCGCGCGGGCCACGCCGTTCTGCGTCTCGGCCTCTTCGGCCGAGGCACCGATCTCACCCAGGGCGGCGACCAGGCCGCTCCGGTCGAACTTCGCCACGAGGTCGGTGATCGCGAGGGTGCGGGCACGCTCCACCGCCTCGGCCCCGACCGAGCCGCTGAGGCCGACCACCGGCATCCCGGCGAGGCGCTCGCCGCCGTGGCGCATGGCGCCGACGAGGTCGAACCCGCTGCGGCCGGGCATGTCGAGGTCGGTGACGACCACGGAGATGCGCGGGTCGGCCTGGAGGGTGGCCATGGCCTCGTCCGCGCTGCCGGCGGTGACGACCTGGAAGCCCGCCGCCTTGAGCACCGGCGAGAGCATGTCGCGGAAGAACGCCGAGTCGTCGACGAGGAGCAGGGTCGAGGCCTGCTTCTGCGCCTTGCGCGGCCCCCGCGCCCAGTCGTCGTAGGCCATGGGCAGGAAGTGGGCGATGTTGATGATGTCGGTCGCCCGGCCCCGCAGCACCGCCGAGCCGATGAGGTCGGAGCGGTCGGCGGCGATCTCGATGTCGAGGCGCTCCTCCACGATGTCCACGATCTCGTCCACGACGAGGCCCATGGCCCGCTCGCCATCGGAGAACACGACGAGCGCCTGACGGCCCTCGCTCTTGATCGCGATGCCGTCGTCGGCCGGCACCAGCGGCATCAGGCGGCCGCGGTACTGGATGAGCGGACGCCCACCCAGCCACTCGACCTTGTCGCCCTCGATCTCTTCGAGGCGCGTGACCAGCGACAGCGGCACGGCCTTGAAGCCGCCCCCGCCGCCCTTGAACACGAGGAGCGTGGTGGTCGCCTCGGCGGCGTCGGCCGCCTCGGCCTCGGCCTCGGCCTGGCCGGCGGTGGCCTGGGCGCCCTGCGCCACCTGGTTGGCGACGCCGTTCGGATCCACGATCAGCACCACGGCGCCGTCGCCGAGGATGGTGTTGCCGGCGAAAAGCGGGATATGGCGCAGCTTCGCCGACATCGGCTTCACGACGATTTCCTCGGTGTGGAACACCTCGTCCACGAGGATGCCGAAGCGCTGGCGGCCGACCTGGGCCACCACGACGAAGCCGGTGGCCTCGGCCGCCGCCTCCGCCCCGAGCAGGCCGGTGAGCGACACGATCGGCAGCAGCCGCTCGCGCAGGCGCAGGACCGGCGAGCCGTTGATGTACTCCACGGGCTGCGCGTTGGCGCCGACCCGCACCAGTTCGAGCACCGCCACCTGCGGCAGGGCGAAGCGCTGCTCGCCGGCGCGGACGATGAGTGCCGCCACGATGGCGAGGGTGAGCGGGATCTTGATGGTGAAGACGGTGCCCTTGCCCGCCTGGGTGGCGATGTCGATGACGCCGCCGATGGTCTCGATGTTGGTCTTCACCACGTCCATGCCCACGCCCCGGCCCGAGACCGAGGTGACGGCGGCGGCGGTGGAGAAGCCGGCGTGGAAAATGAACTTCGCGACCTGCGCGTCGGTCATGCGATCGACGTCGGCCTGGCTGGCGAGGCCGCGCTCCACCGCCTTGCGGCGGATGGCGGTGAGGTCGAGACCCTTGCCGTCGTCGGCGATCTCGATGGTGATCGTGCCGCCCTCGTGGAAAGCCGACAGGCGGATCGAGCCCCTTGCCGGCTTGCCGGCGGCGACGCGCTGGGCGGTGGATTCGAGGCCGTGATCCGCCGAGTTGCGGACCATGTGGGTCAGCGGGTCCTTGATGACCTCCAGAACCTGCCGGTCCAGTTCGGTCTCGGCGCCCTGCATCACCAGTTCGATCTGCTTGCCGAGTTCGGCCGACAGGTCGCGGACCACGCGGGGCAACTTCTGCCACGCATTGCCGATGGGTTGCATGCGCGTCTTCATGACGCCTTCCTGCAGCTCGGCCGTGACGTGCGACAGCCGCTGCAGCGGGACCTTGTAGGCGGAATCCTCGTGACGGCGGGCGATCTCGAGGAGCTGGTTGCGGGTCAGCACCAGTTCCGAGACCATCGTCATCAGGTGTTCGAGGGTGTCGACGTTCACGCGGATCGTCTGCACCTTGTTGTTGTGGTTGGTTTCGCCTTCGGCGGCGGCCACGGGCGCATGCACCTCGGGCTTCGCTTCAACCTTGGCTTCGACCTTGGGGACCTCGGCCTTGGGCGCTTCGGCCTTGGGCGCTTCGGCCTTCATGGGCTCGGGGGCCGGCAGAGCCGGGACGGAGCCGAAATCCAACTCGTCGGGACCCGGCGCGGCCAGGAACGCCGCCTCCAGATCGTCGAGGGTGACTTCGCCGGGCTTCAGTTCCCGCACCACGGGCTCGGGCAGGACGATCTCGGGAACGATCACCGCCGGTGCGGGAGCCGCGCCGGTGCCGTGCTCCGCCATGTATTCCAGGGCTTCGATCAGATCCGAATCCGCGCCCGTCGGCTCGGAGCCGGTGGCTTCGAGGTCGGCCAGGATCGCCTTGAGGCGGTCCAGGGTGGCGAGGATCAGCGTGACGCTCGCGGAGGAGACCGGCATCCCGTCGCGGAAGCGGCCCATCAGCGTCTCGGCGGCGTGCGCCAGGGCTTCGAGGCGCGGCAGGCCGAGGAACCCGCAGGTGCCCTTGATGGTGTGCACCAGACGGAAGATGTTCCGCAGGATCGTCTCGTTGTTCGGATCCTGCTCGAAACGGACGAGCTCCGTGTCGACCGTATCGAGATGCTCCGCGCTCTCGGTCAGAAACTCACGCAGCAGGTCGTCCATCGCCGATACTCGTTACGTGCGAAACGTCTCGCACCGGCGATGATGACGATGGGGCGTTATCGAAGAGTTGCGCCCGTTTGGTTCCGCAGTGCTATTTTAAGCGCATCAGGCGATTTCGGTGCCTGAATTCCCAGCATCGCTCTCCGGCGTCTGTTCAATCACGGACGGTTCTGCCGTCACGGTGACCTCATCACCGTCGATGGCGAACTTTACATCCATCCGCGCCGCGCGGGCCACGAGGCCGGCATAGAAGGGCAGGATGCCGTGGGCATCGACGGTGCCGCTCTCGGGCTCGCCCGCGATCAGCTCCACCACATGCGGGGGGATGCGGGCATGGGAGCCCTTGGCCTTCAACACGAAGGTCGGCGCCTCGCCGTCGCCCGTCACGGTCACGTCGATGAGGCCGCCGCGCGGGATCGCGGAGGTCGTCACCATCACGAGGTTGAGGATCAGCTTCACCTTGTTCTTCGGGAACAGGGCCTGCGGCGCGCGCCATTCGAGCTTGGTCTTCTCGTCGGCGAACATGCCCTTGGCCACGCTCTCGGCGTCGGCGAGATCGATGGAGGCCCCGGCCGAACCCGCCGCACCGAAGGCGATCCGGGCGAACTTGAGCCGGGCGGAGGCCTGCCGGGCGCTCTTGCCGATCAGCTCCAGCGCGAATTCGCGCATCGATTCGTCCTGATCGTCCTCCAGCACCTCAAGCCCGTTCACGATCGCGCCGACCGGGCTGATCACGTCGTGGCAGACGCGCGAGCAGAGCAGGGCGGCGAGATCCAGGCCGTCGAGAGTGAGAGTGGGCATCGGGAACTCCGGGGCGAAACGGTGCGCACGGATAGACGCGCAACGCCCCTTTGCAAAGCGTTAACCGGCTGTGCGGAGACCCGATTCGAGCTCGGCAAGACTTGCGACAGGACTTGCGGAATCGACATCCGTTGCCGGCTGGGGCATCCCTATGGCGGGAGGATCGCGGCCTCATGGGCAGAGCGGCGACGATGACGGAAGCCGAGGCCCGGCAGAGCGCGGACGTGCTCGCCGAGATCGCCTGCGCCGCCGGAACGGTGCTGCGGCGATGGCACCGCGCCGACTGTCCGCATGTCACGAAGGAGGACGGCTCGCCCTCCAGCGCGGCCGACCTCGAAGCCGAGGCGCTGATCCTCCAGGCCCTCACGGCCCGCTTTCCCGGAATCCCCATCGTCGCGGAGGAGAGCGCCCGCGACCTGCCGGCCGGCGACCTGTTCTTTCTGGTCGATCCCCTCGACGGCACCCGCGACTTCCTGGCCGGCACGCCCGATTACTCGGTCAACATCGCCCTGGTGGCGGAGGGGCGGCCGGTGGCGGCGGCGCTCGCCGCGCCGGGGCTCGAACGGGTCTGGCTCTCCGGCCGGGACGCCTACGAGGCGCCCATCGTCGAGGGCCGCCCCGGCCCGGCGCGGCCGGTGCGGGCGCGGGGGGCGCCGGAGGCGGGCCTCCTCGCCCTCGGCAGCCGCCGCCACGGCGACCCGGACACCGCCGCCTGCCTCGCCGCCCTCCCCGTCATGGAGGTGCGCACCACCGGCTCGGCCCTGAAGTTCGGCCTGCTCGCCTCCGGCGAGGCGGATGTCTACGTCCGCTGCGGCCCGACCATGGAATGGGACACGGCGGCGGGCGACGCGATCCTGACAGCGGCGGGCGGCTGCGTCATCGTCCCCGATGGCGGGCCGATCCGCTACGGCCGCCTCGGCGACGGCTACCGCAACGGGCCGTTCGCGGCCCTGGGCGATCCGGCGCTCGCCGCCGACATCGTCCTGGCGCGGGGCTTCTCCTGCGAACGGCCCATCAGCGCGCCGCGCCCCTGATCTCATCCGGGTCGTCGAGGAGCCGGGTCAGGCTCGGCCAGATCGCCTCGGCCTGCCGCGCCAGGGCCGGATCCGCGAGGAAGCGCTCCCGGCGCTCGTTGTCCCGGAACAGGTAGAGCCGCCCATCGAGCACCGCGAAGAGGGCCGGGTCGGCATCCACGATCCGTTGGTCGAGGATGCCGGCGGCGTCGTATCCCCCCAGGCGAGGCGCGTAGATTGTGGGGGCCTGCAGGAAAGCCGCCCGGTTGCCGTCGAGGGCGAATCGCCACACGCGCCCGTCCCATTGCGCCTCGAACCGCGCGGCGCCGGGCTGCGGCCCCTCCGGCAGGAAGTAGCTCACCGGGTCGTAGCCGTTGAGGGCGAGGGGGGCGATCCGCGTCGGCGCCGCCTGCGCACCGGAGGCGAGGACCGCCAGAAGCCCGGCGACGACCGAGCGCCGCGATCGGCCGCGGTGACGCCCCGTTAACCCCATCTTGCGAATTTGGCCCAATGCTGATCCCACTCCCGGCCCCGGCGCGGGAGCCGTTGCCGCACATCCGGCCCGAATGCGCAAGGGGCGCCGGGCGGGGCGGCCGGCGCGATGCACGGGGCGCGGCCACGCTCATCGGCGGAGGAAGCCCATGACGTCATTTGTCTCTTCCGGCCTTCCACGGCGGCAGGTCCTGCGCGCCGGGCTCGGCCTCGCGGTCGGCGGCCCGGTCTCGGCCTGGGCGGGCAACCTGCCCTCGAACGCCGACCCCGAAACCTTCCGCGCCGAGGAGCTGGTCGATTCCGGCCACCGCTTCTTCGGCACGGTCTCGCGCGGGCTCGCCCTCACCGTCGAGGAGGCGGGCCGCCGCTGGGGCCAGCCCAACGGATACATCCTCGGCCAGGAGGGCTCCGGCGCCTTCGTCGCGGGCCTGCGCTACGGCGAGGGCACGTTCTACACCCGCAACACCGGCCAGCAGCGGATCTACTGGCAGGGCCCCTCCCTCGGCTTCGACGTGGGCGGCGAGGGGGCGCGGACGATGATGCTCGTCTACAACCTGCCCGGCACGCGCGCGCTGTTCCGCCGCTTCGGCGGCATCGACGGCTCGGCCTATTTCATCGGCGGCTTCGGCTTCACGGCGATGACCGACGGCGGCATCGTGGTGGTGCCGATCCGCAGCGGCGTCGGCGCGCGGCTCGGCGTGAATGTCGGCTATCTGAAGTTCACTCATCAGGCGACCTGGAACCCGTTCTGAGGCCGGATGCGCCCCCGCTCCGCGCAAGACGGGCTCGGACTTGCTCGAGAGTTGCGCTAGAAGCCCAATGTGAAGCAGGGCCGGACCGTCCGGCCGGGGACGCGAGCGGTTCCTCTTGATCGAAACGGCGATGATCTTCGCGCTGGGGTTCCTGGTCGCGAGCCTGCTGGCCCTCCTCATGCTGCCGGCGGTGAACGCGCGCGCCGCGCACCTCGCCCGGCGCAAGGCGGAGGCCCGGCTTCCCCTTTCCCCCAGCGAGATCGCGGCCGAGCGGGATTTCCTGCGCGCCCAGTTCGCCATCCGCGAGCGGCGGCTGGAACGGGCCGTCGAGGCGGCCCGGGCCAAGCGCCACGCGGACATGGCGGCGATCGGCGCGGGCACGATGAAGGTCGCGAGCCTGAGCCGCGACCTGGAGGCGCTGGAGCGCCAGCTGGCGGATGTCCGCCTCGCCAACGGCAATCTCGAAGCCACCCTCGCCCAATCCCACGAGGACGGCACGGCGAGCCTCGCCACCCTGCGCGCCCTGGAGGAGGCCCATGCCGACCTCCTCGACAGCCTTCTCGCCGTGCGCGGCGCCGACACGGCCGCCCTGGTGGCAAGCCTGGAGGCCGCCGAGCAGGCGCTGGCCGGAGGGTCCGGACGCGACGAAGCGACCGAGCGCGAGAACGCGGACCTGCGCCGCCGCATTACCGAAGTCGCCGACGCCGTGATCGGCCAAGCCCGCCTCCCGCGGGCCGGAGCCTTCGCGGTGCCCGAGCCGGAGCCGGAGCGGGTCTGAAGCCCCCCGCCTCCCTCGCAGGGCAGACGCCACGGGGCTGCAGTGCTGAATTCTCGCGGTCGCCATGTTTCGACCACGCGGAGGCATCATCGCAGCGCCACACCTTTGAAGACGAGCACACGGAAAGCGTACTCAATGCGCCTCAAGCACATCGTTCCCGCCGCGGTCGCGGCGCTCGCCCTCACGCTCCCGGCCGCCGCGCAGCAATCCAAGCGGGGCAACGAGACGCTGAAGAAGTACTGCACCGGCGATTATCTCTCCTACTGCGGCAACCTCGCCCCCGACGATCCGGCCACCGACGCCTGCATGCAGAAGAATTGGAAGCAGCTCTCCGAGAATTGCCGCCGGGCGATCGACGCCTACGAGGCCCAGGGCGGCCAGGGCGGCGCCAAGCGCGACGGCAAGCGCGGCTGAGGCGCGCGCCCAGCGTTGCGGGCGTCGCGGCTGTGGCCGATCGGCGCTCGCCCCGCGCCCGCCTAACGGCTAAGGTAAGGCTCCGGACGGGCACGGTGCCCGCCGGGGACCGCCGGACCCGCGCGTGATGTTGCCCCGTTCCGCCCTTCAGATCCTGTTCGCCGCCGGCCTGTCGGCCCTCGCGCTCGCCGGATGCGGCCGCCGGGGCTCCCTGGAGCCCCCGCCCACGGCCGCCGCCCCGGCTTCGACCGTGGCGCCCACGAACAACGCCTCCTCGGTGAAGACCGCGCGTATCCTGCCCGAAAGCATCGGGCTCGGCGGCGGACAGGCCGAGCCGGAGCCCGAGGCGGTGCGGGCGGGGGACGAACTCCCCTCCTCCGCGGTTCCGCCGGCCGGGACCGAAGCCCCCATCCAGACCTCGAAGGGTGCCAAGCGCGGATACCGGATCCCCAAGGAGCCTTTCATTCTCGACCCGCTGCTGTAGACGGACCCCGAACACGCAGCGACGGCGACAGGCGCGATGCACCACTTCCACTACCGCAGCGGCCGCCTCCACGCGGAGGAGGTCGATCTCGCGCGCCTCGCGGCCGAGGTCGGCACCCCCTTCTATTGCTACAGCACCGCCACACTGGAGCGGCATTACCGCGTCTTCGCCGACGCCTTCGCGCAGGACGGGGCGCTGGTCTGCTTCGCCATGAAGGCGAACTCGAACCAGGCCGTGCTGGCGACCCTGGGCCGCCTCGGCGCGGGCATGGACATCGTCTCCGGCGGCGAACTCGCCCGGGCGCTGGCCGCCGGCATCGACCCGCAACGCATCGTCTTCTCCGGCGTCGGCAAGACCCGCGAGGAGATGGCGGCGGCGCTGAAGGCCGGCATCCTGTGCTTCAATGTCGAGAGCGAGCCCGAACTGGCGCAACTCTCCGAGGTCGCCGTGAGCCTCGGCGCGGTGGCGCCGGTCTCGGTGCGGGTGAACCCCGACGTCGACGCGCTGACCCACGCCAAGATTTCCACCGGCACCTACGAGAACAAGTTCGGCATCCCGATCACCCGCGCCCGCGAGGTCTATGCCCGCGCCGCCGCCCTGCCGGGCCTCGCGGTGCACGGGATCGACATGCATATCGGCAGCCAGATCACCGACCTGACGCCGTTCTCCGACGCCGCCGCGCGGCTCTGCGGCCTCGCCCGCGACCTGATGGCCGACGGGCATGACCTGAAGCACATCGACTTCGGCGGCGGCCTCGGCATCCCCTACCGGGACGACAACGCCCTTCCCCCGGACCCGGCGGCGCTCGCCGCGACCCTGCGCCCGCATTTCGCCCCGCTGGGCCTGCGCCCGGTCTTCGAGATCGGCCGGATGATCGCGGGCAATGCCGGGATCCTCGTGACCAAGGTGCTCTACGTGAAGCGCGGCGAGGGCCGGACCTTCGTGATCGTCGACGGGGCGATGAACGATCTGATCCGCCCGACCCTCTACGACGCCTTCCACGCCCTGCGGCCCGTCACCGAGCCGGCGGCCGAGGCCCCGCGCCTCGTGGCCGACGTGGTCGGCCCGGTCTGCGAGAGCGGCGACTATTTCGCCAAGGGCCGCGAGATGCCCGAACCCGCCCCCGGCGACCTGATCGCCGTGATGAGCGCGGGGGCCTACGGGGCGGTGCAGGCGGGCACCTACAACACCCGCGCCCTGGTGCCGGAGGTGCTGGTGCGCGGGGCCGAGGCGGCCGTGGTGCGCCCGCGCCAGGAGGTCGAGGCGATCATCGCCCTCGACCGCATGCCCGCCTGGCTCGGCTGACCCGGCGGCATCGGGGCCTCGACCGGCGTGTTACCGCTCTCCGTCTTCATCATCGCCCGCAACGAGGCGGACCGGCTCGGCGCCACGATCCGCGCCGTGCGGGACCTGACCGACGACCTGATCGTCGTCGATTCGGGCTCGACGGACGGGACGCAGGCGCTCGCCGACTCCCTCGGCGCGCGGGTGATCCACCACGACTGGCCGGGCTACGGCCCGCAGAAGCGCTTCGCCGAGGAGCAATGCCGCCACCCCTGGCTCCTGAACCTCGACGCGGACGAGGTGGTGCCGGACACGCTGGCGGCGGAGCTCCGCGCCTTGTTCGCGACGGGCGAGCCGGCCCATCCGGCTTGGCGCATCGGCATCGCGGAGATCTTCCCCGGCGAGGCGAAGCCGCACCCCTTCGCCTACACGCTCCATCCGGTGCGGCTCTACCGGAAGGACCGGGGCCGCTACTCGTCGTCGCCCGTCTTCGACCGGGTGGACCTGGAGCCCGGCGCGACGGCGGGGCGGCTCAAAACCAAGATCCACCATTTCTCGGTGCGGTCCCTGGGGGACCAGCTCGACAAGCTGAACCGCTATTCCGACCAGCAGGCGGACGACCTGGAGGCGCGGGGGGTGGTGATCCCGAGCTGGCGGGTGTTCGTGGAGCTGCCGGGCAACTTCCTGAAGGCCTATTTCGGCCGCCGCCATTTCGCCCGCGGCACCTACGGGTTCCTGACGGCGATGAACTACGCGATCTCGCGTCACTTACGGATCGCCAAGCATTACGAGCGCCGCCGCCTCGCGAGCCACCGGGATCGTCTTGACCGCTCCGGCCGGACGTCCTAGAGCCGGTCTGCCGGAGACGTGGCCGAGAGGCTGAAGGCACTCGTTTGCTAAATGAGCATACCCTTAATCGGGTATCGAGGGTTCGAATCCCTCCGTCTCCGCCACTCCCCTAACATGTGGGGACACGCGCGGCTTCGCCCGTTGCCGAAGTCCTTGTTACAGCACCATATTCTCCAGCAGCGCGGTTACGAGCGGTCACAACGAGATCGCTAAGGACACGCGTCGTGCGTGGGCATTCGCTTGGGCACAGTCCGCTGGAGCCCCGCCATGGCCGCGATCAATAAGCTGACCGCCAAGCAGATCGTCTCCCTGCCGGTCGGCCTTCATAGCGATGGCGGCAACCTCTATCTCTCCGTCCGGACAGGCGGATCGCGCCAATGGGTCATGCGCTATCGCTTCGGTGGCCGACAGCGTGAACTCGGGCTGGGCGGTGCCGGCCCCCACGGCCTCTCCCTCGCCGCAGCTCGTACCTCGGCCGAAAGCGTCCGCGCTCAACTTCGACAGGGGCTAGATCCGCTCGATCAGCGAGAGGCGTCAGCCAAGGCGGTTAGGATTCCGACATTCCGAGAAGCGATGGACGACCACATCGCTCGCACTGAGGAGCTATGGAAGAGCCGCAAGAGCGCACCGCAATGGCGCGCGAGCCTGAAGACCCATGCGGCTTCCTTGATGGATCAGCGCGTGGATGCCATCGATGCGAATGCGGTGATCGCAGTCCTTGATCCGATCTGGCATCAACTGCCCGAAACATTGAAGCGCGTCCGTGGGCGGATCGAGGCGATCCTGTCCATGGCCAAGACTCGCGGCTTCCGAACAGGGGAGAACCCTGCTGCCTGGCGGGATAATCTGGATAACGTCTTCCCCGCCAAGCCCAAGCTCGTCCGTGGGCACTTCAAGGCGATGGATCATGCCGAGATCCCCTCGTTCATGACCCGCCTGCGCGCGACGGACTCGATGAGCGCCCTCGCACTTGAGTGGATCATCCTCACCGCATTACGCCCCACCGTCGGCGTCACCGCCACGTGGGGCGAGGTGAACCGAAGCGCGCGAACCTGGACGATCCCTGCGGAGCGAATGAAGGGGCGTAAGGGCGCTCGACACACCAGCGAAGACCACATCGTTCCACTTTGCGACCGAGCCATTGAGATCCTTGACCGGGTCGAAGGCCTAAGAATCGCGAAGGCTGACGATGAGCTTCTGTTCCCCGGCCTGAGGCTCCGGCCGCTGTCGCTGACGGCGCTTGAGCACTGCCGTGAGCGCATGGGGGTGTACGTCACGACCCATGGTTTCCGTGCGACGTTCCGGACGTGGGTGGATTCGGTAACCTTCCACGAGGCGGCACTGGCCGAAAAAGCCCTGGGCCATCTCGTGGGTGATGAAACGGTGAGAGCGTACAACCGCGGCCATCTCCTAGAGAAGCGACGGCGTCTCATGACGGATTGGGCGGACTACTTGGCAGGTCGCATCAACCCGCAGCGCAATCCGTTCGTCATCCAGGGCGAGGTCGTGCCACAAAGTGTGCTGGACGAGGTCAGAAGCCGGCGACCGCTCTGATACCCTACGTAGAAGTCCGATAGGCCCCGCCATGCGCTCTCGCCCGGCAGCAGCTTGACTGGTTAACAAATTCCCATAAGCTCTAGCTATTGGAAGTGACTACAGTGTCACGTGACCGCTAGGCAAACGGGGAACGTGATACGGCGGAATCGCTGAACTGGAGGCATGGCGGCCCTCAATCCTGCTGTTACGAACCACGATCAAGGCAACAGAGCTTATCTATCGTAATATGCGATGGAGGCCATATGATGTCTTGCTCAATGTGGCCGTTTCTCGGGGTGCCTCAGCAAAAGGCACCTGGTAGCGTGCGAGACAAAATCGGTATTGCGGATAAATTCCTAAGCCGCGACCCGAGGCTATTCTACGGAGCGATCCGGCAGGATCGTATCAGCCACCCGTAGTCTGCTGGCACCCTGTCGTCTGATGCTCGCTCTTGTGGGCAGTGGACGCACGCCCGCGGATACGGATATGGCCAAGCGTGACAACAGCGCGTCTCAAACCTCAAAAATTGTGACGATCGACGACCTCGCCGCTCATTTCGGGGTGTCACGCTCGACAGTCAAAAATTGGTATCACCGCGACGGCGTCATCTATCCGTGCATTGCCATCGGCAATGACGTTCGCTTCGACCTCGCGGAGTGCGAGCAACGCTTGCTGGCTCGCAGCAGGAGGACGCGCAATTCCTTAGAGTAAGCGGGATTGAGCGAGATTCCCTCCAAGGGAGTGCGGATCTTGGGATGCCGAGCTTCTTTTCGGGTTTGTTTGCGTAAACAACCGGCGCGCGATCAGGGAGCGCGCTCGCTTCTTGGCTCTCTCGCAGTCTGAAAACGTCTCGCTAAGAGGGTGGCGCCTCCGAAGTTGGAGGCTGCGACGGACGTATGGCTGAGCCAGTTTTTAATGGATGCAATCCCGTTGCGCCTTTCCGTTTAATGCCAGTGATGAAGGATGGGCGCTGTTGGCTCAGTACCACGAACGCTTGCCCGCCGCTTTGTCCGGACTGCAGCTCGTCGCCTTCGGCGTCCTGCTCCTCCGCAGGGCCGAAAGCTTCGCTGCAGTCCGTTACAATCTTTAGGACGGACGCGGCGGCCGAGCGGTACCACGTAGGGAAGCGACCGCTTCGCGGACCTCGGCCGCCCGGTCGAGCAAGATGTGCTTGAGCCGATGCGCTTCAGCGACATCCTCGGCCAGACGGGCGAGGCGCTCGTCGAGGTTCCCCAAGCGCATGTCCTGCGCAAGCTCGTCCAGCCGTACCAGAGCCGCGCAGAATGACAGCGGTTCAGTCGTTTCAATCTCAGAGGTCATCGCATTCTCCAGGGTCAGTGCAGGGTGGTGGGATCGAGAGGTTCGACGCGGACCGAGATCGACCGGCCGTCGCCAAAGGTGAGGGTGAGAAGGCCGGATGCCGTCGCGGCGTCGGCGACCGGTCGGCCGGCTTGGTCGGTGAGCCGAACAAGCCCATCCGGCGACGGGATCGGTTGCACCGGTCTCGGTGCCGGCGGCACGACGCCCGAGTTGCACGCGGGCATGAGTGCGGCCAAAGCTCGTTCCAGGCCATGCTCGAGGCCGAGCGACGCCGTTTCTGCACGTCGTTCGGCCGCCGCTAGACACGCCTCGGCTTCGTCTGCGACAGCCTCGCATCGGTCGGTCATCGTCCGACGGAGTCTCGCGTCGAGATCATCGAGGGACGCCATCAGGCGCCTCCAAGCCTCCTCGGCGCGCATCGCCGATCCCTCCAGCAATGTCAGGATGAGATGACGGGCCTCGCTTGGCGTCGGAAGGCTTGCCCACGCGGTCAGGTCGGCCAGTGTCGGCGCATCGGTCCGATGGCCAACCGCGACCGCGACCGGGACGGTGAGGGTACCGATCGCCCCGGCGACCTCCTTCGCATCGAGGGCTCGGGCCGGGCTTCCGCCACCGCGCACCATCAAGACCAGGCCCCGATCCTCCCGCCCACGGTGCAGCGCATCGGCTGCATCGAGGCGTTCCACCACCTGCGCGACCGCCCCCTGTCCGTCAAATGGGCAGGGAAGGCTGTCGACATGCAGGAGGCCAGCTCCTTCGAGGGCGGTCAGCGTCCCGGCGACATCTTCCCAGCCTTGGCCAGGGGGATGCAGGACGCTGATCCTCTCGAGATGAGTTGGCTGCGGCAAGCGACGCTGTGCGTCGAGCAGACCGGCTCGCGCCAGAGCGTCCAAGCCCTGAGCACGTTGTAGCTCAACGGCGCTCACCCGCCAGTTGGGGCCAATGTCTGTCACCGTGAGGCGCATGCGTCCGTCGGGTAACCAGACGGGGGTGCACGTCAGTGTGATGTCGCGGTGAACGAGCTGCGTCAGATCCAGCAAACGGCCGAGTTTGACGGTGATCGCGTCATAGGCTGCGACGCTGAGGTGAGCGCGCAGGCGCAGCGAGAGATTGCTGGCGACACCATGGCTTGGACTGAGTTCGAGCTCACAGCTGTTGTGACCGCGCAACTGCATCCACGTAACAGTAGCGGTGAGTTGCAGGGAGCGCGGCAGGCTGGTGCGCACTGCACTTCCAGCCCGCGCCCAGACCTCGCGGACATCGAGGATTGGTGGGGCGCGATCGGGTGGTGGCGAGGTGTCGTCCGTCGGTCGGTCCGATGGGGGATCGGCCGGGGGGAGTCGAGAGGTGTCGAAGAGATGGATGCGCATGAGACAAGTCGGATCAGTTGAGGGAAAGACAATCGGGATGGGATGACTGCATCGAGGTCCGCCCGGACGCGGACGTCCGGGCCAAGACCGATCAGAATGGCGCGTCGGCGGTGGCGTCGTCGTCCGGGCGGCCCTGAACGATGGCTGCAGCGATGCGATTGAGGCGGGGACGGTCGGCGCGTTCGAGTTCACCGCGCAGGATCTCCATGATCGCGGATTCGACGACGCCAGGGATTGGCGACGATCGCCAAGCGAGCCGATCGATCGGCGTCGGCACGGGGCCGGCCAGCGTCAGCAGCGGTGCGCCGATCGCGCATGCCGCCTCGACAACTCGGCGATCGCTGAATGTGCGGGATCCGATCCGCCGGTCGCCGGTGACGATCAGGACGGCATCTGCGCCGGCCCAGGTCACATACTCTGCAGCGTCGCGCAGAGCAGCTTGGACGGCATCAAGGTCGTCGAAATCAACCTCATACGCCGCGAGATGGGTGATCCGGCTCTGGTGGCGTGTCATGAGCCCCGGCGCCAGCGCTTCCCAGCGCACCCCGCCGCCCCGGGGGAAAACGGCGACGAGCTGGCGCAGCTTGTTTGGCATACTGCCGCGTCGCCACAGGCCCTGGCGCTCGAGGTCTTGCTGCAATTGCGCATCCGCTGCAGCTTGGTCCGGGGTTGGCCAGTCACTCGCCGAGACGATGAGGCGTGGCCCGAGCCGGGCATCGTTATCGATCTCGATGCGGATCGGGACGGGCTCACCCGGTCGGTTGTTGATCGGGGCGAGGTCGAGCAGACAGCCGAGGGATGTGAGCCAGTCTTCCCGGAGAAAGATGTGTGCCCATTTTGGAGCGCCAGGGTCAACTCCGGACAGCAGAGCTCGGATGCCCGGCTTGGCCCGGTCCGGCATGATCTGTAGCAGCGCCTCCAGCCCTTCTTCGGACGCTAATGGAAGTGCGGGATCCTGCGCGCCGACAGGCACAATGATGGTCATGATGGTGTTCCTTGACATGGGGGGAGCGGAGCGAGCGCGGCGATCCTGGCGCGTTGGCGCCCTGATTCGTCCTTCTCGGGATTTGCGTCGGATAATCGACACCCTTTTTCGTTCTAATGCTCCTTCATCGGCTATCGCGTGACGAGTGACCGCTGATCTTCCTTCTTATCGTCCGCCAAACATAGGGATCTCGTCCGCAAGTATCCTCGCCGTCACTTACTAGTGTGTATCGGCGTCGAACCATGGTTCTTCCGCACTTTCGGTGCTGAGCGGTTGTTTGGACGTTGATTCGCATATAGGCCCGAGGCCAGTGCGATGCCGATCTCGAACCTGTCGTTGCCGTCGGTCCTAGACGGCCTGCACGTCGATGGTCTGACGCTGGACACGTCCGGGTTGCTGATCACCGCCCGAACCACGGCAGCCCAAGCCTGCTGTCGGGTCTGAGGGCGTGCGTCAGTGCGAGTGCACAGCAGGTATTGGCGGACGTTCGACGACCTGCCCTGGCAGGACCGGTCAATGACGTGGCGGGTGCAGGTGCGCCGCTTCCGATACGGCCATTGCCCGGGGCGGATATTTGCCGAACGCGTGCCGGAGCTGGGGGCGCGCAAGGCGCGCCGCAGCGACCGGCTGGCCGCGGCGCAGACCGACATCGGCATGGTGCTGAGTGGTGAGGCCGGCGCAAGGTTGTCGTGGCGGCTGGCCATGCCTGTCAGCGGCGGCACCGTCCTGCGCCTGATCCGTCGTCGCAGGACCGTACCGTCCCCGCCGCCGCGGGTCATCGGCATCGACGATTGGGCCTGGCGGCGGGGACGGTCCTACGGCACCATCGTGCGCGACTTGGAGCGGCGGCGCGTCATCGATCTGTTGCCCGGCCGCTCGTCGGCACCGGTGCGGGACTGGCTCACCGCCCATCCGAGCGTGACCGTCGTCAGCCATGACCGTTCGGGACCCTACGCCGAGGCCGCGCGCACCAGAGCACCGTCAGCGACGCAGGTCGCGGATCGCTGGCACCTGCTCGTCAACGCTTCCGAGGCCCTACGCGGCATCGTCGAGCGGCACCAGTCCGAGATCCGAGACGTGGCGCACCGCGCCGTGCACGACCCCGCCGGCTCCCCTAATCTGGCGAAGACAGCGCCGACGAACGTGAGCAGCCGGCGACGCGACCGCTGCGAGGCGGCCCTGTGCTTTTACGGCGAAGGTCTGCCGACCAAGGAGATCGCTCGCCGTCTCGGCGCATCTCGCAACGCCGTGCGCCGCTGGGTGCGGGCGGGCCGGTTCATGCCCTACCGCCGCGCACCGGGTTCGAACCTGCTCGATAGCTATCTCCCCTTCGTCGAGGCACGTTGGCGGGAGGGCCAGCACAGCGCCATTGTCCTCCACCACGAGTTGCACGCGCAGGGCCTCATCGGCAGCTACGACATCGTCCGGCGCGGGGCCTCACGACGGAGGCAGGATGCGCCCGCGCGATCACCGTCCGCCCGGGTCCCCTCGACGCGCCGCATCACCCGTTGGCTCACCGCCGACCCGACCGCGCTGTCTCGGGAGGATCGCGCCTTCACCGAAGCGCTCTGCAGCGCCGCGCCGAAGCTAAAGCATGGCGCCAAGGATATACGCGCCTTCACCGACCTCCTGCGCCAGAACGATCCCACCGGACTGACGCCCTGGCTGGAAGCTGCAGCCGCGATCGATCTCGGCGGCTTCGTCATCGAGCTCCGGCAGGACGAACCAGCCGTGCGTGCCGCTATCATCGAGCCCTGGAGCAACGGCCTCGTCTTGGGGCAGGTCAACCGCCTCAAGCTGATCAAGCGGAGCATGTACGGTCGCGCCGGTTTCGATCTCCTGCACCAACGCGTCCTGCATGCTGCATGAGCCGGGATCGGCGAAGCTTGATCGGATGCCAAACCTTCAGCACCGAAAGTGCGGAAGAACCATCATTCGGCGCCGATCTTCATCCTGCAACTCGTCCACCCGCTCTTTGCCCGCAGCCGCCTCAGGCGGCGGAGGTGAAATTCCCGGCGGCGCGGCCGCATGGGATTGACGCCCTTTGCGCCAAAGCGACGCGTAGGGCTGGAAAAGGTGCTGTCTCATTGGAGGTCTGGGTCTTCTGGGATTTTTTAAACGTTGGGTAAGGGTGAAAGGCGGGGCTCACCGTCATTTCCTGAAATCGCGGGGGCCGACTTACTCGCCGCAAACTCTTGGTTCCGTCCTTGGTGGGGTTTGTCGTTGAAAGCCGACGTTCCCTATTTTCGCTTCATCTCACGTGCTGCCTTGGGCGAGCGCCGAGAGATCGCTAAAGCTCAGATCTCGATTTTTTCTCCATGCTCGATCCTATGCGCAGGCATGATCGATTCTCCAATGTCATCGATGCTCAGGCATCCGGATGGCGCGGTAGGGATCGTTCTTGCGGGGCGCGCAAATCCGGGCTGGGGAGCGTGTCGCGCTTGGGGCGGCGGTGAGCTCATCCGACGGGCGCGCTTGCGCCTGACGGCGTGATTTCAGCTGCTTGCCGGGCGTCTTTGAGGGGAAGGGTTAGGGTCCAATTTTTGTCGCGCCCCGCGGGGTGCACAAAAACTGGGGAATTGAGCCGTAGGCGGATCCGCTGTCCTTCAGGGAGTCTCAGATTGCGTGCGCCCAGGAGGGTGCGAACAAACTGAGGAATTGAGCCATCGGGCTTCGTCGTTCTGAGAGACCTCGCCGCCGCAAGCGCAGCAGGCTCCTGGCTTGCGGAGACGCGGCCTAGGTGTGTATCGGCGTCGAACCATGACCCCGGCAAACGTCTCGCTAACGAGTTGTTAGAACACAAAAAATCGCATTTTGGGTGGGGTCACGATCGGCGCCGATTGTGACCCCACCTATCAGCGCATTTCAGATGATGCTGCAATGATTTAAGTGGGCTTGTGGGAGGGGACATCATTCGACGCCGTTCCACACCGTGACCATCGCGTAGGCGTCCAGCTCGTTGCGCAGCTTTTCTGCGGTCGGCCCGTCCAACTCGATTGGCTTCGCATCACGCCGTGATAGCGTCAGGATAGGCGTAGGGGTCAATGATGGGACCGGTCACGTCACCCCCTTCGGCGTGTCAGGAGCCTCTCAGTTCAGCCATCCAGCGGTCCATCTCGAAGGAGATCGTGTTCGCAACCCGAAGGCCGAGAGCGTGCCAGACCCCACGCTCCATGTCTGCGTAAACCGCCTGATAATCGTCGATGTTGCCAAGCGAGAAGGGGCCGATCCGCTGCGAACCCTCGGGGATCTGTATCCCATCGTCGAAGGCACGTCCGTCGCCATGCACGGCAGTAGCTTTGCTAGGATTGATGAACTGGCATTCCGCGACGAGCTCGACATCAGGCCGCCCTGCCGCTTGGCGCAACAGCTCTCCTATAGCTCAGCACCTGGATAACAACTGCAGCACGCGCTTCTCGACCGGCTCGGCCGCCAGAACGGCATCGACTTCAGTCGAGCTTCCCTCGACAGCGCCTCGATCGCCGCCAAAAGGGGGGCCCAGCGACAGGCTCGAACCCGGCCGATCGGGGCAAGCCGAGCACGAAGCGCCACATCGTCACCGATGCGAAGGGCATCCCCCTTGCTCTGAACCTGACGGGCGCGAACGTTCATGACAGCCGAATGCTGGAGGCGGTCGTGGATGCCGTCCCGCCGATCTGCTCATGCTGGGGACCGCCGCGCAAGCGGCCCTCGAAGCTGCACGCCGACAAGGCCTACGACCACCGCCGCTGTCGTCAGGCGCTGACCCGCCGGCATCCAGCCCCGCATCGCCCGGCGCGGGATCGAGAGCAGCCAGCGGCTGGGACGTCACAGGTGGGTCGCCGCGCGGACCCTGGCGTGGTTCGCCCAGTTCCGTCGCCTCGCCATCCGCTACGAGCGACGGGCCGACATCCATCTCGCCTTCTCGACGCTGGCGGCCGCCCTCATCGTCTGGCGCTTCATCGAACGATGGTTTTGTTAGACGTTCTAAGCGTCAGGCCCTAGCCGATCGCCGCTTGCGCCATCACGCACAGACCGCCTAACCTCTCCACTTAGATGGACTTGAGCCTCTGATCCTGAGCGTCAAGAACCCTCTCAAATCATCTGACGACAGACAATTTTATTTTGAAGCATCCATAGACCGCAGTGACTTACATAAAAATTGCGTAGTTGCCTCCACGCTACAGCCACGCGGCAATTTGCGAGTATAAAATGGTGGAATATTAACTATAAAAATCGGTGTAGAGCGCGAACGATGGCAACGAACCGAGCCCTGACATCGGGGGAAGACACCGTTATTTCAAGTGTCGATGATCTCGTTGTCAGTGCAACATCGCTTTCCCTCAACCCTTCAGATGCGCTCGATGCTGGTTCAGGCTACGATGTGTTGTCGCTGTCTGGCTCGGGAAGCTTCAACCTCGCTGGCTTGTCGCAGTTCGCCGGCTTCGAAGAAGTGCGGCTGACGAATGCCTCCTCGTCGAGCGCATCCCTCGTCCTGCGTGACGGCGCGGACTTGAAGGTGA
>NZ_JBBXMY010000010.1:0-218392 GCF_038442315.1 Methylobacterium litchii | reverse complement strand
GTCGAAGCCGTAACCGGCGTTGAAACCGGCGTAGAAGCCCGTCCAGGTGAAGACCGGCACCGGGGTGAAGACCGGCGGCGGGGCGGCGCGGCGCGGCAGATCGGCGGCCGAGGCAGCGGCGGTCAGGGCCGTGAAGGCGGCGAGGGAGGCGATGAGCGTCTTCATAGGGTGGCTGTCCTCAGCAAAACCGTGGTTGAGCCCTTCCTATATCATTGCCTAAAACCTGACTGTAGCTGATCAGACACACTGGCCACCGAAGGAGATTTGCTGAGAGATCGAAGCGTTTTCGAAGATCGACGCTGGTTACCGAAGTGTAATCGCAATCGTTCGGGATTAAGACTTGGCAAACGCGATGCGGGCCGTGGGCCGGCGCGTGCGGTGTCCAGTTCCCCCGCCACGCCGACCCTCACGCGACCGCCCGGCCGAGGCTTCACGGGCAGGATGGGAGGAACTGGCTCGCATCCGCCTGTCGTCGCGTGCTCGCCCGCTGCGGACCGTGCGGTGTCGCGAACGCCTCGGGGCCGCGTGCGGGGAGAGCGCTGCCTTAGCAGGTGGGCCTGCGGCTGTCCTGCGGTGAAAAGGTCAGCGGCCGTTCGGCGGTGCCCCGTGAACGACCCGATTCCAGGCCTCGACGCCCCCCGCCTGAAGCCAGAGCCAAGCCGTCGCGGCCACCCAGGGACCGCCGATGAGGATGAAGGCGAGTAGGCCCATGATGCCCTCCATGGCCGTGGAGCGTCAGGCAGACCGCGCGAGTCGCGCCCGCAGCGCTTCGGCCTCAGCTTGCCACGCATCCCGCTCGATTTGAACGGCCTCGATCAGGGCGTGGAGATTGCCCGCGTCGATGGCGGTTTCCACGAGCATGTCCTGGGCTTGCGCGAGCTGGCCCCGCAGTTCGGCGTTCTCCGTCGCCAGGGCCATCAGGATGGCAACCATGTCGTCGCCCATCGCCGCTCCCTGACTCCACCGGAGCGGGGGCGTGTAGACCCGCCAGGGCGCAGCGGCAACCGCGTTTGCCGATCCGGGTCTCGGAGCCCGCATTAGCGTTCGGCAGGGCCCCAGCGCCGGGTAGCGGTCTCTCCGAATCCACCATTTGGTGCCTGCATTGCCGATCTGGGCGGTCGGGGATGTAGAAGGATTTGATCCGGTTTCGCCCGATCTGGTCAGGCTCCTCCACGGGCACGGCAAGGAGGACGCAGCCGAGCTGAAATATCGGTCTAAGGCTTGCTGGGCGTCGTGGCTTTGACAAGAGATCGAATAATCGGAAGTTTCGGTGAGTTAGCCGCTGGCTGACATATCGGAGAAGCGATATCGCGTTTTGATATTCCCATTATGGGAAATATTTGAGATAATTTTAGGTCTGTAAACAAATACGTGTATATTGAAGAACTATATATTCGCAATCCATTGTGACATTGGTGCAACCAACGGGCTTAACGGTTATCGGAAGGCCGCTAAACGACTCGGAAATACATTGCGCAATATGCTATCGGTCGTGCGGAGACAGGGCCGGCTCGCGGTTGGCGCTTGTCGCATCGCGTTCGATGGCGTTGTGAAAGCAAATCACATCATGGGCTGGATGAAGTTCGACGGGCCCGCACGTCTTGCGGTACGCGTCCGTCTTGCCTTTTCAACCGCGGCGTCGCGCAGCTTGCCGCTACAAGCACAGCGGTTCGCGGTCGCCGTCTGCCTGCTGTCCTCTACGGCGCTGACGCCGGCCCACGCCGCTTCGCCTGCCCTATGGACAGGTACGATCAGTACCGATTGGGCGGATACGCGCAACTGGAATTCAGGCAGCCTGCCGAGGATTAACGTCGATACCGTTGAGATCGACGTTATGCGTGAAAGCGTGGTTGGGGCTGCTAGAGCGGGCGCCAATCAAATCATCGTCGGTAAAAACGATCACGGCACATTGATTGTGCGAGGTGGACAGTCGCTTGATATATCGGAATCTGGTGCTCCGAGTTTAGTCGTTGGTCAAAACACTGGATCTAACGGATATATATCAATTAATGGGACAAATTCAAAGATAAAAGCTGAGGGTAGCGTAAATATCGGAGTTGACGGATTAGGCATATCCGAAATCATAAACGGTGGTAAGTTGACATCGGAAGACGAGATTGATCTGGGATATTTTGGAACTGGTATTTTAAATATTACGAGTGGTGGAGTTGTTTCTAGCGCAAAAGCAAATATTGGTTTTTCACCCAATGTTTCCGGCATAAGGGGCAGCGGCACAGTCACAATCGATGGTATCGGCTCGAATTGGAGTGCGTCGTCTAACTTCATTGTGGGCGCAGGCGGCAACGGAAGGCTGACTATTACGGATGGCGGATCGCTTTCCGCCCAGAACGGATTCTTGGGCGGCGACGTGACCGGTGTCGGTAGCGCTTCCATTGACGGGGATAACTCTACCTGGACCAACAACAACGGCCTGACAGTCGGCAACCTGGGAACGGGCACGCTGACGCTTTCCAATGGTGGGAAGGCCACCGCAGCGACGGCCTTTCTCGCCAAGAGCCCTGGCTCCATTGGCACGATCAACATCGGCGCGGCGCCCAATGCCACGGCGGAGGTGCCGGGGACGTTGCAGGTTCCTGCCCTCACCTTCGGCAACGGGACCGGCACCCTCAACTTCAACCATACGGGCGACGCCTACGAATTCGCGCCGCAGGTGTCGGGCGGGGGGGCAATCACGCTGGTGGCGGGCAAGACGATCCTGACCGCCGACCCGTCGGGCTTCACCGGCACGACCACCATCGACGCCGGGGCGAAGCTGCAATTCGGCAACGACACCGGCACCACCGCGCCGGACCTGACCTACGCGGGCATTCTCGCGGGCGCGGGCACCATGGAGGTCCTGGCGAACACCGTCCGTCTGACGGGCGCGTCGTTCGGCTTCGAGGGCACAGCCCGCATCGACAGTCACAGGACCCTGAAGGTCGCCACAAGCGGATCGTTCGGCGGGACCGTTCACGCCGACGGCCTGTTCCGGTATGCGAGCACCGCCACATCCTCCCTCACCTTCGAGGGGGCGGGATCGCTCGCGGTGGACAGCGGCCGCATCATCGCCGTGAAAAATTCCTCCGGCTTCACCGGCACCGCGACGGTCGCCCACGGCGCGGTCCTACAAGTCGCCGCGACGGGCGGGACGGCCGTCTTCGGCGGCGCGATCGGCGGCGCGGGCCTGCTCGATGTCGTCGCGACCGGAACCGGCACCCTGACCGGCGACGCCTCGGGCTTCGCGGGCACGGTCACCATCGCCAGGGGGGGAACCCTGCGGATCGGCAACGGCGGCCGGAGCGGGCTGCTCGGCGGTGCCGTCACCAATGACGGCACGCTGGCCTTCGACCGTGCCGACGCGTCGTCCTTCGCCGGCACCCTGGCCGGCTCGGGCACGATCACCACGCGCGGCGGGATCGTTCTCATGACCGGCGATGCCTCGGCCTTCGCGGGGGAAACCACCGTCGATGCCGGCGCGACCCTGCGGATCGACGACGGCGGCACCAGCGGCCGGCTCGGCGGCCGGATCGCCAACAGCGGCACGCTGACCTTCGGCCGGATCGATTCCATCACCGCCGCGAACGTGATCTCCGGCGGGGGGCCGTCGAACTGCGCTTCGGAACGGTGACGCTGACCGGCGATTCCTCCGGCTTCACGGGGACGACCCGTCTCGCCAACGGCGCGACGCTGCAGATCGGCGATGGCGGCACGAGCGGCGCCCTGGGGGGCAACATCACCGACGACGGCACCCTCGCCTATAACCGCCGCGATGCGTCCACGCTGGCCGGCGCAATCTCCGGTTCGGGAGCCTTCAAGATCCTCGGCGGGACGGCGGCGTTGACGAACGATTCGTCCGGCTTCGCGGGCACGACCCGCATCGCCACCGACACGACGCTCCAGCTCGATCCCGGCGGCGCCCTGGGCGGCCGCATCACCGCCGACGGCACCCTCACCTACAACCGCACCGATACGTCCACGCTGCCGGGCGCGATCTCCGGTTCGGGAGCCTTTAAGATCCTCGGCGGGACGGCGGCGCTGACGGGCGATTCCTCCGGCTTCGCGGGCACGACGAGCATCGCCAACGGCGCCACGCTTCGGATCGATGCCGGTGGCGCCCTCGGCGGGGGTATCACCGACAGCGGCACGCTGGCCTACAACCGGAACGATGCGTCCACGCTGGCCGGCGCGATCTCCGGTTCGGGTGCCCTCGACGTCCTCGGCGGGACGGCGGTGCTAACGGGGAATTCCTCCGGCTTCGCGGGCACGACCCGCGTCGCCAACGGCGCGACGCTGCAACTCGGCGATGGCGGCACGAGCGGAGCCCTGGGCGGCAGCGTCGCCATCAACGGCACCCTGGCCTCCCGCCGGAGCGACAGCGCCATCCTGTCCGCGACCCTGACGGGGGCGGGCACGTTCGACGTGAGCGGCGGCGCCGTCCTGACCGGCGACGCCTCCGGCTTCAGCGGCACGACCCGCGTCGCGAACGGCGCGACGCTGCAGATCGGGAATGGGGGCGCCGGCGGCGCCCTGGGCGGCAGCGTGGTCGATCGCGGCACCCTGGCCTTCAACCGGAATGACACGTCCACCCTGCCCGTCACGCTCTCCGGCGCGGGGGCCTTCAAAGTCCTCGGTGGGACGGCGGTGCTGACGGGCGATTCCTCGGGCTTCGCGGGTACCACCCGTATCGCCAACGGCGCGACCGTGCAGCTCGGCGACGGTGGGACGCGCGGCGCCCTCGGTGGCAGCGTCACCGCCGACGGGACGCTGGCCTACAACCGCACCGACAGGTCCACCCTGTCGGACGCGATCCTCGGTTCGGGGTCGTTCCGCGTCCTGCGGGGGACGGCGGTGCTGACGGGCGATTCCTCCCGTTTCACGGGCACGACCGGCGTCGGGCGCGGCGCGACCCTGCAGATCGGCGACGGCGGCAGGACGGGGGCGCTCGGCGGGGCGGCAACCGTCGACGGAACCCTCGCCCTGGACCGCGCGGACACCGTCGAGGTGGGCACGGCGATCTCGGGCAGCGGCACCCTCGTCCAGCGCGGCGCGGGCAACGCCCGGCTCACGGGGGACTCGTCCGCCTTTGCCGGCACGACCCGCATTACCGCCGGCACGCTCAGCGTGAACGGCCGGCTCGGCGGAACGGTGAACGTCGCGAGCGGCGGCACCCTCGGCGGCGGGGGGACGCTCGGCGGCTCGGTGAGCGTCGCGGACGGCGTCCTCGCCGCCGGCAACAGCCCCGGCACCCTCACCATCGCGGGCGATCTCGTCCTGTCGGCGGCCTCGATCCTCAATTTCGAGCTGGGGCAGGCGGGAGTCGTGGGCGGATCGATGAACGATCTCGTCGCCGTCGGCGGCAACCTCACCCTGGCGGGCACGCTCAACGTGACCCAGGCGGCGGGCGGCATCTACGGCGTGGGCGTCTACCGCCTGTTCACCTATGGCGGGACGCTGACGAACAACGGGCTCGCCCTCGGCACCATGCCCACCGGCTCGGCGAACACCCTGCAGACGACGGTGCAGGGGCAGGTC
The DNA here is from genome assembly GCF_038442315.1 of Methylobacterium litchii. Lineage (NCBI taxonomy): Bacteria > Pseudomonadati > Pseudomonadota > Alphaproteobacteria > Hyphomicrobiales > Methylobacteriaceae > Methylobacterium > Methylobacterium litchii. Next base: position 212,860 of record NZ_JBBXMY010000010.1, on the reverse strand, counting down.
AACCTCATCAACAGCCAGGGCATGACCTTCAGCGTCTGGGACGGCACGGCGGGCGTGAAGAACGACGGGATCGTGCAGGGCGGCGACGGCGTGTGGACCGCCTCGGCCGCGCTCGGCGCGCCCAACACCGACAACTGGACCACCACCAACGGGACCCCGAACGCGGCCTTCTCCAGCGGCACCTATGTGCTGTTCGAGGCGCAGCCCGGCACGGTCACGGTGGATGGCGGCGCGGGGGCGATCCGCGTCACGGGGATCCAGTTCGCCGTCGATGGCTACCGGATCGTCGGCGATCCCGTCACCCTCACCCAGGCGGCGACGCCGATCCGAGGCGGCGACGGCACCGCGGCCGGCGCGGGCATGACGGCCACGATCGGCAGCGTGCTGGCCGGCAACGGCCTGCTCAAATCCGACCTCGGCACGCTGGTCCTGACGGGGGCCAACACCTACACGGGCGGCACCTCCATCGCCCAGGGCACCCTGGCGCTCGCCGGCACCGGCAGCATCGCCGCCTCCTCGGGGGTGACGGATGACGGAACCTTCGACATCGCGCGGACGAACGCGGGCGCGTCGATCAAGAGCCTCGGCGGCGGCGGCACGGTCGTGCTCGGCGACAAGACCCTCACCCTGACGGATGCGCGGGACACCTTCGCGGGCGGCATCGGCGGAACGGGGGGCGTGACCGTGACCGGCGGCACGCAGACCCTGACGGGGGCCAACGCCTACACGGGCGCCACCACCATCACCCCCGGCGCAACCCTGGCGCTGGCGAGCAATGGCAGCATCGCGGCCTCATCGGGCGTCACCGACGACGGGACGCTCGACATCGCGGGCACGAATACGGGCGCGTCGATCACCTCGCTGTCCGGCAGCGGCAATGTGGTGTTGGGCAACCGGACGCTGACCCTGACGAACGCGCGGGACAGCTTCGCCGGCACCCTCGGCGGGACGGGGGGCGTGACCGTCTCGGGCGGCACGCAGACCCTGACGGGGGCCAATCCGTACACGGGCGCCACGACCATCACCCCCGGCGCGACCCTGGCGCTGGCAGGCACCGGCAGCATCGCGGCCTCGTCCGGCGTCACCGACGACGGGACGTTCGACATCGCGGGCACGAATACGGGCGCGGCGATCACCTCGCTGTCCGGCGGCGGCACTGTGGTGCTGGGCGACCGGACGCTGACCCTGACGAACGCGCGGGACACCTTCGCGGGCGGCATCGGCGGCACGGGCGGTGTCACCGTGTCGGGCGGCACGCAGACCCTGGCGGGGGCCAATCCGTATACGGGCGCCACGACCATCACCCCCGGCGCGACCCTGGCGCTCGCAGGCGGCGGCAGCATCGCGGCCTCGTCCGGCGTCACCGACGACGGGACGTTCGACATCGCGGGCACGAATGCGGGCGCGTCGATCACGACGCTCTCCGGCACCGGCACTGTGGTGCTGGGCGACCGGACGCTGACCCTGACGAACGCGCGCGACACCTTCGCCGGCACCCTCGGCGGGACGGGCGGCCTCACCGTCGCGGGCGGGGCGGAGGTCCTGACCGGAACCAACACCTATACGGGCGCCACCACCCTCACGCCCGGCGCGACCCTCGTGCTCACGGGCACTGGCAGCATCGCGGCCTCGTCGCGCGTCATCGACAACGGCACGTTCGACATCGCCGGCACGAACGCGGGTGCCTCGGTCGGAAGCCTCGCGGGCAACGGCACCGTCGTCCTCGGCGGCCGGACTCTGACCGTGGCGGCGGGGCAGGACACGTTCGGCGGCACAATCGGCGGCGCGGGCGGCCTCACCGTCGCGGGCGGCACGCAGACGCTCGGCGGCACCAACACGTATACGGGGGCGACCACCCTCACGCCCGGCGCGACCCTGGCGCTCGCGGGCGATGGCAGCATCGCGGCGTCGTCGGGCGTCACCGACGACGGGACGTTCGACATCGCGGGCACGAATGCGGGCGCGTCGATCACGACGCTCTCCGGAAGCGGCAATGTCGTGCTGGGCAACCGGACGCTGACCCTGACGAACGCGCGGGACACGTTCGCGGGCGGCATCGGCGGCGCGGGCGGTGTCACCGTCGCGGGCGGAACGGAGACGCTGACAGGCGCCAACGCCTATACGGGCGTCACCACCATCGCCCCCGGCGCGACCCTGGCGCTCACGGGCGCCGGCAGCATCGCGGCTTCGTCGCGCGTCATCGACAACGGGACGCTCGACATCGCGGGGACCGCCTCGGGCGCATCGATCCGAAGCCTCGCCGGCACCGGCACGGTGGCGCTCGGCGGCCAGCCTCTCACGATCACGGCGGGGCAGGACCGCTTCGACGGCCGCATCGACGGGGCGGGAAGCCTCGCCGTCGCGGGCGGGACGCAGACCCTGACCGGCGCGAACACCTATACCGGCGCGACCACCATCGCCCCTGGCGGCACCCTGGCGCTCGCGGGTTCCGGCAGCATCGCCGCCTCGTCGGGCGTGGTCGACAACGGGACGTTCGACATCGCCGGCACCGCGTCGGGCGCTACGATCACGACGCTCGCGGGCACCGGCACCGTGACGCTCGGCGCCCGGACGCTCACCCTGACGAACGCGCGGGACACGTTCGCCGGCCAGATCGACGGACCGGGCGGCCTCGCGGTGGCGGGCGGGACGCAGGTCCTGGCCGGTGCCAACACCTATGGCGGCGGCACCGCCATCGCCCCCGGCGCCACCCTGCAACTCGCGGGCAGCGGCACGCTCGGCACCGGCCCCGTGGCGAACGAGGGCGTCCTCGCGGTCAACCGCGGCGATGCGCTCACCCTTGCCAACCCCATCGCGGGGACGGGGAGCGTTGCCCAGATCGGGACCGGCACGACCACGCTGGCGGGAGCCAACACCTATACCGGCGGCACCTCCATCCAGGCCGGCACGCTGGTCGGTTCGGCGGGGAGCTTCGGCAGCGGCGCCATCACGAACGCCGGCACGCTGGTGCTGGATCAGCGCACGGATGCGCCCTTCGCCAACACGATCCTCGGCACCGGCAGCTTCATCAAGCGCGGGGCCGGCACCCTCGTCGTCACCGGGGATTCCGCGGCCTTCGCCGGCCCCACCACCCTCGCCGGAGGCGGATTGCGGGTGAACGGCTCGCTGGCGGGCTCCGAGATCACGGCGCTCGCGGGCACGACCCTGTCCGGGTCGGGGCTCGTGGGGGCCGTGGTGGCGCAGGCGGGCTCCACCCTCGCGCCGGACGGTCTCACGGTGAAGGGCTCCACCCTGCAGCAGGCGGGCTCGGTCTACGCGGTCTCCCTGGCGGCGGCCGGCACGATCACGGGCCGGATCACCATCGGCGGCCGGGCGGTGATCGAGAGCGGGGCCATGCTCGCCGTCACCCGCCTCGGCACGGACGCGTTCCGGCCCAACACGCGCTACACGCTGATGAATGCGGCGGGGGGCGTGAGCGGCACCTTCACCCTCACCGGCGACACGATGGTCTCGGCCTTCTACGGTTTTCGCGACCATTACGGACCGAACGAGGTCTATCTCGAAGTGGAGCGGGTGAACACCTTCGTCGATGTGGCCCGCACCGCCAACCAGCGCGGCGTCGCCCTGAGCCTCGAAGCCATGCCGGCCACCTCGCCCCTGCGCGCCGCGGCCGAGCGCCTGCCCAACGCCGCCACGGCGCGGGCGGCGTTCAGCGCCCTGTCCGGCAGCCTCCATGCCACGATGATGGGCCTGCAGGCGGCCGGGAGCGCCGCTTCGCGGGAGATCGTCCTCGGCCGGATGCGCGGCGACGGCAGCGCGACCTGCCTCGACGAACCCCGGCGCCTCCAAGCCCCGCGGCGCGATTGCCCGGCGATCTGGGTGTCGGGCCTCGAAAGCTGGGGCCGGAGCAGCGGCACCGCCGAGGCGCAAGGCTTCCGATCCGGCCTCGGCGGCGTGCTGGCGGGTCTCGATGCCTCGATCTGGACCGGCAGCCGCCTCGGCCTGTTCGCGGGCTACCAGCGCCAGACGCTCACGGGCGCGCGCGGCGGCGGGTCCGCCTCGGCCGAGGCGCCCATCCTCGGCGCCTATGGCAGCGCGGACTGGGGCCGGTTCAGCCTGCGGACGGGGATGTCCTATGCCTGGGACGATGCGAAGGCGAGCCGGTTCGTGGCCCTTCCCGGCTTCTCGGACAGGCTGAGCAGCCATTCCGAATCCGGCACGGCGCAGGCCTTCGGAGAGATCGCCTACCGCTTCGACATGAGTGTCACGGACCGATTCACGGCCGCGCTGGAGCCGCTGGCCGGGCTCGCGGGGGTGCGCGTGGCCGCCGACGGCTTCACCGAGCGCGGCGGCCTCGCTGCCCTGGCGGTGGACCGGAGCGAGATGGACACCGGCTTCGCGACGCTGGGCCTGCGCGGGCGGTTCGGCTTCGATGTCGGCGGGGTCGCGGTGGAGGCCACCGGCACCCTCGGCTGGCGCCACGCCTTCGGCGACGTGGTCCCGGTGCGGACGATGCGCTTTGCCGGAACGGGACCCTTCCCGGTCCTCGGCGTGCCCCTCGACGCGGACAGCCTCGTCGGCGATCTCGGGATCGGGGCGCAGGTCACGCAGGGCGTCAACCTGTCGGTGTCCTATACCGGCGAGGTCGGCGAGCGGGCGCACCGGCAGGGGGTGCGCGGCGCCTTCAACCTCGCGTTCTGAGGCGCCGCGAGGCTCACCGCAGGCCGAGCTGGGTCTTGTCGGTGAGCCGGTCGTTGCGGAAGGTCAGGGTCAGGTTCGCGCCATAGGTACCGTGCCCGGCCCAGCTGTAGGTCGCCCTGTGGATGTCCCCGATGGTGAGGTGGGAGACGCGACGCCCCTTGCAGCCAAGATGCTCCGTCACCCGGTGGAGGGTCATCCCCTTGTGCAGGGCGGCGTAATGCGCCCGGTCCACCCGGCATCCCTTCGCGGCGGCGGGGAGGGGGGCGGCCAGTGTCGCCGCGACCAGGGCGAGGCGGAGGGCATCACTGCGAGTCACGGCGCGTGCTCCCGGTCTCGTCGGCCTTTATGCCCTGGCTCGCGTCCTGCGGGGTGCGGACCTCGACCTTGAGGTCCTGGCGCATGTCCTGAAGGTGGTCGGTCACGATCCGCTCGCCTTCCTTCAGGCCTGCGATGATCGCGGTGTTCTCCCCGAAGCTGTCGCCGGTCGTGACCGGCTTCTGGCGCACGACGCCCTGGTCATCGACCACGTAGACGATCTGCTGCGCGAGGCGGGCCGAGAGCGCGATGGTGGGTACGAGGAGCTTGTCCTCCGTGCCGAGGGTGACGCGGGCGCGAACGAACTGGCCGGGCAGGAAGCGCTCGTCCTCGTTGGGGAGCAGGGCGCGCACGAGGCGCCGGGCGGTGCGGGGGTCGAAGCGGTTGTCGAGCTGGTAGACCCTGGCCTTGCGGATCGGCTTGCCGGCCTCGTCCAGCACCTCGACGGCGACGGGACCCTTCTGCATCGCCTCGCGCAGGGCCTCCGAATCCTCCGAGGAGAGGGCCATCTGCACGTCGATCGGGTCGAGCTGCACCACGGTGACGAGCTGCGTCTGGTTCTCGATCACGAGGTCGCCGGGATTGACGATCGAGAGGCTTGCCCGCCCGTCGAAGGGGGCGTTCACCTCGGCGTAGTCGAGGTTGAGATTCTGGCGGGCGATGGCCGCCTCGGCGCCTTGCACCTGCGCGGCGGCCGAGGCCGCGTTCGATTGCTGCTGCTGGAGGCGCTGTTCGGAGGCGTAGCCCTTGTCCGCGAGGGAATCGGTGCGGTTCACCTCGGCCTGGGCGAATTGCAATTGTGCCTTCGCCTGCGATTCCTGGGCCTTCGCCTGGGCGAGGGCGACCTCGAAGGGGCGCTTGTCGATGCGGAAGAGCAATTGCCCCTTCTTCACGTGGCTGCCGGGCTCGAACGGCCGCGCGGTCACGTCGCCCGTCACCCGCGCCTGCAGGGCGGCGTCCTGCTGCGAGATGATCGTGCCCGTGTAGACGAAGCTGATCGGCACCGATTGCCGGTGGGCCGGCACCGCCGTCACGGTGATCGTGGGCTCGGCCTCGTCCGGCTGGGCCGGCGCCTTCGTTCCCGGCAGCATCGCCAGGATCGCGGAAGGCGAGGGCTTGCCCGCCACGTACCAGCCGCCGCCCGCCAGAGCGAGGGCGAGCCCACCGCCCACCAGTCCAATTTTCACGCCCCTGCGCACGCCGCTGACCCCCCGCGTCGAACAGGACGGGGAACACGCCAAACCGGATCGCGTTGCATGCCCGGCTTTCGCGGCCATTCCTGTCCCGGCGAGGTTCGATGTTCGCCCGCTTTGTCGATCGCCCCATTTTGGCGGGCGTGATCTCGGTGCTGATCACCCTGATCGGCGCCGTGGCGGGCCTGACCCTGCCCATCGCGCAGTTCCCGGAGATCGCGCCGCCGATCATCAACGTCCAGGCGACCTATCCCGGCGCCAGCGCGCAGCAGGCCTACGACGCGGTGACGACACCGCTGGAACAGGAGATCAACGGCGCGCAGCACCTGCTCTACATCGCCTCGACCAGCAACACCGACGGCAGCGTCAACCTCGACGCGACGTTCGAGATCGGCTCCGACCTCGACGCCGCCGCCGCCGAGGTGCTGACCCGCGCCAACCGGGCGGAGGCGAAGCTGCCGGCTTCGGTGCGGGCGCAGGGGCTGGAGATCCAGAAGAGCACCCGGCAGCAGCTCGGCAACATCGTCCTCTATGCCGAGCCGGGCTCGCCCTACGACGAGCTGTTCCTGGCGAACTGGGCCGAAACGCAGGTGATCAAGCCCCTGCGCCGGGTCTCGGGCATGGGCCGCATCCAGAACTTCTCCCAGAAGCGCTACGCCATGCGGTTGTGGCTCGATCCGGTGAAGATGGAGGCGCTGGCGATCAGCCCCGATACGGTGATCAAGGCGGTGAGCCAGCAGAACGAGCAGATCACCACCGGATCCCTCGGCAAGCCGCCGACGGGCGGCAACCCGACCGCCTTCGAATTGCAGGTGATCACGCAAGGCCGCCTGAGCCAGCCGCAGGAATTCGCCAACATCCTCCTGCGCGCCAACCCCGACGGCTCCGTGGTGCGGGTGCGGGACGTGGCGCGGGTGGAACTCGGCTCGGAACAATACGGCGTGCGCTCCAGCTTCGACGGCCGGCCCTCGGCGACGCTCGGCCTCTACCAGACCCCCGGCGCCAACGCGGTGCAGGTGATGGACGGGGTGAAGGCGACCATGGCCGACCTCGCCCAACGCTTCCCCCCGGGGCTGAAGTACAAGATCGCCCTCGACCGCACGGAATTCGTCCGCGAGGCGATCACCGAGGTGGTGCACACCCTGTTCGAGGCGCTGATCCTCGTAGTCGTCGTCACCTACATCTTCCTCCAGAACTGGCGGGCGACGATCATCCCCTCCATCGCGGTGCCGGTGGCGCTGGTGGGCACGTTCGGGCCGATGGCCCTGCTCGGCTTCTCCTTCAACACCCTGAGCCTGCTCGGCATGGTGCTGGCGGTGGGGCTCGTGGTCGATGACGCGATCATCGTGGTGGAGAACACCGAGCGGCTGATGGACGAAGGGATGGAGCCCCGTCCGGCCGCCCGCGAGGCGGTGAACGAGGTGGCGGGCCCGGTCATCGCGACGACGCTGGTCCTGGCCGCGCTGTTCGTGCCGGTGGCCTTCATCCCCGGCCTGACGGGCCAGCTCTACAACCAGTTCGCGCTTACCATCGCCATCTCGGTGATGATCTCGGCGGTGGTCTCCCTCACCCTCACGCCGGCCCTGTGCGGGATGATCCTGAAGCACCGGCCGGAGGGGGCGGACAAGCACCAGAGCCGCTGGAAGGCACCGCTGCGCTGGTTCAACCGGGCGCTGGAGAAGGCGGCGAACGGGCTGACGACGATGATTGGCGCGCTCAGCCGCCACATCGTCCTCGTGGGACTCGCCTTCGCGGCCTTCGCGGCGGTGACGGTGCTGCTGGTGATGCAGCGGCCCGGCGGCTTCGTACCGAACGAGGACCAGGGCTATTTCTTCGCCGACGTCGCCCTGCCCAAGGGTGCCTCGGTGGCGCGCACCGACAAGATGGTGGAGCGCCTGGGCAAGTCCCTGCGGGAGATGCCGGAGGCGGAGCACACGATCGGCGTGATCGGGCGCAGCATCCTCGCGGATGCGGTGGCGCCGTTCTACGGCTTCCAGATCCCGATCCTGAAGCCCTGGGGCCAGCGCACGGCCACCGCCGACGACGTCATCGCCCGCGTGCAGAAGGAGTTCCGGCACGATCCGGACGGGAAGGTGCGGGTGGTCAACCCCTCGCCGCTTCCCGGCCTCGGCACCCGCAGCGGCCTGACCCTGGAGATCCAGGATCGCAGCGGCGCGGGCGGGATCAAGCTCGCGGAGGCGGCGCAGTCCTTCATCGACGAGCTGAGCAAGAACCCGAATATCGGTCAGGCGCTGCCGACCACGAGCTACGGCGTGCCGCAGATCCGGCTGGAGATCGACCGGGCCAAGGCCGAACAGCTCGGCGTGCCGCTGCAGAACCTGTTCGATGCGCTGGGCACCTATGTCGGGTCGAGCTTCGTGAACCTCTTCAACCGGTTCGGCTTCGTCTATCAGGTCTACGTGCAGAGCGAGGCCACCGGCCGGCGCACGATCCAGGACCTGGAGGCCCTGCCGGTCCTCAACGGGCGTGGCGAGCCGGTGCGAATCGGCTCCCTGGTGCGCGCGGAGTTCACCACCGGGCCGACGGCGGTCCTGTCGTACAACACCTATCCGGCCATCGAGGTCGCCATCGAGGTGGCCTCCACCGCGAGTTCCGGCACGGTGCTGAAGGAGGTCGAGGCGCTGGCCAAGAGCAAGCTCCCCTCGGATTACGCCGTGGAATGGACCGACGTCGCCTACCAGGAGAAGGTCGCGGGCGGCTACGCGCCGCTGATCTTCGGGCTCGGCGTGCTGATGATCTTCCTGCTGCTGGCCGGGCAGTACGAATCCCTGCGCCTGCCCTTCGTGATCCTGCTCGCGACGCCCATTGCGATCTTCGGCGCGGTGGGGTCGCTCGCCCTGCGCGGGCTCGAACTCGACATCTTCGGGCAGATCGGCCTGCTGCTCCTCGTCGGCCTCGCGGCGAAGAACTCGATCCTGCTGGTCTCCTTCGCGGAGGACTTGCGGCGGCAGGGCGAGGACGTGCTCAAGGCGGCGCAGGATGCGGCGCGGCTGCGGATGCGGCCGATCCTGATGACCTCCTTCGCCTTCATCACCGGCTCGATCCCGCTGGCCATCGCCTCGGGGGCGGGCGCCAACGCCCGCGTCTCCATGGGCACGGTGGTGATCGGCGGGCTCGTGGTGGCGACCTTCATCACCCTGTTCGTGACGCCGACCTTCTACGTCGCCTTCGAGCGCCTGCTGGGCAGCAAGGACAAGGACAAGGACGAGGCGAAGGACGCGCCCGGAAAGACGCCCGAAAAGGCGCGGGAGGCCGAGCCGGCGCCGACGTGAGACAGCGCATTGCATTTTGAATGCGCGAGGCAGAAGCTTCCCCGGTACCGCCCCAACGAAGGGTGGGCCGGAGGAGACGGTTTCCATGAGCACACGGCGCGACTTCCTGCACCTCACCGCGGCGGCTACCGCCGTCGGCGCCCTGGCGGCACCGGCCAGGGCGCAGAGCCTGGCCACCGGACCGGGGCACCCGATCCCGCCCAGCGGCGGCGACATGCTCCGCCTCGTCACCTTCGTCCCCGATGCGGGCAAGGCCCCGCGCCTCGGCGCCGTGAAGGGCGACGGGCGCGTGATCGATCTCTCGCAGGTCGCCGTGCCGGGGCTCGACACGACGCGGATGGTCTCGCTGATCGAGGCGGGCCCGAAGGCCCTCGACATGGTACGCCGCGCCGCCGCCTCCGGCGACGGGCCGAAGGTCGAGACGGTGCGGCTGCTGGCGCCGATCCCGGCCCCGACGCGCAACGTGTACGCCGTGGGCTGGAACTACCTCGAACACTTCGCCGAAGGGCAGGCGACGAGCCTCGCCAAGACCGAATACCCGGCCCATCCCGTGTTCTTCACCAAAGGCGTGAACACGGTGAACGGGCCCTACGACCCGATTCCCTACGATCCCGAGGTCTCGACGCAGATCGACTGGGAGGCGGAGCTCGCGATCATCGTCGGCACGGGCGGGACCAACATCAAGGAAGCCGACGCCCTGAACCACGTCTTCGGCTACAGCGTCCTGAACGACACCACCGCCCGCGACATGCAGCGCACCCTGCACGGCGGCCAGTGGTTCAAGGGCAAGAGCCTCGACGGCCACGGGCCGATCGGACCCTGGATCGTCCCGGCCTCGGACATCGACCCCACGGACCTGCGCCTGCTCCTGCGCGTCAACGGCGTGGTGAAGCAGGACGCCTCGACCAAGCAGATGTACTTCAAGGTGGCGCGGATCATCTCGGAACTGTCGCGCGGCCTCACCCTGGTGCCCGGCGACATCATCGCCACCGGCACGCCCCCCGGCGTCGGCTTCGCCCGCAAGCCGCCGGAATTCCTGAAGCCCGGCGACGTGATGGAGACCGAGATCGTCGGCCTCGGCACCCTGCGCAACGTGATCCAGCCGGTCCATTCCTGAGCGCAGGCTATAGCCCCGAGTCGAATGTGGCATCGCGACAAAACGCACCACGTTTTTTCTTTCAATCGGGGCGGCCGCCGAGTCGAACGTAAAAGGAAGTTAAGGTCAGGCAGGTAACGTAAGGGGCAACGACAAATCTACCTTCGGTTGCCTGATGCTCACCGTGTTGGGATGTTTCTTCGGCGAGCACGACCTCTGGTTGGTTGCGCTCGCCGCTCTCATCTGCACGCTGGCCTCGGCCGCCTGCGTCGCCCTGCTTCACCATGCCCGACGGAGCCAGAGGCCCTGGCAGGGGGCGTGGATCGCCGTGGCGGCGGTGGCGGGCGGCTCGGGGATCTGGGCGACCCACTTCATCGCCATGCTCGCCTTCGAGCCGAGCCTGCCGACGGGCTACGCGACCCGGCTGACGATCCTGTCCCTCGCCTACGCCATCGCCCTCACCGGGGCCGGGCTGGCGGTGGCGCTGTCGCGGCGGTTGCCGGCGGCGCCGGTGCTCGGCGGACTGGTCCTCGGCGGCGGCATCGCGGCGATGCACTACACCGGCATGGCGGCCTTCGAGGTGCCGGGCCACCTCCGATGGGACCACACCCTCGTCGCCGTCTCGCTGATCCTCGGCGGGGTGCTCGGCGCGGCCGCGCTTCAGGTGGGGCTCGGGCGCGAGGGGAAGGCCGGGCAGGTCGTCGGCACGGTCCTGCTCCTGGCGGCGATCTGCAGCCACCATTTCACCGCCATGGGCGCGATCACCATCGTGCCCGATCCGTCGGTCGCCATCACCGACAGCGCCCTGCCGGCCCGCTGGCTCGGAGTCGGCGTGGCGCTCGCGAGCGTCGCAATCCTCCTCATGGCTGGCGCGGCGCTGCTGCTCGACCTGCGTGAGCGCCGGCAGGCGATCCTGGCGCGGGAGCGGCTGAACAGCCTCGCCAACGCCGCCGTCGAGGGGCTTCTGGTCTGCCGGGGCACGACCATCGTGAACGGCAACGACAGTTTCGGCGCCCTCGTCGGGCTGCCCGCCTCGGATCTCGGCGGCGTGCCCCTGGCGCGCTTCCTGCCGGGGGCTGGGGCGCAGCTCGTCCTGACCGGGCAGCCGGAGCAGCCCATCGAGGCCGAGCTGAGCGGCGCCGGGGGCGAGACGATCCCCGTGGAACTCATCGTCCGCCCCGTCACCTACGGCAACGAGCCCCATTTCGCCGTCGCGGTGCGCGACCTGCGCGCCCGGCGCAAGGCCGAGGGGCAGATCCAGTTCCTCGCCCATCACGACGCGCTCACCGGGCTCGCCAACCGGGCGAGCTTCAACCTGCGCCTGGACCGGGAGATGAAGCTCGCGGCGGCGACCGGCGGCAAGCTCGCGGTGCTGTGCCTCGACCTCGACCGCTTCAAGGAGGTCAACGACCTGTTCGGCCACGCGGCGGGGGACGCGCTCCTCGTCACCGTGGCCCGCACGATCACCGGGCTCCTGACCGAGAACCAATTGATGGCCCGCCTCGGCGGCGACGAGTTCGCGATCCTCATGCCCTGCGACCACGCCGTTGCGGCGGGCCGCCTCGCGGAGACGGTGCTCGATGCCCTGCGCGCGGAGAACCGCGACATGGTCGGGCCGTCCGCTGGCACCAGCCTCGGCATCGCGATCTACCCGGACAACGCCGACGAGCGCGCGCTGCTCCTGAGCTACGCCGACACCGCCCTCTACCGGGCGAAATCGGAGGGGCGGGACACCTACCGCTTCTACGAGGCGACGATGGGCGCGCAGGTGCGCGACCGGCGGCATTTGGAGCACGACATGCGCCATGCGGTGGCGCGGGACGAGATGCACCTCGTTTTCCAGCCGCAGAGCGACGTCGCCTCGGGCCGGGTGATCGGGTTCGAGGTGCTGCTCCGTTGGCAGCATCCCGTGCGTGGCTCGGTCTCGCCGGCGGTCTTCATCCCCATCGCGGAGGAGAGCGGCCTGATCCTGCCCATCGGCGAATGGGTGCTGCGCGAGGCGTGCCGCGAGGCGGCGGGCTGGACCAGCCCGCTCACCGTGGCGGTGAACGTGTCGGGGGTGCAGATCCACGCGCCGAACCTCGTGCCCCTGGTGGAGGAGGTCCTGCGCGAGACCGGCCTCGCCCCCGAGCGCCTGGAGATCGAGGTGACGGAGACGGCCCTGATCCGCGAGCCCGCCCGCGCCCAGCTCACGCTGCGCCAGCTGAAGGCCCTCGGCGTGCGCATCGCCATGGACGATTTCGGCACCGGCTACTCGTCGCTCTCGAACCTGCGCGCCTACCCGTTCGACAAGATCAAGATCGACGGCTCGTTCATCCGCACCGTCGATTCCAACGAACAGACGGCGGCCATCGTCCGCTCGGTGCTCGGCCTCGGCCGGGGCCTCGGGATGCCGGTCCTCGCGGAGGGCGTCGAGACGGTGGAGGAGCTGAACTTCCTCATGGGCGAGAATTGCTCGGCGGTGCAGGGCTTCCTGATGGGCCGCCCCAGCCGGATCGCGACCTTCGCCCACCTCACCCATCCGCCGCAGGACAGCCCCCTCGCCGCGTGAGGGCTTTCGGGAAATTGACGCGGGCGCGGCCGGCGCCTACGCCCGGGTTCTTCCGCCTCCCTCGCGAAGGACCGAGCGATGATCGTCGAAATGCGCGTCTATTACTGCGCCCCGACCCGGCTTCCCGCCCTCCTCGACCGGTTCCGCACCATCACGATGGGCTTCTTCGAGAAGTACGGGATCGAGCAGGTCGGCTTCTTCACCACCCTGGTCGGGCCGGACAACCACGCCCTGACCTACTTCCTGAAGTGGGACAGCCTCGCCGATCGCGAGCAGAAGTGGAACGCCTTCCAGGCCGATCCCGAATGGATCGCCAAGCGCGCCGAGACCGAGAAGGACAAGCCCATCGTGGCGCGGATCGAGAACACCTTCCTCGCCCCGACGGATTTCTCGGCCCTGCGCTGACGCGCGTCAGGAGCGCCGCGCCGACCGGAGCAGGGTCGCGGCGGCGAGGCCGAGGCCGACCACCGCCGAGGCCGTGGCGAGCGGGTGCAGGCTCGCCCGCGTGTAGGCGCTCCGGCGCAGCACCGGGAAGGGCTGGTCGCCGTGGACATGACCGGTGTCGTCGAGCTGCGGCGCGTGCAGCGCCCCGGCCGGGCGGCGTGGCGCCATGGTGCGCTTTTGCAGGGCAGCGATCTGCCCGGCGAGGTGATCGTAGGCCCCCGGCGCGAACTCCTTACCGGCGATGAACATCTTGCCCGCCCCGCCGACCACGATGTCCCGCTGCGGGCGCACGGCGGCGTGCAGGATCGCCCGCGCCACCTCGTCCGCCGAGTAGACCGGCGGCGGCAGCATCGGCTCCTTGTCGAGGTAGTTGCGCGCCCGGCGGGGGAGGGGGGTGTCGATGGAGGCGGGCTTGACCAGCGTCACCGAGATCGGCGCGTCGTCGAGGCGCAATTCCATGCGCAGGGCGTCGGTGAAGCCCTTCACCGCGTGTTTCGAGGCCGAGTACATCCCCTGGAAGGGGAAGGCGAGGTCCGAGGCGATGGAGCCGACATTGATCAGCGCCCCGCCACGCGTCTTCATCAGCCCGACCGCCACCAGCGAGCCGTGGACGGTGCCCCAGAAGTTCGTGCGCATCAGGCGCTCGTGATCCTCCTGGCTGACCACCCCGAGGGGGCCGTAGATCGTCAGCCCCGCGACGTTGACCCAGGTGTCGACGCCGCCGAATTCGGCCACCGCCTTGGCGGCGATCTCCTCGACCTGCTCCCGCTCGCCGACATCGGCGCCGACGGCCACAGCCTGCCCGCCCTCCCGGACGATGTCGGCGGCGATCCGGTCGAGGGCCGCGCCGCTGCGGGCCGCCAGCACGACCCGCGCGCCCTGGGCGGCGGCCCGCCGCGCCGTGGCCAGCCCGATCCCGGACGAGGCGCCGGTCACGACGATCGTCTGGTCCGCGAGGGGTTTGTGCTGCATGGCCGGTGGTCCCGAAACTGACGCGGCCCGGAGGCCGCTCAGGTTGGCTACCCCCGAGACTGCGCTCAAGTTTCCCGATCCTCCGTACGGGGCCGGGTAGGCCAGCGCCGCCGTTTTCGTGTATCGGCTGGGAATCGGGACGATTCGGCAATCGGTGGGAAGGGGATTGGCGTTGGGCCAAGCGCGCACGGTCCTGCTCACCGGAACGCTGCTCGCCGTCGTCGCGGGGGGCGCCTTCGCCATGACGCGGCTGGGCGCCACCGCCGCCCTCGCCGGGTGGCGCGAGTCCCTGGACGCCCTCCTGCCCGGCCGGACGCCGGCCCCCGCTGCCCGGCTGCCCGCGCCGCGCACCGCCGTCGAGGATGGGCGCACAATCGTCCGCCTCACCGCCGCCGAGCGGGCGCGGGTCGGCATCGTCACGAAGGTCCTGCCGGCGGAGCCGCATCCGCGCGAGGCCACCGGCTACGGCAGCCTCCTCGACCTCGCCCGCGTCACCGAACTCACGAACAGCTACGCCGGGGCGGTGGCCGCCCTCCAGACCGCCAAGGCCCGCGCCGAGGTCTCGGTGAGCGCCGCCCGCCGGCTCCGGAGCCTCGGCGCGGCGGCGGTCGCCACGGCGCAGATCGAGACCGCCGAGGGCACGGCGCTCACCGAGCAGGCGGCGGTCACGGCGGCGGAATCGCAGGTGCGCACGCTCGCCGCCACCGCCCGGCAGGAATGGGGCGCGGTGATCGGCAAGGCGATCATCGAGCGCGGCGCCCTGGTGACGCGGCTCATCGAGCGCGATGACCTACTGATGCAGGTGACGTTGCCGCCGGGGGAAACCGTGGCGAAGCCGCCGGAGGCCGCCTTCGCGGAGGTGCCGCCGCAGAGCGTGCGGGTGAGCCTACGCCTCGTCTCCCCCGCGACGCGCACGGATCCCAGGATCCAGGGACAGAGCTTCTATTATCTCGTCTCCGGCGACAGCGGGCTCCTGCCCGGCATGAGCGTCATGGCCTTCCTGCCCACCGGCAAGGCCGCGACGGGGGTGCTCGTCCCGGAGGACGCGGTGGTCCACGCCGAGGGCGGCACCTGGGTCTATCGCGGCCTTGGGGACGATTCCTATGTCCGCCACCCCGTGCGGCCCGACGCACCGATGTCGGCCGACAGCTTCGTCGTGGAGGATCTGCCCGACGGCAGCGAGATCGTCCTCTCCGGCGCGCAGGCGCTCCTGTCGGAGGAGTTGAGGAGCCGCATCCGCGTCGTCGGCGACGACGATGACTGACGAGACGCCCTCCGGCCTCCAGGCGGCCCTGGTCGGCGCGTCGGTGCGGCTGCCCCGCGTAGTGCTGGCGCTGGCCTGCGCCCTCCTCGTCTTCGGGCTCTCCGCCCTGGCGGGGGCGCGCTACGACGTGTTCCCCGAATTCACGCCGCCCACGGCCACGATCCAGACCGAGGCGCCGGGCCTCGACCCGGAGCAGGTCGAGGTGCTGGTGACGCAGATCGTGGAGGGCGCCGTCGCCGGCCTTCCGGGGCTGGAGACCCTGCGCTCCTCCTCGATCCAGGGCCTGTCGGTGGTCACGGCGACCTTCCGGGCGGGCAGCGGCGTCGATCAGCTGCGCCAGCGGGTGAACGAGCGCATCGCCGCCCTGCCGGGGCGCCTGCCGCAGGGCGTCTCGGCGCCGTCGATGACGCCGCTCACCTCCTCGACCCTCACGGTGCTCCTCGTCGGCCTCACCTCCGCGCGGCGGGACGCCATGGAGCTGCGCACCCTCGCCGATTGGACCGTGCGCCCGCGCCTCCAGGCGGTGCCGGGCATCGCCCAGGTCTCGGTCTATGGCGGCGCGGTGCGCTCCCTCCAGGTGCAGGTGCGCCCCGACGACCTGATCCGCCACCAGATCGGCCTCAACGACGTCCTCGCCGCCGCCCGCAAGGCGACCGGCGTGCGCGGGGCGGGCTTCGTGGACACCCCGAACCAACGCGTGGTGCTGCGCACCGAGGGGCAGGCCCTCACCCCGGAGGCGCTGGGCCGCACGGTGCTCGCCAACGAGGGCGGGGCCAGCGTGATCCTGGCCGACGTCGCCACCGTCACCGCCGCGCCGGAGCCCGCGATCAGCGCCGCCCTGGTCGACGGCAAGCCCGGTGTGCTGATGATGGTCGGCGCGCAGGTCGGCGTCGACACCCTCGCCGTCACCGCCCGGCTCGAAGCCGCCCTCGACGAGTTGCGCCCGGCCCTCGACCGCGAGGGCGTGTCCCTGCGCCCCGACCTGTTCCGCCCGGCCGACTTCGTCGGCGTCGCCACCGGCAACGTGCTGTTCGCCTTGGGCCTCGGCGGCGGGCTGGTGGTGATCGTGCTCCTCGTCTTCCTGGGGGATTGGCGCACGGCGCTCATCAGCGCGGCGGCGATTCCGCTCTCCCTCGTCGCGGCGGCCCTGGTGCTGCAAGCCTGGGGCGAAAGCCTCAACACCATGACGCTCGGGGGCCTCGCGCTCGCCATCGGCGAGGTGGTGGACGACGCGGTGATCGGCGTCGAGAACGTCACCCGCCGCCTGCGTGAGGCCGGGCGCGCCACCCTCGGGCAGCGGGCACGGCTGGTGCGCGACGCCATCCTGGAGGTGCGCAGCTCCGTCGCCTACGCGACGCTGGCCGTGCTGCTGATGTTCCTGCCGGTCCTGGCGCTCACCGGCGTCGCCGGACGGCTGTTCGGGCCGCTGGCGCTGGCCTATGTCGCGGCCGTCGTCGCCTCGCTCCTCGTCGCCCTGACGGTGACGCCCGCGCTGTCGCTCGTCCTCCTCGGCGGCAGGACCGGGCGCGCCGGGCCGGCGACGGAGCCGCCCGCCGTGCGCTGGAGCCGCCGGTTCTACCTCGCGCTCCTCCGACGCGCCGGCCGCGCGCCGCGGACGGTCGTCGCCTTCGGGATCGTCTCCGCGCTCGCCGGGGCGGCGCTGGCGCCCGGCCTCGGCCTGTCCTTCCTGCCCGACCTGCGGGAGGGGCACCTGATCCTCCACATGGTGGCCGCGCCCGGCACCTCGCTGAGCGAATCGCAGCGGCTCGGCACCCTCATCACCGCCGAGCTGAAGGCCATCCCCGGCGTGCGCGCGGTGGCCTCGCAGATCGGCCGGGCCGAGGCCGGCGAGGACACCGCCGGGCCGCATTACAGCGAGATCCACATCGACCTCGAACCCGGCCTCGGCGGGGCGGCCCAGCGCGGGATCGAGGGGCGGATCCGCGACCTGATCGCGGGCTTTCCCGGCCCGGCCTTCTCGCTGAAATCCTTCCTCACGGAGCGGATCGAGGAGGTCATTTCCGGCTTCACCGCGCCGGTCGTCGTCAACGTGGTCGGCAACGACCTCGACCGGATCGAGGCCGCCGCTCGCGCGGTCGCACGGGAACTCGCCGAGGTCCGGGGGGCGCGGGACGTGCAGCAGGCCGCCCCCGCCGGCCTGCCGCAGGTCACGGCCGCCCTGCGGCAGGTCGATCTGCGCCATTGGGGGCTCGATGCCATCGACGTGCTGGAAGCGGTGCGCACCGCCTACCAGGGCGACATTGTGGGCCAGACCTACCGGGGCAACGCGGTGTTCAACGTGATCGTCCTGCTCGAGGCTCATGCGCGGGAGCGCCTGAGCACCATCGGCGACCTGCCCCTTCGCACGCCGGGCGGGCGCTACCTTCGGCTGTCGCAGGTGGCCGACGTCTACGAGAGCACCGGCCGCTATCAGGTGCAGCACCAGGGCGCGCAGCGGGTGCAGGCGGTGACGGCCAACGTCGTCGGGCGGGACATCGCGGGCTTCGTCGCGGCGGCCAAGCGCAAGATCGCCAAGGAGGTGCGCCTGCCGGCGGGCGTCTACATCACCTTCGCGGGCGCCGCCGAGGCGCAGGCGCGGGCGCGGCGCGACCTCCTGTTCCACACGGCCTTGGCCGGGTTCGGCATCGTGGTGCTGCTCGCCATCGTCACCGGCTCGGGGGCGAACCTCGCCCTGGTGCTCGCGAACCTCCCCTTCGCCTTCGTCGGCGGCGTCGCGGCGGTGCTGCTGACGGGGGGCACGCTCTCGCTCGGCTCCATCGTCGGCTTCGTCACCCTGTCGGGCATCTCGCTGCGGAACAGCGTGATGATGATCGCCCATTACGAGCAGATGGTCGCCCGCGAGGGCCGCCCCTGGGACCGGGCCACGGCCTTCGAGGGCGCCGCCGACCGGATGGTGCCGATCCTGATGACCTCCCTCGTCACCGGCCTCGGCCTGCTGCCGCTGGCGCTCGGCGCGGGCGAGCCCGGCCGCGAGATCGAAGGCCCGATGGCCGCCGTGATCCTCGGCGGCCTCGTCACCTCGACGGTGCTGAACCTCCTGATCCTGCCGATCCTCGCCCTGCGCTTCGCCCGCTTCCGGCGGGGGGAGGAGTGGCGCGAGGCGGCTTAAAGCGCCTCGGCTTTCGTGATAAGAACATGTGTGAAAAACGCTTATCGCGATGAGCGTCAGCCGCTGCCGAGGGGCGCCATGGCGACGATGACTATCTCCCTCCCCGATCCGATGAAGGACTGGATCGAGGCTCAGATCAAACAGGGCGAATACGCCAGCACGAGCGACTATGTCCGAGATCTGGTGCGCCGCGACCGGGAGCGGCGGGCCAAGCCCGAGCTGACCCTCGAGGATCTTCGCAGGATCGTGGACGAGTCGCGGGCGAGCGGACCGAGCCCGCGCAAGGTCCGCGACATCCTCGCGCGCGCCAGGACGCATGTGCAGGGCGACCCGCCGCCGGATGTGTGACTACCGCCTCACCAAGCGAGCGGAGGCGGACCTGTTCGACATCGCCGTTCACGGCTACCGGCAGTTCGGCGCCCGCCAAGCGGAAGCCTATGCCGCCGGACTTGAGCACGCGTTCGAACTCCTCGCCGACAATCCCGGCATGGGCCGAAGGGCCGACGTGATTAGGCCGGGCGTGCACCGGCACGAGCATGCCTCCCACGTCATCCTGTACGAGAGCGTGGGCGACGGCGTTCTGATCCTGGCCATCGTTCACCGCCGCAGCGTGAGGCGCCTCACACTGCGGGAGGAGGGGTGACGCCTACAGCGCCCCCGCCACGGCCTTGGCGATCATCCGCGAGACGCGCACGTTCGATTCCACCGTCACCCCCGCGATGTGGGGCGTGAGGATCAGGTTCGGGCAGTCTGCGAACACCGCCCCGGCCTCGGCCGAGAGGGGTTCGGCGTCGAACACGTCGAGGGCCGCGCCGCCGAGGTGGCCGTCCCGCAGGGCCTGCGCCACGGCGGCCTCGTCCACGACGCCGCCGCGCGCCGCGTTGATCAGGATCGCGCCCGTCGGCATCCGCGCGGTCATCCGCGCATCGATGAGGCCCCGCGTCGCGTCCGTCAGGGGCACGTGTAGCGAGAGCACGTCCGCCCCCGCCACGAGGTCGTGCAGGGACAGGCTGGCGACGTGGCCGCCGGGCTGCGCCCAGGCGGGGTGGTCGGCCGGCAGGAAGGGGTCGTGCGCGCTCACCCGCATCCCGAGGGCGGCGGCGCGCTGGGCCGTCTCGCGGGCGATGGAGCCGAAGCCGACGAGGCCGAGGCGCTTGCCGGCGATCTCCCGGCCCATCAGCCGCCCGCGCGGCCATGTCCCGGCGGCGACGTCGGCCGTCGCGCCGTAGGCCCCGCGCAGCAGCAGCATCGCCGTGGCGACGACGTATTCGGCCACCGAGACGTCGTTCGCCCCCGTCGCCGGGATCACCGTGATGGCCCGCGCCTGGCAGGCCGGTTGGTCGATGTTGTCGAGGCCGACGCCGAGGCGTCCGACGACGCGCAAGGCCGGGCCGGCGGCCAGCAGCGCCGCGTTCACCTTCGTCCGGTTGCGGACGATGAGCGCCCGCGCCCCGGACAGGGCGGCGCGCAGATCGTCGGGGCGGTCCACCAGGGTCGGATCGTAGGCCACGTCGAAGCCCGACAGGGATTCGCGGATCGCGTCCTCGTCCATGAACTCGGTGATGACGATGTCCGGCATCTTCTGTTCCTTGGATGGGTCAGATCGCGGCGATCTCGGCCAGGAGCTTGGCGTCCACCGCGAGCCCATCGCGCGCGGCCTTCCGGCGGAGCCCGAGCCGGCGCTGGCCGGGCAGGCGCGCGCCGGGCTGGTCCTCGATGACCGCGGCGAGCCCGGCGAAGCGATCCAGGGCGCCGTCCCCGAAGGCGTCCGGATCGAAGGCTAGGATGAGCTGGCCGGTGCCGGGCGGGCCGCCCTTGTCGTCGAGGAAGGAGGAGGCGTCGGCCGCGAAGGTCGCGCCCGTCAGGCCGGCGGCCAGCAACTCCACCATCAGGGCGAGCGCCGTGCCCTTGGCGTCGCCGAGCGGCAGCATGGTGCCCGCGAGCGCGGCCGTGGCGTCGGTGGTCGGACGGCCCTCCGCATCGACGGCCCAGCCCTCGGGGATCGGCTCGCCGCGCTGCTTGGCCGAGACGATGTTGCCCCGCGCCACCTTCGACAGGGAGAGATCGACCACCACCGGCTCACGCCCCGGCAGGGGGCAGGCGAAGGCGATGGGGTTGGTGCCGAACACGGCGCGCTTGCCGTTCCAGGGGGCAATGGCCGCCGGGGTGTTGGCGAAGAGCAGGGCGACGAGGCCTCGGCTGGCCAGATCCTCCACGAACAGCCCCGCCGCGCCGCAATGGTGCGAGCGGCGGATGGCGGCGGCGGCGAGGCCGCTCTCGCGGGCCATGCCGGGCAGGGCATCGAGGGCGAGCGCCAGGGCCGGATAGGCGAAGCCGCTCGCCGCATCGATGGCCGCCACCGCCGGGCGGGGACGGTCGAGGGTGGGGGTCGCGTGGCCGTCGACCTTGCCGGCCTTGGCCTGCGCCGCGTAGCTCGGCACCCGCGAGAGCCCGTGGCCCTTCAAGCCGTCCGCCTCGGCCCGCACCAGGGCGGAGGCGACGTGCCGGGCATTGCCCGGCGCGGTGTTCGCCCGGACGAGGGCGTCCGTCACCAACGTCTCGGCGTCCGGGATCGTGAGGATGTCGGCCATGGCGCTCCGGGGGTTGGAGTGTCCTCCCCCTCTCCCCGCTGGCGGGGAGAGGGGCGATGGGATCACGCGCTCCGGTAGAGCTTCGTCATCACGAACTCCCGGTGGCCGAGGGATTCGGCCGCCGTGAGCCGGCCGTTGGCCGTGCGCACCACCATGTCGATCAGCGCGTCGCCCGCCGCATCGAGCGTCATGTCCCGGCGCAGCACGCCGGTCACGTCCACGTCGATGTGCTCGCCCATCGTGCGCAGCGTCTTCGGGTTGCCGCTGATCTTGATCACCGGCACGATCGGATTGCCGATTACGTTGCCCTGGCCGGTCGGGAAGGTGTGGATCACGTAGCCCGCCGCCGCCATCAGGGTCACGCATTCGGCCGCCGCCGAGGACGTGTCCATGTAGTAGAGGCCCGGACCCTTGGCCGGGGCTTCCGCCGGCTGAAGGGCGTCGATGTATCGGCACTCGCGGCCGATCTTCTCGAGGTTGCCGAGCGCCTTCTCCTCGATCGTGGTCAGGCCGCCCGCGATGTTCCCCTTGGTCGGCTGCGAATCCGACAGGTCGTCGGTCTTGTGCGCCTCGATCACATCTTCCTGGTACGCTTTCCACATCGCGTACCACTTCTCAGCGATTTCCGGGCTGGCGGCCCGCTCGCGGCACAGATGCTCGGCGCCGGTGATCTCGGAGGTCTCGCCGAACACGCCGTAGATCCCGTGGGGGATCAGCTTGTCGTACATGTTGCCCACCGTCGGGCAGGAGGCGAGGCCCGTCGTGGTGTCGGACTCGCCGCACTTGGTCGAGACCCACAGGTCGGTGATCGGGCATTCCTCCTTGGGCAACTCGCTCGCCCATTGCAGGAGGCGCTTGGCGGCGTAGCTCGCCTTGGCGATGGTGGCGATGTCGCCGTGGCCCTCGATGCCGAAGCCCACCACCGGCTTGCCGGTCTTGGCGATGCCCTCGACCACGCGGGACGTCCAGCCGTCCTCGATGCCGATCACCACCACGGCGGCGACGTTCGGGTTCGAGCCGATGCCGATGAGGGTGCGGAAGTGGATCTCCAGATCCTCGCCGAACTGCAGCCGCCCATAGGCGTGCGGCAGGGCCATCGTGCCCTTCACATTGTTGGCCACCGCCTCGCAGGAGGCGTTCGACAGGTCGTCGAGGGGCAGGAGGACGACGTGGTTGCGCACGCCGACCCGCCCGTTCTCCCGCCGCCAGCCCATGAAGGTGGCGCCGGCATGATCGTCCGAGGCGCGCTTCGTCGGCAGCGCCTGGGTGGTGAACTGGTCGGGGGCCCCACCGGCATAGGCGGCGGGCATGGAATGCTCGAAGGCGGCCTGCAAGCTCATGGGACCCTCACCAACGCTTCGTCTTGAGATTGTGGGTGTGGACGTGCTCGCCCTTGGCGATGTCGGCCACGGCCTTGCCGATGTCCTGGCCGTACTTCCACACCGTGTCCCCGGAGCGGATGTCCTGCAGGGCCACCTTGTGACCGATGGGGATCTCCTGCTTCGCCGTCAGCCGGAAGTCCGAATTGTCGTGCGTGACCACGCACAGCATGTCCGTCCCGGCATTGAGGTTCTCGACCACGACGACGCCCACCGAATCCTTGGGGTCGTGGACGAGGAGTTGGGGAACTCCCATTGCGTATCTCCCGCTGCTTGGTCCGCCTGTCTTGTATAAGACCTAAGAATGGGCGGTCAAGGGCGGCGGTGCGGTCTCAGGCGCTGGCGCCGTCCGTGTCGACGATGTCGGCCGAGTAGCGGTTCTCGCGGGTGTCGCAGCGGCTGATGCGCAGTTCCACGGGGCGCCCGCTCACGTCGAAGGCGACGCGGACGATCTCCAACAGGGGCGATCCATCCGGCACGCCCAGCGCCTGCGCCTCCTCCGGGCCGGCGGCGATGGCCTGAAGCCGTTCCTGCACGCGGGTGATCAGGATGCCGTGGCGCTCCTGGTAGATCACGTACATCTCCTCGCTCATCTCCTCCGTCGTCGGCAGATCGAGGACGGGGATGATGGCGACCGGCACGACCACGAACTCGTAGATCGCGGGGGCATCCTTGAGCGTCCGCACCCGCGTGACGGCGTGCAGGGGCGCGCCCTCGGTGAGGGACAATTGCCGCGCCTCCTCCGCCGTCGCGGGGCGGGTCGCCTGCGCGATCAGCCGGCTCTTGGGGGAGAGCCGTGCGCCCTCCGGGGTGACGATGCGGAAGAACCGGAACAGCACCGTGTCCCGCGCGTGCCGGGCGACATAGGTGCCGACCCCCTGGCGCCGCACGATCAGCTTCTCGCCCTCCAGCGCGATCAGCGCCTTGCGCACCGTGCCCTGGCTCACCCCATACTCGGCGGCGAGCTCGTGCTCCGTCGGCAGGAGGTCACCGGGCTTCCAGGCTCCGTCCGCGATCCGCTTCGTGATGAGGCCCTGGATCTGGACGTAGAGCGGCCTCAGCTCCGGCTTGAAGGTCGCGGCGGGGTGGTCGTTCATCGCGGGCTCGGGGAGCGTCGTAAGGGCGGCGGGTCTCTGCCTTGACTGCGTCAGATATCTTATATAAGACCTTCCGACCAGCTTAGTGGCAGACCCTCGCGAAGGGGGCAGGCGAACCGGCCAAGCCGGTTCTATCACAAGCGTTCCTGGGAGGGAGCGATGAGGCGAGAAGCCGGCACCGGCGGGGCCACCCGTCCCATGCGCACGCGCCGTCATTCCAGACACCGCCATCGCTGACACGCGCCCCGCCGCAGCGGGGCCTTCCGACATGCGCCTCCGGCCCCTCCCGGCAAGGACGGGTGGGGCCGGGGCTCCTCGCGGCCGAGACCGCCAGCCCGGAGATGTCGAGTCATGACCACGCGCCAGCCCGCACCACCGAGTCCCAAGACGACGGATCGCAAGACCATCTCGCTCCTCGCCTTCTCGGCGACATCGGGCGTGCTGGTCGAGTTCTACGACTTCTTCATCTTCGGCTATGCGGCGGCGAGCGCCTTCCCGCACACCTTCTTCCCGAACATCTCGCCGACCTGGGCGCTGATCTTCTCCTACCTGACCTTCGGCGCCGGCTTCCCGGCCCGCCTCCTCGGGGCCTACCTGTTCGGCCATTTCGGGGACCGCGCCGGCCGGAAGACCTCGTTCCTCATCAACATCCTGATCGTCGGCGCCACGACCTTCATGGTCGGCCTGCTGCCGGGCTACGAGACGATCGGCATCGCCGCGCCGATCCTGCTCGTCACCCTGCGCATCGTGCAGGGGATCGGCCTCGGCGGCGAGTTCGGCGGGGCGGCCTCGCTGCTCGCGGAGTTCGGCGCCACGCGCAAGCACCGGGCCTTCTGGGTGTCGCTGGCCAATCTCGGCATCCCCGGCGGGGCGATGGCGGCGAGCGCCGTGCTCTACATCCTGGCCGACAGCTTCTCGACCGGCGGCTGGCGCATCGCGATGCTGCTCTCGGTGGTCGTGGTGGTGCCCGGCCTGCTCGCCCGGTTCAAGCTCGCGGATTCGCCGCTCTTCGAGCAGCTGAAGGCCAAGGACGAATTGTCCAAGATGCCGAGCCTCGACGTCACGCGGAAGCACTGGCGGCCGATCCTCCTCCTCGCCCTGTTCTGCGCCTTCCAGCAGATGGACGGCTACGTCAGCGGCACCTACGCCATCTCGTTCATGAAGTCGGCGGGCATCCCGCTGGCGACGACGGCGGTGATCATCTTCATCGCGCGGATCGGCGACGTCCTCGGCGTGGTGATCAGCGGCCCGGCCGCGGATTTCATGACCCGGAAGAAGCTCGGCTACATCGCGGTGATCCTCACGGCCGTGCTGTCCGTGCCCTACGCGCTCGCCATCCTGCACCAGCAGGTCTGGCTGGTGCTCGGCCTGCAATTCGTCATCACCCTGACCGGCGTCGGCATCCTGCACGGGCTCGCGCCGATCCTGACCTCGGAGAGCTTCCCGACCAAGTACCGCTATTCCGGCGCGGGCATCTCCTACAGCCTGTCGGCGATCCTCGGCGGCGGCATTGCGCCGCCGCTGCTCGCCGGGCTCATCGGGCAGGACGTGGCGGGGAATTGGTTTTATATTCCTGTCGTCTACGGCATCTACGCCGTCATCGCCGTGGCGGCCCTGGCCCTCACCCCCGAGACGCGGAATCGCCGCCTCGACGAATTCGCCGAGACCGGGGACGGGCAGGCCGGCGCCGGGGGCAAGGTCGCCTGCGGGGCGCCCACATGAGCGGCAGGAGGGAGCGGGCGATGATCGACAGGCGGGACCTCCTGAGAGGCATGGCCATCGGGCTCGGCGGGGTGGGCCTCTCGGCCCGCGCCCTGCACGCCGAGGAGGTGATGCTGCCCTTCGGCAACGGCGAGCGCCCGCTGGTCGCCTTTCCCGGCAAGCGCCCGCTCCTGCAGATGACGGCGCGTCCGCCGCAGCTGGAGACGCCGTTCTCGGTCTTCGACCACGGGGCGATCACCCCGAACGACGCGTTCTTCGTGCGCTACCACCTCGCCGACATCCCGACCCGCATCGACGCGGACGCCTTCCGCCTCGCCGTGACGGGCCATGTCGAGCGCCCGCTCTCCCTCTCGCTCGCCGACCTCAAGGGGATGCCAGGGGCGGAGGTGGTCGCGGTCAACCAGTGTTCGGGCAATTCGCGCGGCTTCTTCGAACCGCGCATGGCCGGCGGGCAATTGGCCAACGGCGCCATGGGCTGCGCTCGCTTCACCGGGGTGCCGCTGAAGGCGGTGCTCGACAAGGCCGGCGTGAAGGGCGGGGCGGTGCAGGTCGCCTTCGAAGGCCTCGACGGGCCGGTCCTGCCGGAGACGCCCGATTTCGCCAAGGCGCTCACCCTCGACCACGCGCGCGACGGCGAGGTGATGCTGGCCTGGGGCATGAACGGGGAGGACCTGCCCTGGCTCAACGGCTTCCCCCTACGCCTCGTGGTGCCGGGCTACTACGGCACCTACTGGGTCAAGCATCTCAACGCGGTGAGCGTCCTCGACAAGCCCTTCGAGGGCTTCTGGATGAAGAGCGCCTACCGCATTCCGGACAACGAGTGCGCCTGCACCGAGCCCGGCAAGGCGGCGGACAAGACGGTGCCGATCGGCCGGTTCAACGTCCGCTCCTTCGTGACGAACCTGACGGACGGGCAGGAGGTGAAGGCCGATAAGCTGCCCCTGCGCGGCATCGCCTTCGACGGCGGCTCGGGGATCCGCGCGGTCGAGGTCTCCACCGACGACGGCAAGAGCTGGACGGGGGCGACGCTGGGCCAGGATCTCGGCCGCTACGCCTTCCGCACCTGGACGAGCGAGGTCGCGCTGGCCCCCGGCGCGCATGTCCTGCGGGTGCGGGCGACGGGCAACGACGGCGGCACGCAGCCGATGGAACCGCGCTGGAACCCGGCCGGGTACATGCGCAACGTGGTCGAGACGACCCGGGTGAGGGCGGCCTGATGAGACTGACCGGATCCGTCGCGCTCCTGCTCGCGCTGGGCGGCCCGCTCGCCGCCGCGCCGCAGGATTACGCCCTGCCCGAACCCACGGCGCAACTGCGGGCGCCCGCCGACCCCGCGCACCAGCCGGGCTTCGAGGCGGCGCAGGGCAATTGCATGGTCTGCCACTCGGTGGACTACATCGCCATGCAGCCGCCGAAGAAGGGGGCGGGGTTCTGGAACTCCGAAGTGACCAAGATGGTCAAGGTCTACCACGCCCCCGTCGGCGAGGCGGACGCCAAGGCCATCGCCGCCTACCTCGCCGCCACCTATTGAGGGCGGCGCGCCCTCACTGGGTGCGCATGATCTGGATCACCGCCGGGGTGATGATCACCACGAACAGCACCGGCAGGAAGAACAGGATCATCGGCACGGTGAGCTTCGGCGGCAGCGCGGCGGCCTTCTTCTCGGCCTCGATCATCCGCAGGTCGCGGCTCTCCTGGCTGAGCACCCGCAGGGCTTGCCCGACCGGCGTGCCGTAGCGCTCGGCCTGGCTCAGGGCGGTCGCCACCGCCTTCACCGGATCCAGGGCGGTGCGCATCACGAGGTTCTCGTAGGCCATGCGCCGGTCCGGCAGGAACGACATCTCGGCCACCATCACCGCCAATTCCTCCGCCAGCACCACGGACGACACCGCGATCTCGGTGCTCACCTTGCGGAAGGCGTTCTCGATGGCCATGCCGGATTCGACGCAGATCAGCGTCAGGTCGAGGGCATCGGGCCACGCCTTGCGGATCTCGGTCTGGCGCTTCTTGGCGGCGTTCACGAGGAACAGTTCCGGCGCCTTGATGCCGAGGAAGGCGGCGCCGATCGTCATGGCGACGCGCATCAGATAGGAGACGTCGAACGCCTCCAGGATGAACAGGTAGAAGACCGCCGCGATGAACGCGGCGACCGGCGCCACGAGGCGGAAGAACAGGAAGGCGGTCTCGGCGCCCTGGCCCCGGTAGCCCGCCATCAGCAGCTTGCGCTTGGCGGTGTCCGTGCCGAGCCAGCGGCGCAGATTGTACCGGTCCACGACCTCCTTCATGTACGCCTTGGGCTCGGTGCGCAGGCTGCCCTTGGTGGTCAGCTTCTCGCGCTCGCGCCGCCGGATGATCTCGCGCTCGTCACTCACGAGCTTCATCCGCTTGCCGAGCTTGTCGGGTTCGAGGAAGGGCTGCGCCACGGCGAAGGCGGTCGCCGCCGCCGCGAGGGCGGCCAGCGCCGTGCCCACGAAGCGGGCGTCGAACAGCTTTGCGGCGATCTCCTCGACCATCCCGTCCCCGTCAGATCTCGAAGGCGATCATCTTCTTGATGACCAAGATGCCGAGGCTCATCCAGATCGCCGAGCCCACCAGGGCGATCTTGCCCGCGTCGGTGGTCCAGAGCAGCGAGATGTAGTCGGGGCTGGTGAGGGTGGTGATGCCCGCCACGCCGAAGGGCAGGGCGGCGATGATCGAGGCGGAGGCCTTGGCCTCCATGCTCATCGCCTGGATCTTGCCGCGCATCTTGGCGCGGTCGCGCAGCACCCGCGAGAGGTTGTTCAGCGCCTCGGAGAGGTTGCCGCCCGATTGCTGCTGGATGTTGATGACGATCGAGAAGAAGTTCACCTCGGCGGTGGGCACCCGCTCGTGCAGCCGGGCCACGGCCTCGCCGAGGGACAGGCCGAGCGCCTGCGTCTCCACGATGGTGCGGAACTCGCCGCGCAGGGGCTCTTCCGCCTCGCGGGAGACCATGCGGAAGCAATCGCCCACGGGGATGCCGGTCTTGATGCCGCGCACCACCACGTCGACGGCGTTGGGCAGTTCCTTGTTGAACTTCGCCACCCGGCGCAGGCGCAGCCAGCGCAGCAGGAAGGGCGGCAGGCCGCAGGCGCCGAAGAAGGCGCCGCCGAGGGCGGCGAACACGCTATCGGTGAGGAGGAACAGGAAGAACGCCGAGACGAAGCCGGCGATGCCGGCGAAGGTCCAGTAGGTCTTCTTGGTCCAGTCGAGGCCGGCGCGGGCGATCTTCAGTTCCAGCGTGACCTTGGCCGCGCCCTTGGCCTTGGCCTCGATCTCGCTCAGCGTCTTGGCGACCTGATCGCGCCGGTTCACGCCGCCGCCCCGTCCGGTCGCGGCGACGTTGGTCACGGCGATGGACTTCAGGCGCTTGGTCGCCCGGCGCTCGCCCGGCATCAGGGCGACGATGCCGGCATAGGTGATCAGCGCGACGGCGACGCCCATGAGGCCCGCGGCGACGGGCAGGCCGGGCAGGAGCGCGTCGAGATCGGGCCAGAGGTCGGGCATGGCCTCACGCCCCTTCGACGACTTCGGCCGCGTCGAGGGCCGCGCCCAGGCGGCCTTCCAGCCCGTAATAGCGGGCGCGCTCCCAGAAGCGCGGGCGGCCCACGCCGGTCGCCCGGTGGCGGCCGATGATCTTGCTGTTCGCGTCCTCGCCGAGGATGTCGTAGAGGAAGATGTCCTGCGTGGTGATGACCTCGCCCTCCATCCCCAGCACCTCGGTGATGTGGGTGATGCGGCGCGAGCCGTCGCGCAGGCGGGTCGCCTGGATGATCACGTCGATCGAGCCGCAGATCATCTCGCGCAGCGTCTTCGAGGGCAGGGTGAACCCGCCCATGGAGATCATCGATTCGATACGCGACAGGCACTCGCGCGGGCTGTTAGCGTGCAGCGTGCCCATCGAGCCGTCGTGGCCGGTGTTCATGGCCTGCAGGAGGTCGAACGCCTCCGGGCCGCGCACCTCGCCGACGATGATCCGCTCGGGGCGCATACGCAGGCAGTTCTTCACGAGGTCGCGCATCGTGACCTGACCCTGGCCCTCCATGTTGGGGGGGCGGGTTTCCAGGCGCACCACGTGCGGCTGCTGGAGCTGAAGCTCCGCCGCGTCCTCGCAGGTGATGACACGCTCGTCGTGCTCGATGAAGGCGGTCAGGCAGTTCAGGAGCGTCGTCTTGCCGGAGCCGGTGCCGCCGGAGATGACGACATTGCAGCGCGACTGGCCGATGATCTTCAGCACCTCCGCCCCCTCGGGGGAGATGGCGCCGAAGCGGACGAGCTGGTCGAGGGTCAGCTTGTCCTTCTTGAACTTACGGATCGTGAGGGCCGGGCCGTCGATGGCCAGCGGCGGGGCGATGACGTTGACGCGGGATCCGTCGGGTAGGCGCGCGTCGCAGATCGGCGAGGCGTCGTCCACGCGCCGGCCCACCTGGCTCACGATGCGCTGGCAGATGTTCATCAGCTGCTGGTTGTCGCGGAACCGCACGCTGGTGAGCTGGATCTTGCCGGAGACCTCGATGAACGTCCGCCCGGCGCCGTTGACCATGATGTCGGCGATGTCGTCGCGGGCGAGCAGCGGTTCGAGCGGGCCGTAGCCCAGCACGTCGTTGCAGATGTCGTCGAGCAGTTCCTCCTGCTCGGAGATCGACAGGACGATGTTCTTGAGCCCGATGATCTCCGTGACGATGTCGCGGATTTCCTCTCGCGCCGTCTCGGCGTCGAGATGGGCGAGCTGCGTCAGGTCGATCGCCTCGATGAGGGCGCCGAAGATCAGGCTCTTGGTGCGGTAATATTCGTCCGAGCGCGCGGCCTCCACCACCACCGGCGCCTGGCGCGCGGGTGGGGGCGCCTCGCGCGCGAGGGTCGGCGCGGGAGAGGGCTGCTGCATCGCCCGCGCCTGGACGACGGGGGGAGGCGCGGCGGTCGAACCGGATTGCCGTCTACCGAACATGATCGTTGCGGACCCGCATCACGAAGCCTTGCGGCGGGCGGCGAGCTTGGCGAGCAGCGGCTCGAGCAGGCTGGCGCCCCCGCCCTTGCGTCGCGTCTCGACCCGGCCGATGGCGGTGGCGGCGAGGTCGTTGAACAGCTCGGCCACCTTGGAACCGGGCTGCACCTCGGCAATCATCTGGCCGTTGTTGGCGGCGGTGCCGAACAGGGCCGGATCGAAGGGAATGGTCGCCGCCAGCGGCACGTCGAGGGCCTTGGCGAACTCGGCCGCCGCGATCTCCGGCCGCTTGGCCATGCCGCTGCCGTTGAGCAGGATGCGCGGGGGCGCGTCGTTGGGGCGGCCGTGCTTCAGGGCGCCCATCAGGTTCTTGGCGTTGCGCAGGCTGGCGAGATCGGGGCCGGCGACGACGAGGATCTCGTCCGAGGCCGCGAGGACCCGCTTCGTCCAGGCGTTCCACTGGTGCGGCACATCGAGGACGAGGCAGGGCACGTTGGCCCGCAGGTGCTCGATCAGCGTGTCGAAGGCGGGCTCCGACAGGTCGATGGTCCGGTCGAGGCTCGCGGGCGCCGAGAGCAGGCTGAGGTTGTCGCTGCACTTCGAGAGCAGGCGCTCCACCAGGGCGGCGTCCAGGCGCTCGGGGGCGAACACCGCCTCCGCGATGCCCTGCGGCGGGTCCTGGTTGAAGTTCAGCGAGGCGGTGCCGAAGGCGATGTCGAGGTCGGCGATCACCGTCGGCACGCCCTGGCCGCGGGCGATGGACCACGCGAGGTTGTGCGCCACGGTCGAGGCGCCGATGCCGCCGCGCACGCCGAAGACCGAGATGGTGCGCCCGATCGGCTTCACCCCGGCGGCGGTGAACATCTCGGAGATGGCGGCGATCAGCCCCAGGGGCTCGACCGGGGCCATCAGGTAGTCGGAGACGCCGCGCTGGAGGAGCTGGCGGTAGAGCGTCACGTCGTTCAGGTGGCCGATCACCACGACGCGGGTGCCCTCGTCGCAGACCTCGGCGAGGGCGTCGAGGCATTCCAGCGGCTTCGAGCGGGCGCCTTGCACCTCGATGACGATGACGTTCGGCGTCGGGGCGTGGCGGAACGCCTCGATGGCGGCCGCGCCGCCGCCCATGCGGACCTTCACCCGCGCCCGCTGCAGGCGCCGGTCCTCGGCGGCGGCCTCGATCATGGCCGCCGTCTCGGTCAATTCGCAGAAGGCCTGGATCGTGATCCGGGGCACCGGGGCGATCACGCGATCGGCCGTCTCGCTCTGCTCCGCCATCACGGGACTCTCGGGGTTGAAACGCGGTTTTCGGCGCCGGGGGCCGCTCGGTCCCCGGCGTGACACATCAGTTGCCGACCTGAGCCTTCACGGATGTCTGGCCATCCTGACGCCACTGGGTTGACGGATCCTTGCCTTCGCGCAGTTGCCCGACGTCGCGGATGCGCTTGACCGAGTCGATTCGGCCCTCCGGACGCCCGCGGACGAGGTCGATCGGGTCGGCGACCTGGGCGGCCACCATGGACTGCGTCGAGCAGCCGAGGTTCCAGACCGGGCGGTTGCTGTTGTCGAAGGCGAAGTTGCTGCCGCCGAGATCCTGCGGCCAGGTCCCGCAGGCATCGGCCACCTTGGCCTGCATCCGCTGGAAGCTGAGGCGGATCGGTGCCGCGAGTTCGGGCGCGGCCACCGCGTAAGGGTTGGCGACGATGTCGCGCCGGGCCACGCCGTCCTGGCCCGCCCGCTGCACGATGAGGCCCGCCGTGCGCTCGGTGGCCACGGCCCGCACCGGTGGCAGCCCGCGCGGCACCTCCATCAGCATCCCGCCCCGCCCGTAGCGGCGGTATTCG
Organism: Methylobacterium litchii; assembly: GCF_038442315.1. Taxonomy (NCBI): domain Bacteria; kingdom Pseudomonadati; phylum Pseudomonadota; class Alphaproteobacteria; order Hyphomicrobiales; family Methylobacteriaceae; genus Methylobacterium; species Methylobacterium litchii. The sequence continues at coordinate 180,347 of NZ_JBBXMY010000010.1, read as the reverse complement.
AGCATGAAGGCGTCCACGTCGTCCCCCTGGCGGGGATCGAGATGGCCGGGGCCGGTGGGGAACACGTCGAGGCTGCGGGTGCCGTCCGCCAGCACGATCGGGTGCCGGGCACGGTAATCGGAGGTGCCGATCGCCCCCGTCACGGGGGGCTCGGCCTTGCAGGCGCCGGCCAGGGCCGCGAGGGCGCAGACACAGGCGAGGTGCAGCCGCAGCCTGGACGGCGTCTGCGAGGGGGCGGGCGTCGTGCGTCCGGTCATCTCGGTCCTCGGCTCTCCGGCCGCGTGTGAGGGCTACTCGACGATGAAGCCGACGCGGCCGCGATAGGTGGGGGCCAGCGCCGGGGCGCCGGCCTTGCCGTAGAGGCGGTTGAACTGGCCGAGCAGCACGGCCTGGGTGTCGGCCGTGTCGACGAAGTTGTCGTCCGGCCGGCTGGCCTGGCGCGGCTCCACCGGCTTGGCGATGTAGGGGGTGACCATGATCATCAGCTCCGTCTCCTGGCGCTGGTAGTCGCGGGAGCGGAACAGGGCGCCGAGGATCGGCAGGTTGATCAGGCCCGGCAGGCCGGTGAGGGCCTGCTTGTTGACCTGCTGGATCAGGCCGGCGGTCATCATCACGCCGCCCGAGGGCAGTTCCACCGTCGTCTCCGAGCGGCGGACCCGCGTGCCCGGCACGGCGACCGAGGCGGAGCCGATCGGGAAGTTGAAGCTTTGCTGCGGGTCGATCTCGGTCACGTCGGTGGCGACGCGGATCGAGATGCGGTTGTCCGCCAGCACGACCGGGGTGAAGGACAGCGCGACGCCGTATTGCTTGAACTCGATGCCCGGCGTGCAGACGCCGGTGGTGCAGGCCGCCGAGGACGGCACCGGGAACTCGCCGCCCGCCAGGAACTTCGCCGCCTCGCCGGAGATCGCGGTGAGGGTCGGCTCGGCGAGGATGCGCGAGACGCCGGCCTGCTCCAGGGCCTTCACGGTGGCGGTGAGGGAGAAACCCGCCCCCCGGGCCGAGGCCTGGAACTGGCCGCTGCCGGTGCTGCCGCCGCTGATCGGGAAGGCGGTGGGGTTGCTGAAGCCGGTAAGGGACGGATCGGCGATGTTCCCGAGCGGGTTGATGGCCGACCAGTTGCCGTTCAGGTTCACGCCGAACTGCTTGATGACGTTGCGCGAGACCTCCATCACGGTGACGCGCAGCATCACCTGATCCTTGTTGCGGATCGTGAGGTTGTTGATCACCGCGCCGCGCGCGCCGGAGGCGACGCCGCCCGTGGAGCCGCCCCCCGTCGCCCCGCCGGCACCGAGGCCGACGAAGGCGTTGGAGATGTCGATGGCCTGCTGCGCCTCGGCCGAGGAGTTCACCGAGCCGGAGAGCAGCACCGAGGCGCCGGAGGAGCGCACGTCGAACCGCCCGCCGGGGATGCTCTGCTGCAGCAGGTCGCGCAGGGTGCTGAGGTTGAGGTCGCGGGCGACGGTGACGTCGAGGGCGGCGATCTGGCGCCCCTCCGCATCCATGATGAAGATGGTGGTGGCGCCGTCGGCCATGCCGATCACGAACACCTTGCGGGTCGAACGCACCACGGCGTTCGCCACGGCCGGGTTGGCCACGAACACTTCCTTGGCGTCGCGCGGCAGGTCGACGATGACCGAGCGGCCGGCGGTCAACTCGACCCTCCGGCTGGTGTTGGCCTCCGCCACGCCCACGGTGACGACCGGCGCCGGCCCGAGGGAGCCGCGCTCCTGCGAGCCGCGCAACTGGGCCGTGGCCGGACCCGGCAGGGCGGTCAGGGCGGCGAGCGCCAGCGCGCCGAGGCGGCGCGGGGCGGCGGGGCGGGTGATCATGGCGCGAGCCTTCCTGTCGCGAACCGTCATGGCGCTCACGGCGTGTGCTGCCGGGTGATGCCGAAGCGCACCACGGTCAGCCCCTGTTCGGGACCGGCCGCCTCGGCGACCGGCGTTTCGGCTTCGGCCGTGTGGCCGGCATCGGCGAGGCTGCGCAGGGCCAGGGAGAGCGACCCGATCTTCTGGGCCAGCGTCACCGTCTCGGCCTGGGGCGGCGTGAGGGCCAGCGTCGCGGTCTCGCCCGTGACGACGTTGGTGCCGTTCTTTTCCTGGATGAGCTGGCCCACGGCCAGCACCCGGATGTCGCGCAGGATCGTCTGGGAGACCTGCACGTCCGACCCCGCATTCTTCGAGGCGGCGTCGTCGCGGAAGGTGCGGATCACGTCGACCCGGTCGTTCGGCAGGATGAAGCCGCCGGCCGAGTTGGTGCCCCGGCTGTCGGTGACGATGGCCACCGCCCGCATGCCGGCCGGCAGGATCGCGGCCATGAAGCCGCTCTCGGGCCGCACGAGCTTCTGCGCGCGGATCGGCTCGCCGGCGAGGAAGGGGGAGCGCACGGTGGCCCCCACCGTCGTCTCCAGGGCGTCGGGCTTGTCCTTGCGGGTCACGAAGCCGGGGGAGACGGCCGATTCGGGCCAGGGCTGCCAGCGCAGGTCGGCGGCCTGGAGCACCTGCCCCATCGCCTCGTCGGCGGCGGCGACCAGCACGTCGGTCGTGGGCGGCGGGGGCGCCTGCACGACCTTCTCCGGCGGGGGCGGCGGGGGCGGCGGGCTGCCCCCCATGAGGTAGGCCGCCCCGCTGCCCGCGAGGAGGGCGATGCCGAGGACGGCGAGGCGGGCGGGTTTCATCGGGCTTCCGGTCGGGCCTGGGGGTCAGCGGAGCGCCGGATCGGCGGACATGACCGGAAGTTGCGCTCGATTGGTGTAAACATGGTTAAGTGTTGCTGACCGATGCGCCGCCGGCCCTGTCTCGCCGTGCGAAAGGAGGCGGGAACCGTCACGTCCCCGTGCTCGCCGCCGTGGCGCGGCTCCGGCGCTTGTCCTAGGCTCGCGCCCGACTCGGCCCGTCAGAGGCCGGGGATACCAGCACGACGGGATGAAACGCATGGTCAAGGGTATCGGCGGCGCGGCGCTCGCGGCCGCCCTCGCGGGTTCGGTGCTCGGTTCGGGCCCCGCCGCGGCACAGGCCCCGGCGCAGGGGGCCTATTCGGGCAACGCGGTGAAGATCGGCATCCTCAACGATCAGTCCGGCCTCTACGCCGAGTTCGGCGGCACCGGCTCCGTCGAGGCGGCGAAGATGGCCGTCGAGGACATGGGCGGCAAGGTCGGCGGCGTGCCGATCGAGATCGTCTCGGCCGACCACCAGAACAAGCCCGACATCGCCTCGGGCATCGCGCGCCAATGGTACGACCGCGACGGCGTCGACGCGATCATGGAGCTCACGACCTCCTCGGTGGCGCTCGCGGTGCAGGGCCTGTCGAAGGAGAAGAAGAAGATCACCATCACGACGGGCGCGGCCTCCAGCGACCTCACCGGCAAGGCCTGCACGCCCTACGGCTACCACTGGGCCTACGACACCCATGCGCTGGCCGTCGGCACGGGCGGAGCCCTGACGCGGGCGGGGGGCAAGACGTGGTTCTTCCTCACCGCCGACTACGCCTTCGGCACGGCGCTGGAGAACGACACCTCGGCGGTCGTGAAGGCCAATGGCGGCTCGGTGGTGGGCTCGGTGCGCCATCCGCTGTCGGGCCAGGACTTCTCCTCGTTCCTGCTCCAGGCCCAGGGGTCGAAGGCGCAGGTGATCGGGCTCGCCAATGCCGGGCTCGACACCTCGAACTCGATCAAGCAGGCGGCGGAATACGGCATCACCGATGGCGGCCAGAAGCTCGCGGCGCTGCTCTTCACCTTGTCCGAGGTCCACGGGCTCGGCATCAAGGCGGCGCAGGGCCTGACCCTCACCGAGGGCTGGTACTGGGACCTCAACGACGAGACCCGCGCCTTTGGCCAGCGATTCATGAAGCGCACCGGCCGGATGCCGAACATGATCCAGACCGGCACCTATTCGGCGGTGCTGTCCTACCTCAAGGCCGTGAAGGCGGCGGGCACGGACGAGACCGACGCGGTCAACGCCAAGCTGAAGGCCCTGCCGGTGGACGACGTGTTCACCCATAACGGCCACGTCCAGCAGACGGGCCTGATGGTGCACGACATGTACCTGTTCGAGATCAAGAAGCCCGCCGATTCGAAGGGCGAGTGGGATCTCTACAAGTTGGTCTCCACCATCCCCGGCAAAGAGGCCTACGCCACCGAGGCCGAGAGCGGCTGCCTGCTGGTGGCGGGGAAGTAAGGGGCTTGAACCCCCGGCGTCATTGCGAGCCACGCGAAGCAATCCAGTCGGCACTGAATCGTCCGGACGCGTCGCGCCCTGGATTGCTTCGGCTTCGCCTCGCAATGACGCAGTTGGGGGGGGCGGCGAAAGTGCCGGACCGAAGTGATGACGCGGAGATCGTATGAAGCCCTTGCCGTCATTGCGAACGCAGTGAAGCAATCCAGGGATGCGCCGCGGCCGGAGAGGGCCTGCTACGAATACCCGCCCTCGAGCCGCGCCATCCAGGCATCGGCTTCGCGGTCGGTCAGGTGCAACCCTGTCGCCTCATAAGTCGCCCAGGCGGCAACGGCCTCCTGCCGGAAGGCCTCGCGCTTTTCCTCGCGGGCGACGTATTCGGTGATGGCCTCGCGCATCAAGTAATGCGCGGAACGGTTTTGAGCCTTGGCGAGCTCACGCACCCGCGCATGGACCTCGACGTCCAGCTTCACGGCGACGGGGCGCGTGGCGGGCATCGACTCGCTCCTCGGTATCGAAAGGTAATACCGAGGATAGCGCGCTGCCTCGGCCCCCGCTACCCCGCCCACACCTCCCGGTACAGGGCAGCGATCTCCTCCGCGTTCGGCACGCGCGGGTTGTTGCCCGGCGAGCCGGAGGCCAGGGCCTGCTCGGCCATGGTCGGGATCAGCGCGTCCCATTTCGCGGCGTCGAGGCCGTATTCCTGCGGGCTCGGCACGTCGAGGTCGTCGTTGAGGGCGCGCAACTCGTTGACCAGCGCCGAGGCCGCCGCCTCGTCGCCGGGGCCGCACTTCACCCCCATCGCCCGGGCGCAGGCGGCGTAGCGGTCGATGGCGCCGGGGGCCGAGAAGGCCGTCACCGCCGGCAGCAGCATCGCGTTCGACAGGCCGTGCGCCACGTGGAAATGCGCGCCGATCGGCCGGCTCATCCCGTGGACCAGCGCCACGGACGCGTTCGAGAAGGCGATGCCGGCCTGGGTCGCGCCGAGCATCATCGCCTCGCGGGCGGCGCGGTCGCCGGGATCGGTCCAGACCCGGCGCAGGTTCGGGGCGATCAGCCCCATCGCCTGCAGGGCGAGCCCGTCCGAGAAGAGGTTCGACCGCCGCGAGACATAGGCCTCAATGGCATGGGTCAGGGCGTCGATGCCCGTGTCGGCCGTGAGGCGCTTGGGCTTGGTCAGCGTCAGCTCGTAATCGACCAGCGCCGCCACCGGCAGGTAGGCGAGGCCGATGCAGAGCATCTTCTCGTCGTTGGCCTCGTCGGTGACGATGGTGAAGCGCGTCGCCTCCGATCCGGTACCGGCGGTGGTCGGGATCGCCACGATGGGCAGGCCCGCCTCCTCCTGCAGGTGGGGCGCCTTGTAGCGCCGCATCGGGCCGCCGTGCCGGGCCAGCACCGCCACCGCCTTGGCCGTGTCCATGGGCGAGCCGCCGCCGAAGCCGACGACGCAATCGTAATCGCCCTGCTGGAGCGCCGCCAGCGCCGCATCGACCGAGGCCACCGTCGGGTCGGGCACCGTCTCGGAGAAGATCCGCGCCGTCACCCCGCCGGCCGCGAGCCGCTCCGTCAGGGTCTCCACCGCGCCGCTGCCGGCGAGGAACGGATCGGTGACGACGAAGGGGCGGGACAGGCCGAGCTGGCCGAGCACCTCCGGCAGGAGCCGGGAGGCTCCGGCGCCGACGCGCATGAGACGCGGCAGGGCGATCGAGGCGACCATTGTTTCCTCCATGCGGCCCGCCGGCGCGGGACCTTTCTCCTGTTTCCATAGGCCTCGGGAGAGCCGGGCGAAACCGGCGATCCTGACAAGCGTGGGGGCTTCACCCGTGCCCTGGCGCACCTTCCGGCATGAACCGCGCCCGCCCTCGCGCGTTCGGTGCCGGATTGCTGCATTGCAAAAACGCCCGTTGCGGCCGGCGCGCGTCCCCCCGATCTTCCCAGGCCAGGAAAGGAGGCCAACATGAGCGAGCATCCCCACGGCGCCGAGCCGACCAACCCCGCCACCGCCGTCCCCGAGCGTTCGCCGGACATGGTGGCCCCCGAGACCGCGCGCTTCGCGGGCCACGTCCTCGCCGGCCCGAAGGCCGAGAAGACGGTCGCCCTCGCCCTGCAGGGTGGCGGTGCGCACGGCTCCTTCACCTGGGGCGTCCTCGACGCCCTGATCGAGGACGGGCGGCTCGGCTTCGAGGCCCTGACCGGCGCGAGCGCCGGGGCGATGAACGCCGTCGTGATGGTCGATGGCTGGGTCAAGGGCGGGCCGGACGGCGCCCGCGAGGCGTTGGAGCAGTTCTGGCGGGAGGTGAGCCTCGACGGCGACCTTGGCCCGACGCAGCGCAACATGGTCACGGGCCTGCTCAACCTGTGGAAGGGCAACCCCGTCGCCGAGTTCTGGCTCAAGGCCCTGACGCCGAGCCCCTACGTGTCGAACCCGCTCAACATCAACCCGCTGCGCAAGGCCCTGGCGAAGCAGGTGGATTTCGAGCGCCTGCGCGATGCGCCGACGGCGGGGGTGTACGTGTCGGCCACCAATGTCTGGACCGGCAAGCTCGCCGTGTTCGAGCGCGATACCCTCACCGTCGATCACCTGATGGCCTCGGCCTGCCTGCCCACGGTGTTCCAGGCGGTGGAGATCGAGGGCGTGCCTTATTGGGATGGCGGCTACCTCGGCAACCCGCCCCTCTACCCCCTCTACCGAGGCGCGCGGACCCGCGACATCCTGCTCGTGCAGATCAACCCCGTCGAGCGGCGGGAGACCCCGCGCACCGAGGCCGAGATCCGCGACCGGCTGAACGAGATCACCTTCAACGCCAACCTGATGCGCGAATTGCGGGCGATCGACTTCGTGGACGGGCTGATCGAGGAGGGCACGCTGGGCCGCAACGGCTACGAGCGCGTGCTGATCCACCGGATCGACGGCACCGATGCCCTGGAGGATTACAACGCGGCCTCGAAGCTCGACGCCCGCTGGAAGGTTTTCCTGCGCCTGCGCGACAAGGGGCGGGCGGCGGCCCAGGCCTGGCTCGGCCAGCATTTCGAGCAGGTCGGCCAGACCTGCACCATCAACCTGCGCGACGCCTATCAATAGCGCCGGGATTAATCCCGGACCCTGCGGCGTTCACCTGACATGCCCGATAAGAACGCCCTACCGGACATCGTCGACCTTCTGGTGCCGCTTCGGCGCTATGCCCGTGCGCTGACACGGGATGCCCTGAAGGCCGACGACCTCGTGCACGACACCCTGGTGCGCGCCCTGGAGGCGAAGGGGACGCTGCGCCCCAACACCAACCTGCGCACCTGGATGATGACGGTGCTGCACAACGTCTTCATCGACGAGCAGCGCCGCCGCCAGGTCGAGGTGCGTCACGCCGACGCCCTCGTGCGGATGCACGACGAGACGAGCCCGCCCGCCCAGGAGGGCCAGGTGCGGCTCGCGCAGATCCGCGAAGCCTTTGCCACCCTGCCGGAAGAGCAGCGCGCCGCGCTCCACCTCGTGACCATCGAGGGCATGGCCTATGCCGACGCGGCGGCTGTGCTCGGCATCCCCATCGGTACGCTGATGTCCCGCCTTGGGCGCGGGCGCGCCGCCCTGCGCGCCTTCGAGGAGGGGACACGTCTCGGCCGCGACGCGGACGATCCGCCGGGCCCGGCCCGACCGGCCCGTCCGCCGCTGCGGCTCGTCACAGGCAACGGCGCCCCACGGCGGGCCGTGGGTGATTCGTGATTCGGGGCGCTGCGCCCGCCCCCTTTCCGGGAGCCCGTCACGCCGGACGGGAGACCGGCAGACTTTAGGATGTCACCGATGATCGATCCGATCACAGACAGCGATCTCATCGCCTTCGTCGATGGGCAGATCGACCCGATGCGCCGCCTCGAGATCGAGGCCCATCTGGCCGCCCATCCCGACGCGGCGGCCCGCGTCATGGCGGATTTCCACGACCGCGACGCCCTGCGTGCCAGCTTCCGCGAACGCCTCGGCCCCGGCCCGGACCGCAACTTCGCCCTGGCCCGGCGGCTCGACCGCTCCCTCCGCTGGGGCCGGGTCGCCTCGCGGATGAAGCGGGCGGCGGCCATCGCCGTGCTGGTCGGCGCGGGCTGGCTCGCCCATGACGAGATCGGCCGCTTCGGCGTGCCGGATACCCTGGCCTCCCCCATCGATGCGAGCCTCGTAGAGGACGCACGCCAAGCCCGGGCCGTGGCGCATTTGCGCCTCGTGACGGCGGCGGATGCGGCCTCCTACGACCGGGACCGCCTGCGCCGGGCCACCGGGGTCGAGCTGCCGCCCCTGCCGGAGGGCTGGCGGGTCCGCGACCTGCAGGTCTTCCCGTCGCGGCACGGCACCGGCATCGAGGTCGCGTTCGAGGCGGAATCCATCGGCGAGGTCTCCCTCTTCGCCACCCGCGCCGACGGCCGCTCCGGCCCGGCCATGCTCGGCGACACCGCCGAGGGCCGCGTCCTCGCCTGGACCTCCGGCGGCAACGCCTATGCGGTGAGCGGTCCCCTGCGGGATGCGGTGCTGCAGCGCGCGGCGAACCTGCTCGGGGGCTGAGCGCCCTCGACAGAGCGGCCCGCTTGGTGCGAAACACGGGCCATGCGGGCGGGATCGGAAGACGAAGGGCTCGGCGCCCTGTTCGAGGCGGCCCTGGCCGCCCGCCAACGGGCCTACGCGCCCTATTCCCGGTTCAGCGTCGGCGCCGCCCTGCGTGACGAGACCGGCGCCCTCCATGCCGGCTGCAACGTCGAGAACGCGGCCTATCCGGTCGGCACCTGCGCCGAGGCGGGGGCCATCGCCGCCATGGTCGCCGCCGGGGGCAGGCGGATCGCCGCCCTCCTCGTCTGCGCGGACGGAGCCGTGCCCGTGACCCCCTGTGGCGCCTGCCGCCAGCGCATCCGCGAATTCGCCGGGCCCGAGACGCCCGTCTTCGCCGCCGGGCCGGGCGGGGTGCTCGCCCGCCACACCCTCGACGCCCTGCTTCCCGCTTCCTTCGGCCCCGAGACCCTGTCGTGACGGAGGGTGCCCTCGCGACCCTGCGAGAGGCCGGCTTCCAGGGGCCGTATGCCTGCGCCATCGTGGCCGGGACCGGGCTCGGGGCGCTGGCCGAGGGGCTGGAGGACGCCACGAGCCTCGACTACGCGGCGATCCCCGGCTTTCCAGGGGCGGGCGTCAGCGGCCATCGCGGACGGCTGCACCGGGGCCGGATCGGCGGGCGGCCGGTGCTGGTGTTCGAGGGCCGCGCCCACGCTTACGAATCCGGCGATCCGGCCGCGATGCGCCTGCCCCTGGCCTGCGCCCGCGACCTCGGGGCGCGCTGCCTGTTCCTCACCAACGCCGCCGGCTCGCTCCGGCCGGAGGTCGGGCCGGGGCGGCTTGCCCTGCTCACCGACCACATCAACCTGTCGGGCCTCCACCCGCTGATCGGCGAGGCGAGCGACGCCCGCTTCGTGCCGATGACCGACGCCTACGACCCCGCCCTGCGCGCGCGGCTCGCGCAGGCCGCGCGGGGGGAGGGGATCCCGCTCGCCGAGGGGATCTACGCGTGGTTCTCCGGCCCGAGCTTCGAGACCCCGGCCGAGGTGCGCATGGCCGGAATCCTCGGAGCCGACCTCGTGGGCATGTCGACCGTGCCCGAGACCATCCTCGCCCGTTTCCTCGGCCTGCCGGTCGTGGCCGTCTCGGCGGTCACGAACCTCGCGGCGGGGATCGCGGGCGGAGCGCCCCACCACGCCGAAACCAAGGCGGTGGCCGCCGCCGCCGCCGGAGACCTCACGCGGCTGGTGCGTGCCTTCGCCGCCGCCCTGCCCGAGCCGGGAGAGACCCCATGACGACCGACGAATCCCGCGCCGTCGCCACGCGGGCGCTCGCCCTGCTGGACCTGACCGATCTCAGTGACACCTGCACCGAGACCAAGGTCGATGCCCTGTGCCGGGATGCCCGTGCCGGGGGCGTCGCCGCGATCTGCGTCTGGCCCTCCTTCGTGGCGCAGGGCGCGCAGGCACTGGCCGGCACCGGCATCCGCATCGCGACGGTGATCAACTTCCCCGCCGGGGACGAGGATTCCGCCCGCGCGGCCGACGATGCCGCCGAGGCCTGCCGCGACGGGGCCGGGGAGATCGATCTGGTGCTGCCGTACCGCGCCCTTTTGCGCGGGGACGAGGCCGTGGCGCGGGACGTGATCGAGGCGGTGCGCGAGACCTGCCCCGATTCCCTGCTTAAGGTCATCCTGGAGACCGGCGAGCTGCGCACCCCCGCCGCCATCCGCGCCGCCGCCGATCTGGCGCTCGCGGCCGGGGCCGACTTCCTGAAGACCTCCACCGGCAAGAGCCCGGTCTCGGCGACGCCGGAGGCCGCGCGCATCCTCCTCGACGCGGTGCTGGCCTCCGGGCGGCCGGCGGGGGTGAAGGTCTCCGGGGGCCTGCGCACTCTCGACGATGCCAGGACCTATCTGGCGCTCGCCGACCGGGCGATGGGCCCCGCCTGGGCGCGGCCGGCGACCTTCCGGCTCGGGGCGAGCAGCCTGTTCGGCGTGCTGATGCAGGTGCGGGAGGGCTGAGGATGCGCCTGCCGCAGGAGATCATCCGCGCCAAGCGCGACGGCGGCATCCTCTCCGACGACGAGATCGCCGCCTTCATCCGGGGCCTCACGGACGGGGCCGTCACCGAAGGGCAGGCGGCGGCCTTCGCCATGGCGGTGTTCTTTCGGGGCCTGTCCATGCCGGAGCGGGTCGCCCTGACGCGGGCCATGACTCATTCCGGCGATGTGCTCGCCTGGGACCTGCCGGGGCCCGTCCTCGACAAGCACTCGACCGGGGGCGTCGGCGACACGGTGAGCCTGCCGCTGGCGCCGATGGTGGCGGCCTGCGGCGGCTACGTGCCGATGATCTCCGGCCGGGGCCTCGGCCATACCGGCGGCACCCTCGACAAGCTCGCGAGCCTCCCCGGCTACGACGTCGCCCCCGATCCCGACCTGTTCCGCCGGGTCGTGGCCGAGGTGGGCTGCGCCATCATCGGCCAGACCGCGCGGATGGCGCCGGCCGACAAGCGGCTCTACGCCATCCGCGACGTGACCGGCACGGTCGAATCCCTCGACCTGATCACCGCCTCGATCCTGTCGAAGAAGCTCGCGGCCGGGCTCGGCGGGCTCGTGATGGACGTGAAGCAGGGCTCGGGCGCCTTCATGGAAGGGCTGCCGGAGGCCCGCGCCCTGGGCGAGAGCATCGTGTCCGTGGCGGTCGGCGCCGGTCTGCCGACGACGGCCCTCATCACCGATATGGACGCGCCGCTCGCCTCGGCCGCCGGCAACGCCGTCGAGGTCGCCTACGCCGTCGATTATCTCACCGGCCGGCGGCGGGAGCCGCGCTTCCACGCCGTCACCCTGGCTCTCGGCGCCGAGATGCTGGTGCTGGGGGGCCTCGCCGCGACCCGCGAGGAAGGGGCATCCCGGCTGGAGGACGCCCTCGCCTCGGGCCGGGCGGCGGAGCGCTTCGCCCGCATGGTCGCGGCGTTGGGCGGCCCGTCCGATCTCCTTGACCGGCCGGAGGCCCATCTGCCCGTCGCGCCCGTCCGCCGCCGGGTGGAGGCGCCGAGCACGGTCGCCTCGGTGGCGACACGGGAGATCGGGCTCGCGGTGATCGCCCTCGGGGGCGGGCGCACCCGGCCGCAGGACGACATCGACCCGGCGGTGGGCCTCACCGACCTCGCCCGGCCGGGCGATGCGGGGGGGCTGCTCGGGATCGTCCACGCGGCGGACGAGGCGGGCGCCGACCGGGCCGAGGCGGCCCTGCGCGCCGCCTACCGGATGGGCGAGGCCCCGCCGGAGCGCCCAGCGGTGATCGAGCGGGTCGGCGGCTGACGCGCCCAAACGAAAGGGCAGGCGTCGCTGCCGGCCCCTGATGCCGTTCCGCGTGGCGCGGATTAGCGCTGGACGATGACCTTCGTGCCCACCTTGGCGTGGGTGTAGAGGTCCATCACGTCCTCGTTGGTCATGCGGATGCAGCCCGAGGAGACGGCGGTGCCGATCGTCTCCGGCTCGTTGGAGCCGTGGATGCGGTACATGGTGCCGCCGAGGTACATGGCGCGGGCGCCGAGCGGGTTCTCGACCCCGCCCTTCATGTAGCGCGGCAGGTCGGGCCGGCGGCGGATCATCTCGGCCGGCGGGCGCCAATCCGGCCACTCGCGCTTCATGGTGATGGTCTGGACGCCGCCCCAGGTGAAGCCCGGACGGCCGACGCCGACGCCGTAGCGCAGGGCCTGGCCGCCGCCGAGCACGTAATAGAGGCGCCGCTCGGCCGTGGAGACCACGATGGTCCCGGCGCCGTAGGGGCCATCATAGGCCACCGTCTCGCGCTGGATCGCGGACATCTGCGGGACGGCCGCGCTCTGCTGGAGCGGGTCGGCGGTGGTGAGGGCGGTGTTGACCACCGGCACGGCGGCCGGCTCGGTGGCCTGGGGTCGCACGCGCACCGTCAGTACGTTGTCGATGGGCTGGCGAGTCAGCGGATCGATCTCGTAGGCGAAGGCGGGCGCGGCGAGAACGGCCGCGCCGGCAAGGCCGGCGAGGGCGGGAATAAAGCGACGCATCAAAGCCTCACGAGGGCAGGCGCAAATTGGCGGAGAACGCGGGAACGCTGGCGGACACGATGCCGTGCCGATCCTCACCAAGGCCTAAACGCTCCGGCCCCAAAGCCAAGCCTGAAACCCACGCCCCCGGCCATTCCGCCGCCCCCGTGATGTCATGGCAACACTGTGGCAGCGTGGCCATAAAGTGACGGGTGGGTGTCGGGCTGATGGTGTTTGTTCGGTGTGGGATTGACCGTGCTGTCGGCTGCAAACCCACACCCGTCATTGCGAGCGCAGCGAAGCAATCCAGGGATCCGCGTCGTCCTGAGGCGTCCCGCTGCCCTGGTTTGCTTCGCTGACGCTCGCAATGACGGGGAGGGTGTCACACCTCGTCGGCGGCGGGGATCCACACGGCGGGCTCGCGGGCGGTGGTGCGGGTCGGGCCGGCGGGGATGCCGCGGATTTGGACGAGCTCCGCCAGCTCCGGTGCCTGGGCGGTGTCGTCCGCCGTCAGGAACAGGCCCCGCGCCCGCGCCGCGCGGCCGAGGTCGGAGCGGCTGGTCCAGACGCTCTGGGCTGGGCTGGTGAGGAGCGCCAGGGCGACGGGGGCGAGCCACAGGCCGAGCCAGAGGTTGCCCGCCCAGGCGAGGCCGAGGAGCATCGTGGCCCCCACCACCACCGCATCCACCTGGAGGCGGAACGCCTCGGCCCAGGAGACCTGCCGGTCGTCGCGGGCCTGCGTTTCCCAGCGCACCACCTTGCCGAGGAAGGTCGCGCAGACGGCGCCCGCCGTGAACAGGGTCATCACCGGCCACAGGAACACCCAGACGGCCTGTTCCAGCGCCGCGCTCGCGAGCAGGCGTCCGGTGCCGCCGAAGGCGGCGCGGCGCTCGCGGGAGCCCAGCACGTGGACGAGGCTGAGGAGCTTCGGCGCCGCCAGCACCCCGACGGCAAGCGCCGCCAGGGCGTGGGCCGCCGGGCCCGCGCCGCCGAGCCCGTAGGCCAGGAGGCCGAGATCGCCGCTGCGGGCCGCCTGCCACGCACCGAGGCCGAGGAAGGCGATCCACAGGGGCAGCACGCCGTAGGAGAGGATGCCAACCACGATGTGCCAGCGGCTCGCCCCCCGCAGGCCCTTCCAGGGCAGCACGCGCAGGTGCTGCAGGTTGCCCTGGCACCAGCGACGCTCGCGGCCGAGCAGGTCGATGAGGTTCGTGGGCATCTCCTCCCAGGTGCCGCCGAAGTCCGGCAGGAGGCGCACCTCCCAGCCGGCGCGGACCATCAGCGCGCCTTCCACGATGTCGTGGCACAGGATCTCGCCGCCGAGCGGCGCCCGGCCGGGGAGCACCGGCAGGCCGGCATGGGCGGCGAAGGCCTCGATCCGCAGGATCGCGTTGTGGCCCCAGTAGCTACCCTCCGGCCCCTGCCACGTCTCCAGGCAGCGCAGGGCCAGCGGCGCGTAGAGCCGCACCGCGAATTGCTGCACGCGGGCGAACAGCGTGTCGCGGCCGGCGGCGTAGGAGACGGTCTGGATCAGACCGACCTGCGGGCTCGCCTGGATCAGCCGGACGAGGCGGGTCATCGCCGCGCCGGTCATCAGGCTGTCGGCGTCCAGCACGATCATGAACGCGTAGTCGTGGCCGTGGCTCGCGCAGAACTCCGCGACGTTGCCGGCCTTGCGCCCGACATTCTCCCGGCGCCGCCGGTAGCGGATGCGCGGCAGGGCCGGGTCCGCCGCCGCCCAGGCCTGGATGCGGGCGAATTCGTGCTCCTCCACGGCGGCGATGGCGCCGTCGCGGGTGTCCGAGAGGACGAAGATGTCGATGTCGGCCGTGCCCTCCCGCGCCAGGGACCGGGCCATCACCCGCAGCCGCGCGAACACCGCGACGGCATCCTCCGCATGGATCGCCACGATGGCCGCCGTCCGCCCCGCGCCCTGCGGCAGCGGGCCTGCCGCCTCGGCGGCGCGCTCCAGGGCGGAGATCGTCCGATCACCGAACAGGCCGGCGAGGAAGCCGTAGAGGTACTGCCAGGCGGTGAAGGCCTGCCAGCCCAGCACCAGGGAGAAGGTGACGAGCACTGCTGTCGAGAGCGCATCCACCGCCGGATAGGCGTGCGAGGCGAGCCACGCGATGGCCGCGGCGGTGGCGAGGCTCGGCACGGCCAGGGCGAGGCGCCGCCCCACGAGGGCACGCGGCGCTCCGTGCCACGCCTCGCGCAGGGGCGAGGTGGCGGGCGGGTCGCGGTCAGGAAGGGCGCTGTGGGACATGGGCGCGGATACTCGACCGAGGCGGGCATGCGGCGCACCAACCGGGCGGGCGCCGTGGGACGGAACGATCGGCGCAGGGCGAAGACCCCGCACCCCCGGCGCATCGCCGGAAGCCGACCGATCGATCCCCCCATGCCGCCGCCGCGATGCCTCGCACCGGGCGGCCGGTCAAACTTTGAGTAGCGGCATCGGCCTGAATATCGACAGAACGACGGCGCAAGCTGCCGTTCGGGCGGGACTTTCCGACGCGGGCGGTGGTTTTCAGGCGATCATGTCCTCGATGCGGATCGGAAGGCTGCGCTGGCGGTGCCCGGTGGCGTGGTACACCGCGTTGGCGATGGCCGCGTTCACCCCGATGACACCGAGCTCGCCGAGGCCCTTCACGCCGAGCGGATTCACCTTTTCGTCAGGGTCCGGGACGAGGATGGCCTCCACCGTCTCCGCGTCGGCGCTGGTCGGCACGAGATATTCGGCGAGGTCCGGGTTGCGATAGGCCGCCCCGTCGAGCACCGTCTCCTCCAGCAGGGCCGAGCCGAGGCCCCAGATCATCCCGCCCTTCAACTGGCTGAGGGCGGTGAGCGGGTTCAACACCCGCCCCGCCGCGAAGGCGCCGGTGAGCCGGGGCACCCGGATCTCCCCGGTCTCGGCATGGACATGCACCTCCGCGAATTGCGCGCCGAAGGCCCAGGAGAGGGCATCGTCCGGCAGGGTGAGGCCGATATGGCCCTCGCGCAACGCTTTCAGCGCATCCGGCTTGCTGCCGCGCGGCACGAACGCGGCCACGACCTCCACCGCCTCTCCCTCCGGCGCCCCAGCGAGCTTGTCGCGCAGCTGCGCGCAGCCGAGGGAGAGAGCGTTCATCAGGCTCGTGGTGGTGCTCGATCCGCCGGAGATGCCGGCCGGCGGCAGATCGGTGTCGCCGAGAAGGACGCTCACCCGTTCGACGGGGACGCCGAGCCAGTCGGCGGCGCCCATGGCCAGCAGCGTCGTGATGCCGTTGCCGATCTCATGGTGGGCGGCGGCGACCTCGACCGCGCCGTCGGCGTTGCGCCGGACCCGGATCGTCGCGGCGGCGATCTTCACCGGGCGCACCGAGGTGGCGCAGCCGAGGCCGACCCGCCACGGCCCCTCCGTCATGGCGCCGGGGCGCGGCAGGCGCCGCTCCCAGCCGAAGGCCTTCGCCCCGGCCTCGAAACAGGCCATCAGCGGGCGCGAGGTGAAGGGCTTACCGCTGACGGGATCGCGCGCCGTGTCGTTGCGGCGGCGCAGGTCGATCGGATCGAGGCCGAGACGCCACGCCATCTCGTCCATCGCGCTCTCGAGGGCGAAGAGATACGGCACCTCCGGCGGCGCCCGCATCGGGCCCGGCGTGTTGCGGTCCACCCGCACCGCCCGCTCCTCCGTGCGGATCGCCGGACAGGCATAGAGGCTCGCGGTGACGTCGGTGCCCTCCATGGCGAAGGGATCGAAGCGCGAGGTCACGACCTCCGCCTTGTGCACCAGGGCGGTGAGGCGCCCCTCCGCATCGGCGGCGAGGCAGATGTCGTGGCGCGATTCGGGCCGGTAATTGGCGATGGTGAAGCATTGCCGCCGGGTGGGCACCAGCGAGACAGGCCGTCCGAGGCGCCGCGCGGCGAGCGCCACGAGGGCGGTGTGCTGCGACAGGGCGAATTTCGAGCCGAAATGCCCGCCGATGAGCCCTGAGACCACGCGCACCTTGGCGGGATCGAGCCCGAGTTGGGCCGCAAGCCCGTGCTGGACCGCGCCGACGAAGCGCGTCGGCTCGTGTACGGTGAGCCGGTCGCCCTCCCAGGCGCAGCGGGTGGTGAACAACTCGATGGGGTTATGGTGCTGGATCGGCGTGGCGTAGCGCGCCTCGATCCGATGGGCCGAGGCCCCCAGCGCCGCCTCCGCATCGCCGACCCGGACATCCTCGTGGTAGGCCTTCAGGTCCGCGAGGCGGATGGTCTCGGCGCCGGGCGCATCGAACCCGGCCGAGGCCGGTGCTTCCTGATAGGTGACCCGCACGCCGGCGGCCCCGGCGGCGGCGGCCTCGGAGGTCTCGGCGACCACGAGGGCCACGATCTGCCCGGCATAGGCGACCGCATCGGACTCGAGCGGCCGGTGCGAGGAGTTGACGTAGCCGCCGGCCATCAGGTGCGCCACGGGGGCGACGTGGCCGGCGCACTCGCGATGGGTGAACACGGCGAGCACGCCCGGCACCGCCTGCGCGGCGGCGAGATCGAATCCGACGATCCGCCCCCGGGCGATGGTGCTGGTGACGAGGGCCGCATGGGCCATCGCGGCCCCGGTTTCCCGCCGCGGGGTATCGGAGGCATAGACGGCCGTGCCGGTGACCTTGGCGGCTCCCTCGACTCGGCTGTGGCTCTTGCCCAGCACCGCTTCCATCGCCGCCTCCCGCATCCCGTGCCGGGGGCAACCGGCCAGCCCCGCCGGACGCTCCGCCCTGCGGCGCCGGGACTCGGGACGGAACCCGCGCAGCAACCCCTTGCCCTCGGCGCCCCTGGCGATTATGAGCGCCTATCCGCAGAGTTCGACGGTCGCGCCCCGTGCCGACCCCGTCTCGGTGGCGCACGGTTCCGGTTGAGACACCCTGGTGTCCTGTCCGAGCCGGGCTGGAGAGGTGGCAGAGCGGTTGAATGCACCGCACTCGAAATGCGGCATGGGTGCAAGCCCATCGGGGGTTCGAATCCCCCCCTCTCCGCCAGTTACCCCCTAACTCACTGCAATAACAATATTTTTTGATATCGTGGGCTTGGTTCAGCGTTGCGGCATCTTCTATTTCCGCCGCCAAGATATTCAGCCAAAACCGAAGGGGTACGACATCAAGGGGTTAGACCCGTGATCATCCGTCTTAAATGACATCGGACCCTAGGAATGGACCATTGAAGTGCATCATGGTCAACGCATGGGCCGAGACCTTCTACAACCTGCAGACTTGGCGGCCAGTGAACAGCTTGTGATAACTGGAAACCAGTTGAAAACCTCGAAGCGGACGTTCCGTAGGCGACCCAGGCCGGACTAAGGGATAGGCGCTTGGCCTTCCTCAAAGCGGTCGTCCGCTACTTGCCTATAGAAAGCTCGGATCATCGGCCGCGGCGAGCCTCTGACACGGGATACCTACCGGGCGACGAGCAGCGGCAGCCAGGCCGCCAGCGCCAGAAGGGTGACCAGCAGCACTGGCGGGGTGATGACCAGGCCAACCTTCATGTACTGGCCCCAGGTGATCCTCTGGCCCTTGCTGTCGAGGACGTGGAGCCAGAGCAGGGTAGCGAGGCTGCCGATCGGCGTGAACTTCGGGCCGAGGTCGCAGCCGATGACGTTGGCGTAGACCATCAACTCGCGGGTCAGCGGAGAAAGGTCCGGGGCCTGCTGGATCGAGAGCGCCCCAACCAGCACGCTTGGCATGTTGTTCATGACGGACGACAGGATCGCGGCGGCGAAGCCGGTGCCGACGGTAGCGACCCACGGGCCGTACCCGGCGAGCCAAGTCAGACCCTTCGCCAGCTCGTCGGTCAGGCCGGCATTCCGGAGGCCGTAGACCACCAAGTACATACCCAGGCTGAACAGGACGATCTGCCAGGGGGCGCCGGTCAGCACCTTGCGGATCGGGATGATCCCGCCCCGGTTGGCGAGCAAAAGCAGCACCGCTGCGCCGGCGCAGGTCACGGCCGACACCGGCACCCCGAACGGCGCGGTGACGAAGTAGGCGAGCAGGAGCACGCCGAGCAGAGGGACTGCTACCCGGAACACCAGCGGGTCGCGGATCGCCTCGGCCGGACGTTCGAGGGCAGCGACAGAGTAGGCCGCCGGCACGTCGCGCCGGAAGTAGGCCCACAGCACCAGCAAGGTCGCCGCTAGGGAGACTAGGTTTACTGGCACCATCACAGCCGCATACCGGCCGAACGTGACGTCGAAGAAGTTGGCGGAGACGATGTTGACGAGGTTGGAGATCACCAGCGGCAGAGAGGTGCTGTCCGCGACGAACCCGCAGGCGATTATGAACGCCAGAGCCGCTGCCGGCTTGAAGTCCAGCCGGATCAGGATCGCCAGAACAATCGGGGTCAGCAGCAGCGCGGCGCCGTCGTTGGCGAACACCGCCGCGATGGCCGCGCCCAGCAGGATCACCAGCGGAAACAGCCGCCGGCCCCGGCCGCCCCCCCAGCGGGCGATATGCAGGGCGGCCCAATGGAAGAACCCGGCCTCATCAAGCAGCAGCGAGATGATGATGAGCGCGACGAACGTGAACGTGGCGTCCCAGACGATATGCCAGACCACCGGAATATCGCCCGGGTGGATCACCCCAGTAGCGAGCGCCACGCCCGCGCCGGCTAGGGCGCTCCACCCGATCCCGAGGCCCTTGGGCTGCCAGATGACGAACACGAGGGTGACAAGGAAGATGGCGAGCGCGAGCATCCAGGCGTTTTCTACTTATTGGTTGAGGTGAGGCTTAGGCGGTGGCGACGCGGCGGCCGTGCTCAACCACGACTCGCTCGCCATCTTCCTTGACGAACTCGCCCTGCTGCACCGGCAGAAGATCGAGCACGGATTCGGACGGCCGGCACAGGCGCACGCCCTTGGGCGAGACGACCAGCGGGCGGTTGATGAGGATCGGGTGCGCCTCGATGGCGTCCAGGAGTTGCGCATCGGTCACCGCCGGGTCGCCCAAGCCTAGCTCAGCGAACGGCGTTCCCTTCTCGCGCAGCACGTCGCGGACGCCCAGGCCGGCACGGGCGAGGAGCTGCACCAGCAGCGCCCGGCTCGGTGGGGTCTTCAGGTACTCGACCAAATGCGGTTCGAGGCCGGCGTTGCGGATCATCGCCAGGGTGTTGCGGGACGTGCCGCACTCGGGGTTGTGGTAGATCACAACGTCGAAAGGCTCAGGCACAGGCAGTCTCTCCGTTTGGGGGACAGCAATTGGCCAGTGCGGCCATCGCCGGGGCACAGACTTCCGGGTGACCCTGGCAGCAGTCGCGCATGAGGAAGGCAATCAGGTCGGACAGCACCGGGTAGACGGCGCTGTAGATGATCGAGCGGCCCTCGCGCCGCGAGGCGACCAGCCCGGCGTGGCTCAGTTCCTTGAGGTGATGGGACACGGTGGCAGCGGAAACGCCGACCGCGTCGGCCAGTACGCCCGAGGCCATGCCGTCCGGCCCGGCGGTCACCAGCGACCGCACCAGACGTAAGCGGTGTTCCTGCGCGAGAGCCGCGAACGCTGCGAGAGCTTGCGGTTCGTCCATTCTTGATACAATCTTCAAATTACCGTTTGATAGTACAAGAAAGCTGATCCTTGGACAAGCCCGCCCAGCCCTTCACCGATGGCCTGCCGAACCTGAGCATGGCGCACTTCGTGGTGCCGACCCACGAGAGCGTGCAGGCGGCAGCGCCGTTCACACACGCGCCCCGGTTCCTGATCCTCTACGGCTCCCTGCGCGAGCGCTCGTTCAGCCGTTTCCTGGCCTACGAGACGGCCCGCCTGCTGGAGGCGATGGGCGGCGAGGTGCAGATCTACGACGCGCACGGCCTGCCGCTGCCGGACGACAGCACCGCCGCCCACCCGAAGGTGCAGGAACTGCGGAAGTTGTCGATCTGGTCCGAGGGGCAGGTCTGGGTCAGCCCCGAGCGGCACGGCAACATGACCGGCGTGATGAAGAGCCAGGTCGACTGGCTGCCCCTGTCAGAGGGCTCCGTCCGGCCGACCCAGGGACGAACCCTTGCCGTGATGCAGGTCTCGGGCGGCTCGCAGAGCTTCAACGCGGTGAATAGCCTACGCCTGCTCGGCCGCTGGATGCGGATGATCACCATCCCAAACCAGTCGTCGGTGCCGATGGCCTACAAAGAGTTCGACGACGCCGGTCGGATGAAGCCGGGCCCACTCTACGAGCGCGTCGTGGACGTGTGCGAGGAGCTGATGAAGTTCACGCTCCTGACCCGCGAGCGGGCCGACTACCTGGTCAACCGCTACAGCGAGCGGAAGAAGCGCGAGCCGGAGCGGCTGGGCGCGGTAGCCGCTGACATCGGCTTCGTGAAGCGCTGAGAGAGGACATGGCGAACCGGCTAGTGAGGTCCGCTTCCATGCGCTTACTGTCCAGAAGCGGCTCAGCTGCAATCCACCCGACTGAGACGTTCGTGACGGCGCCGTTGGCAACTGGATTTGGCCGAAAGCAGACTACCTGCTTCGAGGAGAATAACTCAAAAAATCGAAAGAACTCCGCGGCCATGGCGTGCCTCAGTGAACCTCGCGTCGCTACGCGAAGTTCGCATGGATTGATGCACGATTCACATCAATCAATCCAATTTTGGCGTTTGACCGAATACATCTCTCCATTCACGCTCGTCCGAGCAATGGCCGCATCGGGGGAGTCCCTGAAAGAATGGCCAGGCGCGAAATGCGCGATATCGTGGAGAGAAACAGGCGATGATCCAGTGGAGGAACACGCTCAAGGGAGCTCTGCAGGGCGGCGAGCAGCAGATCGGTCTCTGGTGCAGCTTGGCCAACACCATCTCCACTGAGGTGGTCGCGGGGGCGGGCTTCGATTGGCTGCTCCTCGACATGGAGCATTCGCCGAACGACCTGCGGGATGTCTACAGCCAGCTTCAGGTCATGACCGGCGAGAGCACCCAGCCCATGGTGCGGGTGCCGAGCGCCGACCCGATCGTCATCAAGCGAATCCTCGACGCGGGCGCCCAGTCGCTCCTGATCCCGAACATCGACGATGCCGAGCAGGCCCGCATCGCCGTGGCGGCCACCCGCTACGCACCGCGCGGCGTGCGCGGTTTCTCTCAATCGCCCCGGGCCGCCCGGTTCGGGCGTATCCCGGATTACCACGCGACGTGTGAGGCTGAACTCCTCGTGGCCGTTCAGGTCGAGTCGCGCCACGCGCTCGACAATCTCGAGCAGATCGCAGCGGTGGACGGCGTCGACTGCGTCTTCATCGGGCCCGGCGACCTCTCGATGAGCCTCGGCTATCTCGGCCAGCAGAATCACCCCGAGATCGTCCGCATCATCGAAGAAACGATTCAGCGCATCGTGCGCACGGGCAAAATCGCCGGCATCCTG
The DNA here is from genome assembly GCF_038442315.1 of Methylobacterium litchii. Classification (NCBI taxonomy): domain Bacteria; kingdom Pseudomonadati; phylum Pseudomonadota; class Alphaproteobacteria; order Hyphomicrobiales; family Methylobacteriaceae; genus Methylobacterium; species Methylobacterium litchii. The sequence continues at coordinate 158,275 of NZ_JBBXMY010000010.1, read as the reverse complement.
ACCGCCAACGAGGATCTGGCCCGGCGTTACATCGCGGCGGGCACGCGCCTCACGGCGATCGGCTCGGATGCAGGTCTCCTGGCCCGCGCCTCGGAGGCCCTGGCGGCCCGGTTCAAGGATGACGCCTGACCCGTCGCAACGAAGAGGACGACGCGCATGAAGATCGGATTTATCGGGCTCGGCATCATGGGCCGCCCCATGGCGGCGAACCTGATGAAAGCTGGCCACGACCTCTTCCTGAAATCCGGATCGAAACCGGTGGCAGAGGATCTGGTCTCGGCCGGCGGCCGCGTCTGCGAGAGCGCCCGCGCCGTGGCCGAGCAGGCCGACGTGATCATCACGATGGTGCCGGACACGCCGCAGGTCGAGGCGGTGCTGTTCGGTCCCGCCGGTGTCGCGGAGGGCCTGAGCCCCGGCCAGCTGGTGATCGACATGAGTTCGATCTCGCCGATCGCCACCAAGGACCTCGCCCGGCGCATCAACGAACGCGGCTGCGACTACCTCGATGCGCCGGTCTCGGGCGGCGAGGTCGGGGCGAGGGCCGCTTCGCTCACCATCATGGTCGGCGGGCCCGAGGCCGCCTTCGCGCGGGCGATGCCGCTGTTCGAGGCAATGGGCAAGACCATCACCCTCGTCGGCGGGAACGGCGACGGCCAGACCACCAAGGTGGCCAACCAAATCATCGTCGCGCTGAACATCGAGGCCGTGGCCGAGGCGCTGGTCTTCGCCGCGAAGGCCGGAGCCGACCCGGCCCGCGTGCGCCAGGCCCTCATGGGGGGGTTCGCCGCGTCTCGCGTCCTCGAGGTGCACGGCGAACGCATGGTCAAGGGCACCTTCGACCCGGGCTTCCGGATCGAACTGCACCAGAAGGACCTGAACCTCGCGCTCCAGGGCGCCCGGACGCTCGGCGTGCCGCTGCCCAACACGGCGACCGCGCAGGAACTCTTCAACACCTGCGCGGCGCAGGGCGGCCAGGGGTGGGACCATTCCGCGATGGTCCGGGCCCTGGAGCTCATGGCGAACCGCACCCTGGCCGGCCCGCCCACGGTCGCCTGACCCCGCCGGGGACCTCAGTGTTCCAGCAGGATGCAATGGTCCGGGTCGGCCGACAGCGAGGCCGCCTGACCCTCCGACCAGGGTTGCATGCCGGTCTGGCGGACGACCAGTTCACGGCCGCCCCACTCCACATGAACCTGGGTGAGGTCGCCCAGGAAGATGGCCCGCTTCACCGTCACCGGCCACACGTTCGTGTCATGCGCCGGGGCCTGCGGCGTCAGCTTGAGATGGACCGTCCGGACGGAGAAGCTCGGCCGGTCGCCGACGGCGCGGCCGTGGGCCGATCCGTGGATGAGGTGGCCGCCCGGGGTCTCCAGGGTGATCGCGTCGCCCCGGGTCAGGTCCGGCCTGATCCGGCCCTGGATGAGGTTGGCTGAACCGACGAAGTCGGCGACGAACTCGGTGCGCGGATAGTTGTAGATCTCGGAGGGCGGGCCGCTCTGCTCGATCTGCCCGGCGCGCATCACGACGATCTTGTCGGACATCGCGAGCGCCTCCTCCAGGTCGTGCGTGACGTAGAGGGAGGTGACGCCGAGGCGGTGCTGGAGCTCGCGCAGCTCGATGCGCATGTCGCCCCGCAGCTTCGCGTCGAGGTTCGACAGTGGCTCGTCGAACAGCAGGACCGAGGGCGAGAAGGCGCAGGCCCGTGCCAGCGCCACCCGCTGCTGCTGCCCGCCCGAGAGCTGCGAGGCGTGGCGGTCGGCGTACGGCCCCATCTGGACGAGGTCGAGGGCGGCGCCCACCCGCTCGCGGATCTCGGCCGCCCCCTTCTTGCGCACGCGCAGGCCGTACGCGACGTTCTCGAAGACCGTCATGTGCGGCCAGATCGCGTAGGACTGGAACACCATCGACAGCCCCCGTGCCTCGGCGGGAACGTCGATGCCGCGCGCGCCGTCGTAGACGGTGCGGCCGCCGATGCGGATCGCGCCCGCGCTCGGCTTCTCCAGCCCCGCGACCGCGCGTAGCGTCGTCGTCTTGCCGCAGCCCGAGGGCCCGAGCAGCGTGAGCTGCTGGCCGGCAGCGACCGTGAAGCTGACCGGACCGACCGCAGCCACCGCGCCGTAGCGGATGACAAGGTCCTCGACCTCGATGTGCTGTCCCGGGTTCATGCTAGGCTCCGATCCGTCCGTAGCGGCGGGTGAGGGCGAGGAAGACGAGCATCGCGACCCCGACGAAGGCAGTCTGGATCAGCGCCATCGCCGCGGTGAGTTCACTCGAGGAGGAGAAGAACGCCTCCACGATGGCGGGGGTCAGCACCTTCGAATCGGGCCCCATCAGCAGGATCGAGGCGCCGAGCTCCCGCACGCTCGCCACGAAGATGAGCAGCCAGGCGGCGAACAGGCCGGGCTTCAGGAGCGGCATGGTGATGGTGCGCAGCCGCTGGCCCCAGCTCGCACCGCACACCTCGCCACATTCCTCCAGGCTCTTGTCGAGCTGGACCAGCACGCCGCTGATCGCCCGCACGCCGAGCGGCAGGAACACGGTGAGATAGGCGATCAGCAGGATCCAGATCGTGCCGTAGACCGGTATCGGGAAGACCAGCCATGCCCACATCATGCCGAAGGCGAAGACCAGCCGTGGCACCGCCTGCGGAAACATGACGATGTATTCGAGCATGCCCCGCCCCGCGAGGCGGGAGCGCTGGATCAGCCATGCGAGCAGCCCGGTCACGACGACACCGATCGTCGCGGTCAGCACGCCGAGGAACAGGCTGTTCCAGATCGCCTGCCGCACGGCGTTGAGCGAGAGCGCGGTGCGGTAATGCTCCAGGGTGAAGTTGTCGGCCGAGGGCAGCGCCACCGCGAGCCGCTGGACCGAAGCGTAGCCCAGCGTTGCGATCGGCAGGACGACCGAGAGGACGACATACGCGATGCACAGCGCGAACAGCGCCCAGCGCAGGCCCCCGACATCCATCGGGCGCGGCCGGAAGGCCTTGCCGGTCACGGTCACGTAGCTGCGGCCGCGGGTGACGCGCCGGTAGGCATAGAGCATCGCGAACATCACGACGAACAGCGACACGCCCATGGCGGCGGCGAGCGGCAGCTTCGGGGGGTATTGGGAGACGAGCTGATAGATCGCCGTGGTGATCACGTAGAAGCGGTTCGGCGTCCCGAGCACCAGCGCCGCCGCGAACGACCCGAGCATCTCGGCGAAGACGAAGAGCGCGGCCCCGAGCACGCCGGGGGCGACGAGCGGCAGGGTCACCTTCAGCATGGTGCGCAGCCGGCTCCCGCCGAGGATCTGGCTCGCCTCCTCCAGCGACGGATCCATCGACTTCATCACGGCGCTGATCATCACGAAGGCGACGGAGCCCTCGAACAGCGCCATCACCCAGGCGATCCCGACGGGCCCCGTGATGTCGACGATCGCCCCACCGCCGCCCAGCGCACGCCAGATCTGGTTGATGAAGCCGCTCTCGGGCGCGCCGAGGAAGTTCCAGGCCAGCGCACCGAGCAGCGGCGTGACGTAATAGGGCACCGCCATCAGCTGCTCCAGCGTGCCGCGGAACGGCACGTTGGTGCGCGTCAGGATCCAGGCGAACAGGAAGCCGAACACCATCGCCATCGCCGTCGCGGCGAAGGCGACGACGAGGGTGTTGAGCATCACCTCCCAGTAGTTCGGAAGCAGCGCGTAATTGTCGAGGCCGTAGGCGGTCGGCGGCCGCACGTTCGGGTCGCCGACGTCCAGGGAGGCCTGGATCAGGTAGTAGATCGGGTAGAGCACACACAGCGCGGCGGTGATCGCCACGGCATAGCCGACGACCTTCTGCGTCGGGAAATGCCGGCGGTGCGCGACCATCGGCAGGGGAGGGGCGTCCGTAAGCGCGGTCATGGCCGGCGGCTCACAGGCCCATCATCCCGTTCCATTCCTTGACGAAGGCGGAATGGGACTGGGCAAGCTTCTCGATGTCGGGAAACAGGAGCTTGTACTGGCGCAGGTTGGCCCCGCCGGGCATCGGCGGCGCGTCCCTGCGCAGGGAGGGATAATAGTAGAACGGGTTGTTCTGGTAGACGGCCTGCCCGCGCGGCGACATGAGCCAATCCAGGAACAGGCGGGCGGCTTGCGGGTGCGGCGCCTTGGTGGCGAGGCCGGTGGCGAGCGTCGCGGTCGGCGCCCCATCCTCCGGCACCACAAACCGCACCGGAGCGCCCTTGTCCTTGGCGAGTTGGTAGCCGGCCCATTCGGCCATGCCGCAAATCTTGTCGTCGCCCTTCGCGAGTCGGTCGAAGATCTGGGCGCGGGAATCGAAGCCGCGCGGGCGCTGCTTGGCGAAGTCCTTCCAGAAGCCGTCGCCGTAGAGCCGCCGCAGCTCGTACCATTGCACGAACTGCGATCCGCTCGTCACCTGCTTGGTGCTGATCGTGCCGCGCCACTTCGGGTCGAGCAGATCCTTCCAGTTCTTGGGCGCCTCGGCCTCGGGCACACGGTCGGTGTTGTAGGCGATACCGATGGGCAGCACGCCGGAATGGAAGAAGTAGCCGGGCGGATTGTCGAGCGCGGTCTCAGGATAGGCCTTCGCCTGCGGCGAGACGTAGAGCTCGAAGCCGTCTTTCTTGCGGAAGTCCATGGCGGTCGGGACTTCCGAAAACTGGATGACGTCGGCAGCGAACCGGCCGGCCGAGCGTTCGGCCAGGAGCTTGCTGTAAAGGGCACCGGTCTGGGCGCGCAGGTAGTTGCCCTTGATCTTCGGGAAATCGGTCGAGAAGGCCTTCATCAACGCCGCCGCCGCAGGATCGCTGTCGTGCGTGTAGAAGAGGATCTCACCCTCCTTCTCGGCGGCCGCGACGTCGGCGCCCGTCTCGAAGCCGTGGACCGTGGTGGTCGCTTGGCCCTGCGCCCAGGCCTGCCGCAGGAGCGCGGGCGCGAGCGGGAGGGCGAGGCCGCCCGCGAGCAGGCCGCGCCGGGACGGCCCGCCCTTCGTCAATTCCGTCATCATGTCCTCCCGTATCGTTGTTGTTTGGACGCCGCCTCCGGTCTTCGCCGGAGTTCGGCCCTTTGGGGTCCGTGCGGCGCGCGGCCTCGCCGACGGCCGACGGGCTCTATGCGGCCGTGCGCCGCCCGGCGGTTTCCGGCACCGGCGTCAGCGGTTCCTTCCCGGCGAACCACGCGACGAGGTTGTCGACGACGAGGCGGGCCATCGCGTCCCGGGTGTGATGCGAGGCGGACCCGATATGGGGGAGCAGCACCGCATTGGCGCAGGCGAGCAAGGCCTCGGGCACCTGCGGCTCGTGCGCGAACACGTCGAGCCCGGCGCCCGCGATGGTGCCGTCGGCGAGCGCCCCGGCCAGGGCCGCCTCGTCGATGATCGAGCCCCGGCCGACATTCACCACGATGCCGTTCGGACCCAGGGCTTCCAGCACCGCACGCCCGACCAGGCCGTCGGTCGCGGCCCCGCCGGGCGCCGCGATGACCAGCGTGTCGACCGCTCCGGCGAGGTCGAGCACATCCGCGTAATAAGGGTAGTCGACCTCGGGCTGGTTGCGGCGGCCGCAATAGCTGACGGGCAGGCCGAACGCCTCGACCCGGCGGGCGATGGCCTTGCCGATCCGGCCGAGCCCAAGGATGCCGACGGAACGCCCGCGCAGGCTCGCCGTGGGGGGAAAGGCGTCCGCGAGCCAAGCGCCGCTCCGCAGGAAGCGCTCGGCCTCGCCCGTCCGGCGCACGGTCGAGAGCAGGAGGGCGAGGGCGATGTCGGCGACGTCGTCGGTGAGGACATCGGGCGTGTGGGTGACGACGATGCCGCGCCGGGCCGCCTCGGCGGCGTCGATGTGGTCGTAGCCGACGCCGAAGCTCGCGACGATCTCGAGATGGGGCAGACGGTCGAAGAAGCGCGCGTCGATCGGGTCATGGCCGCCGCCGGCCGCGATGGCCCGGATCGCCGCCGCCTCGCTTCCGGCCAGCCCGGAATAATCCGTGTCGTTCGGGATCCGGACGGGCGTGAAATGCTGGGAAATCCCCGCATCGATCAGTGGCTTGGAGATGCCGTAATGCAGCACATGAGGCGCCGGCGAATGCATGGCGATAACTCCCCTCCCGGCCTATCCACTTGACGTGAGCGGATATTTGCTTAGATGACCAAGCCAACATTGTTGCTCGATCATGTCCAGTTCAAATCTTGCATCAACTGTTGCGCTTCGAGCATCAATCGCCGAAGACAGAACCCGGATTGCAACCTGGCACTGTCCTGTTCTTTCGCAGCGATCAGTGCAGGCTGCCGAACCCTGCCACGTCCCGCGTCCAGGCCAGCGCCTGTTCGCTGAGGCTGATGCCGAGACCGGGGCGGGTCGGCACGAGCATCCGCCCATCCTGCAATTCCAGGCGCTCGTTGAACAGCGGCTCCAGCCAATCGAAATGCTCCACCCACGGCTCCCGCTGCATCGCGGCGGCGAGGTGGATGTGCAACTCCATCGAGAAGTGCGGGGCGATGGTCATGCCGGCGAATTCGGCGAGCGTCGCGACCTTCAGGTAGGGGGTGATACCGCCGACGCGGGGGGCGTCCGGCATCAGGAAGTCGGCGCCGTTCTGGCGGATGAAGTCCCAGTGCTCGGACACGCTCGTCAGCATCTCACCGGTGGCGATCGGCGTGTCGAGGGCGGCGGCCAGCGCCGCGTGACCGGCGGCGTCGTAGCAATCCAGCGGTTCCTCGATCCAGATCAGGTTGAACCGCTCGAAGATGCGGCCCATCCGCATCGCGGTCGGCCGGTCCCATTGCTGATTGGCGTCGACCATCAGCGGGAAGGTGTCGCCGAGATGTTCGCGAACGCGGGACACGCGCTCGATGTCGAGGGCCCAGTCCGGCTGGCCGACCTTCAGCTTGATGCCGCCGATGCCCTTCTCGCGGGAGCGGTCGGTGTTCACCAGAAGCTCCTCCAGGGGCGTGTGCAGGAAGCCGCCGGAGGTGTTGTAGCAGCGCACCGAGTCGCGCTGCGCCCCGAGGAGCTTGGCGAGCGACAGGCCGGCGCGCTTCGCCTTCAGGTCCCAGAGCGCCACGTCGAAGGCGCCGATCGCCTGTACGGCGAGGCCGCTGCGCCCCACCGAAGCGCCCGCCCAGGCGAGCTTGTCCCAGGCCTTGGCGATGTCGCTCGGGTCCTCCCCGAGGAGCGCCGGGGCGATCTCGCAGGCATGGGCGAACTGCCCCGGCCCGCCGGCCCGCTTCGAGTAGCTGATCCCGAGGCCGCGATGCCCGCCCTCGGTCTCGACCTCGCAGAACAGGATCGCGATTTCCGTCATCGGCTTCTGCCGGCCGGTCAGCACCTTGGCGTCGCTGATCGGGGTCTTGAGCGGCAGGTAGACCGAGCGCAGGCGGATGCCGGAAACGGTGTCCTCGGCCATGGTGTCCTCCTTAGGAGTGGGGTTCGAGGCACTCAGGCCCGGGCGGTGCCGACGTCGCGCGAGAGGACCGGCCCTGCATCCACCGCGCGCCCGTCGCCGCGGATCTCGAGGCGGTTCAGCGGCCCGACGATGTCGAGGCCCGTCTCGTCGCTCACGGAGCAACGGCAGCCTTCGTTCAACGGAATGGGTGGCAAAGGACTGTTTTCGTGTCCAACGTCATTTTTGGATCGATTGTTGCGCAATTGGCATCAATGCAATGAAGCAACTTGGATTTCATGGATCTGAGCTGCTGGCGAACGTCTGGAATGCGCGGTAGCGAGCCAAGATTTGTTGGTCAATTTTGGATACAAAGCAGTCAACTGACCATTGTCAAAAATATTAAACTAGATAAATACAAATATCAATTAACGTACATTCTGCGAGACGTCATCGAATATTTCCGGAATGACTAAGACCGGAACTATCAGTATTTCTAAAGATGGGCGGATGAGGTCATCGCAGCCGGGTCCACGATCCGGTCATACTCGTCCTCGGTCATGTAGCCCAGGGCGACCGCCGCAGCGCGTGGGGTCAGCCCCTCGGCCATGGCCTTGCGGGTGATGGCGGCGACGCGGTCGTAGCCGAGCGTGGGATTGAGCGCCGTCGCGAGCAGCAGCGCGTTCGCCACGTTCTCGGCAAGCTGAGCCCGGTCGACGTCGAGGTCCCGCACCAGCTTCTCGGCGAAGACGTGCGCGGCGTCCGCCAGAAGCCGGATCGACTGCAGCAGGTTGTGGATCAGGACAGGCTTGGCAACGTTCAATTCGAACGTCCCGGACGCACCGGCCGCCGTGATCGTCGCGTGGTTGCCGACGACCTGAAAGGCGGCCTGGATCAGGGCCTCGGCGATGGTCGGGTTGCGCTTGCCGGGCATGATCGAGGACGACAGCCCGTCGTCGGGGATCGCCAACTCGCCAAGGCCGCAGCGCGGCCCCGAGCCGAGCAGGCGGATGTCGTTGGCGATCTTGATGAGGGACACCGCCAGCACGTTGAGCGAGCCCGAGACCTCGACGAGAGCATCGTGCGCACCCATCCCCTCGAACTTGCTCGGATTGGGCGAGACCGGCAGCCCGGTGAGGTCCGCGACCTCCTCGCAGAAGGCCGCGTCGAACCCGGCCGGGGCGTTGAGGCCCGAGCCCACGGCGGTCCCACCCTGGGCGAGTTGATATAGCCGCGGTACCGTGGCCTCGATCCGCTCGACTCCATGGCCGACCTGGCGCGCGAAGGCGTCGAAGGTCTGTCCCATCGTCATGGGCACGGCATCCATGAGATGCGTCCGGCCGATCTTCACGACGTCCTTGAACCCGTCTGCCTTGGCGGCGAGGGTGTCACGCAGCAGCCCCAGCGCCGGCAGCAGCCGGTCGCGCAGTTCCAGCCCGGCACTGAGGTGCATCACGGTCGGGAAGCTGTCGTTCGAGGATTGCGAGCGGTTCACGTGGTCGTTGGGGTGGACCGGCCGGCGCGTGCCCAAGGGCTGCCCCAGGATCTCGTTGGCCCGGTTGGCGATGACCTCGTTCGCGTTCATGTTGGTCTGGGTGCCCGAGCCGGTCTGCCAGACCGGCAGCGGGAAGTGCCCGTCGAAGCGTCCGTCCCAGACCTCCCGGGCCGCCGCCTCGATGGCCCTGGCGACGGGCTCGTCGAGGGTCCCGAGACGGCGGTTGGCACGGGCCGCCGCCAGCTTCTGGAGGCCGAAGGCGCGCACGAGGCAGGTTGGGAAGCGCTCCTCGCCGATCTTGAAGATACCGAGGGCGCGCTGCGTCTGGGCCCCCCAGTAGCGGTCGGCCTGGATCTCGACGGGACCGAACGCGTCGTGTTCGGTCCGAACGTTCGCAGGCTCGGTCATCGGCGTTGTCCTCGTCTGGATCCTGGCATCCCTAACGCCATCGCCTCGCATCGGGGCGATGGTGGCGGGTCACGCCGCCGCTGCGCGCTCCGCACGCAGGCGGGCCATCGCGTCATGGGCCATGCTGGCATCGAACTCCCCGGCGAGCTTGGCGGTCACCACGGTGGCGACGCTGTTGCCGATGACGTTCGTCGTGGCGATGGCGATGGACATGAAGCGGTAGACGCCGAACAGGATCGGCAGGCCCTCCAGCGGCAGCACGCCGGTCGCCGCCACCGTTGCGGCGAAGACCACGAAGCTGCCGCCCGACACCGTCGCCGCGCCCTTCGAGGTCAGCAGCATGATCGCTAGGATGCCGAGCTGCTGACCGAGGTCGAGGGGCACGTGGTAGGCGTTGGCCAGGAAGATCACGCCCATCGCCATGTAGATGGAGGTGCCGTCGAGGTTGAACGCGTAGCCGGTGGGCAGGACGAGGCCGACCGACTGGCGCGAGCAGCCGTAGGTCGGCAGCTTCTCGAGGAGGCGGGGCAGCACGCTTTCCGAGGAGGCGGTGCCCAGCACGATGTAGATCTCCTCGCGGATGAAGTTCAGGAACTGGAACAGGTTGATCTTGAAGATAGCCGAGATCGTCCCGAGCACCACGACGATGAAGATAGCGACCACCGCGTAGAAGCTCAGGATCAGGTAGAGCAGCGACAGGAGCACGTTGGTGCCGCTGGATCCGACCGCGAAGGCCACGGCTCCGAACGTCCCGATGGGCGCCGTCAGCATGATGAGGTGGATGAACTGAAAGAAGGCGTCCGAGATCTTGTTCAGGCCCGCCTCGATGGGCGCGCGCTTCTCGGCCGGGAGGTGGAGCAGCGCCGCCCCGAAGATCAGGGCGATAACCAGCACCTGCAGGAGTTCTCCCTTGGCGAAGGCGCCGATGAAGTTGTCGGGGAAGACGTTCAGGATGAAGTCGAGCGTCGAGTGCGGGGCGGCGGCGCCGGTGGGCGCCTTGCCCTGGGCGAGGTTGGCGCGGGTCGCGTCCGCCATGCCCTGGCCGACCCCGAGCAGGTTGCCCGCGAGGAGGCCGACACCGAGCGCGAGGGTCGAGACGATCTCGAAGTAGAGCATCGCGATCAGGCCGACCTTGCCCACCCGCTTGAAGTCACCCGCCGACGTCACACCGACGACGACGCACAGGAAGACCAGCGGGGCGACGGCGGTCTTGATCAGCCGCAGGAAGATGTCGCCGAGGATCTTCAGCGGGACGGCGACCTCGGGAACGAGAAAGCCGGTGGCGGCGCCGAGCACCATCGCGACGACGATCTGGAAGCCGAGATTGGTCCAGAGCGACTTTTTGTTCTTCACGGGGACCGAAGACGTCGAACTGGGGACGACGTGCGGGTCGGTGCTGGCGGTGGGCATGGCTTCCTCCGGGCAGGTTCGGGCGGCTGCGCACTCTCGTTGTCGTCGGGCGGGCGGTCCCGACGGTTCGGTGCGGTCAGCGGGTGGGGCTGGATCTCGGTGGGGAAACGGACGTGGCTCAAGCGCCGCGGGGGACCGAGGCCAGGACGCGGTCGACCATCTCGGGGGCGGCCCCGAGGTAGTGGGCCGGATCGGTCAGGCGTTCGATGGCGGCGCGGTCGAAGTGCGCCGTGACCTCGGGCACCTGCGCCAACGCCTCGGCCAGGGTGCCGCCCTTCTCGTTGACGACACGGCAGGCGGCGTAGACGAGGTCGTGGGCCTGCTGACGGCCGGTATGGGGGGCGAGCGCCATCATCACAGCCTCGGCGACGATCAGGCCACGGCTGATCCCGAGATTGTCGCGCATCCGCGCTTCATCGACGATCAGGCCGCCCAGAGCGAACTTCGCTTGGTGCAGGGCGCCGGCGGTGAGCACGAAGCTCTCCGGCAGGGCCATCCACTCGGCATGCCAGGGGCCGGTGGCCCGCTCGAAGTCCTGCACCATCGCGTCGAGCATCAGCCCGGCATGCTGGCGAACGCCTTTGGAGGCGGCGAGCATGAGCTCCGAGGAGATCGGGTTGCGCTTCTGCGGCATGGTCGAGGAGGCGCCGCGCCCGGTGACGAAGGGCTCATAGACCTCCGCGAACTCGGTCGAGGCCATGATCATGATGTCGAGCGCGATCTTGCCGAGCGAGCCGGTGATCAGCGCCAGCAGGTTGAGCGTCTCCGCGAACCCGTCGCGGGCCACGTGCCAGGTCGAGGCAGGCTGGCCGAGACCCAGCTCGCGGCAGAACGCCTCCTGCACCGCCAGACCGTCCTCGCCAAGCGAGGCCAGCGTACCCGCCGCACCGGCGAACTCACCGACCAGCACGCGGGGCTTCAGCTGCCCCAGGCGCTCGGCATGACGGTCGAACATCGCGAGCCAGATCGCCGTCTTGTAGCCGAAGGTGACGGGCAGCGCCTGCTGGAGGTGGGTGCGCCCGGCCATCGGCGTGTCGCGGTAGCGCCGCGACAGGTCCGCCAGGATCTTGCGGAGTTCAGCGATGTCGGCTTCCACGATCTCCAGCCCGGCCCGGATCTGGAGGGCGTTGGCCGTGTCCATGATGTCCTGGGTGGTGGCGCCCCAGTGGACGTAGCGGCCGGCCTCGCCGCACTGGTGCACGAGCTGGTGCACGAGCGGTAGGATCGGGTAGCCGACGTTGTCCGTCTCCCGGCGCAGCAGGTCGAAATCGAGGGCGTCGAAGTCACATTGGGCGGCGATGACCTCGGCGGCCTCGGCCGGGATGACGCCGCAGGCCGCCTCGGCTTTCGCCAGGGCGATCTCGGCCTCGATGTAGCGTTGGATTAGGGCATGGTCGGAGAACACCGCACGCATGGCGGGTGTGCCGAAGGCGTCGCGGAACAAGAGGGAGTCGAGGGCGGTGGTGGCGGTTGGGGGGATTTGGCGGCCCACAGTTTCCTCCTGGCGAACGCGCCCGCATCTTTTGTTCGGACATTAAGATTGGTACTCGATGTCCGGACATTATGTCAATCGGCATGGCATAAGGAGAGGACCGGCGGATGGGACGGTGCGATGGGTGAGACGCTTTGGGCGCAGGTGGCGCAGGACCTGACGGCGGGGATCAGCTCGGGGCGCTTCCCGGTCGGCTCACTGCTGCCGACGGAACTCGATCTCTGCGCGCATTACGGGACGAGCCGGCACACGGTGCGCACCGCCATTCGGCAGTTGCAGGAGCAGGGGCTGGTCTCACGAAACAAGAAGGCTGGGACGCGGGTCGAGGCCACCGCACCGACCAGCGGATACCGGCAGGCGTTGGCCTCCCTGGAGGACCTCGTCCAGTTTGGCGAGGCCTACGTCCGCGAGGTCCAGGCTACCGGCCCGGTGACGGCCGACGCCGAGCTCGCGGCAGAACTCGGGTGCGCACCGGGAACGCGATGGTTCCGGATCTCCAGCCTGCGCCTGGATGGCAGGCCGGGCAGCGCCCCGGTCGGCTGGACGGACGTGTACGTCGACCCGGCCTATGCCGATCTCGGCGAGATCGTCCGCGCGGCACCGCACCTTCTGGTCATCACCCTGATCGAACAACGGCACGGCCGAAGCTGCGTCGAGATCCGGCAGGACGTGGATGCCGTCGCCCTACCCCCCGCGCAGGCCGCGACGCTCGGCGCCCAACCCGGGAGCCCCGCGCTCCGAATCGTCCGGCACTACCTGGACCAGGCGGGCAAGGTCATGGAGATCTCATCGACCCTCCACCCGGCGGGCCGTTTTTCCATCTCGCAGCGCATGCGCCGGATGATCGACGCGAACGATGGAGAGCGGTCCGAGGCGACGTAGCCCGCACTGTGACGCCGATCTCAACCTGTTGGCTTGAAACCAATCTGCCAAAGTAGTGCTAGATGTTTGATCCCAGGGTTTGATGGGCCCCCCGAAACGTTGTTCGAAACACGAGCGCGGAGCGAGCAAAAGCCTTACATCTGCAACGGGATAGAGCATGCGGCGGTAAATCCCCCCTCTCCTTCGCCAATCACGCCCTCAGCACACCACCGCCTGTCCATCCCGGCGGGGATCGCTGGCCGCGACGTAGCCGTCCTCAGCCGGATCCCCCATCCGCCAGATGAACTGACCGGCCCCGAAATCCTGGTAGCTGTCGTTGATCACCTCGAGGTGGTGGCCGCGCTCCACGAGGGATTGGACCGTGGCGGCCGGCATCGTGGATTCGGTGTTCACGCTCAGCCCGTCGGCGACCCGCCAGCGCGGGGCGTCGCAGGCCGCCTGCGGGTTCTGGCCGTGGTCGATCATGCGCACCAGGGTCTGGACATGGCCCTGCGGCTGCATGTTGCCGCCCATCACTCCGAAGCTCATCACCGGGGTGCCCCCCTGCGTCAGGAAGCCGGGGATGATCGTGTGGAACGGCCGCTTGCCGGGGGCCACCACGTTCGGGCTCGCCGGGTCGAGGCTGAACCCGTGGCCGCGGTTCTGCATCGAGATGCCCCATTCGGGCACGACGATCCCGGAGCCGAAGCCCATGTAGTTCGACTGGATGAAGCTCACCATCATGCCCGAGGAATCGGCGGTGGTGAGGTAGATCGTGCCCCCGCGCACGGGGTTGCCCGCGCCGAAATCCTGCGCCTTCGTCCGGTCGATCAGCTTGGCGCGGGTGGCGAGATAGGCGGGGTCCAGCATCGCCTCCGGGCTGACGCCCATGCCGCTCGGGTCGGCGACGTAGCGGTAGGTGTCGGCGAAGGCGAGCTTCATCGCCTCGATCTGGATGTGCTGCGCGTCGGGTCCGTCGACGGGCAGGGACGCGAGGTCGAAATTCTCCAGGATGCCCAGGGCGATCTGCGCCGCGATGCCCTGTCCGTTCGGCGGGATCTCGTGAAGCGTGTAGCCCCGGTAATCCTTGGCCAGGGGCTCCACCCATTCCGGCGTGAAGGCGGCGAGGTCGGCCACCGTCATCGCGCCCCCATGCGCCGCCGCATGCCGGGCGATGGCCTGCGCGATCTCCCCCTCGTAGAAGGCCCGGCCCTTGGTCTCGGCGATGGCGCGCAGGGTCCGGGCGGCGTGGGGGATCGTCACCCGTTCCCCGACCTCCGGGGCCCGGCCACGGGGCAGGAAGGTCTCGGCGAAGCCCGGCTGGCCCGCCAGCGAGGGGAGGGCGGCGGCCGCCGCCCATTTCTGCTGCACGACGATGGGGGCGAGGTAGCCGCGCTCGGCGATCTCGATCGCGGGCTCCATCAGGTCGGCGAAGGGCAGGCGGCCGAACCGCTCGGAGAGCGCCGCCCAGGCCGCGACCGCGCCGGGCACGGTCACCGAATCCCAGCCGCGCATCGGGGGCGTGCGCGCCCCGCCGTGCTTGCGCGTGAAGTACTCGGGGGTCCAGGCCGCCGGGGCGGGCCCGGAGGCGTTCAGGCCGTGCAGGCGCTCGCCGTCCCACAGGATGCAGAAGGCGTCCGAGCCGAGGCCGTTGCTGCAGGGCTCGGTGAGCGTCTTGGCGGCGGCGGTGGCGATGGCCGCATCCACGGCGTTGCCCCCCTTCCAGATCATCCGCAGCCCCGCCTGGGCGGCGAGGGGGTGGGACGTCGCCACCACGTTGCGGCCGAAGATCGGCATGCGCACCGTGGGGTAGGCCTGGTTCCAGTTGAAGGCTGTCATGGTTGCGTCCTCATGGCCGCCTCGGCGCGCAGGCGCAGGGTGGCGCGGTCGATCTTGTTGGTCGAGGCGAGGGGCAGCGCCTCGACGAACCACACCCGGCGCGGGTGCTGGTAGGCCGGGGCGTGGGCGAGGGCGTGCGCCTTGATGCCCGCCTCGTCGAGGGTGGCGCCGGGCCGGCGGACGACGAAGGCGACGGGCTTCGTGCCCTTGATCGCGTCCTCCACCGGGACGACGCAGGATTGCAGCACGTCCGCGTGGCGTTCGAGGACGAGTTCGACCTCCCCGGGAAAGATGTTCTCGCCGCCGGAGACGAACATGTCGTCGGTGCGGCCCAGGAAATAATGGAAGCCCTCGGCGTCCCGGCGGAACACGTCCCCCGTGTCGTAGAAGCCGTCCGGAGTGATCGGAACGGGCACGTCCGGCCGGTTGTGGTAGCCGAGCATGATCGCGGGGCTGCGCATCTGGAGCACGCCGGCCCCGGGGGCATCGGGCCCGACGAGCCGGATCGCCACGTCGGGGCGGGGGGCGCCGACGGAGGCGATGGGCGTCGGCAGCCCGTCCGGATGGTCGCCGAACACGATCGGCCCGCCCTCGGTCGTGCCGTAGGCGTTGAGGATGCGGGCGTTCGGCAGCAGGGCGCGGATCTGGTGGGCCAGGGTGTCGTTGACCGGCGCCGAGCCCATCCGCACCGTCCGCACGCCCGTGAGGTCGCAGGAGGCGAGGAGGTCCTTCTCCCGCAGCATCATGGCGATCATCGGCGGCACGGCGGTGAGCCACGTGCACCGGTGGCGGTCGATGGCCGCGATGTAGCTGCGCGCCTCGAACTGGGGCAGCAGCACCATCGTGGCGCCGGCCGCGCAGACGAGCAGCGCCAGGGCCAGCGCGTTCATGTGGTAGAGCGGCGCCGCGACGAGCAGGCGTTCGCCGCGCAGGTCCGTCTCCGCCGCGCGGGTCCGCGCCACCCAGAGGTGGCTGGCATGGCTGAGGCGCACGCCCTTCGGCCGTCCGGTGGAGCCGGACGTGTACAGGAACAGGGCCGCCTCGTCGGGCTCGGGCGTGATCGGCACGAACGGGCCGGGATCGAGCCACGCCGAGAAGCCTTCCGGCCCCTCGCCGTCGAACGCGGCGAGGCCGACACCGGGTGCCAGCGGCGGCAGGGCCGCCCGGCGCGGGCCGTCGCAGAGCACGAGCCGCGCGCCGCAATCGGCCAGCACGGCGGCGACGGTCGCGGGCGGGAACTTGTGGTTCACCGGCACGGGCACCACCCCGGCCCGCATCGCGCCGAGGAGCGCCGCGAGGGTGTCCGGCCGGTTGGCGGAGAGGATCGCGATCCGCTCGCCCCGTGCGATCCCCCCGCGCAGGAGGCCCCGGGCGAAGGCGTCGGCGCGGGCGTCGAGGCCGGCGCGGGTCATCGTCTCGGGCTCCCCCGCCGGGGAGAACCCGACGAGCAGCGGCCTGTCCGGGGGGCCGGAGCGGTCCACGAGGTCGCCGAGATTCGTCGCCGCGCCCGTCATGAGGTCGCCTCGCACCGGAGGTGGAGGCCGAAGGCCGGCAGCGTCAGCGCGCCCGCCCTCTTCCCGCGCCGGGTCCATTCGGCCCCGGGGAGGGCGCGGGCGCGGGCCTCGATCCCGTCGAGGTCGGCGAAGCGCAGGGTCAGGGCGGCGAAGCGCCCGTGGGGGCCCGGCACCACATTGACGGAGGCGTCCCCGAGGCGGATGCGCCACCCGGCCTCGCCGGGCTCGGCCACCGCGCCGCAGGCGGCGGCGTAGAGGCGGGCCTCCGCCTCCGGGGTCGGGCTCTCGACGGTCACGCCGTCGAGCGCCGTGAAGCCGTTCGGATGGGCGAACCATTCGGGGCGCCAGACGAGGTCCGGCGTCAGGTGCTGGCAATGGTAGACGCGGCCCGCCGGGAACAGGCTCGCCGGCAGGCGCACGGTGCGGAACCGTGCTTCGGCCTCGCCCCCGTCCAGGGCGACGGGGCGGGAGAAGGCCACGGGCGATCCGACCTCGAACCCCGCCCCGGCGAGGCGGTCATGGGTCGTGTCCGCGTCGGCGCTCGCCACCACGAGGCCGTTCAGGCCGAATGGACTGTCCTTCAGCTCCTGCCGCTGCGGCCCGGTCTCGGGCAGGCCGACCAGTTCGAGATAGGCCCCCGGCACCATCATCAGGTGGTTGATCGAGCCGAGGGAATGGTGGCCGCGCGGCGTGAGCCGGAAGCCGAGGGCGGCGAACAGGTCCGCCGCCTCGTCCATCCGCCGCAGCACGTTGACCACGACGTGGTCGAGGCCGCCCGGTGCCGCGGCGCCGGTCATTTGGCCGGCGCGGTCATGTAGACGCCCCGGCCGCTCGCCAGCAGCCGGCCCTCGCCGTCGAGGATCTGTGCCTCGGCCACCGAGATCTGGCCGCCGAATTTCACCACCTTGCCCCGGCAGGTCAGGTCGCCCTGCATCGCGGCGCGGTGGTAATCGACCCGCAGGTCCACGGTCGGGACGCCCCGGCCGGTGCGGGAGACCAGCGCCCAGTCGGCGGTGAGGTCGACGAGCGTCGCCAGGATGCCGCCGTGGACGTAGCCGCGCTCGGCGTTGACGACCCATTCCGGCCGCCACGTCGCCTTCAGTTCGATCTCGCCCTCGCCGACGCTGACGACGGAGAGGCCGAGCCATTGGTGGAACGGGCCGCGCAGCAGCAGCGCCTCGACCTGTTCCTTGCTGAGGGGGGTATCGGACATCGTATCGGGGACCCTTCGTGGCCGGGAGCGGGATCAGGGGGTGACGACGATCTTGCCCATCACCTCGCGGTCGCGGATCATCCGCAGGCCCTCGGCGGCCTGTTCGAGGGGCAGGACCTTGTCGATGGTCGGCTTGAGGGTACCGGCCTGGATCATGTCCATCAGCGCCGACAGGTTGTCGTCGTAGAAGCTGTTCGAGCCGATCACCTTCAGCTCGAAGCTCCAGATGTAGCGGAGGTCTTCCTTCGGATCGTGCCCGGCGGTGGCGCCGCAGACGAGGAGCGTGCCGCCTCGCTTCAGGCACTTCAGCGAGGGCACCCAGGTGTCGCCGCCGGTGAAGTTGATCACCACGTCGACGCCGCCCTCGTAGGTCCGGCGCTGGGGCTTCCCGTATTGCTGGATCGCCCATTTCGAGAAGTCGGTCTCGCGGTAGTTCACCACGTGGTCGGCGCCGAGTTCCTTCAGCCGGGCCATCTTGTCCTCGCTGCCGGCGCAGGCGATCACCTCCGCGCCGAGCTGCTTGGCGAGCATCACGCAGCCGGTGCCGACGCCGCCGCTGGCGCCGAGGATCAGCACCGTGTCGCCGGCCTTCACCGTGTTGTGGGTGATCAGCATGCGGTGGGCCGTGCCGTAGGCCACCGGCAGGGAGGCGGCGTCCGCGTAGCTGACGTCCGGCGGCATCGCGATCAGCTGGCCGGTGGAGACGCGGCAATACTCGGCCATGCCGCCGTCGAGCATCTCGCCCATCAGGCCCTTGGCCTTGTTGAGCGGGTTGACCAGCACCCGGTCGCCGACCGTCCAGTCGGAGACACCCTCGCCGAGTTCGACGATCTGCCCGGCCATGTCGAGGCCGATCACCACCGGCATCGGCACCTTGATGCCGGGCATGCCCTTCACCGTGAACACGTCGTGATAGTTGAACGAAGAGGCACCGACGCGGATCAGCACCTCCCCCGGACCCGGCACGGGCTTCGGATAGTCGCTCGTGACCTTGAGCGCATCGATGTCGCCGTGCGCGTCGAGGACGAGGGCCTTCATCGTCTCAGTCATCGTGGGGTGTCCTTTTCCGGTGTGGGGCGGGCTACGGGATCGTCTTCGACCGCGCGTAGGGGCGGGGATCGAGGGCGGTGTCCGGCAGGGAGCCCTGGACGGCGCCGACCGCCTTGAAGACCTCGAACTCCCGCTTCAGCGAGGCGATGTCCGCCGGCTCCAGGCTCACGGTGTAGATGCTGTCCCAGAGGGCGGCGTAGGCGGTGGCATCGGGCCCGCTCAGGTTGGCGGAGGCCTGCAGGATCCTGGCGACCGCCGGCTTGTCGGCTTGGCCGAAGGCGTAGGCCTTGCGCATCGCGGCCACGACCTTGGCCGGCGCGTCCGGGTTCTGCGCCATCCAGGCGTTGCGCATCAGCCCGACCCCGAGGATGGGCGGCGCGTCCTGCTTGGTGAGGGTCTTCCATTCCTGGCGGAACGAGCCGATCCGGCGCAGCTTCGCATCGGGCAGGAGGGCGATCGTCACCGTGCGCAGGGCGGCGGCGTCGATGTCCTTCTGGACAAGGAATTGCGCGAGGCGTGGGTCGTTGCCCGGAACGCCCTGGTAGTCACCCGGCGTGAACTTGTAGTTGGTTTCGAGGATCGCTGAGGTGATCGCCGCCGTGGCGCTGCCGGAGGGCGAGGTGCCGATCTTCTTGCCCTTCAGGTCCGCCATCGCCTTGATCGGCGAATCCTCCGGCACCACGAAGTCGAGGTCGGCGACCTGCGTCGCCAGCACGATGCTCAGGGGCAGGCCGTCGGCGGTGACGCTGAGCGAGGTGCCCGCGCTGGCGGCGATGGCGAAGTCGATGGCGCCGGCGGCCATGGCCTTGGTCGGCGCGTTCACATCCGGGAACTTCACGTATTCGGGCGTCAGGCCCTCCTTCTCCATGAATTTCCCGGCTTCCAGCACGGCGCCGAAGCCGAGGCTGATCCCCGAACTCCAGTAGCCGATGCGAACGCTCTCGGCCTGCGTGGGGCCGGACAGGCCGAGGGCGCAGAGCGCGGCGGCGGCAAGGACACCGATCCGTTTCAAGGGTCTCTCCGTAAGCTTGGGTTGCGAACCGGCGTTTTCCCGAGCGGCGGCGCCGTCACGGCTGCGCCGCCTTCTTCCAGACGAACAGCCGCTGTTCCGCGGGCTTGAGGACGAGGGTTTCGAGCCCGATCATCAGGGCGACGAGGGTCAGGGTCCACGCGAAGACCTGATCGGTCTGGACAAGGTCCGCCGCCTGCCGCAGGCGGTAGCCGATGCCGCTGCTGGCCCCGAGGGATTCGGCCACGAGGACCACCCGCGCCCCGAACCCGATGGCCAGCCGCGCGCCCGCGAAGAACGAGGGCAGGATCGTCGGCAGGTAGATCTTGGTCAGCACCTTGCGGCGCGGCATCCGGAAGGTCCGGGCGAGTTCGAGGTGTTCGGCGCTGACGGTGCGCGTGCCCTGCCAGACATTGGTCAGGATCAGCGGCATCGCCGTCATGAACACCACGAAGATCGTGGTCCAGTTCGACAGGCCGAACCAGATCAGCGCGAAGATCGCCCAGATCGCGGAGGAGACGGTGTTCGTCACCGTGAGGACCGGCTCGAAGAAGCTCCCGAGGCGGCGGCTCGCGCCGAGCAACAGGCCGAGCGGCAGGCCGACCAGCGCGGCGAAGGCGAAGCCCGCGCCGATGCGCCCGAGGGTGATGCCGAGATCCCCGGCGAAGCTCGGCGAGGCGACGAGGTGCAGCCACGTGGCCCAAACCCGCGCGGGGCTCGGCAGCACGAAGGAGGGCGCGCGCAGGGAGGCGACCTGCCACACGGCCAGCGCCAAGCCGATGAGGGCGAGCCGCTGCAGGACGATCCCCGTGCGGCGGCCCGCGCCGGAGGGGCGCGTCCGGGGGACGAGGCGGTCAGGGGTCCGCACTAGCATGCGGCCCTCGCGCCCGAGAGGCCGATCCGCAGGCGGCGGACCTCCTCGGCCACCTCCGGGGAGAGGGGGTCGCGGGGATAGGGCAGGGCGATGTCGCGGACCTCGCCGATCCGGCCGGGGCGCGGCTGCAGGACGACCACGCGGCTCGCCAGCACCACGGCCTCCTCCACGTCGTGCGTGACGAAGACCAGGGTCATCGCCCGCAGGGCGGCGATGCGCAGCAATTCGCCGTGCATCTGCGCGCGGATCTCCGGGTCGAGCTTCGAGAAGGGCTCGTCGAGGAGGAGGATCCGGGGTTCGGTGACGAGGCTGCGCGCCAGGGCCACGCGGCTGCGCATGCCGCCCGACAGTTCGTGCGGATAGGCATCCCGAAACCCGTCGAGGCCCACGAGGCGCAGGGTCTCATCGACCCGCCGCCGCCGCTCCTCCCGCCCCATGCCGCCGGCTTCGAGCCCGAAGGCGACGTTCTGCGCCGCCGTCCGCCAAGGGAGCAGCCGGTCCTCTTGGAACATGTAGGTCATGGCCCGCCAGTCGCGGAAGGCGTGCGAGGGGATCCCGTCGAGCAGGACCGCGCCCTCGTCGGGCTCGATCAACCCGGCGATCATGTTGAGCAGGGTGCTCTTGCCGCAGCCGGAGGCGCCGAGGAGGGCGACGATGGCGTGCTGCGGGATCGCGATGTCGATGGCGTCGAGCACGTGGAGCGGCGCGCCCTCCCGCCGGTCGAACCACTTGCTCACGTGGTCGAGCTGGACGGCGTTCATCGCTCGCCTCCCTCGGCCTGGGACGCGCTGCGGGGCGGTATGACCGCCGTGTCGCGCAGGCTCGCGATGACCTTCTCCATGGTCATCTCGCGGAAGGTCTCCACATGGCGGCGGGCCACAAGCGCGGCGCTCTCGGCGTCTCCCGCCGCAAGGTGCTCGATCATCGCCGTGTGGTCGTTCTCGATGTTCGGCCGCACGCCCTGCACGCCGAAGCCGAGGGCGACGAGGCGCGTCATCTCATCGAGGAGGCCGGACAGCGTCCGGTACAGGCGCCCGTTCCCCGCCGCCGCCGCGATCGCCATGTGGAAGCTGCGGTTGGCTTCGAGGAAGAAGTCGATCTGGTTGCCGACATCCACCGTGATCCGGCGGCGGCAGGCCTGTTCCAGCCGTTCCAACTGCGCCCGGTTCACCCGGCCGGCGGCGCCCCGCGCGGCGAGGGGTTCGAGCTCCATCCTGAGGGCGAAGACCTCATCGACGTCCTTCACGGTGACGGGGCTGACCCGGTAGCCGTGCCGGGGCATCGAGCTGACGAACCCTTCCTGCGCGAGCCGCTGCAGGGCGATGCGGCAGCTCGCCTTCCCGATCTCGAACCGCTCCATCACCTCGGCCTCGGTGAAGCGGGTGCCGGGGAGCAGGCGGCAGGAGACGATTTCCCGCCGCATCAGGTCGTAGGCCTGGTTGGCCTTGCGCGTCGCGTCCGGGACGGCGAGCACGCCGGCCGGCCGGCCGCCCCGTCCGGTTTCCTCGTCGCTCGTCATGGCACCTCGCCATCGCGCTTGAGTTTCCCACAGCGTGCTGTGAGCGGCTCACCAATTGCAGGTCGCGTGCCAACACCGGCCCGGGGGGGCCGTTTTCACGATGGAACGCAGGCCAAGGGACGGATGCCCGACCGGAGTAACCAGAGACGGTCAGCCTCACGGCTTGATCATCTCAGCCCATTCGGTGAGCATCCCATGGCTCATTTATGCGCAAGTGCCACGATGTCTGTAAATAGAACCAGAATTCCAATTCGCCGAGATCGCGAGGACAATACGTCTTCATCATGCCGGGGCCGCAGAACATCCTCGCTGCGGCGGCGGATCGAACGGGCGATGCTGGGCGGAGCACGGGACAATGGATGAGATCGACCGGAAGATTCTGGACGTGCTTCAGGTCGATGCGACGCTGCCGGTGGCGACGATCGCCGAGCGGGTCGGCCTGAGCGCGGCCCCGTGCTGGCGGCGCATCCGCCGGCTGGAAGAGAGCGGCGTCATCACCCGCCGGGTGGCGCTCGTCGACCGCCGCAAGGTCAACGTGCCGATCACAGTTTTCGTGGCCGTGAAGGCGCCCCGGCATACGGCCGAATGGTCGGCGGCGTTCCGCAGGACGGTGGACGACTTTCCGGAGATCGTCGGCGCGTGGCGCCTCACCGGGGAGATCGACTATCTCCTGCGCATCGTCGTGCCGGATATCGAGACCTACGACACCGTGTACCAGCGCCTGACCGCGCGGCTCGAATTCTCGAACCTCTCCGCCTCCATCGCGATGGAAGAGATGAAGTACACGACGGCCGTGCCGACGATCTACATGGCGTGAGGGGCGGCTCAGCCGGCGACGATGCGGTATTCGCGCTCGATCGAGGAGGCGCGGATTTCGGGATCGAAGCCGTAGACGTGGATCGAGATCGCCTCGTCCGGCCCGGCATTGACCATCTGATGCAGGTTCGGTCCGCTCGGCATCATGCAGGCGACGGAACCGGGCTCACGGAGGGCCTCGCCGGTGGCGACGGCGTCGGTCTCATTGAGGGCGCGGAACCAGACCTCCCGCAGGGCACCGCTCCAGACCCCGAAGCAGCAGGAGCAGTGGTGATCATGCACCGAGGTGCGTGAACCCGGGCTCCAGGTGATCGCCCAGACGCTGATCCCGTTCTCGCCGAGCAACAGGGTGCGCGCGTAGCCGCCGGGCTTCCGCTGAAGGGTGATCCCGGCGAGGAGGTCGTCCCGCGCCATCAGGTCTTCCAGAGTCCTGCGCGCGAGACGGAGATAGTCGGAGGAGGAAGTGCCGGCGCCCCTGGCCAGGGCGGTCAGGCAAGCCTTGCGCGGGTCGGCAACCGGGGTGAGCATGGCGATCTCCTGTGCGCTGCGAAAAGTCTATTCGCGCAGCCGCACAAATCGCTCTCAATTTCCAACGGGATGACAGGCAAAGACGGCGGTGCCGTTTGACGAAAGCGCAGTCTCGCGAAATCTCATTTCAACGCACGCGTCGCGACGGCCCCGCCGGGGATCCCGGTTCGCCCGGGCCCGTCCCGGTCGAACCGGCTCTTGGCCAGGGCGTGGACGGCGAAGCCGAATCCAACTCCGATGCTGAGGACGATCACGTCGAAGGCGACCGATATGGTACCGCCCTCGCGCAGGCCGCCGACGAGGGGCACGAGGAGATACGCGACGGCGACCGTCGCCAGGGCGACGATCCAGGCGCGGCGCGGGGCGAGGCCCAGGCCGAGGAGAGCCACCACCACCCACCCGCCGAAGAACGCCTGGATCTCGGCCTCCGCGCGCCCCGGCATCGCAACGGGCAGGAGCCGGTTCGCCAGGAAGTAGCACGCCACCGCGAACGGCAGCCCGGCCACGGTGCCGACGTTGAGGGCGTGGACGAGCCGGTGGGACCACGGCATCCGCGAGGGGGCGGGCCCCTTCGGCAGTCGCGCCACCGACCACAGCACCAGACCCGTCGCGACCATCGCGCAGCCGAGGAGGCCCGACAAGAAGAACAGCACCCGCAGCGCCGAACCGGCGAAATGCGCCTCGTGCAGGCCGACCATCGTGGTGAAGGTCCTGGTCGCGGGGCGGAGGTCGCCCGCGCGGATCTCCGCGATCTCGCCGCTGGACCCGTGGAAGGCGACCTGCGGATGCTGGTGCGACAGGCCGTGGGGCTCCTCGAACACGGCGACCACCACGGAATGCGCATCCCGGGGATTGACGATCGTCAGCCGCTCCAGCGGCTGCGGGACGCGGCTCAGGGCCTGCACCACCATGGGGCCGACCGGGGCCAGCGTGCCGGCCGTGCCGGCGGGCGGGCGCGGCGCGGTGATCTGGCCGGATTCGACGTAATAGCGCTGGGCGTCGCCCCGGTAGGCGGCCTTCACGCCCCACGGCATGTAGAGGGACGCGAGGGTCACGAGCCCCGTGTAGGTGATCATCACGTGGAAGGGCAGGGCGAGGACGCCCGTCACGTTGTGCGCGTCGAGCCAGCCGCGCTGGTCGGCGCGCCGCCGGAACGTGAAGAAGTCCACGAAGAGGCGCCGATGCGTGACGATCCCCGAAACCAGGGCGACCAGCATGATCATCGCGCACAGGCCGACGATCCACCGGCCCCAGAGCGGCGGTAGGCTCAGTTCGAAGTGGAAGCGGTAGAGAAAGTCGCCGCCCCGGGTCTCGCGGACTTCGGCGGGCGCCCCGCTGTCGGGATCGAGCAGGACGTGGCCCGGCGGACGGCCGGGTCCCGTCCGCCAGAACAGCTCCAGCAGCGGCATCTCGGGCCGTGGCAGCGTGATGAACCACGTCCGCGCCCCGCCGGCATGCTCCCGGAGATAGGCCACGCCGCGCTCGGCGGTCGCCGCCATCTCTTCCGGGCCGAAGGACCGGCCATACCGCAGCTCGGGGCGCATCCATTGCGAGATCTCGGCGCGGTAGTAGCTCGCCGTGCCCGTCACGAAGACGGCGAACAGGATCCAGCCGACGACGAGCCCGGACCACGCGTGCAGCCACGCCATCGATTGGCGGAAGGTCTTGCCCACGTCAGAAGTTCACCGACGCCGAGAGGATGAACGTCCGGGGCGAGGCCACCGTCACGAAGGTCCCGGTCGTGAGCCAGTAGCGGTTGTCGGCGATGTTCTCGACGTTGAAGCGCAGCGTGACCGGCTGCTCACCCACGAGCGTCGCGTAGCGAAGGCCGAGATCGAACCGCGTCCAGTCCGGGAAGCGCAGCCGGTTGGCGGTCGTGAGATAGGAGCCGGACGTGTAGATCACCCGGCCGTTCAGGGAGAGGCCGGGAACCCACGGCGTATCCCATTCGAGGCCGGCGGACACGGTCAGATCGGGCACGCCGGGGGCGTCGTTGCCGCGCTCGGCCGGATTGGTCGGCTTGGTCAGTTCGGGGCGCAGGAAGGTGGCGCTGGCGAAGCCGCGCAGGTTCGGCAGCACCGCGCCGAACGCCGACACCTCCAATCCCCGGTTCCGCTGTTCGCCATCGTAGGCGAGGGTGTTCGCGGCTGTCCGGACCTGGCTCGGCCGGCTGATCTGGAACAGGGCCGCCGTCGTCGTGATGGCGCCCCAGTCGATCTTGACGCCGACCTCCTGCTGATCGGACTTGAAGGGGCTGAGGATCGCGCCGGTGTTGGTGTATCCGGGGCCTACGATCGTGCCCGAGGTGAGGCCCTCGGCGTAGTTCGCGTAGACGGCCACGTTCTGCCAGGGCTTCACCACGATGCCGGCCAGCGGCGAGGTGGCGTCGGCATCGTACTCGCTCGTCCGTGCCCCGGTCGTCGTGTTGTAGGCGAGCTGGTTCACCATCTGGTAGCGCACGCCGGCCGTGAGCAGGACGCTCTCGTCGAGGAACGACATCGTGTCCGCCACGGCGACGCTGGTGAGCGTCGTGTCCGCCGAGCGGCGCGGGTCGAGGCGGGCGCCGCGCACCACGGGCAGCGGCGCCGGCCGGTAGATGTTCGACGGGACCGATTCGGCGGCGGTGTTCGCGGTGTAGGCGAAGCCTTCCTCGCGGCTGAACCCCGTGAACACCACGTTCAGGGCGTGATTGATGAACCCGGTGTCGAAGCGCGCCTTCAGCCCGACATTGCCGCTGACGGAGCTGCTGTAGGAATCGTAGTATCCGTTGACGAGCCGGAAGTTGCCCAGGGCATCGGCCCCGCTCGTGAACCCCGCGACGCGCGAATCCGGGAAGGTCTGCCGGTTCGAGCCCGCGCGATAGCCGATCCCGCCGTAGGCCGTGAGCCAATCGGTGAGGTCGTATTCGAGGAAGGTGGCGACGGTGTTGTCCCGTTGCTGGAGCTGCGTTCCGGGATACCAGTTGCCGCGCGCATCCGGTGGGGACGGGATGAACGGGATGTCCGAACGCAGGGTGATCTGCGGGCGGAAGTTCTTCGTATCGTCGTTCTGGGTGATGATATCGAGCGCCCAGCGCAGCCGCTCGCCCTGGTAATCGAGCGCCACCGCGCCGAGGCCGGTCTGCCAGTTGCCGCCGTCGATCGAGGCTTCCCCGGTGCGGCCCAGGCCGTTGAAGCGGATGCCCCATTCCTTGTTCTCGCCGCCGCGGGTGCTGGCATCGACATGAACGCCGAAGTTTCCGGGGCTGATGTATTGCGGCGTGACCTGGAGGAGCGGCAGATCGAGGGCGCGCTTGGTGACGATATTGATGCTGCCGCCGACGCTGCCCCCCGGCGGAATGCCGTACATGAACGCGCCGGGCCCCTTCAGCACCTCGATCCGCTCGATGTACTGGGCCGCGACGCGGTTGGACGAGACCAGACCGTAGAGGCCGTTCAACCCGACGTCCTGCGCCTGGACCGGGAAGCCGCGGATCTGAAACGTGTCGTCGAACCCGTTGCTGCCGGTGGTGAGACGGACGGAGGAATCGTTGACCAGCGTATCGGCGGCGGTTCGCGCCTGCTGATCCCGGATGACCTGCTGGGTGAAGTTCACGGTGCTGAAGGGGGTGTTCAGCGCATCGCGCGTGCCGAGGATCCCGAGCGATCCGCCGCGCGCGAATTGTCCGCCGGCATAGGGCGCCGGCAAGTCCTTCTGAAGTCCAACGCCCTGGCCAGCCCGGCCATTACTGCCCGCCACGCTCGCGACGGACAGTTCATCGAGCACGACGGCCTCCTGCGCGGCCACGTCGAGAGCCAGACCTGCCCAACCCAGCCCCAGTGATGCCACGCCGATCGCGACACGCGTGGAAGTGTCGCCAAGGACAGACTCGAACTTACGCATCACCGTGCCCTGAAGAAATTCTTCGAACATCGCAGCGATCGCCAATTCGCCAGTTTAGAAACTGACTAATGTATCGCGGATATCGATCATCTCCTTCGGCGTTACGGCATCACGGAACCGTGAACAAGGCCAAACATCACGCTCGTGTGAGCAAGTGTTATGCAAGCAACAAAGAGGAATTATTCTAATATCAAACTGTAGTTCGGCCGCCGGGCTCACGGGGCCCGGCGGTGATCAGATGTTTTCGCGGGCCGCCTGTTCGGAGCAGGCCTTCGCCACCTCGGAGATCGGCAGGCTTCCGTGGCCGGTCGTCCTCGACGTGTCGTCGAGGCAGGAGCGCACGCGCTCACGGGCGGCATCCCCGCCGCTCGCCGCGTCCAGCTTGCGCAACAGGGCCTCCTTGTCCGCCGCGGAGGCTCCCGCCCAATCCTGCATCGAATCCCCCGCGCTCAAGGCGAGGGCGGGCGTCGCCATCAGGGCGAGGGTGAACAGGCCGACGGGAAGAATGCGCATGGCGTGAGCCTCGGACGACGAAGGATCGGGCGCCGGCTGGCCGAGAACGGAAGCCGGCCGGCAAACGGGTTTGCGGAGGGAACTAGGTCCGCAGGCGCCTCCGCAGATCGCCGGAGGCTTGGGGCAAAAACGCACAGCGCTTCGCCGCCGCCCGCGCCGTGGGGCCAACTGGCCATTCGTCGCACGGGAGCCCTTCGGCCGAACCCGGCCCGCGATCACCGGTTGCCGCGTGAGAAGAGGGGACCGCGATGGCGTGTCTGTCCCAGGGCGTGAAGACGCCGGCGGCCACGGCCCTCGTGGTGGCCGACATGATCGGCGTCGGGGTGTTCACCAGCCTCGGGTTTCAGGTGACGGACGTCCCGTCCGGCTTCGGGCTGCTGCTCTTGTGGGGCGTCGGCGGGCTCGTCGCGCTCTGCGGGGCGTTCAGCTACGCCGAGTTGGCGACCATGTTTCCCCGCTCCAGCGGCGAGTACAACTTCCTCACCCGCGCCTACGGCCCGGCCCTCGGCTTCATGGCAGGCTGGCTCTCGGGCACCGTCGGCTTCGCGACCCCCGTAGCGCTGGCCGCGATGGCGTTCGGCCAATACGCGAAGGCCTTCCACCCGGCGGCCCCGCCGCTCCCCCTCGGGCTCGCAGTCATCTGGGCCGTCACCGCCATCCGCCTGACGGGCGGGCGCTTCGGGGAGGCGTTCCAGACCGGCGCGACGCTGTTGAAGCTGCTGCTCATCGTGGCCTTCATCGGCGCCGGCTTCGCTGCGGAAGGCGGGGCGCCGATCAGCTTCTCGCCGCGCGCGTTCGATCCGGCGCAGGTCTTCACCGCCGGCTTCGCCGTCAGCCTCGTCTTCGTGATGTACGCCTATTCGGGCTGGAACGCCGCGACCTACATCGCGGGCGATCTGGCCGACCCGTCCTATACCCTGCCGAGGGCTCTGTTCCTCGGGACGGGCCTCGTGATCGTGCTCTACGTCGCCCTGAACGCGGTGTTCCTGCGCACCACCCCACTGCCCGAACTCGCCGGGCAGATCGACGTCGCGATGATCAGCGGGCGGCATGTCTTCGGCCCCGAGGGCGGCCGGGTCGTCGGCGCGGTGATCTGCGTCGGCCTGATCCCGACGATCGGCGCCATGATGTGGATCGGCCCCAGCGTGACGGTCACGATGGGCGAGGATGTGCGGCTGTTGCGCGTCTTCGCCCGCCGCACCCGCCACGGCGTGCCCGTGCGCGCGGTCCTCCTCCAATGCGGCGTGGCGAGCCTCCTGCTGCTGACGCAGAGCTACGCGGCGGTTCTGGCCTTCATCCAGTTCGGCCTCATCCTGTGTTCGTTCCTGGCGGTGCTCGGCCTGATCAAGCTGCGGATCACGCGGCCGGACCTGCCACGGCCCTATCGCGCCTGGGGCTATCCCGTCACGCCGCTCGTCTTCCTCGGCGTGACCGCGTTCATGCTGGCCTACCTCGTCACCGCGCGGCCGATCCAATCGCTCGGCGGCCTCGCCGTGATGCTCCTCGGCCTGGCGCTGTACGGCGTCTCCCGCCGCGCCGAGCGGCGGTGATCGATCAGGCCGGCTTCGTCACCCGCAGCACGTCGAGGCGGTACTCGGCGGTTCGCGATTGCGTCAGGACCCGCGCGAAGCCGCGTGCGCCCGCGATGAAGCCCTCGGCCGCGTCGTCGCCGGAGAGCGGGTAATGGGTGACGCCGAGCCAATGGACCAGCACGATGTCCGCCTCGGGCAGGACCGCGCCCTCGACCCGGGCGACGAGGCGGGCGAGGTCGGGGCGGTCGAGATAATAGGCCACCTCCGAGATCACGATGAGGTCGAAGCGCCCGTCTGGCCATGTGCCCGGAACGGCGGCGAGGCTGAAATGCGCGTTCGGGCAATCGGCACAGCGCGCCCGCGCCTCCGCCAGCACCGAGGGCACCACGTCGAGCCCGATCAGCGCATCGCAGCGCGGGCAGAGCTCATGGGTGAACACGCCGATGGAGCAGCCGACATCCAGGGCGGACGTGTAGTGGGGGCGCGGCAGGGCCTTGAGAGTGGCGGCGTATTTGGCGCGCTCGTAGGGGCTCGTGGCGAACTTCCACGGGTCCGATTCGGTGGCGTACATGCCCTTGAAGTAATCGGGATCGAGAGTCGTCGGCCGCCGACCGGTCGGCGCCTCGCCTGCGGCGCCGCGTATCCCGAGGAGGGTGCCGGTGGCGGCCACGCTCGCGGACTGGAGCAGGACGCGCCGTGAGAGTGGTTCGCGGTCACGCACGAGACACCCCCACGAGACACAAGATGGCGCCAGCCACGGTCCGAGAGGGCAACCCCAGGTGAGGGGGACAGTTCCTGCCGCCCCCCTCGGTGCCTCAGGCCCCCTGCACGGCGGGGGCGCGGGCGGGCAGGACCCAGTTCGGCCGGACGAAATGGCAGGTGTAACCGTCGGGCCGGCGCTCCAGGTAATCCTGATGCTCCGGCTCGGCCTCCCAGAACGGCCCGGCCGGTGCCAGCTCGGTCACGACCTTCCCCGGCCAGAGGCCGGAGGCATCGACGTCGGCGATGGTCTCCTCGGCGACGCGGCGCTGCTCGTCGTCGGTGAAGTAGATCGCCGAGCGGTAGCTCAGGCCCCGGTCGTTGCCCTGGCGGTTCGGCGTCGTGGGATCGTGGATCTGGAAGAAGAATTCCAGCATGCGCCGGAAGCTCGTCCGGGCCGGATCGTAGACGATCTCGATGGCCTCCGCATGGGTGCCGTGGTTGCGGTAGGTCGCGTTCGGCACGTCGCCGCCCGTATACCCGACGCGGGTCGAAACCACGCCCGGCTGGCGCCGGATCAGGTCCTGCATGCCCCAGAAGCACCCACCGGCCAGCACGGCCCTCTCGGTCTGCATGGTCATGTCCTCTCCTCGCTCTGCACGTCCCCGTTATATGGGGTCGCCGGTCAGGCTTTTCCCCGGTCGGAGACGAGGCGGAGCCCGGCCACCGGACGCGCCTCCAGCGCCGTGGCGACCTTGCGTTCGAGCTCGCCCTGCCGGAACGGCTTGAGGACGACCGCGTCGGAGCCGCTGGCGCCGGCCAGCGTCAGGGCCGTCGTGTCTGCGAACCCGGTGACGAACAGCACCGGCATCCCCGGCCAGCGCTTGCGGATCTCGATGGCGACCTCGGCCCCGTTCATGCCCGGCATGGCGAAGTCGAGCACCACGAGGTCGACGCACGGGTCGGCCTCCAGGGCGGCCAGGGCCTGGAGCCCCGAGGCCGCCTCGCGCACCGCGTACCCGACCTCGGTGAGGCGCGTCACGGTGACCTCCCGCACCTCCGCGTCGTCGTCCACGACGAGGAGGGTCGGGCGGCTTCCCGGCGGGTGAGCCAGGGCGCAATCGACGGCCTTGGCCTTCTCGGTGGCGGCCGAGCCGCCGCCTTCGACCCGGGGCAGGTAGACCTTGATCGACGTGCCCTCGCCGAGCACCGTGTCGATGCGGATGCCGCCGCCCGATTGCTTCACGAACCCGAAGACCTGCGCGAGCCCGAGGCCCGAGCCCTTGCCGACCTCCTTGGTGGTGAAGAACGGCTCGAACACCCGCGCGAGCACCTCCGGCCGCATGCCGGTGCCGGTGTCGCTCACCGCCACCATCACGTACTCCCCGGGCTGGGGCTGCTCGGGACGGCTCGGCGCGCCGGTGACGGTCACGTTGGCGGTCTCGATGGTGAGGCGGCCGCCCACCGCCATCGCGTCGCGGGCGTTGATGGCGAGGTTGAGGATGACGAGTTCGATCTGCGTCGCGTCGACCAGGGCCGGCCAGAGGTCGGCCTGCAGCGTCGTCTCGATCTGCACCGCGCCGCCGATCGAGCTCTGCAGCAGGTCGCGCATCGAGGCGACGGTGTCGTTCAGGCCGACCGGGGTCGGCTCCAGCCGCTGGCGCCGGGAGAAGGCGAGAAGCTGCGCCGTGAGCCTCGCGCCCCGGTCCGCCGCCCCCTTCATCATCGCGAGCCGGCGCTTCGACCGGTCGTCGGAGACCGCGCGCTCCAGGAACTCGATGTTCCCGGCGATCACCGTGAGCAGGTTGTTGAAGTCGTGCGCGACGCCGGAGGTCAACTGCCCGACGGCCTCCAGGCGCTGGTTGAGGCGCAGCGCCTCCTCGGCCCGCTCCCGTTCGCCGATCTGGCGCTGAAGCTCGGCGTTCGTCTCGGCCAGTTCGCGGGTGCGCGCGACGATGCGCGCCTCCAGGGTCTCGTTCAGCGCCTGCAGGGCCTCCTCGGCCGCCCGCTTGTCGGCCCTGGCCCGCGCCTCGGCGAGCGCCCGGACAATGGTGCGGGACAACCGGTCGAGGCGCTGCTTGCCCACGTAGTCGGTGGCGCCGTTCTTCAGCGCCTCGACGGCCACGTCCTCGCCGAGGGTGCCGGAGCAGAAGATGAACGGGATGTCGGGGCATTGCTCGCGAGCGATGCCGAGCGCGCTGACGCCGTCGAAGGTCGGCAGGACGTAATCCGCCAGGATGATGTCGTGGCGCCCCGGCCAGGCCGTGGCCGCGAACTCCTCGCGCGTCATCACCCGCTCGATCACGAACGGGTGGCCGAGGTTGTCCAGTTCCGCCTCGATGAGTTCCGCGTCGAGGTCGCTGTCTTCCAGGTGGAGGATACGCAGCGGACCGGCGGAAGGTCCGATTACGCGTTCGATGGCCAGCCTCCCCGGTGCGGCGGCGGCTCGTTCAGGAGCGCCCAGAACACCCCGATATCCTTGATCGCAGCGAAGAACTCATCGAACCCGACCGGCTTCACCACGAAGGCGTTCACCCCGAGGTCGTACGAGCGGACCACGTCGGTCTCCTCCCGCGAGGAGGTGAGCATCACCACCGGGATGCCGCGCGTGGCCGGGTCGCCCTTGATCTTGGCGAGCACTTCCAGCCCGTCGACCTTGGGCAGCTTCAAGTCGAGCAGCACGACCGCCGGATCCTGCGCCTGCCGTCCCTCGTGGGAGCCGCGCCGGTAGATGAAGTCGAGCGCCTCCGCCCCGTCGCGGCAGATGATGATCTCGTTGGCGAGGTTGCTCGATTCCAGCGCGGCGAGCGTCAACTCGATGTCGTTCGGGTTGTCCTCGACGAGGAGGAACGGCTTCAGTCCGGCCATGTCAGTGCGCCTCCTCCCGAAGCGGTAGCGTGAAGTAGAAGGTCGCGCCCCGACCCAGATGGCCCTCGGCCCAGGTCCGGCCACCGTGCCGCTCGACGATGCGGCGCACGTTGGCGAGCCCGATGCCGGTGCCCTCGAACTCCTCGACCCGGTGCAGGCGCTGGAACACGCCGAACAGCTTGTCGACATAGGCCATGTCGAAGCCGGCGCCGTTGTCGCGCACGAAGAACACCGCCTCGCCGTCCTTCGGCGGAAGCCGCCCCACCGCGATGACCGCCTCGGGCTTGCCGCGCGTGTACTTCACCGCGTTCGAGAGCAGGTTCTCGATCACGAGGCGCAGCATCACCGGATCGGCATAGGCCCGGCCCAGGGGTTCGATCTCCCACCGCACGGCCCGGTCCGCCGGGACGTCGCGCAGGACCTTCCGCTGCACCTCCTCGACCAGGGCGTTCATGTCGCCCGTGACCTTCTTCAGGGCGTTGCGACCCATCTGCGAGAACGACAGCAGGTTGTCGACGAGGGTGCCGGCCGAGAAGGCCGCCTCGATGATGGTGTCGACGTAGTGCCGGCCCTTCTCCGAGAGGTTGGCGCCCTCCCGCGTCTTGAGCAGGTTCGAGTAGCCGACGATGTGCCGGAACGGCGCGCGCAGGTCGTGGCTCACCGAGTAGGAGAACGCCTCCAGCTCCTTGTTCGAGCGCTGCAACTCCTCGCTCATCGCCGCGAGTTCTTCGGCCCGGCGCAGCACGATGCCGAGCACCGAGGCGCGCAGGTCCTTGGCGGCCTCGACCTCCGGGATCGACCACGGCAGCGAGCGCCCCTGCACCGTCTCCTTCCAGATCTCGAAGGACTTGCGCGGGTGCAGGCGGTCCGGCCCGCCCGCCGGATCCGGCACGGCGGGCTTGACCGGGTTGCCGCCCCACTTGACCGTGCGCACCACCTCCGGCCTGAACCAGAGGATGTAGCTCGCGTATTTCTTGGAGACCGAGATCGCCAGCAGCCCGCTCGCGTGGTCGGCATAAGACGCCGCGCCGGGGATGGCCTCGGACAGGGACTCGGACACGAAGACGTCGTCGGTGTCGCCGCGGGCCGACAGCCAGTCGTACATCGCGCGCACGTCGCGCTCTTCCGGCGTCGCGCCCATCAGCCGGCACCGGTCGGCGGTGACGACGGCCGCGCCGGAGGCGTTCACCAGGGCCAGGACGTCGTCGGGATGCTTGAGCAGGCCATCGACGAAGCTGTCCTCCTCCGCCATGAATCCGAGGAGACGGGCCTGCACCTGCCCGAGCGCCAGCCTTTGCTCGGCTTGGGCGCCGCGCTCGCGGGCCGAGAGCTGGAGGGCGAAGATCTGGGCGAGCACGTCGCAGGCGTTGCGGGCGTGCAGCGGCACGCGCTTCGGCGCGGCGTTGTGGCAGGAAATCAGGCCCCAGAGCGCGCCGTCGATCAGGATCGACACCGACATGGACGCCATCGTGCCCATGTTGCGCATGTACTCGACATGGACCGGCGAGACGGAGCGCAGGACGGACTGGCTGAGGTCGAGGGGTTTCCCCGAGGGCGTCGCCGCCGGCAGGATCGGCACGGGGGCGTAGCCCGCGTCCGGGATGATCCGCATGCGGTTGCGGCGGTAGAGCTCGCGCGCCTGCGCCGGGATGTCCGAGGCGGGGAAGCGGAGGTCGAGGTAGCTCGGCAGCGCGCCGTTGCCGTCCTCGGCCAGCACCGTGCCGTGCCAGTCCCGGTCGAACCGGTAGACCAGCGCCCGGTCGAGGCCGGTGACGGCGCGGATGTCCTGCGCGACGAGGTGGCAGAGTTCCGCGATGTCGTGGGCGGCGTGCAGGCGCTCGACGAAGGAGCGCAGGCGCGGGGTGAGCACGTCGAGGCCGAGATCCGCCGCGGCGGCATCGACCTCCTCCAGTTCCAGCACCACGAGGCCGTCGACCCGGTGCGCCGCGACCTCGTAGGTCAGGCGGGCGGCATCGGAGGTGAGCGTCACGGTGCGGAGGTAGGACGCGCCCGTCTGCGCGCCGGGCTCGTCCAGATGGCGGCGGACGATGGCGGCGAGGTGCGGGAAGACCGCGTCCAGGGACGTGCCGACGGCCGCCTCGGCCGGGGCGTTGGCGCTGGCCTGCACGACGGTCAGGGACGGCGGTTCGAGGACGAGCAGGAATCCGTGCGGCTGGACGCTGCCGACGATGTGGATGGGCTCACGGTCGCAGGCGGTGAGGTCGATCCTCGGTTCGGCGTCGTGCGATGGCTTCAAACCGACATTCCCATCTCGGATGGGCGCCCAGGGGGCCACGCCATTTAACGGGCATTAACATCGGGCCGGCGGCCTGACCACGCCGAACCGGGCCGGCCGGGCGACGACGCCTAGGCCCAAAGGTCACAGGTCCGTCCGTACCGGCGCAGCCCAGGCGTGCGGGGCCGGCATGTGTCCCCGCTCCCGGCGCGGGGGTTATGATGGCGTCTTCGATCTCACATGGGCCTTATGCACACCGTGTTCGACGTCATCATCGTAGGGGGAGGGGCCGCCGGCATCGGCGCCGCGCGGCGGCTGGCGGACCAGGGCGTGTCGGCCGTGCTGCTCGAGGCGTCGTCGCGCCTCGGGGGCCGCGCCCATACGCAGGATCTCGGCGGGTATCCCCTCGATCTCGGCTGCGAATGGCTCCATTCGGGCGACCGCAACGCCTGGGTCGGCATCGCCGAGGCGGCGGGCTTCCCGGTGGACCGGGGCGATCCGCCCTGGGCCAAGGCCCATCCCAGCATCGCGCAGGACCGGGACGACCAGGAGGCGGCCCAGCGGGCGTACGGCGCGTGGGAGGACCGGCTCCGCGTCGTCGCGGCGGGTAGCGACCGGGCCGCCGATGCCCTGGAGCCCGGCGACCGCTACAACCCCTATGTGCGGTCTATCGCCGGCTTCATGAGCGGCGTCGGGCCCGAGGCGATCTCCGCCGCCGACTACCTCGCCTACGACGACGCCTCGACGGGCCGGAACTGGCACCTGCCCCTCGGTTACGGGACGCTGGTCGCGGCCAGCCTGCCGGCCGCCACGGCCCTGCGCCTCGCCACCCCCGCCGAGGGGATCGACCTCACGGCGGACGGGGTCGCCGTCGCCACGCGCGCCGGCACCCTCCACGCCGGGGCCGCCATCCTGACGGTCTCGACCGCGATCCTGGCCGGCGACGCGATCCGCCTGCCCGCCGGGACAGACCCCTGGCGCGAGGCCGCCGCCGCCCTGCCGCTCGGCCACAACGAGAAGGTGTTTCTTGAGATCGCGCGCGATTCGGCGTTCGCGCCGGATTCGCACGCCTACGGCGACATCCACGATGCGCGGTCGGCCGCCTATTCCATCCGGCCCAACGGATGGCCGGTGATCGAGGCGTTCCTCGGGGGCGAGGGCGCCCGCATGGTGGCGGAGGAGGGCCCGGCCGCCGGCTTCGCGTTCGTCGCGGCCCAGCTCGCCGCCCTGTTCGGCCACGACGTGGCCTCGGCGATCCGGCCGCTGGCGGCGACCGCGTGGAGCCGGATGGGCACCATCGGCGGGGCGTATAGCTGCGCCCTGCCGGGCCGCTCCGGGGCGCGGGCGCAACTCGCCCGTCCCTTCGAGGAGAGGCTGTTCTTCGCGGGCGAGGCGACGCATTTGCACGACTTCACCACCGCCCACGGCGCCCACGACAGCGGGCAGAGGGCCGCCGACGAGGCTATGGCGGCGCTCCGGCCGCGCCGCGCGTTCACGGCTCGGCGATGAGGTCCTTGATGCGGGTGGCGAGGGTTTCCAGCACGAACGGCTTGGTCAGGACCTGCATGCCCGGCCGCAGGTAGCCGTTTCCGAGCACGGCGTTCTCGGCGTAGCCGGTGATGAACAGCACCTTCAGGTCCGGCCGCCGCTCGCGGCCGGCATCCGCCATCTGCCGCCCGTTCATGCCGCCCGGCAGGCCGACATCCGTGACGAGCAGGTCGATGCGCACGTCCGATTGCAGCACCTTCAGGCCGGCGACGCTGTCGGCGGCCTCGATGGCCGTGTAGCCGAGGTCTTCCAGCACCTCCGTGACCAGCATGCGCACGGACGGCTCGTCGTCCACAATCAGCACCGTCTCGCCCTGGCCCGCCAGCTCCACCTCGGCGAGCCGGCGCGCGACCTCGGCCTCGTCGGCCTCGCCGTAATGGCGGGGCAGGTAGAGGCACACCATCGTGCCCTCGCCGACCTCGGAATAGATCCGCACCTGACCGCCCGACTGGCGGGCGAAGCCGTAGACCATGGACAGGCCGAGGCCCGTGCCCTCGCCGGTGGGCTTGGTGGTGAAGAACGGCTCGAACACCTTGTCGATCAGGTCCGGCGTCATGCCGGTGCCGGTGTCGCTCACGCAGACGCTGAGATACTGCCCCGGCGGCAGGTCGTGCTGCCGGCCGCCGACCTCGTCGATCCACCGGTTGGCAGTCTCGATGGTGATGCGCCCGCCCTCCGGCATCGCATCGCGGGCGTTGATGCACAGGTTGAGCAGGGCGTTCTCCAACTGCCCCGGATCGATCAGCGCCGGCCACAGCCCGGCGAGGCCGACGACCTCCAGGTGGACGGAGGGGCCGACCGTGCGCCGGATCAGCTCCTCCATGTCGGTGACGAGGCGGTTCACGTTGGTGGGCTTGGGGTCGAGGGTCTGGCGCCGGGAGAAGGCGAGGAGCCGGTGGGTCAGCGCGGCGGCGCGCTTGGCCGCGCCCTGGGCGACCGCCATGTAGCGGTCGAGGTCGCCCATCCGGCCCTGGCTCATCCGGGTCTGCATCAGCTCCAGCGAGCCGGAGATGCCGGCGAGCAGGTTGTTGAAGTCGTGGGCGAGGCCGCCGGTCAGTTGCCCCACCGCCTCCATCTTCTGCGATTGCCGCAGGGCCTCCTCGGTCCTGGCGAGGGCCTCGGCCTGCCGCTTGATCGCGGTCACGTCGCGCACGGAGGCGTAGATCAGCCCGTCGCGGGGCACGGCGTTCCAGGACAGCCACACATGGCCGCCGTCCTTGTGGAGATAGCGGTTCTCGAAGGTGAGCTGGGCCTCCCCGCGCGCCAGCCCGCCCGCCGCCGCCACGGTCGCCGCGATGTCGTCGGGATGCACGAAGTCGAGGAACGGCCGCGCCTTCATTTCGGCGTCGGTCCACCCGAGGGTCCGGGGCCAGGCCGGGTTGAGGCTGACGAAGTAGCCGTCGAAATTGGCCACGCACAGCAGGTCGGACGACGCCTGCCAGATCTGGTCGCGCTCGGCGGTCCGGGCGGCGACTTGACGGGCGAGGTCGGCCTCGGTCTGCGCGCGGACAGTCACGTCCTGCACGAAGACGTGGAAGCCGTCCACGCGACCGTCGGTGTCCCGGCGCGGCAGGTAGCGGATCTCGGCGATGCGGGGGCGCCCGTCGCGGTGGGGCCAGTCCATCTCGAAGGTGACGGGATCGCCGCCGAGCGCCCGGTCGATGAACGGCCGTCGCGCCGCGTAGCCATCCGGCCCGAGCAGGTCGCGCACGTCCCGGCCGACGATTTCCCGGGCGGGGACGAAGAACCAGTCGTCGTAGGCCTCGTTGGCGAAGCGGTAGACGTGGTCCGCGCCGATGAAGGCGATGAGCACCGGAAGGGCGTCCGCGATCAGGCGGAGTTCCCGTTCCCCCGCCTCGGCGCGCCGCTCGACCTCACGGCGCTCGGTGATGTCCGAGAAGAAGATCGCGACCCGGTGCGCGGACGGCTCGCCGATGCGCAGGGCCCGCACGTCGAACCAGCGGCCGAACACGTCGGCGAAATGCTCGAAATGCGCGGGCTCGCCGGTCAGGGCGACGTGCCCGTAGGTGTCGAACCAGTGCCGTTCGAGATCGGGCGCGAAGTCGCTCACCCATTGTCCGGCGACGTCGGCGCCGGTCTGCCGCACGAAGGCGGGATTGGCCTCGACGATGCGGTAATCGACGGCCCGGTCGCCCTCGAACTTCATCGCGATGATGCAGAACCCGACCTCGATGCTCTCGAACAGGGTGCGGTAGCGCGCCTCGCTCTCGCGCAGCGCGGCCTCGGCGCGGGTGCGCTCGGTGACGTCGTGGCCCTCCACGAAGATGCCCTCGACCCGGCCGTCCGCGCCCGCGACCGGCTGGTAGACGAAGTCGAGGTAGCGCTCTGTGACCGGACCCCCCGGCACGCGCTGGAGATCGAGCCGCGCCCCCATCGCCTGGTGGGGCCGTCCGGTGCGGAACACCTCGTCGAGCAGGGCGACGTAGCCCTGGGCGGCGGCCTCCGGCAGCGCCTCCGCGACGGTGCGCCCGGCCACGTCGCGGTCGTCGACGGCGCGTTGGTAGGCGGCGTTCGTCAGGGTGAAGCGGTGCTCGGGGCCGCTCAGGAGGGCGATGAAGCTGGGGGCCTGCTCGAACATCTGCGCGAGGGAGGTCGAATGCCCCCGCAGGCGCCGAACCTCGGCTTCCAGGTCCGCGCGGGACATCGTTCCCGGGTCGAGTGGGGGTGTGTGCATGATGGCTAGAAAGGAGCGGGCTTCCTCAGCGCGCCCGGCGGGCGACGCACGTCAACGCGCGCGATCCCCGGCGGATGCGCCTTGGCCGGGGCTTTACACCATCAGCCGAAGGTCAGCGCCAACCGCTCCCGCAGGGCCTTGCGCAGGGCCCGGCTGAGGTCGGCCACGGAGTAGGGCTTGCCGAGCAGCGGAAAGCCGTCCGTGCCCTCGGAGGCCAGCACGTGGCTGTACCCGGAGGTGAGCACCACGGGCAGGTAGGGCCAGCGCCGCCGGATCTCCCGGGCGAGGTCGACCCCGTTCATGCCGGGCATCACCACATCGGAGAAGACCACCTCGAACCGCTGGCCGGACGCCTCGATCTCGGCCAGGGCGGCCTGCGCGTCCTTCACCCAGACGGCCTGATAGCCGAGCTCCCCGAGGGCCTGGGTGGCGAAGGCGCCGACCTCCACGTTGTCCTCGACGACGAGGACCGGCGTGCCGTGCCCCTCGGCGAGCGGCCCCGGATCGTCCCGCGCGGGCTCCCGCGCCCCGGCGTCGGCCGAATGGGGAAGGAACAGGGTGAAGGTGGTCCCGACGCCGACCGCGCTGTCGACCGCGACGTCGCCGCCCGATTGCTTGGCGAAGCCGAACACTTGGCTGAGGCCGAGCCCGGTGCCGTGCCCCACGCCCTTCGTCGTGAAGAACGGCTCGAAGATGCGCTCCAGCAGGTCCGCCTCGATGCCGGCGCCGGTATCCGAGACCGACACGGCCACGAAGTCCCCCGGCACGGCCGGGTGCGAGCGCAGGGGCGGGATGCGGTCCGCGCGCCGGACCGCGATGCGCAGGCGTCCCTCGCCCTGCATGGCGTCGCGGGCGTTCACCACGAGGTTCACGAGCGCCGTGTCGAACTGGCTCGGGTCGGCGTCGACGTGGCAGGGCAGCGCGCGCCCGGCCTCGTCCGTCCCGGCATTCGTATCGGTCTCGACGTGGATGCGGGCGCCGGTGAGCGTGCCGACCATGTCGGCGATGGCCGCCACCGACTGGGCGGCGTCGAACACGGCGGGGCGCAGCGCCTGCCGGCGCGCGAAGGCGAGCAACTGGCTGGTGAGCCGGGCCGCACGGTCCACCGTGTCGGAGATGGCGTCGATGTAGCGGGCGCGCCGCTCCTCGCTCAGGCTCGGCCGCTTCAGGAGGTCGGTCGAGGACTTGATGACGGTCAGCAGGTTGTTGAAATCGTGTGCCACGCCCCCGGTGAGCTGCCCGACCGCCTCCATCTTCTGCGACTGGCGCAGCTGCTCCTCCAGGGCCCGGCGCTCAGTCACGTCCCGGCCGGTGGCGTAGTAGCGGTCCCCCTGCAGGATGGCGTTCCACGAGATCCAGCGGTGCGCGCCGTCGGCGGTCCTGAGGCGGATGTCGATGTTGGAGACGTTCCGGCCGGTGCGCACCATCTCGAAGCCCTGGGCGGCGGCGTCCTGCTCGTCCGGGTGCATCACGGCGTCGATGCCGGTGCCGACGAGGCTGCCCGCCGGCCAGCCGAGCAGGTCCGTCCAGGCCGGGTTCACCGCGTGGATGGTCCCGTCGAGGCTGCAGACGACGAGGAGGTCGCGGCTCGTCCGCCAGACCAGATCGCGCTCCACGAGCCGGTCGCGGTCCTGCGCCTCGCGGCGGCGCTCGTTTTCCAGCCGGACGGTGGCATCCTCGAACAGCACCGCGACGCGGTTCTGCGCCTGGCTTCCGATTCGCACGGCGTGGATGTCGAACACGCGCCCCCGCTGCGAGGCCGCGCCCCGGAACCGCGCGTCGCGGCCGGTGCAGGCGACCTGCCCCAGCGTGTCGAACCAGTGCTGCTCGTGCTCCGGTTCGAGCTCGCGCATCCAGCGGCCCTCCGCGTTCGCCAGTCCCGACTGGCGCTCGAAGGCGGCGTTGACCTCGACGAAGCGGTAATCCTCGGCCCGTCCCCGCGCGTCGAATCGCATCTCGACGATGCAGAAGCCGGCCTCGCCGTCCTCCAGCAGGCTGCGGAAGGAAGCGCCCCGCCGCACGGCCATGCCCTCCATCTCCCGGAAGCGCGTCAGATCGAGCTGGCTTCCGAAGAAGTACAGCAATTCGCCGTGCGGGCCGAAGACGGGGCTGACGTAGAGCTCGTTGACGAAGGGGCTGCCGTCACGCCGGTAGTTCAGCAACTCGACGACCACGTCCCGCCGCGCCGCGACGGCGTCGCGGATGCGGGCGACGTGGGCCGGGTCGGTGCCGGGCCCCTGCAGGAAGCGGCAATTGCGGCCGATCAGCTCCTCGGCCGCGTAGCCGGAGAGTTCCAGGAACGCGCGGTTGGCGAAGACGATGGGATTGTCGGGCAGGTTCGGATCGGTGACGATCATCGCCATCCGGGTCTTGTCCGAGGCGGTGAACAGCAGGTCGGACCGGAGGGTCCCGACGCCGGCCTCGCTGGCGGTCGAGGGGGCATCCGGCTCCCGGCCAGCGCGGAGGCGCCCGACCTCCGCCACCAGTTCGCTCTCGCGCTGGCGCAGCCGCTCGACCTCGTGTCGAAGATCTCCGTCGGTCATGCGCCTCTCTACCCGCTGCGGCGGCCGGGACCAACGCCCTCCGGCGCTCGGCGGACAATGTCGGCTGCGGCCATGCGTCCGGCATCGGGGCCGGGCTCCCCGCGCCATGCCGGCCGCGCGGCGTATTCAAGTCTGGAACGCGCCGCGCCGGGACCGCCGCAACCGACTTCGATGCCTCCGAAATAGGTCCGAAGCCGGATAAGTTACTCAAACATCAGCAGCAATTCAATTCACGTCGAAGCACGCAGCGATTAAGTCATCTCAGAGATTTACAACGTTAAGTCGTCAACAAAAATAAATAATGACCGCGGATCGAAAGTAATCTACGTTGCCTCACGTGAGGGACAACATTGAATACAACGATCTCATGGTGTCGTGCCATCCGACCCAATTTCGCGGGCTACCTCGAACATCATTTCGATATGGTGGGGCCGCAGGTCGTCTTGATTCATGCGTGGCTCGTCGCTGACAACAAGGACCACAGCGAGTGGCGGCTGAGCCCTCGGGGAACCGAGCATTTCGAGATCTGGGCCAAGTTCAGGGACACCGGGGCGGTCAACCGGGTGGAGGGGCACATCGCCCGCTTGAAGGCGGCCTGGGGCGCGCCCGAGCATCTCGTGCAGTGGCAGCAACGCGACCGGATCTCCTAACCGCGCGGCCCCCTGCGATCACGCGAAGAGGGGCCGCTCCAGAAACGTCAGCCCGGCGGGAAGCGGGGACTCGACCGGCCGGTAGCGGCCGGTGCCCCCCGAGGCGAGGGCCGCCCTCAGCGGGACGGCTTGGCCGCGACGTCGCCCCAACTCGCGAGGGGGAAGGCGTGGTCGTAGGCCAGATTGAAGACGAAGGCGTAGGCCACGTAGAAGGCCGCGATCGCGAGGTCCATGAAGAAGGCCTCGACCAGGCCGATGCCGAGATACCACGCGATCGGCGGCAGCAGGATCATGAGCAGCCCCGCCTCGAACAGGACGGCGTGCGCCACCCGCAGCACGACGCTCTTGCGCGTGTGCCCGGCGAAGCGCTGCATCGCCTGGTCGAAGCCGAGATTGTAGACGTAGTTCCACGTCGTCGCGACCAGCGCGCTCCCGACGCCGATCACGCCCATGTCGGCGGCGTGCAGGCCGAACACCGCGGTCCCGAGGGGAATGATGAGCAGGAGGCCGATCACCTCGAACAGGATGGCGTGACGGATACGGTCTCGTGTGCTGCGCATGATCTCCTCTGCGGACGCCGAATGGGTTGCCCGGTGTCTATCTGTGATAAGCCGATCCACAAGTTAGGACGTATCTGAGAATCAGATAGATGGCCGTGTCGCTGGATCAGCTTCAAGCCTTCGTGGCGGCGGCGGAGGCCGGCTCCTTCTCCGGTGCGGCGCGGGTTCTGCGGAAGGCGCAATCGGCCGTCAGCACGCAGGTCGCCAACCTGGAGACCGATCTGGGGCTGGCCCTGTTCAACCGGACGGGCC
Source organism: Methylobacterium litchii (assembly GCF_038442315.1). Taxonomy (NCBI): domain Bacteria; kingdom Pseudomonadati; phylum Pseudomonadota; class Alphaproteobacteria; order Hyphomicrobiales; family Methylobacteriaceae; genus Methylobacterium; species Methylobacterium litchii. The sequence goes on along the minus strand of NZ_JBBXMY010000010.1, from coordinate 114,904 downwards.
GCAATCCGATCCTCACCCCGGCGGGCGAGCGGCTGTTGCTCGAAGCGCGCGTCGTCCTCGACCGGCGGGAGCACCTGATCGGCGTCGCGAGCAGCCTGGAGCAAGGCGTCGAGAACCGGCTGGTGGTCGCCATCGACGAACTCTACCCGGAGCACGCCCTCGGCGCGCTGTTCGCCGACTTCGCCCGGCGCTTCCCCTTCGTGGAACTGGAACTGCTCTTCCCCCTGATGGAGGACGTCAGCCGCATGGTCCGGTCCGGGGCGGCCGACCTGGGCGTGATGTGGCGCCAGGAGGCGCTTCCCACGGAACTCGGCTTCCAGACCATCGGCTGGGTGCCGCTCAAGCTCGTCTGCGGCCGCGATCACCCTCTCGCGAAGGAGCGGGTGGAGTGGGAGGAACTGAAGCGGCACCGCCAGATCCTCGTGGCCGCACGGGGCGACGGCGCGGAGAAGCGCCGCCTGCGGGTGGCCGCCGAAGTCTGGTGGGTGGAGAGCCACTGGGTCATCCTGGAGATGGTGAAGCACGGGATCGGCTGGGCCTTCGTCACCGACCACGTCATCGCCGCGTCCCTCACGGCGCCGTATCTCGTGACGCCCGAGCTCCATTTCGATCAGGGCGATTGGCCCATCGCCCTCGAACTCGTCTGGCACAAGCAGAGGCCCTGCGGCCCGGCCGCCGCGTGGCTGCGCGCGCGCTTCGCGGCGGAGCGCGTCGGTACGAATGCGCAGATTGCGCAACTGCGTTGACGGAATGCGCGATCTGCGCAAAGTTGTCCGCGAGCACCGGCCTGCGCCAGGGCCATCAACGAAAGTGCTCGCGATAGGCAGGGAGGACGCGGCGATGCAGTTGCCGATCAAACGGACCATTGACCGCGTTCCGGGGGGCATGATGGTCGTGCCGCTGCTGGCGGGCGCGCTGATCGCCACCTTCTTTCCCGGCACGCCGAAGTTCTTCGGCTCCTTCACCGGGGCCCTGTTCTCGGGCGCCCTGACGATCCTCGCGGTCTTCTACGTGTGCATGGGGGCGAGCATCGATTTCCGCGCCACGCCGTACATCGTGAAGAAGGGCGGCACGCTGCTGATCGTGAAGATCGGGACCGCGCTCATCCTTGGATTGATCTTCGGGCGCGTCCTCGGCGAGGCCCCGGTCGCGGCGGGCATGTTCGCCGGCCTGTCGACCCTGGCCGTCGTCGCCAGCATGAACGACACGAACGGCGGCCTCTACATGGCGCTGATGGGCCAGTACGGCCGCCCCCGGGATGTCGGCGCCTACACGGTCATGTCGCTGGAAAGCGGCCCGTTCCTCACCATGGTGACGCTGGGCGTCGCCGGCCTCTCGGCCTTTCCCTGGCAGACCCTGGTGGGCGCCGTCCTGCCCCTCGTCGTCGGGATGATCATCGGGAACCTCGACCGCGAGATGCGCGCCTTCCTGAGCAAGGCGATCCCGGTCATGATTCCGTTCTTCGCCTTCGCCCTGGGCGCGGGCCTCGATCTCACCAAGGTCTGGCAGGCGGGCCTGTTGGGGCTCGCGATGGGGGTCGCGGTGGTGGTGCTGACGGGCATTCCCCTGTTCCTGGCCGACCGCCTCACCGGGGGCACCGGCGTCGCGGGCGTCGCCGCCGCCTCGACGGCCGGAAACGCCGCCGCCGTCCCGGCCATCGTCGCCGCCGCGAACCCGGCCTATGCCGATGCCGCCGGCCCCGCGACGATCCTGGTGGCGGCCTGCGTCGTCGTCACGGCCATCCTCGTCCCGATCGTCACGGCCTGGACGGCGAAGGTCGTCGGCCCCGGCGAGCCCGAGGCGGAGGACGTCGTGGCCGAACCCGCTCCGGTGGGCCGCGCCTGAGATGGACGCGCGCTGGCTCATCCTCGCCGACGACCTGACCGGAGCCGCTGATTGCGCCATCGCATTCCGTCGGCGGGGGCGCGCCGCCGCCGTCATCTGGGGTGAGACGGCCTGGGACGAGGAGGTCCCGGTCCTGTCCTACGATGCGGACAGCCGGGGGCTCTCCGAGGCCGCCGCCGCGCAGCGCCACGCCGCGCTGCTGCAGCGGTTCCACACGGCCGGGCGCCGCCTGTTCAAGAAGATCGACTCGACCCTGCGGGGGCACCCCGCCGCCGAGATCGCGGCGAGCCTGGCCCCGCTGCGGGCCGTCCACGGCCACGCCTTCGGCATCCTGGCGCCGGCATTTCCCGGCACCGGCCGCACGACGGTCGATGGCCGGGTGCGGGTGGGCGGTCGTCCGCTGGAGGACACGGAGGTCTGGCGGCGCGACCACCGCTACGAGACCGCCGAACTCGGCGCGATGCTGGCGACGGCCGGGCTCGCGTCGCGGGTGCTCCCCCTGGAAACCGTGCGCGGCGGCGGGCTGGCCGGGGCGCTGGCGGAGGCCGCCTCCGTTCCCAACCGGATCGCCGTCTGCGACGCCGAGACCGACGACGACCTGTGCCGGATCGCCCAGGCGGGCTTGGCGATGGACGCCGCACCCTTCTTCATCGGCAGCGCCGGGCTGGCCCATGCCCTCGCGGCCTCCGCGCCGCCGCAGGGGCTGGACCCGGTGCGCATCGGGCCGGACGGGCGGGGGGCATTGTTCGTGGTCGGCTCCATGGCCGATATCTCGCGGGTCGGTGCAAGGCGCCTCGTGGCCGACGGTGCCGTCCTGCATCTGCCGGTCACGCCGCACACCCTGCTGGCGGATGCGGACGGGCGGGCGGGTCTCGCGGCCCAGGTCGCGGAGCGGCTGGCGGCGGGGGGCGACGTCCTGGTGGAGATCGTGCTCGCGGGCGAGCCCGACATGAGCCTCGGCCTGCGGCTGGCGCATGCCCTGGCCGACGCGCTGGCCTCCGTCGCCGGGCAGATCGGCGCGCTCGCCGCCACGGGGGGCGAGACCGCCGCCGCCCTCCTGACGCGCCTCGACATCCGGGGCATTCACCTCGCGGACGAGATCGAGCCCGGCGTGTCCCTCGGGCTCACCCTGGGGCGGCTCTCGATCCCCATCGCGACCAAGGCGGGCGCGTTCGGCGATGCCGACAGCCTCGTCCGCATCCGTGACCGCCTGCGCAAGGCGCGAACCGAAGGAAGTCTCACATGACCCGTCCGACCATCGCGATCACCATGGGCGATCCCGCCGGCATCGGGCCGGAGATCATCATGAAGGCCCTGGCCCACCCCGAGGTGAACGACCTCTGCCGGCCCCTGGTGATCGGCGATGCCGAACGCCTACGGCAGGCGGGCCGCATCGTCGGGTCCGGCCTGACGGTCGAGGCCCGCGCCGAGGCGGGCGAGGCGACCTTCGGCACGGGCGCCGTCCAATGCGTGGACCTCGCTTGCGTCCCGGAGGACCTGCCGTTCGGGCGCGTCTCGCCCGTGGCCGGCGAGACCGCGTACCGCTGCATCGCCAAGGCGGTGGAGATCGTGCAGGCGGGGCAGGCGCAGGGCATCTGCACGGCGCCCCTGTCGAAGGAGGCGCTGCACGCCGCCGGCCACAAGTTCCCCGGCCATACCGAGATGCTGGCGCACCTCACCGGCACGCCGGAGGTCTCGATGATGCTGGTCTCGCCCAAGCTGCGGGTGATCCACGTCACGACGCATATCGGCCTGATCGATGCGATCGCGCGGATCGAGCCGGGCCTCGTGGAGCGGGTCATCGGGCGCGGCCACGCCGTCCTCGTGAAGGCCGGGATCGTCAACCCGAAGATCGGCGTCTGCGCCATCAACCCCCATGCCGGCGAGAACGGCCTGTTCGGCCATGGCGAGGAGGCGGAGAAGATCACCCCGGCGGTGGAGGCCTGCCGCGCGAAGGGGTGGGACGTCCGGGGGCCGCTGCCGGCCGACACCCTGTTCTTCCTCGCGGGGCGGGGCGATTACGACATGGTCGTCGCCATGTACCACGATCAGGGCCACGGCCCGATCAAGGTGCTCGGCCTCGAAGCCGGGGTGAACATCACCGTAGGTCTTCCGGTGATCCGCACCTCGGTCGATCACGGCACCGCCTTCGACATCGCCGGCACCGGGGTGGCGGACGAGCGCAGCCTCATCGAGGCGCTGCGGCAGGCAGTGGGTCTGGCGCCGAAATCGCTGGCGGCCTGACGCCTCCCCTTGCATACAGCGCCGGCCCCCTGATCGGGGCGGAGGGAGATGGCACGGGCATGCGGGGGACGGAACGCCGTGCGCGGCTGCTGGCGGCGCTCGAACTCGGGGAGATCGACGTGGACGATCTCGCCCGGCGGTTCGGCGTCTCGGCCTCGACCGTCCGGCGCGACCTCCAGCACCTGTCGGACACCAAGGCCGTGCGCCGGACCTATGGCGGCGCCATCCTGGCCGGAGGGCCGCCCGAGACCACCCTGGACCAACGGCTCGCGATCGACGGCCCGGAGAAGCAGGCCATCGCGCGGGCCGCCCTCGCGCTGATCGCGGACGGCGAAACCCTCATCCTGGATGCCGGCTCGACCGTGACGGCCTTCGGCCGCCTCCTGGTGGACCGCCGGCTGCGGATCATCACCAACAACCTCGCGCTGCTTCCCTGCCTGGCCCGCGCGCCGGACATCGACCTGATCGTCCTCGGCGGCGGGCTGCGGGCGACGAGCATGAGCACCGTCGGCCCCCTGGCCGTGGAGGCGATGCGGCGACTGACGGCGAACCGCCTCGTGACGAGCGCGGACGGCGTCGTCGCCGGGCGGGGCCTGTGCGAGGCGAGCCTCGATCAGGTCGCGCTCAAATCCGCGATGATGGCGCAGGCGGAGGACACGATCGTCCTCGCCACCGCCGGCAAGCTCGGCCGCGCGGAGCAGATGGCCTGGGCCCCTCTACCCCGCCGCTGGACCCTGGTGACGGACGCCCGCGCCGCGCGGGACCAGCGGCAGGCCCTGGCCGAGGCCGGCGCGCAGGTCGTGGTGGCCGAGGCCTGAGCGGCGGCTACGCGATCCGCCGTTCGACGACGACGGTGTCGACGATCTTGCCGTCGTCGTAGAGCCACTTCGCCAGGGTGCCGGCGATCATGGCGCCCGCGATGGGGGCGAGCCAGAACAGCCAGAGCTGCCCCACGTACTCGCCGCCGGCGAACAGGGCGACGCCGGTCGAGCGGGCCGGGTTCACCGAGGTGTTCGTCACCGGGATCGAGACGAGGTGGATCAGCACCAGCGCGAAGCCGATGGGGATGCCGGCGAAGCCGCTGGCGGCGCCCTTCGAGGTCGAACCGATGATGATGAGCAGGAAGAAGAACGTCGTCAGCACCTCGATGGCGAGGCAGGCGCCGAGCCCGTATTGGCCGGGGCTGAGGTCGCCGTAGCCGTTCGATGCGAAGCCCTTCGGCACCCAGCCCGCCTTGCCCGAGGCGATCAGGTAGAGGGCGCCCGCCGCGACGACGGCGCCGACGAGTTGCGCGACGATGTAGGGCCCGACGTGCTTGTTGGCGCAGCGCCCCGAGGCCCACAGACCGAGGGTGACGGCGGGGTTGAAATGCCCGCCCGAGATGTGGCCGACCGCGTAGGCCATGCTGAGGACCGTCAGGCCGAAGGCCAGGGCGACGCCGACGAAGCCGATCCCGAGTTCGGGGAAGGCCGCTGACAGGACGGCGGCCCCGCAGCCGCCGAAGGTGAGCCAGAAGGTGCCGAAGAATTCGGCCGCCGTGCGTCGTTTCATGTCATGGTCCATGGTCGTCCTCTCTCGGGAAATCTCTGAATTCAGGTCATTGTGAGCTTTCGAAATGGGTCCTTGAGGCCCGATCCGGCCTGGAACTACCGAAGAATACCGAATCATTGGGGCCGTTCAGCGCGGACAGCTTAGGCTTCCCCGCGTTCGACGGCGAGCCGTTTCCGGAAACGGCCGATCGGGCGCCTTCCGACAAATTTTGGAACTGCCTTGTGCGCAACCGGTTCATGCGTGCTGCCGACCGGCCGAGGCGAATTGAGCGCATGAATCATCACCACAGGCCGACGCTCCATGTCGTGCTCTCGAACTTCGGCAGTCTCGGCGATGTCATCCCCTTCCTGGATCTCGGCAGGGCGTTGCGCGCGCGCGGCCACGCCGTCACCTTCGCCACGACGTCCAACTTCCGGAAGCGGGTCGAGGAGAGCGGCCTCGCCTTCCGCGCCATCGGCTCGACGCGGCGCATGGAAGCGCTGCACGCCGACCCCGCGCTCTGGCACCCGAAACGCGGCATGAAGCTGATGTTCGACCTCGCGGTCGAACTCGCCGAGCCCAGCCGACGCATCGTCGAGGAGGCCCGGTGCCGGTCCCTGGCGGAGGGAGCGCCCTTCGTGGCGGTCGGCGGAATGCTGAGCTTCGGCTTGCGCCTCGCGCGGGACCTTCAGGACTTTCCGCTGATGACGGTCTTCCTGTCGCCCTTCCTCATGCGCAGCCGCCATTGGCCGCCGGTCCTGCCGGGCCTGCCCCTGCCGGCCTGGATGCCCGGCGCGGCGATCCATCGTCTCCAGCGCCTCGCGGAGCGGTACGTCGTCGATCCCGAGCGCCTTCCGGCCCTCAACGCCCTGCGCGCCGACCTCGGCCTGGGGCCGATTTGCAATCTCTCGGATTGGCTGCCCTCGCCCGACCGGCTGTGCCTGATGGTGCCGCCCTGGTTCGCGCCCCCCCAGCCCGACTGGCTGCCCCAGACCCGGCAGACGGGGTTTCCCCGCGTCGAGACCGGGGGCTTCACGGGCGAATTGAGCGCGGATCTCGCCGCCTTCCTGCGGGCGGGGGCGAAGCCGGTCGTCGTGACCAACGGATCGACGATGCGGCATGGACGCGACTTCTTCCGCACGGCCTCGCGGGTCTGCGCCGAAGCCGGCCGCCGGGCGGTGCTCGTCATGGGGGATGCGGAGCCCGGCGCCGGCCCCCTGCCGCAGGACCAGTTCGCCATCGGCCGCGCGCCGTTCGATGTCCTGCTCCCCCAGGCGGCGGCGCTCGTCCACCATGGCGGGATCGGCACGTGCTTCGAGGCGCTGGAGGTCGGGATTCCGCAGATGGTCGTCCCGAACGCCTTCGATCAACCGGACAACGCCACGCGGGTCGCGCGGCTCGGTCTCGGCGTCCACCTCTCCCGAAAGGCGTTCGCCCGGCACGGCGCCGCCGCGCTGTCGCGGATGATGAGCGATCCGACGATCCTCCAGACCTGCGTGGAGGCACGGCGGCGGTGCGCGCGGGAGAACGGGATCGCTGACGCCTGCGCCCTGGTCGAGGCGATGGCCCATGGCGACGGATCGCCGGCCGGGGCGTACCGGCGGCTCGCTGCCCCGATCGCGTAGGGCGGGCGCTCTACCCTCCGGCAACCTGTCCGGCGATGCGGGGTTGCACCGGCCGGAGGTGTCTCTTGCATGGCCCGTCGCATCCTGATCACCGGTGCCAGCATCGCCGGCAACGTCGCCGCATGGTGGCTCGGCCGCAGCGGATACGACGTCACGGTCGTGGAGCGCGCGCCCGCGTTCCGGGACGGCGGGCAGAACGTCGATGTCCGCGGCGTCGGGCGCGAGGTGCTGCGCCGGATGGGCCTGGAACGCGCCGCCCTCGATGCCGGCACCGGCGAGGAAGGCACGGCCTGGATCGACGGGGAGGGGCGGATCGCCGCCCGGTTCGATCTGGCGGGTTTCGAGAGCGGCGGCCCGACCGCCGAGATGGAGATCCTGCGCGGCGACCTGGCCCGCCTCCTCTACGAACCGGCCCGGGAGAGGGCCCGCTACCGCTTCGGCGAGAGCGTGGTGGGCGTCGCGGAGGAGCGGGACGACGTGGCCGTGACCTTCGCGGGCGGGGGGACGGAGCGCTACGACGCGGTGATCGTCGCCGAGGGCGTCGGCTCATCGACCCGCGAACTCGTCTTTCCCGGCGAGAACGACCCGCGCTGGATGGACCTGACCATCGCGTACTTCACCATCCCCCGCACCCCCGACGACACCCGGATGTGGCGCTGGTTCAACGCGACGGGCGGGCGCGGCATCTCCTTGCGGCCCGACCGGCACGGGACGACGCGGGCGATGCTGACGCTGCGGCAGCGCCCCGGCGCGGAGCAGGATTGGGACGTCGCCCGGCAGAAGGCCCTGCTGCGGGAGCGCTTCGCCGATGCCGGATGGCAGGCCGACCGCGTCCTGGCGGGGCTGGCGCAGGCGGACGATTTCTACTTCGACGTCCTGCGGCAAGTGCGGATGAAGCGCTGGTCGTCCGGCCGCGTGGTGCTGACGGGCGACGCGGCATGGTGCGCCACGCCGCTCGCGGGCATCGGCACGACGCTGGCCGTCGCCGGGGCCTACGTGCTGGCGGCAGAACTGCTGCGGCAGGACGACGTCGCCGCCGCCTTCTCGGCCTATGACCGGGCGATGCGCCCGTTCGTCGAGAGGGGCCAGGGTGTCCCGAAGATCGCCCCGAAGCTGATGAATCCGCTGACACCCCTCGGCATTCGCCTGCTGCACGGGGTGTTGAATGTCGCGAGCCGGCCGGCGGTTCGGCGCCTGGGCACCGCCCTGTCCTTCGGAGGCAGCGCCGAGCCGGATCTGTCGCGCTACGCCGAACGGCCGATTTGAGATCGTATCTCAGAACACGGCGTGGTCCCCACGCTCGGCGGCGGCCTCGCCCCGAATCACGCGGGCGTAATAGTCGAACAGCGTCTCCGACCCGGTCGAGGGGGTAGCCTGCGCGTCGTAGCGCCCGGTCGCCGGGTCCAGGACCAGCATGGATTCGGTCGCGTAGTAGCGGCCGATCCTCGCGAGCTCCGCCTTGGCCGCCAGGGACGGCACCCATCGCCCGAGGGTCGACAGGACGGCGACGATGCCGTCGAGGAGCGCCACCGGAACGTGCCTGAAGCGCGGTTCGCGCCCGAGCAGGGCGAAGAGCCGCTCGCCCTGCGCCCGTGGCGTGATCGCCTCGCCGGGGCCGCCGATCGGCAGCACGCGGTTGCGCCGCCCCTTGGCGTCGAGGCAATCCGCGAGGTAGCGGCCGAGGTCGTCGTCGCTGATCGGCTTGCAGGCCGTCAGGGTCCCGTCGCCGAAGACGAGGAACGGCTTGCCGCGTCTCACCCGCTCGATCTGCCCCGAGAGGGATTTGAAGAACGCCGTCGGCCGGACGATCGTGTAGTCGAGCCCCGACGCGATCAGCTCCGCCTCGAAGGCGAGCTTGGCGTGCTGGAAGGCGAGGAGGGGCTTCTGGACGCAGATCGCCGACAGGAGCACGACATGGGTCACGCCGGCCGCCCGGCCGGCGTGGAGGGCGTTGACCTGCGCCCGGTGATCGATCGCCCAGGCGTCGTCGGGCAGGCCGGTGCGCGACGCGAGGCAGGACACCAGCACGTCGAAGGTCTCGCCCCGCAGGCCGTCGCGCGCCACCGAAGCCGGATCGGTCAGATCCACGATCCGCGTGGCGGTGCCGGTCTCGGCGGGGCGCCTGACGAGGCAGGTGACGTCGTGGCCGCGCGCGGCGAGCGCCCGCACGGTCGCCCGGCCGATCGTGCCCGTCGCCCCCAGGACGAGGACGCGGCGGGGCCTCGCACCGTCCGGCCGATCCGAGATCATGGACGCCTCATCCCAGCGCTCCGCCCGCCCGTAGGGTGATCCGCGTCAGCTCGGAGGGGCGGCCGAGGCGCAGGGCGAAGCCCGGCCACAGGGCGGTCCCGTTGCTGACGTAGAGCACCATGCCCCCGACCCGGTATGCCCCGGAGACGAACCCGGCATTCCCCCGCGCCACCAGCCGGTCGAGGCCCCGTATCATGCCGCCATGGGTGTGCCCCGACAATTGCAGCCGCACTCCCTGCGCGGCCGCCTTCGCGGCGTTGCCGGGCTGGTGATCGAGCAGCACGACCGGCGCCTCGGCCGGGGCGCCCGCCAGCGCGGCGGCGAGGTCGGGCCCCGGATGGCCCGTGGCGGGGGCCGAGCGGTCGGTCACGCCCGCCAGCACGAGCGCCCCGCCCTCCCGTTGCAGGACCGTATGGGCGTTGACGAGCATGCGGATCCCCATCCCGCCGAGGTGGCGCATCCAGGCCTCGTAATCGAAGAAATATTCGTGGTTGCCGGGCACGGCCCAGACCCCGTCCGGGGCCGTCAGGGCGCGCAGCGGCGCGACGTCGTCCCGCCGGGAGGAGAGGGCGCCGTCGATGAAGTCGCCCGTCACCACGATCAGGTCGGTGCGGAGGGCGTTGGCGCGGGTGACGACGGCCTCGGCCCAGGGCGCCGGGAACAGCCGGCTGAGGTGCAGGTCGGAGAGGTGAAGGAGCGTGTAGCCGTCGAAGGCGGGGGGCAGGTCGGGGATCGCCACCGTCACGTCCTTCAGCGGCGGCACGCGCACGGCCTGGGCCACGGCCAATGCCGCCAGGACCAGGGCCGCGAGCACTGCCGCGTAGCGCCAGGCCAGGGGGACGGCCCATCCGCCGCCGGGCACGGCCCAGCCCACCAGCGCCACCGCATCGAGGGCGAGGAGCATCGGCGCCGCCAGCGCCAGGGCGCCGAACGCCCCGTTGAACAGGATCACCACCGGGCGGGGGAATTCCGGCGCGAAGACCGATCCCGACGAGAGGCGGCTCCACAGGTGGTACTGGGACGCCGCGATCAGCAGGACGGTGGCGGCGAGCTTGACCGCGAGGGGCCAGGGGCTCGGCCACACGACCCGCGCGGCGACGTAGAGGGCGGGCAGGCTGGGGATCAAACGGATCATAGGCCGCTACATGGCGGGCGGCCCGTGCAAAGCAAAGCTTGCCGCCCGGCCGTCACTTCCGCAGCGGCACGCCCTTGGTGGTGAAGACCGGGCGACCCGCGTGGCGGCCCCGGCCCCCGGGCTTGCCCAGGCCCGAGCCCGCGCCGGTCCCCGGCGGCTGCGAGAACGGCACCAGCTGGTCCGGCCTCGGGCCGATGAGGTCGGCCCGGCCCATCTCCCGCAGCGCCTCGCGCAGGACCGGCCAGTTCTCGGGGTCATGGTAGCGCAGGAACGCCTTGTGCAGCCGCCGCTGGCGCATCCCCTTGATCGCCTCCACCGGCTCGCTGCCGCCCCGCCGCACGCCGCGCAGCGGGTTGATCTCGGTGTGATACATGGCGGTGGCGGTCGCCATGGGGGAGGGCAGGAAGGTCTGCACCTGGTCGGCGCGGTAATCGTTCTTCTTCAGCCAGAGCGCGAGGTGCATCATGTCCTCGTCGGTCGTGCCGGGATGCGCCGCGATGAAGTACGGGATCAGGTAGTACTTCTTGCCCGCCTCCTTCGCGGCGGCGTCGAACATGGCCTTGAACCGGTCGTAGGTGCCGATCCCCGGCTTCATCATCTTGTCGAGGGGGCCGCGCTCGGTGTGTTCGGGAGCGATCTTGAGGCGCCCGCCGACATGGTGGGTCACGAGTTCCTTGACGTATTCGGGGCTCCTGACGGCGAGGTCGTAGCGCACGCCGGAGGCGACCATCACCTTCTTGACGCCCTCCACCTCGCGGACCTTCCGGTAGAGCCGGATCAGGTCGTCGTGCGAGGTGTTGAGGTTCGGGCAGATGTCCGGGAACACGCAGGAGGGCAGGCGGCAGGCGGACTCGATCTTCGGGTCCTTGCAGGCCATCCGGTACATGTTCGCGGTCGGCCCGCCGACATCCGAGATGACGCCCGTGAAGCCGGGGGTCTTGTCGCGGATGCGCTCGATCTCGCGCAGGATCGAGCCCTCCGAGCGGTTCTGGATCACCCGGCCCTCGTGCTCGGTGATGGAGCAGAAGGTGCAGCCGCCGAAGCAGCCGCGCATGATCGTCACCGAGAACTTGATCATGTCCCAGGCGGGGATCTTCGCATCGCCGTAGGACGGATGGGGGGCGCGGGCGTAGGGCAGGTCGTAGACCGAATCCATCTCCTCGCTGCTCAACGGGATCGGCGGCGGGTTCAGCCACAGGTCGCGGTCGCCGTGGCGCTGGACCAGCGGGCGCGCGTTGCCGGGGTTGGCCTCCCGGTGCAGCACCCGCGAGGCGCGGGCATAGGCTTCCTTGTCGTCCTTCACCTGCTCGTAGGCGGGCAGCCGGATCACGGTCTCGCCGGGCTTGCGCGAGGCGGCCTCATCCGCGGAATCGAGGTCGTCGGCGGGCAGCTCGGTGTAGTGGGCGGGCACCCGGCGGAACAGGGCGACGCCCCGCACGGCGTCGAGCTCGTGCGGCGCCTCGCCGGCCGCGAGGCGGTTCGCCACCTCGATCACGGCGCGCTCGGCGTTGCCGTAGAGAAGCAGGTCGGCCTTCGCGTCCGCCAGGATCGAGCGGCGCACCTTGTCGGACCAGTAATCGTAATGGGCGATCCGGCGCAGCGACGCCTCAATGCCGCCGAGCACGATCGGCACGTCCTTGTAGGCCTCGCGGCAGCGCTGCGTGTAGACGATGGTGCAGCGGTCCGGCCGCCGGCCGCCCTCGCCGCCGGCCGTGTAGGCGTCGTCGTGGCGCAGGCGGCGGTCGGCCGTGTAGCGGTTCACCATCGAATCGAGGTTGCCGCCGGTCACGCCGAAGAACAGACGCGGCTTGCCGAGCGCCTTGAACGGCTCCGCCGACTGCCAATCGGGCTGCGCGATGATGCCGACCCGGAACCCCTGCGATTCGAGCAGCCGGCCGATGATGGCCATGCCGAAGCTCGGATGGTCCACGTAGGCGTCGCCCGTCACCAGAACGATGTCGCAGGCATCCCAGCCGAGGACGGCCATCTCGGCGCGGCTCATCGGCAGGAACGGCGCCGCCTTTCCGGCACGCGGCGGCATGCAGGCGAGGGGCGCCACGGGCCGTTCGGGAGAAATCTGGAGTTCCATCGGCACTGCATAATGCGCCCGGCTCAAGACCTCAACGAATGGCAGACACGCAACACCGGCTCCTTTGCGGCCGGCGCGACACTCAGACTCCCGTTCGAAGGGCGGGCGATAAGCTTTAGCGGAGCTGCCTAAATGGGAAGGTGATGCCACCGCCGCCACAAGTGCCGAGGAAGCTTGGCGGTAGTATGCGCGGAAACCGAACGCGTGAGCTGTGCAGCGATTTTCAATTTACCCTGCACGTTTAATTCCCCGTAAGTCTTCGAACCTACGGTAACCCTTCCCAAAACTGCGCCGTTACCGAGTGGCGCATCATGAAGCGGAAGTCAGGGCTCCCGATGGTACCGGTGCATCCTCGCGAAGCCGCCCGGCTCGAAGCCCTGCTCGATCTCGACATCCTGGATACGGCGCCCGAGGACCACTTCACCGCGATCTGCGAGACGGCCCGCGACCTCTTCCAGGCGCCCATCGCCCTCGTGTCCCTCGTCACCGAGACCGACCAGTGGTTCAAGGGCCGCTGCGGCATCGGCCTGCCGGGCACGGAACGCGGCGAATCCTTCTGCACCCACACGGTTGTGTCGGACGAAGTCCTCGTCGTCGAGGATGCGGCGCGGGATCCGCGCTTCCGCGACAGCCTCCTCGTGGCGGGGGCGGAACGGGTCCGGTTCTATGCGGGCGCCCCGTTGGAGGTCGCCCCCGGCCTTCAGGTCGGCAGCCTGTGCGTGATGGACCGTGTCCCGCGCCGCTTCACGGACCGGCAGCGCGGGCAGTTGCAGAACCTCGCCCGGATCGTCACCGCGCAATTGCGGCTGCACAAGACGGAGCGCCTGCTGCGCGAGCGCGAAGCGCGGCTCGCCCATCTGGCGCGGCACGATCCATTGACCGGCCTGCCGAACCGCCTGCAATTCCGCGAATGCCTGCAGGGCGAGATCGCGCGGGCGCAGCGGGGCCATGACGGCTTCGCCCTGCATTGCCTCGACCTCGACCGGTTCAAGGCGATCAACGACAGCTTCGGCCACCATGCCGGCGACCGCCTGCTCCAATCCGTCGCCGACCGCCTGCGCGGGGCGGTCCGGGACGAGGACGTGGTGGCGCGGCTCGGCGGCGACGAGTTCGTCGTGATCCAGCCGGGGGCGGACCGGGCGAGGGCCATCACCCTGGCGCAACGGCTGATCGCCGCGCTCTCCTCGCCCTTCGACCTCGACGGCCATGAACGGCAGATCGGCGTGAGCATCGGCATCGCCCTCGCCGCCGCCGGGCCGGTCCACGGCGAGGCGCTTCATACGCGGGCCGACAAGGCGCTCTACGCGGCCAAGGCCTCCGGCCGCTGCACCTTCCGGTTCGCGCAAACCGTCGAGGACAGCGCGCGCGAGCCCGTCCTGCGCCGGAGGGGCGCCGCGTGAGCGGCTGATCGCCCTCAGCGCGGCGGCCGGCGGCGCTCGTGCGTCACCCGGTCGACGGTGTATTCCGCCGCGATGCCGATGGCCGCCCCCGCCAGTACGTCCGCGGGGAAATGGGCCCCGCGCAGGACCTGCGCCGCGACGATCCCGGCGGCGACGGCATAGGCGGGCCCCGCGACCTCCGGATAGGCGCGGACGGCGGCGCAGGCGACGGCGGCGCTCAGGGCGGAATGGCCCGATGGGAAGGATTGCCACGGCCCGACATTCGTCCCCGGCCATCCCCGCGCGTAGTAGCCCTCGTCCAGGACGACGTTCGGGCGGGTCCGGTGCACCGTCCGCTTCAGGCTCGACTTCACGAGGCTGGCCAGGATGCCGGCCTCCAGCATGTGCCGCCCCGCCGCCGCGAGCCGGCGGTCCCGCGTCGCGAGGCCCAGGGCGAGGGTGCCGGCGGACAGTGCCAGCAGCGATTTCCAGCTCCCGATCTCGCTCGCGCTCCCGAGCTTGCGCACCACGGGATGATCCTTGCCGCGCGCCAGCCGGAGGCCGGCGGCGACGTCCGCCGCCTCGAACCGGTTGGTGGGGTCGGCGGGGCTGATGTGGGGGGGACGGTCGGGGGTTCGCGCAAGCATGGCCATGAACGCGCAGGGCCAGCATTCGTTCGGTGCGCGCTCGCCGCCCGCGAACCCGAGGGCCCGAACGGCGTTGCCGAACGCAATCGAAGGGCGAAGTTCATGCACCAGCGCTGGCCGAGCCGGCTGTGGATCGTGCGGCACGGTGAGAGCGCCGGGAATGTCGCGGCGGAGGCCGCCCACGGCGCGAGCCTCGCCCGGATCGACATCGCCGAGCGCGACGTCGACGTGCCCCTCAGCGCGCGCGGTACGCATCAGGCCGACAGCGTGGGGCGCTGGTTCGCGGACCAGCCCGAGGGAGCCCGCCCGGAGATCGTGCTGGCTTCGCCCTATCTCCGGGCGCGGCAGACCGCCGACCGCATCCGGGCCGCAGGCGGCCTGTCGCCGGGGGCGCCCGCGTCGCACATCGACGAGCGGCTGCGCGAGCGGGAACTCGGCATCCTCGATCGGCTGACCCGCACCGGCGTCGAGCAATTGCATCCCGAGCAGGCCGCCATGCGCCGCCGCCTCGGCAAGTTCTATCACCGGCCGCCATCCGGCGAGAGCTGGTGCGACGTGATCCTGCGCCTGCGGAGCGCGCTGGACACCGTGTCCCTGCATTACGCCGAGCGACGGGTGCTGATCGTCGCACATCAGGTCGTGGTCCTGTGCCTGCGCTACCTGATCGAGGACATGACCGAGGCGCAGATCCTGGGCATCGACGCCGAGGGCGACGTCGCGAATTGCTCGGTGACCGAATACGCCTTCCGCCCGTCGGGAGACGGCGCCGGCCACCTCGCCCTGGACCGCTACAACTTCGTCGCGCCGATCACCGAAGGCGGCGCGACGGTGACCTCCGAGCCTGACGCGAACGTGGCGGCCCGATGACCCTCAGCATCCTCACCCCCTCCCTGCTCCGGGAGCACCCGCTCCCGGTCCCCCGGGAGGGCAGCAAGGACGCGCGCGGCAGCGTCCTGGTCATCGGCGGCTCGGCCTCGGTTCCGGGGGCGGCCCTGTTGGCCGGCGTCGCGGCCCTGCGCGTGGGCGCCGGCAAGCTCAAGATCGCCACCGTCGCGAGCGCGGCCGCCGGCATGGGGCTGATGGTGCCCGAGGCGATGGTCGTGGGGCTGCCCGAAGACTCCGACGGCGGCGTGGACGCCCCACGCGCCGCCGACGACCTGCTCCGCATGGCGGGGGGCTGTCAGGCCGTCCTGATCGGGCCCGGCATGATGGGCGACGACGCCTCCGCCTCGCTCACGGCCGGGCTGCTCCGCGCGGAGGGATCTCCCGCCTTCGTCCTCGACGCCACCGCCCTGTGCGGCCTCGCCGTCCATGCGGAGGCGGTGAGGGCGGTCGGCGGGCGGGCGGTGATCACGCCCCATGCCGGCGAGATGGCGCAGCTCCTCGACCGCAGCCGGGACGCGGTCGAGGCGGACCCCCTCGACGCGGCGCGGGCGGCCGCCGACCTGCTCGGGACGGTGGTGGTGATGAAGGGCGCCGCGACGACGATCGTGGACCCGCAGGGCGGCCACTGGCTCTACGAGGGCGGCGGCGTCGGGCTGGCGACCTCGGGCTCCGGCGACGTGCTTGCCGGCCTCGTCGTCGGGCTCCTCGCCCGTGGGCTCGAACCCCTCTCCGCCGCCCTGTGGGGGGTGTTCCTGCACGGTGAGGCGGGCCGTCGTCTGGCCGGCTCGATCGGTCCCATCGGCTTCCTGGCGCGGGAGATCTCCGGCGTGGTGCCGGGCCTGCTGCGGGAGACGATGGGCTAGGCCCCCTCCCGCCTGCCAGCATGCCGCACGCATACGCGCCCCCCTTCGGGGGTTGGTGCTAGGCATCGCACCCTCGCGCTCCGTTCCGCTCGCCGAGCCCGCCCGAGGACCCCCATCGCAAAGGCAGAATGTGGCCCCCGACCGTCCGACCCCGCGCCTGCTCGTCGCCGAGAGCGAAACCCCGGAGGCGCGGGACGAGCGCCGCGCCAGCGTGGGCCGCTCCTCCGGCGAGACCTATCTCGACGTCCTGAACCGGCTTATGCCCGGCGCCGTCTGCGACCGGGTCTTCCCCGCCGACGCGGATGCCGCGCTCCCGGCCGGCACCTCGCCCGCCGATTACGACGCGGTGCTGTTCAGTGGATCGCCCCTCCACCTCTACGACGAGACGCCCGAGACCCGGCGCGCCATCGCCTTCATGCGCGCCGTCTTCGACGCCGGCACGCCCTCGTTCGGCTCCTGCGCCGGCCTGCAGGTCGCCACCGTGGCGGCGGGCGGCAGCGTCCGCCCGAACGTCCGCCGGCCTGAGGCGGCCTTCGCGCGGCGGATCACCCCGACCGAGGCGGGCCGCGCGCACCCGCTCCTGGCCGGACGGCCCGCCGCCTTCGACGCGCCGTCGATCCACACGGACGAGGTGGAGGCGCTGCCGCCCGGCGCCGTGCTGCTGGCGGAGAACGGCCTCACCACGGTCCAGGCCGCCGAGATCCGCTTCGGACGGGGCACGTTCTGGGGCGTGCAGTACCATCCCGAGATCGGCCTGGACGAAGTGGCCGGCGCCCTGCGGCGGCAGGCGGACGGCCTCGTGGAGGCGGGGCTCGGCCGCGACCGTGCCGACATCGAGGGCTATGCCGGGCAGATCGACGCGCTCCACCGGGCGCCGGAGCGGCCCGACCTCGCGTGGCGCCTCGGCCTCGACGAGCAGGTGACGGACGAGCGGCGGCGGCTGACGGAGCTGCGCAACTTCCTCGAAAGCCTTCGCCGGGTCGAGAGCCGGAACCCGCACTGATGCCGCGGGCTTGCCCCCCGTGCCGACCTCTCGTCGGCCAGGAGGAGTGTCATGTCGAGCGACACCGAAACGCACCGTCAGTTGCTGAACGCCCTGAAGGTTGCCCAGGACAAGCGTGACGGATCCTTCGAGAAGGCCGTCACGGCGGCCTTCGAGCATGTGTTCGAGCACCTGACGCGGCTGAACGACCACGTCTCCCCCGGCGGCCCCGATGGGGGCGAGCCGCATCTGAAGCCGGGCGAGCCGGCGACCCTGCGGTAAGGTCGGGGCACGCACGATCCAGCGGCGCGAGATCCGATTTGCTGTCGTCAGCCACCGAACGGCTCCGCCGCGCCGCCGCGACACGGATCGGCCCCCTGCGGCACCTGCCGGCCCTGTTCCGGCTCGCATGGTCCACGAGCCGCGCCCTGACGCTTCTGAGCGTCGGGTTGCGGCTCGCCCGCGCGGCGGTGCCGGCACTGATGCTCTACGTCGCCAAACTCGTGGTCGACACGGTCGTGGCCGGGCGGGCCGACCCCGCCGGGGCGGCGGACGCCGGGGCGTGGTTCTCCGCGCCGCTCCAGCGGCACGTCGAACTGCTGATCGGGATCGAGTTCGCCCTGGCCCTCGCCTCCGACCTGCTCGGGCGGGCGACGACCCTCGTGGACGGCGTGCTGGCCGAGAGGACCGGCAACGCCATCACCCTGCGGCTGATGGCCCATGCCGCCACCCTCGACCTCGCGCAGTTCGAGGACCCCGCCGTGCAAGACGGGCTGGAGCGCGCCCGGCGTCAGGTCGCGTGGCGCGCGAACCCGATGGGCCAGCTCCTCGGCCAGCTTCAGGACGGCCTGACCGCCCTCTCCCTGGCCGTGGCCGTCGTGGCGTTCCTGCCCTGGCTCGTCGTCCTGCTCGTCCTCGCCCTGATCCCGGCCTTCCTCAACGAGCTTCACTTCAACCGGCAGGGCTATCGCCTCGCCTACCGGCGCTCGCCGGAGCGGCGGGAGGGCGACTACATGCGCCAGCTCGGAGCCGGGGCGGAGACCGCCAAGGAGATCAAGCTGTTCGGCCTGAGCGGCTACCTCGCCGCGCGCTTCGGCATCCTCGCCGACCGCGCGCTGCGGGAGAACACCCGCCTCGCCCTGCGCCGGGCCGTGGCGGGCGGGCTCTTCGCCAGCCTCGGCACGCTCGCCTACTATCTCGCCTACCTCGTGATCGCCCTGCGCACGGCCACCGGCACGCTCACGCTCGGCGACCTCACCTTCCTGACGGGCGCCTTCCTGCGGCTGCGCGGCCTCGTCGAGGGGCTTCTGCTCGGCCTCTCCCAGCTGTCGGGGCAGGCGCAGTATCTCGACGACCTGTTCACGTTCCTCGCCCTCGCCCCCCGTGTCCGCGCGCCCGCCGAGCCGGCCCCGTTCCCCACGCCGATCCGCGACGGCTTCGTGTTCGAGGCGGTGGGCTACCGCTATCCGGGTGCCGAGCGCTGGGCGGTGCGCGACCTCTCCCTCACGATCCGGGCCGGCGAGGTCGTGGCGCTGGTGGGCGAGAACGGCAGCGGCAAGACCACGATCGTCAAGCTCCTGGCGCGTCTCTATGACCCGACCGAGGGGCGCATCCTGCTCGATGGGCGGGACCTGCGCGACTACGACCCGGACGTCCTGCGCACGCGCATCGGCGTGATCTTCCAGGACTTCGTCCGCTTCGACCTCACGGCGGGGGAGAACATCGCGGTCGGGCGCATCGAGGCGCAGGACGACGCGCCCCGCATCGAGGACGCGGCGGGCCGCGCCCTGGCCGACACCGTGGTGGAGCGGCTGCCGGCGGGCTACGGCCAGCGGCTGGGGCGGCGCTTCGAGGACGGGGTCGATCTCTCCGGGGGCGAGTGGCAGAAGCTCGCCATCGCCCGCGCCTACATGCGCGAGGCCGAGGTGCTGATCCTCGACGAGCCGACCGCCGCCCTGGACGCCCGCGCGGAGGCCGAGGTGTTCGCCCGCCTCCGCGCCCTCGCCCTCGGGCGCACCGCGCTCCTGATCTCGCATCGGTTCTCCAGCGTGCGCCGCGCGGACCGGATCGTCGTGCTCGGGGACGGCCGGGTGCGGGAGGCGGGCACGCACGAGGAGCTGGTCCGCGACGGCGGGCGCTACGCCGAACTGTTCGAGCTGCAGGCGGCGGCCTACCGCTAGGCCGGGGCATCGCCGCAGGCTCGGCCGTTTTCGCGTCTTCACCCCGCCCGTGCTAGCCTCACCCCGACGCCACGGCGTCGTCTCTGGGGGATTCATCATGGAACGGCGTCGGTTCATCGCGGCGGGGATGATGGCGGGTCTGGCGACGAGCGTCGCGGCCCGCGCGGAGGAGGCCGGGCACCATCACGGCCACGACCACGGGGCGGCGGCGGACGGCGCGCACGACCACCCGCCGCTCTACGCGGCGCTCAGCGCGGCGAGCGCCCATTGCGTCGAGACCGGCAACAACTGCATGCGCCATTGCTTCGGCATGGTCGCGATGAAGGACACCAGCATGGTGTCGTGCATGGCCTCGGTCCACGACCTCATCGCGGCCTGCGACGCCCTGCAGGCCATCGCGGCGGTGAACTCGCCCCACACCCGCGTCATGGCCCGCGCCGTCGCCGAGGTCTGCACCGCGTGCGAGACCGAGTGCGGCAAGTTCCCCGACATCGCCGAGTGCCGCGCCTGCCGCGATTCGTGCAAGGCGTGCGCCGCCGAGTGCAGGAAGATCGCGGCCTGAATCAGGGCCGCACGGCCGGCGTCTCCACCGGCAGCGGCGCGGCCCGCGTCGCGAGGTAGAGTTCGAGGGCGACGAAGTCCGGCGCGCCGTAGGCGAAGGGCTCCGCCCGCATGCCGGTGAGGCAGTTGCGCAGGCGCCGCTGCAGGGAGCCGAGCCCCTGCCATTCGAGGCGGTAGAGCGGGTAGCCGGTCGGCTGCCCCTGCGGGATCACCGCCGCGCCGAGGCGGCGGCCCCAATGGTCGTCGTGGCAGATCGCGCAGGACAGGCCGAGCTGCCCCTGGCGGGCCTCGAACAGCGCGCGGCCCTGCCGCCGCGCGGGCGTGAGACGCTCATCGTCCGGCGGGGCGATGGGCAGGCCGCGCGATTGCGCGGCGACGAAGGCCGTCAGCGCCAGCAGGTCGGGGCTCTCGTAGGCGAGGGGCTCCACGCCCTGGTGCTCCCGGCGGCAGGCATTCACCCGGTCCTGCAGGTCGATGGGCCGTTCCGTCCGCGCGTCCCAGGCCGGGTAGCGCGCCGCCACCCCGCGCAGGCTCGACGCGGCCTCGCCGTGGCACCCGGAACAGGCCGGCCGGCCGGAGGGGGGACGCGCCGTCCAGAGTTCGGCCCCGTCCGCGACCGCGAGCAGGCCGGGATTGGCCTCGTCGTCCCGCTGCATGGCCTGGATCGCCGGGCTCATCTGGTCGAAGCCCGAGCGCCGGTCGGCCGGGGCGATGGGTTCCGCCCCCGCCAGGGTGCCGGAGAGCAGGATGGCCAGGAGGGCGGCCGGCGGCGACGTCCCGGAGCGGCGCGGCATGGCCGGCTCAGGCCACGGTGATCGACGCCGACTCGGTCTGGTCGAACCCCCCGTCGCCGCGCCACGTGAAGCTGAAGCGGCCGCTGCGCGTCGCCACCCAGGTGAAGGTCAGGAACGGGTTGGCCGCCGAGGCGGGGAAGAGTTCGGCCCGGAAGATCTCCTCGTCCTCGAAGCGGCAGACGAACTCCGTCACGATGTTGCGCGGCAGGATGCGGCCGTCCGCGCCGGGGCGGAACCCCGTCTCCATCGGATGCGCCATCAGCGTCTTGATCGCGATCACGTCGCCGGCCTTGGCGGTCTTGGGCAGGTTGATCAGGGCGCGGGCCATGCGGGTTCAGCCCTCCAGGCAGGCGGCGAGGGTCACGATGGCGTCCGCGCTCGCCGACCAGTAGGTGCCGTCGCTCATCTCGGCGATGGCGGTGATGCGCTGCGTGTCGGCGAGACGGATCCGGGTCGAGACCTGCGCCCGGCCGGCGCCCGGCCGCAGATGCACCGTGACCACGTTCGGCTGCGGGTTCTTCTCGTTGAACACGCCGATGCGGCGCACATGGTCCTCGGAGGTCATCGGGCTCTCGACGCTCACAGAGAGCGGCACCGTGTTGCCGTTCTCCACCAGCGGCGGCAGGTCCAGCGTCACCCGTCCCGGCCGGATCGGGTTGTCGCCCGCGAAACGCCTGATCGCGGATTCGGTGGTCTCGGTGCGCGGCAACGTCGCCGCCTTGGCGGGGCGCAGGGCCACCGCCAGGGTGGCTCCCGCCGCCCCGGCGAGCACCCGGCGCCGGTCCACCGCGTTCCGTCCGCTCCGCGTGCTCATCGGCTCTCCTCGCGCAGGGTCGCCAGGAAGGCGACGATATCCTCGATCTCGCCCGCGCCGAGGATCGGGCACCCCTGCCACGCCTTGCCCACGCGGGCGAGCCCCGCGAGGCTGTAATAGGATGGCATGATCGTGTCGGGGTTCAACGCCCGCCCGTCCACCAGCCGCAGGCGCAGCTGCGCCGGGCTGCGGCGCGCGCCGACCCCCGCGAGGTCGGGGGCGAGGTTGCCCTGGAAGCGCTCCTCCGGGAAGGGCCCGGCATGGCAGAGCAGGCAGAGCCCCCGGGTCCGGTCCGCGACGATGGCCCGCCCCCGGACGGGATCGCCCGGCGCGCCGGTCAGGGATTCGGGGATCGCGTCGCCGACGACGGTGTAGGGCACCATGCCGTCCCCGGCCCGCGTCGGCGCGGCGGCGAACCCCAGCAGCGCCGCGAGGAGGCGCGCGGCCCGCTCACACCGCCTCACCCGAACACGTCCCGGGTGATCGTCCGGTACCAGCTCTCGCCATAGGCCGCCTCCTGCGCCTGGACGTCCTCCGGCGCGTCGAGGGGGCTGATGCCGCCGGCGCCGGGCACGTCCGCGAGGAGGCCGTCGGCCGGGTGGAAGACGCCCGCGATGGAGATACCGTGGCCCGGCGCGACGAGGCTCCAGCAGGTGTTGATGAGCTTCGGGCTCTCGGGCTCCCGCCCGGCTAGCAGGTCGATCACCGCCTGGGCGCAGACCTTGCCCTGCGAATTCGCGGAGAAGGCGGATTTCGGCATTGCCCCGGCGATGGCCGCGTCGCCGATCACGTGGATGCCCGGCACGAGGCGCGATTCGAAGGTCACGGGGTCGATCGGGCACCAGCCGCTGCGGTCGGCGCAGCCGGCCTGCGCCGCGATGCGCCCGGCCCGCTGGGGCGGGATGATGCAGGCCACATCCGCCTTGTACTCGGCGAAGTCGGTGCGCACGACCATCCCCGCCGGATCCACCTCCGTCACCGCGCCACCTGCGGCGAGGGGCACGTACTCGATCACGTCCGGGTAGAGCTTTGCCCAGGCCGCCTCGAACAGCTTCTGCTTCGAGAACGTGTCCTTGGCGTCGAGCAGGACGAGCTTCGCCCGTGGCTTCCGCGTCTTGAGGAGGTGGGCGATCAGGCTCGCGCGCTCGTAGGGGCCGGGCGGGCAGCGATAGGGGTTGGCGGGCGCCGAGAGCACCACCGTGCCGCCCTCCGGCATGGCGTCGAGCTGGCGGGCGAGGCGCAACGTCTGCTCCCCGGCCTTCCAGGCATGGGGCATCGCCTCGGCGGCCTTCGCGTCGTAGCCGGGTATGGCGTCGAAGCGCAGGTCGATGCCCGGCGAGAGGATCAGGCGGTCGTAGGGTAGCGCCGTCCCGTCGCCGAGGCTCACGCGGCGGGCGGTGGCATCGATTCCCGTCGCGGTGGCGCGGACGAACCGGAGCCCGGCCCGGCCGAGGGACTCGTAGCCGAAGGTCTGGGCGTCGATCCCGCGCAGGCCCACGACGACCGCGTTGCTGCCGGTGCAGGCGATGTAGCGTTCGGACGCCTCGACCAGGGTGACGTCGACGCCCCCGGCGGCGAGGCCGCGCGCCGCCGTGGCGCCGCCGAACCCGGCGCCGATCACCACGACGCGCGGGGGCGTGCCGCCGAGCGCCGGGCGCGCCAGCACGCTCGCGGCGGCGGCGCCGATCACCGCGCGGCGTGTCGGCTTAGGCGAACCCTCGCGCCTCATCGGGGCGCCTGCGCCGCGAACCAGGCGGCGATGGCCTGGGATTCCCCCGCGTCGAACCCCTTGGCGATGCGGTTCATGATCGTCGCCGGGCGGGTGCCGCTGCGGAAGGCGTCGAGGGCGCCGGCGATCTCGGCTTCCGGCCGCCCCGCCAGCACGCCCATCGCCGAACCCTCGGCATGGCAGCCGGTGCAGGACGAGGCGCCCGGCGGCGGGCGCGTCTCGACGGCGCCCGCGCCCGTGGTGAGGACGGCGAGGAGCGCGAGCCCCGGCAGCGGCGCCCTCATGCCCGGCGCAGGTCCGTGTCCTTCAGGGGAAGGTGGCGGACCCGCTTGCCCGTGGCCGCGAAGACGGCGTTCAGCACGGCCGGCGCCGCCACGGCGATGGTCGGCTCGCCGACGCCGCCCCAGAACCCGCCAGAGGGCATCAGGATGGCCTCGACCGCCGGCATCGCGTCCATCTTCATGACGGGATAGCTGTCGAAGTTCGTCTGCTCGATCCGCCCGTCCTTCACGGTGCAGGCGCCGTAGAGGGCCGCCGACAGGCCGTAGACGAAGGAGCCCGCCACCTGCGCATCGATTTGCTGCGGGTTGACCGCGTGGCCGGGATCGGTGGCCGCCACGATGCGGTGGATCTTCAGCTCGCCCTGGTCGGAGACCGAGACCTCGGCCGCACCGGCCACGTAGCTGCCGAACCCCATCGTCTGGCAAAGGCCGCGGAAGACGCCCTCCGGCGGCTTGCTGTCCCAGCCGATCCGCTCGGCCACCGCCTGCAGCACGGCCCGGTGCTTCGGGTGTTTGTCCATCAGCTTCAGCCGGAAGGCGAGGGGATCCTGGCCGGTGGCATGGGCCAGCTCGTCCATGAAGCATTCGAGGTAGATGGCGTTCGGGTTCAGGTTCACGCCCCGCCAGAAGCCCGGCAGGATGTGCGGGTTGCGCATGGCGTGGTCGATCAGGAGGTTCGGGATCGTGTAGCCGATCGCCGCCTCGGGCCCGCCGGGGTTGAGCCCCTGGAAGGTGACGGGATCGCGGCCCTCCACCATGCGCTGGGGGGCGACGGAGGCCAGGATCGACTGGCCGGAGATGCGCATGTGCAGCCCGGTCAGGGTGCCGTCCGCGTCGAGGGCGGCGCGCATCCGGCACTGCGTGACCGGGTGGTACCGGCCATGCGTCATGTCCTCCTCGCGGGTCCAGATCAGCTTGACCGGCGTGCCCGGCATCTCCTTGGCGATCAGCACGGCCTGGCGCACCCAATCGTGCGTGGCGCCGCGCCGGCCGAAGCCGCCGCCGAGATGGATCTTGTAGACCTCGCAGGACGTGGCCGGCAGGCCGGCGGCGTCGGCGGTGGCGGCCAGCGCCGCCTCGCCGTTCTGCGTCGGCGTCCAGACCTCGCAGCGCTCCGGCGTCCAGAGCGCGGTGGCGTTCATCGGCTCCATCGTGGCGTGGTTCTGGAACGGCACGCCGTAGACGGCCTCCACCACCTTGGCGGCGCCCTTCAGCGCGCCTGCCACGTCGCCGGCCTTGTTGCCGACGAAGGCCTCATCGGCGTCGAGCCCGTCGCGCAGGGTCGCCGCGATGGTCTCGCTGGACACCGCCGCGTTCGGCCCCTCGTCCCAGACGATCTGCAGGGCGTCGAGGGCGGTCTTGGCCCGCCAGAACGTGTCGGCCACCACGGCGACGGCGCTGTCGCCGACCGGGATCACCCGCTTCACGCCGGGCATGCCCGCCACCGAGGCCGCATCGAAGCTCTTCACGGTGCCGCCGGTGACGGGGCAATCGCGGATCGCGGCGTTGAGGAGGCCGGGAAGCTTCAGGTCGAGGCCGTAGACCTGGCTGCCGTCGAGCTTGGGCAGGGTGTCGAGCCGCTTCAGCGGCTTGCCGGCGATGGTCCAGTCCTTCGGGTCCTTGAGCACCACGTCCTGGGGCGGGGCGATCTTCGCCGCCTCGGCGCTGACCGCGCCGAAGGTGGTGCTGCGGCCGGACGGGCCGTGGGTGATCACCCCGCGCTCCACCCGGCACTCGGCTTCCGGCACCCCCCAGCCCTTCGCGGCGGCGGCGACGAGCATCATCCGGGCGGCGGCACCGCCCTTGCGCACGTACTCATGGGAATCGCGCACGCCCCGGCTGCCGCCGGTGGAATAGTCGCCCCAGACGCGCTTGCGGGCGAGGTTCTGGCCCGGGCTCGGATATTCGGTGGTGACGCGGGCCCAATCGCAGCCGAGTTCCTCCGCGACGAGCTGGGCGAGGCCGGTGAGGGTGCCCTGGCCCATCTCCGAGCGGGCGATGCGGATCACCACGGTCTCGTCGGGCTTCACCACGACCCAGGCGTTCACCTCCGGGGCCAGGGGCGCCCCGTCGAGGGTCGCGGCCGTGGCCTTGAACGGGATGTGGAAGCCGAGGGTGAACAGGCCGGCACCGGCCAGCATCGCGCGGCGGGAGGGGCGGGGGGCCTTCTGATGGACGCTCATGCGGAAACCCCTCAACCGGACTGGCCGCGCTCGGCGGCGAGCTTGATGCCCGCCAGCACGCGGTTGTAGGTGCCGCAGCGGCAGATGTTGGTGATCTCCTGGCGGATCTGCTCCTCGCTCGGGTGCGGCGTCTGCGCCAGCAGGGCCGCCGAGGCCATGATCATGCCCGGCTGGCAGAAGCCGCATTGCGGCACGTCGAGTTCGGCCCAGGCCTGCTGCACCGGATGGGCGGCGCCCGCCGCCAGCCCCTCGATCGTCACGATCTTCTGCCCCGGCTCTACCGCCGAGAGGGGCATCGAGCAGGAGCGCACCGCCGCCCCGTCGATATGCACGGTGCAGGCACCGCACTGGGCGATGCCGCAGCCATACTTGGTGCCGGTCAATCCGATCTGCTCGCGGATCACCCAGAGGAGCGGCGTGTCGGGCTCGGCATCGACCTCGCGGACGACGCCGTTGACGTTCAGACGCGCCATCGGATTCTCTCTCTGGAACAGGCGTAATGTATACCGTATCCTCAGAGCAGCCTTCGCCTCAAGGGGCAAGGGCGCAAGTAACGGCATGGACACCTTGGCGGACGGGCACCGTTCCAGGGCCGAGCGTACTGGCCATGGAAGGCGCCCGCTGTCTGTCGTTGCTTAGTGGAACACGCCGAAGAACCACAGAAGCAGGATGATCGGCAGCGGTATCCCCAACAACCAAAGCAATCCACCACGCAGCATATTTGCCTCCTCGCTGTCGTTTCATCCCCCCGTGAGCTGATGCTCTGCTTGCGAGAACGCACGATGCGCGGAAAACGATGCGCGGTTTTCGCCCATCATCGCGGATCGCATCTCATGCGCCCCGATCCGCCGCGACAGGCTCCTCTTTTTCCGGGCCCGCAGAGATCATTCGTCCTTGCGGGCGAAGATCTTTGGAATGTCGGGCGGCACCCGGCCGATCTACACAGTCGCCGACGACAACAGCCTGCCAGAGCCTTCCACCGATGCGCCTTCCGAGAGTGTTCGCCGCCGCCCTTCTCACCCTCGGCGCGACGTTGGCCCAGGCCGAGACCCTGAAGGTCGGCACCGTGCCGGGCGCCTACAGCGACGCCGTCAACGCGCTGATCCCGGAGGCCAAGGCGCAGGGAATCGATATCAAGGTCGTGGAGTTCAGCGACTGGACCACGCCCAACGTCGCGCTGGATGCCGGCGACATCGACGTGAACTTCTTCCAGCACCGGCCCTTCATGGAGAACGCCTCCAAGCAGAAGGGCTACGCGTTCGACATCGTCGGCCTCGGCATCCTGCAGAATGTCGGCCTGTATTCCCTGAAGCATAAGAGCTTCGACCAGATCCCCGTGGGCGGGAAGGTCGCCATCGCCAACGATCCGGTGAACCAGGGGCGCGGCCTGCTGCTCCTGCAGAAGGCGGGGCTCGTCAAGCTGAAGGACGGCGTCGGCTTCCTCGGCACGGTCGACGACATCACCGAGAACCCGAAGAAGCTGAAGTTCACCGAGGTCGAGGGGCCGCAGCTCGTGCGGATCACCGGCGATGTCGATCTCGCGCAGGGCTACCCGCACTTCATCGTCGCCGCCGGGACCTTCGACCCGACGAGCGCGCTCATCTATTCCGGCATCGAGGACAAGCTCTTCACGGTGAGCTTCGTCACCAAGGCCGCGCGCAAGGACGATCCGGTCGTCAGGAAGTTCGTGGCGCTGTTCCAGAACTCGCATGCCGTGAAGCAGCAGATCCACAAGTCCTTCGCCGGCAGCGACAAGCTGTACGTGCTGGCGTGGCAGAAGTGACGATGGACGGCTTGGCTTTCGTCGGCCTCCACGACGCGGAGGGCTGGGCGGCCCGCGCCGCCGCCTCCCGCCCCGTCGCGGCCGCCCCGGCGCCCGCCGCGCCCCGGACGGGTGGAACCGTGCGGTTCGAGGGCGTCTCCAAGACCTACCGATCCGCCGGGGGCGAGGTCCGCGCCCTGGAGGACATCTCCCTCGCCGTCC
Source organism: Methylobacterium litchii (assembly GCF_038442315.1). Lineage (NCBI taxonomy): Bacteria > Pseudomonadati > Pseudomonadota > Alphaproteobacteria > Hyphomicrobiales > Methylobacteriaceae > Methylobacterium > Methylobacterium litchii. The sequence goes on along the minus strand of NZ_JBBXMY010000010.1, from coordinate 86,904 downwards.
CGGCGGGCGCGATCGTCGGCATCATCGGCCGCTCGGGGGCGGGGAAGTCGAGCCTGCTGCGCACGGTGAACCGGCTGGAGGAGCCGACCTCCGGCCGGGTGCTGATCGACGGCGCGCCCATCGCCGGGCTCGGCACGGCCGGGCTCGTGGCCCTGCGCCGCCGCATCGGCATGATCTTCCAGCACTTCAACCTGCTCTCCGCCAAGACCGTCCGGCAGAACGTGGCGCTGCCCCTGCGGGTCGCGGGGGTGGACCGGGCCGAGACCGCCCGGCGGGTGGAGGAGGCGCTGCGCCTCGTCGGGCTTGAGGGGAAGGCCGAGTCCTATCCGTCGCGCCTGTCGGGCGGGCAGAAGCAGCGGGTCGGCATCGCCCGCGCCCTGGTCAGCGACCCGGAGATCCTGCTCTGCGACGAGGCGACCTCGGCGCTGGACCCCGAGACCACCCTGTCGATCCTCGGCCTGCTGCGGGACATCAACCGGCGGCTCGGTCTCACCATCATCCTCATCACCCACGAGATGAGCGTGATCCGCGAGATCTGCTCCGAGGTCGTGGTGCTGGAAGCGGGGCGGGTCGCCGAGACCGGGCCGGTCTGGCGGGTGTTCGGCGCGCCGGAGCACCCGGCCACGCGGGCGCTGCTCGCGCCGCTCACCCGCGCCCTGCCGGAGGATCTGGCGGGGCGGGTCTCGCCGCATCCCGTGCCCGGCGCGTGGGCCCTGCTGCGGATCGCCCTCGCCGGGCGGGAGGCGCCGGACCTGTCGGCCCTGGTCGCGGCGGCGGGCGGGCCGGTGCGGCTGCTCCAGGCGGAGATCGAGCGCATCCAGGGCCACGCGGTCGGGCGGATGCTCGTCGCCGCCGAACGGCCGGAGGCGGAGGCCCGCCTGCGGGCCATCGGGCTGAACGTCGAGGGGATCGGCCATGTCGCCGCAGATGATTGACCGCCTCTGGCAGGCGGCGTTCGACACGCTGTTCATGGTCGGCGTGTCGGCCTCGGTCGCGGTGGCGGCGGGCATCCCCCTGGCGCTGTTCCTCGTCACCTCCGGGGCGGGCGGCATCTTTCCGGCACCCCGCGCGAACCGCGTGGTGGGCATCGTGGTGAACGGCTTCCGGGCCGTGCCCTTCATCGTGCTGCTCGTGGCGCTCATCCCCTTCACCCGGCTCGTGGTCGGCACCACCATCGGCGTCTGGGCGGCCATCGTGCCGCTGGCGGTGAGCGCCACGCCGTTCTTCGCGCGGATCGCGGAGGTGTCCCTGCGGGAGGTCGATCCGGGGCTGATCGAGGCGGCCCAGTCCATCGGCTGCCGCCGCCGCCACATCCTGCTCCACGTGCTGCTGCCGGAAGCCCTGCCGGGGATCGTCGGCGGCCTCACCATCACCCTCGTCTCGATGATCGGCGCCTCGGCGGTGGCCGGGGCGGTGGGGGCCGGAGGGCTCGGCGACGTCGCGATCCGCTACGGCTACCAGCGCTTCGACACCACCGTGATGACGGTGGTGATCGCCATCCTGATCGCCCTCGTCTGCCTCGTGCAGTGCGCGGGCGACAGCGCGGTGCGGAGGCTGCGCGCGCGATGAAGCCCCCCGCCAAGCAGATCCGGCTCAACGCGTTCAACATGAACTGCGTCGGCCACATCAACCACGGTCTGTGGACCCATCCGCGCGACCGCTCGCCCGAGTACAACACCCTCGCCTACTGGACAGATCAGGCGAAGCTCTTGGAGCGCGGCCTGTTCGACGGCCTGTTCATCGCCGACATCATCGGCGTCTACGACATCTACGGCGGCGGCATCGATGTGACCGCGCGGGAGGCGGTGCAGCTTCCCGTCAACGACCCGACCCTCATCGTCCCGGCCATGGCGGCGGTGACGGAGCATCTCGGCTTCGGCGTCACCGTGAACGTCTTCGCCGAGGCGCCCTACACCTTCGCCCGGCGGATCTCGACCCTCGACCACCTGACCAACGGGCGGATCGGCTGGAACGTCGTCACCGGCTATCTCGACAGCGCCCATCGCGGCCGGGGCGAGGTGCTGCCGCCCCATGACCGCCGCTACGACTACGCGGACGAGTATCTGGAAGTGCTCGGCAAGCTCTGGGAAGAAAGCTGGGACGATGCCGCCGTGCGCCGGGACAGGGAGGCGCGGGTGTTCAGCGATCCGGCGCGGATCCGCAAGATCGCCCATCGCGGGGAGTTCCTGTCGGTGGAGGGCACCCATCTCTGCGAACCTTCGCCCCAGCGCACGCCCGTCCTCTACCAGGCGGGCGCCTCCGGCCGGGGCCGGGCCTTCGCCGGGCGCCACGCGGAATGCGTGTTCATCTCCGCCCGCGACAAGGCGACGGCCCGCGACTCCGTCCGCGCCATCCGCGCCGAGGCGGCGGCCGCCGGGCGCGACCCCCAGGACGTGAAGGTGTTCCTCGGCCTCGCCGCAATCCCCGGCCGCACCCGCGCCGAGGCGGAGGACAAGCGCGACGAGTATCGCCGCTACGCCAGTTCCGAGGCGGGGCTCGCGCATTTCTCCGCCTCCACCGGCATCGACTTCGCCCGCTACGGCCTCGACGAGCCGATCCCCTACGCGCCGGGCAACGCGATCCAGTCGGCCACGGCGGCCGCCGCCCAGCGCGGCCTGACCAAGCGCGATCTCCTGGGCGAACTCGGGCTCGGCGGGCGCTACGCGGTGCTGACCGGCGATGCCGTGTCCATCGCCGACGAGCTGCAATCCTGGGTCGAGGAAGGCGAGGTCGACGGGTTCAACCTCAGCCGCATCGTCGTGCCGGAAAGCTTTTCGGACTTCATCGACATCGTGATCCCCGAATTGCAGGATCGCGGCCTCTACAAGACCGCTTACGCACCGGGCACGCTCCGCAACAAGCTCTTCGGCGCGGGCGACCGCCGCCGCCGGGTCGCCCTGGGCTGAGTGCCGGGGCGCACGCCCTGCGTCCCGACGGGCTTTGCGTGGGTAAAATTCCCACTTATACCGGAGGGCAAGCTTGAGGGCTCGGGCGACGTGATGTCGTGTCCGGGCCAAGTGGGAATTATGCCCACACAGGAGTTGGCCCGATGCGCCGCGCGATCGTTACCCTCGGTTTGCCGCGAACCGGCGCGACTTCGTTCCACGAGGTGCTGACCCGGCTGCGGCCGAGCCTCGGCGAGGTCGGGCTTTGCGCCCCGAAGCTCGCCCCGCCCGTCCTGCACGCCTCGGCCGACGTGACCCAGCACCGTCTCGCCCGCCTCGCCACGATCCTGGCCGAGACCGACGCCGACACGGTGATCGTCGCCTGCGAGGATGTTTCCGTGCAGCGGCCCGATCCCGGCGGCCCCGCGCGCCTCGCCGCTGTGTTCGGCCGGTTCGGCTTCGCCATGGAGGTGGCCCTGGTGGCGACGCCGCAGGCCGAGCGGCTGGCCTGCGCCTATGCCCAGAGGACGCAGGTCCTCGCGGAGGCGCGGACCTTCCGGGGCTTCGTCCGGCGCGAGGGCTTCTCGGATCGCTACGATCCCCTCGCCCTGCTCGACCCCTGGCGTCGCGCCGCCGGGGAGCGGATCCGAATCGTGCCGGTCCGCGACCGGCGCTCGCCCGCGCCGCTGCTCGTGCGCCTCGTCGCGGAACTGGGACTGACGGAACGGCTCGATCCGCTGCTGGCGCCCGGCGACCTGCTGGAGCGGGTCAACCGCAGGTCCGGCCCCTTCGCCGTGGAGGCGTCCCGCCGCCTGCACGCGCTGGGGCTGCATCGGCGCGCCGCCGGCCAGAGGCGGCGGCTCGGGCATCTCCTCGACAACCTCGCCTGGGCGCGGGGCCTCGATGGCGAGGCGTTTAGGGGCGAGGCGCGCGAGGCGGTCGCCGCCGTCGAGGCCTATCACGGAGAGGCGAACGAACGCCTCGCCGCCCTCGCCTGGGGACGCAGCTGGGATGCGGTCGTGGCCCGCAGCCCCGCCCTCCCGCCGAACGAGCTGGCGGGCCGGACCCTGCCGCCGGAGAGCGAGGCGGAGGTCGAGGGGCTGGTCGCGGATGTGATGGCCCATGCGGGCCATCGGGCGCCGCCCCGGTGGCTGCGGCGGGTCGATGCCATCGTCGAGGACGGGATCGAGCGCCTGACCGACCTGATCGGGCGTCCGACCTGGCGGGTGCGCTAGCGCCGGGCCGCCACGGGGCCGCCGGCCGTCGCGGCGATTTCCTGCGGGCCGCCGACGAGGGCGTCGGGGCGGCTGACCGTGCCGAGGTCGCGCTGGCTGTATTCCTTGGCGCTGTAGGGGAGGGCGGCCTCCTCGGCGGGGGGCGCGAAGTTCGTGCTGAAGACCGGGTTCTGCCCGCCGTCCTTGTAGACGAGGCGCTTGGCCGCCACGCCTGCGGCGAGCTCCGCCACGCGGCGCTCGTCGGCCGCCTGCTTGGCGGCCACGGCCGGGTCGATGACGGGGGCGCAGGGGTTGGTCGCGATCTCCGGGCCGCCGAAGCTGTAGCGCAGGCCGCAGACGCCCACCTGCGGCTCCTGGCCCGTCACCTCGAAGATGTCCGAACCCTCCTTCAGGTTCTTCCAGAACGGCATGTTCGGGTCGTTGCGGAAGGTGGCGAGGTTCTGGGCGTTCATGCGGAACGGGAGGGCCTGGAACTGGAAGCTCCGCTGCCCGCCCGCGAAGGCCTCCCGGGCCAGGGCGTAGATCTCGGAGATGGTCTGGTCGGTCATGGCGAAGCAGCCCATGGACGAGCAGGTGCCGTGGACCATCAGGTAGCTGCCCGTGCGGCCGTTGGCGCGGTCGAACTCGTTCGGGAAGCCGGTGTCGAAGGAGAGGTAGTAGGACGAGTTCGGGTTCATCTGCCCCGGCGTGATCGTGTAGAACCCCTCCACCGTCTGGCGGTCGCCCTCCTTCACCTTCGGGCCGAGCTGGCCGGACCAGCGGCAGACCGGATAGGTCTTCAGCAGCGCGTAGCGGCCGTCCGGCCCGCGCTTCCACACCTCCATCTCCGATTCCTTCTTGTAGGCGCGGATCAGGATCGGGTCGGCCGGGCTCATGCCGGCCTTGGCCATCAGCGAGAGCGTCCGGGGCGGGATCGGGTCGAGGTGGCGGGTGGAGGTCTCGTGGCAGCCGGCGAGCCCGGTCAAGCCGATCAGGAGAGCTGCCGTGGCGCGGATGCGGATCATGCCACCTCCTGTGTCCCAAGAGATTGGCCAGACCGGGGCAGCCGACGAACCCCGTGGCCCTGGTCCGAACCGCCGCCAAGCGCTACAGCGCCCGCCTCACGGTGCGGAAGGCGAGGGGGCGAGATGACGTCGGTGAACCAGCTGATCGCCGGGGAACTCGGCGTGCGGGAGGCCCAGGTCGAGGCCGCCGTCGCCCTCCTCGACGGGGGCGCGACCGTCCCCTTCATCGCCCGCTACCGGAAGGAGGCGACGGGCTCGCTGGACGATTCGCAGTTGCGCCTGCTGGAGGAACGCCTCGGCTACCTGCGCGAGCTCCGCGACCGGCGGGCGAGCGTGCTGGAGAGCATCCGCGCCCAGGGCAAGCTCACGCCGCAACTCGCCGCCGCCATCGCCGCCGCCGACACCAAGGCGCGGCTTGAGGACATCTACCTCCCCTACAAGACCAAGCGGCGGACCAAGGCGCAGATCGCCCGCGAGGCCGGTCTCGGCCCGCTGGCCGAGGCCCTGCTCGCCGACCCGACGCAGAGCCCGGCGGGCCTCGCCGCCCGCTACGTCGCCCCGGACAAGGGCGTGCCCGGCGCCGAGGCGGCGCTGGAGGGCGCGCGGCACATCCTCGTGGAGCGCTTCGCGGAGGATGCCGACCTCGTCGGGCGCCTGCGCGAGGATTTCTGGCGCGCCGGGCAGGCGGTCTCTCGCGTCCGCAAGGGCAAGGAGGCGGCGGGCGCCAAGTTCGCGGATTACTTCGATTGGAGCGAGCGGCTGGAGCGCATGCCCTCGCACCGGATCCTCGCCCTGTTCCGGGGTGAGAAGGAAGAGATCCTCGATCTCGACCTCGCCGCCGAGGGCGAGGACATGCCGGCGGGCACCCCCGGCCCGTTCGAGCGGGCGATCTGCCACCGTCACGGCGTCGCCGCCCAGGGCCGCCCCGGCGACGCGTGGCTGCTGGAGACGGTGCGCGGGGCGTGGCGCACCAAGATCCGCACCGGCATCAAGACCGACCTGCGCACCCGCCTGTTCGAGAAGGCCGAGGCCGAGGCAGTGAAGGTCTTCGCCGGCAACCTCAAGGACCTGCTGCTGGCCGCCCCGGCGGGGGGCCGCGCGACGATCGGGCTCGATCCCGGCTACCGCAACGGCGTGAAGGTCGCGGTGGTGGATGCCACCGGCAAGGTCGTAGCCGTGGAGACCACCTATCCGCACGAGCCGCAGCGCCGCTGGCGCGAGACGGTCGAAATCCTCGGCCGGCTCTGCCGCACCCACAAGGTGGACCTCGTCGCCATCGGCAACGGCACCGCCTCGCGGGAGACCGACAAGCTCGCCGCCGAGGTGCTGGCCGCCAACCCCGACCTTCGGATGACCAAGGTCATGGTCTCGGAAGCCGGCGCCTCGGTCTACTCGGCCTCCGAGATCGCGAGCCGGGAACTGCCCGATCTCGACGTCTCCCATCGCGGCGCGGTCTCCATCGCCCGCCGGTTGCAGGATCCGCTGGCCGAACTCGTGAAGATCGACCCGAAATCCATCGGCGTCGGGCAGTACCAGCACGACGTGACCGAGGCGAAACTCTCGCGCTCCCTCTCGGCGGTGGTGGAGGACGCGGTGAACGCGGTGGGCGTCGATGTGAACACCGCCTCGCCCGCCCTGCTGGCGCAGGTCTCGGGGCTCGGCGCGTCGCTCGCCGCCAACATCGTGGCCTATCGCGACGGGAACGGCCCGTTCCGCAGCCGGGTGGCGCTGAAGAAGGTGCCGGGCCTCGGGCCGAAGACCTTCGAACTCTCGGCCGGCTTCCTGCACATCCAGGGCGGCGAGAACCCGCTGGACCGGTCCGGCGTCCACCCGGAGGCCTATCCGGTGGTGCTGCGCATCCTGGAGGCCACGAAGAGCGACATCCGCGCCCTGATCGGCGACGGCGCCAAGCTCAAGGCCCTCCAGCCCGCCGCCTTCGCGGACGAGCGCTTCGGCGTGCCGACCGTGCGCGACATCATCGCCGAACTCGAAAAGCCCGGCCGCGACCCGCGCCCCGCCTTCAAGACGGCGACCTTCCAGGAAGGCGTCGAGACCCTCGGCGACCTGAAGCCCGGCATGCAGCTCGAAGGCGTGGTGACGAACGTCGCCGCCTTCGGGGCGTTCGTGGATATCGGCGTCCATCAGGACGGGCTCGTCCACATCTCGGCCATGGCGCGGCGGCGGATCTCCGCCCCCTCGGAGGTGGTGAAGGCCGGGGACGTGGTGCGCGTCCTCGTCCTGTCGGTGGACGTGCCGCGCAAGCGGATCGCCCTCTCGATGCGCCTCGACGATCCGATCGACCGCGCGGCTCCGAATGCCGGGTCCCGGCCCCCGGCCGCGCGGCCCGCACCTGCGCCCGCCCCCGCCAGCCAGCCGGACGGCGCCCTGGCCGCCGCCCTCCGGCGGGCGACGACCCGGCCCGGCCGCTAGCGCCTGCTTGACAGGCCCGGCCGCGCGGGCCCTCCCTTGGGGTCATCACGAGAGCGGTGACCCATCGGCGCCGCCGAACCAGGGACGCGACGCGCATGGCATTCTCGGCGGCGGAGGCATTGCCGGCGGATTGGCGCGAGGGCCTGTTCCTCGGCCGGGCGCACCTGCCCGAGGGGCCGTCCCCGATCCTGATCGAGGGCGGGCGCGTCTACGACATGGCCGCCGTCGCGCCGACCGTGTCGGCGCTGGTCGAGGCCCGGCACTTCACCGGGGCGGGCGGGCGCCCTCTCGACGGGCCGGACGGCCTCGCCCTGCTCAGCCCCATCGACCTGCAATGCGTGAAGGCCTCCGGCGTCACCTTCGCGGTCTCGGCCCTGGAGCGGGTCATCGAAGAGCGCGCGGACGGCGACCCGGCCGCCGCCGCCGCCATCCGCGCCCGCCTCGAAGTGCAGATCGGGGGAAGCCTGCGCGCCGTCGTGCCCGGCACGGAGGACGCCGCCGCCCTCAAGCGCGCCCTGATGGCGGACGGCCTGTGGTCGCAATATCTCGAAGTCGCCATCGGGCCGGATGCGGAGATCTTCACCAAGTCCCCCGTCCTCTCGACCCTGGGCTGGGGCGCCGAGATCGGCATCCGCTCCGATTCGACGTGGAACAACCCCGAGCCGGAGATCGTGCTGCTCGTCGCCCCGGACGGCACGTCGGTCGGGGCGAGCCTCGGCAATGACGTCAACCTGCGCGATTTCGAGGGCCGCTCGGCCCTGCTCCTCGGCAAGGCCAAGGACAACAACGCCTCCTGCTCCCTCGGCCCGCTGGTGCGGCTGTTCGATGACCGCTTCACCATGGACGACGTGCGCCACGCCGAACTCGAACTCGTGGTGGAGGGCGAGGACGGCTACCGCCTCGCGGGCGCCAGCGCGATGGGCCAGATCAGCCGCGATCCCCTCGATCTCGTCCGCCAGTCCCTCAGCGAGCACCAGTACCCGGACGGGTTCGTGCTGTTCCTCGGCACCCTGTTCGCCCCGATCCAGGACCGCGACGAGCCCGGCCGGGGCTTCACGCACAAGGTCGGGGACCGGGTGACGATCACGAGCCCCCGGCTAGGCCGGCTCGTGAACCGCGTGACCACCTCGAAGGACGCGGCCCCCTGGAGCGAGGGCATCGGCGCCCTGATGCGCAACCTCGCCGGGCGGGGGCTGCTCTCCCGCCCGACATAGCTCGCGGCACGGAGCGCGACGGCCTCTCGGACGCGACCGGCCCAAGGCCGCGCCCCGCCGACCGTTTGGTGCGCTGATAGCGAGGATCGCTTCGCGGAACCGGCCGGTTGATGCAGCGGGATGCCCCGGTACACGCGAGGCTCGGATGGACTCCGACACGTCGATCGCCGCCCTGATCGCGCGCAACGCGGAACTCGAGGCCGACAACGCGCGCCTGCGCCGGCTCTTCGACCGGCGGGACACTGCCGCCGACCTGCGCCAGCGCCTGCGCTCGACCCTCGGCCTGCTGCGCGAGGTCATCCAGCGCTCCGCCGAGGCACGGGAGGAGGCCGCCGAATACGCCGCGCACCTGCGCGACCGGCTCGATTCCATCGTGCGGATGCATGTCGCCATCGACCATACCGGCGACGTCGACCTGCACGCGGTCATCGCCGAGGAATTGCTGACCTACACGGTGCAGGAAGGCGACCGCCTGCATCTGAGCGGGCCCACGATCCGCCTGCGGGCGCGGGCAGCGCAAGTCCTGGGGTTGGCGATCCACGAACTCGCCGTGAATGCGGTGGAGCACGGCGCGGCGATGCAGGCGGGGCGGATCGCCGTGTCCTGGCACGTGGAGCCGGCCGATCCCGATCCGCTCTTCACCCTCGCCTGGACGGAGACCGGGCTCAGAGGGCTCGCCACCCCGGCCCGGCGCGGCTTCGGCGCGGAGGTGCTGAGCCAGATGGTCGGCCACGACCTCGCCGGGCGGACGATCCTCGCCTTCGCGCCGGACGGGCTGCACTGGACCCTCCGCTGCCCGTTCCCGCCCGGCATGGGCTATCTCGCCGGGAGCGACTGAGCCCCGCCTTGCCGAACTATCCGGTCAGATATAACGCTCGCCGGATCGCCGCCGCGAGGATCGCCCGATGAAGCTCGTCACCGTTGCCGCCCTCGCCGGGCTCCTCGCCACGGGCGCGGCCCATGCCGCCGGGACCGGCTGCGGCGGCTTCGCGTGGTCCCTCGACGCCGAGCGGGCGCTGCTCGCCGCGCCGGAAGCCGGGGACACGACCGCGCCGCCCACGTTCCGCCGGCTCGCGATGACGCCGCTGGCGCAGGCGGCCCTGCCCATGCCGCCGGAGCGGGCGCCGCGCGAGCCCGGCAGCGCGCTCGCGGGCGCCACGCGGGTGAGCGTGCCCGAGGCGGGGCTCTACCGGGTGACGCTGCCGGCGGAGGGCTGGATCGACGTCATCCAGGGCGGGGCCTATCGCCGCCCCGAGGCCTTCACCGGGGCGAAGGACTGCCCCGGCCTGCGCAAGAGCGTGCGCGTCCGCCTCGACGCGGGCGAGGCGGTCATCCAGGTCACCGGGACGACGCCCGTACCCGGCCTCGCCTTCACCCGCGAGCCGTGACGGGCGGTTGCCAAGAGCCGGCGGCGCTGCCACTTGCGGGGTGAGCCGGGTGCGCGGGAACGGGAATGGTCACGATGCTTGCCGACCTCGTCGCCCGCGCCGCCACCACGGCCCGCCGCCATGCCCAGCGCTTTCCGGGCGTGCTGGCCAAGGACCGGCTGCCCTGGGCGGTGATCGAGGCCTACGATGCCGACGTGCGCGGCCATCTGGAGCGCGACCCCCGCATCGAGGACGAGCGCGACCGGGTGCTCATCGCCGCCGTCAAGCTCGCGGAGACGCCGCTCGACGAGGAAGACGAGATCGACACCGCCCGCGCCGGCCTCGTGGACGCGATCGACTATCTGGAACAGGCGGTGCTGCGCTTCGGCCTCGCCAACCGGCAGGCGGTGAAGCTCGGTCTCGGCGAGGCGGGCCGCCGGGTCGGGGATGTCGCCCCGGCGCCCGGCGCCCCGCATTAGCGCTCAGCGCGCGGCGGCCTTCACGGCGGCGGGCAGGATCACCTGCCCGTTGGCGATCTTGGACGGCCAGATGGCGACCTGCTTGCCGCCCTGCCACTGCGCCAGGAGCCCGGTGACGTAGCCCTCGCCGTACTTGATCGAGTGGGTGAAGGGATCGTCCTTGCCCTGGAACTGGATGCGGCCGGCGACGCCGGTCCAGTCGGTCTTCTCCAGGGCGTCCACGAGCTTGTCGGCCTCGCTCGATCCGGCCCGCTTGATCGCGTCGGCGATGTAATAGACCTGATCGTAGGCCATGTAGCCCGCGTAGGACGGGGCGCCGTTGAAGCGCTTCTTGAACGCCTCGCCGAAGGGCACGGTCTTGTCGGTCATGGCTGCGCCGGGCACCGCGAGGCTCTGGAAGATCACCCCGTCCGTGCCGCCGTTCGTGTCGTTCCAGAAGGTCGAGGCGGTGGCCTGCGAGTTCATGCCGGTCATGGCGAGCGGCACCTGCTGGTTCTTCCACTGCACCGTCGGCTGCACCCCGACATGCGAGATGCCGGTGACGATCAGGTCGGGCTTGGCCGCCTCGATCCGGTTGTAGATCGGCGTGAAATCCCCCGTGTCGGGCGAGAAGCGGATGTGTTCCACCACCTTCAGCCCGATCTTCGGCAGGCATTCCTCGTAGCCGACGTCCAGCGGCCGGGTCCACGCGGCGTCCTCGCTCATGATCGCGGCCGTCTTCGCCTTGAGCAGGTCGGTGAGCACCGCCTTGCTGCCGTCGCAGATCGATTGCGCCAGGGCGGCCGAGGTCAGGTATCCGTGGAACGTGTACTTGTTGCGGGCATAGTCCTTGTGGACCGCGAGGCTGATCTCGTTCGAGGCGGCGCCCGGCGTGATCATCGGCGTCTTCAGCCGCGCCGCCCAGGGCATCAGCGCCAGCACGACTTCCGAGACATAGCTCGCGATGACGACCTGGACCTTGTCCTCGCTCACCGCCCGCTGGAAGGCGCGCACCGCGTCGGCCGCTGAGGACTTGTCGTCGTAGGTGACGACCTGGATCATCCGGCCCTCGACCCCGCCCTTGGCGTTGATCTCGTCGGCGGCGAGCTGCGCCGCCTGCGGGATCGAGGCGCCGACCACCGCCTGCGCTTCCGCGATGACGCCGATCTTGATCGGGTCCGCTGCCCGCGCCGGGCCTGAGAGGGCGAGGGCGGCGATTGTGGCGAGGGCGGTACTGTTCAGAAAAAATCGGCGGCCGGCGGCGTTGGACATGACGCTTCCTCCTGACGCCGTGCCGATTCTCTTGAAGTTCGGCTTCGGTCGTCTTGGCGAATTCTGTATCCAATACGGGCGCATGGCAATGCGCCGCCCGGCTTAATTTGGAGCCGGGGCGAAAACATCGCGCAAAGCTTGTCTCATGATCTTGCCGGCGGGGTTGCGCGGCAGCATCCCGTCCCAGATCCGCACCCGGACGGGCACCTTGTAGGCGGCGAGCCGCCCGGCCGCGAAGGCGCGGATCGCCTCGGGCGTGGCGTCGGAGCCCGCCGCGAGGGTCACGACGGCGCCGGGCTCCTCGCCGAGGGTCGGGTGCGGCACCGGCAGGACGACGGCGTCGATCACGTCGGGATGGGCGAACAGGACGTCCTCCACCTCGATGCAATGGATGTTCTCGCCGCCCCGGATCAGCATGTCCTTCATCCGGTCGACGACGGTGACGAAGCCCTCCGCGTCGGCGACCGCAAGGTCGCCGGTATGGAGCCAGCCCTCGCGAAAAGTCTCGGCCGTAGCCTCGGGGTCGTCCCAGTAGCCGCGCACGATGCCGGGCCCCCGCACGCAGAGTTCCCCGACCTCCCCCGGCGGCAGGTCGCGGCCGAGGAGATCGCGGATGCGGATCTCGCAGACCGGCAGGGGCGTGCCGCAGGAGCCGGGATGGGCGATGTAATCCTCGCCCTGGTGGTGGGTGAAGGTGGCGGAGGTCTCGGTCATGCCCCAGCCCGTCGCGGGCACGACCTTCGGGAAGGCGTCGCCGAGACTGCGCACGAGGTCGGCGGCGGCGGGGGCGCCGCCGTAGGAGACGGTCTCCAGGCTCGGCAGGGGGCGCCCGGCGGCGCGGGCGGCCTCCGCCAATTGCCACGCGATGGTCGGCACGCCGCCCGCCGTGGTGCAGCCCTCCGCCTCCACGAGGTCGAGGGCGTCCTGTGGGTCCCAGCGATGCATCATCACCAGCCGGTGGCCGCCGAACAGGGCGCTGCCGAGGGAGGCGTGGCAGGCGGTGACGTGGAACAGCGGGATCGCCAGCAGGGCCGCCCGCTGGGGGGCGTTCGGATCGGGCCGGGGCGGCTCGGCGCCCTTGCGCAGGGCCGTGCGCGCCGCCGAATAGGGATAGGCCATCACCGTCGAGGCGGCGGCCCGGTGGGTGCCGATGGCGCCCTTCGGCTTGCCCGTCGTGCCGGAGGTGTAGAACAGGGTGGCGTCGTCCTCGGGGTCGAGGGCGAGGCCCGGTACGGGGCGCTCGGGCAGGGACGCCCATGCCCCCGTGGGGCCGATGATCTCGGCGAGCGCCGGGGCGGCGCCCGGCTCGGCGCGGGTGGCGATGACCTCCGCGAGCGCCGGGCATTCGGTCAGGTGGGGGGCGAGCCGGGCGAGACGGTCGCCGTCGGCGATCAGCACCCGCGCGCCGGAATGCGCCAGCGCGTAGGCGAGTTCCGGCCCGGTCCACCACGCGTTGAGCGGCGTCGCGACGGCGCCCGCGAGCAGCGCGCCGTAATAGCAGACGGGCCATTCCGGCAGGTTGCGCATGGCGATGGCGACCCGGTCGCCCTTCGTGACGCCGAGGCCGATCAGGTGATGGGCCAGGGTGATCGCCGCCCTGGCGAAGCCCGTGAAGCTCGTCCGCTCGTCGCGGTAGACGAGGAAGGTCCGCTCCCCGTGGCCCTGCGCGCGGAGGAACAGGTCGCGCAGCGTCCCCGGCGCGTTCACCCAGATCCGGGTCGGCACGCCCCGGATCGTCCGGGTCTCGACGGCGTAGGGCGAGCCCGGCGCGGTCAGCCGCGCCTCGGCCTCCGCGAAGGGCATCGCCGGCCAGCCGTTTGGGAGGCGGGGGCCGGTCATCGTGCGATGGTCACGCCGCCATCGGCGACGAGGGCCTGTCCGGTCACGAACCGTCCCGCCGGGGAGGCGAGGAACACGGCGGCCCCTGCGATGTCGTCCGGCTCGCCGATCCGGCGCAGCGGCGCGGCGCCCTCGGTCTGGGCCAGCATGGCGGGGTCCTCCCAGAGGGCGCGGGCGAAATCGGTGCGGACCAGCCCCGGGCAGAGGCAGTTCACCCGCACATTGTGGGGGCCGTACTCGACCGCGTAGTTCCGCGCGAGTTGCAGGTCGGCCGCCTTCGAGACGTTGTAGGCGCCGGTCACCGGAGAGCCCTTCAGGGCGCCGATGGACGAGACGATCACGACGGCCCCGTCCCGCCGCGCGACCATCCCCGGCGCGCAGAGCTGGATCAGCCAGTGGTTCGACAGCACGTTGTTGTCGAGGATCTTGCGGAACTGCGCGTCGGAGATGCCGGCCAGGGGCCCGTAATACGGGTTGCTCGCCGCGTTGCAGACGAGGATGTCCACCGGGCCGAGGCTCCGCTCGGTCTCGGCGACGAGGGCCTGCAACTCCTCCTTCACGGAAATGCTCGCCGGGATCGCCACCGCCCGGCCGGGGCCGTGGGCTCCCTCGATCTCGCGGACCACCGCCTCGCAGGCCTCGCGCCTGCGGGAGGAGATCACCACCCGCGCGCCCTGCTCGGCCATGCGCAGGGCGATGGCCCGGCCGATGCCCTTCGAGGAGCCGGTGATGAGGGCGACCTTGCCGGTCAGGTCGAACAGCGACATCGATCCTCCCTCACGCCCCCGCCCGCTCGGCGAAGGCCCACGCGGCGGCGGCGAGCGTCGGCACCCGCGCGGCCATGGCGGCGGCGTGTTCGCTCGCGGCGTTGCCGGCCCGGGCGCGGGCCACCACGCCCTGCAGGATGCCCACGAGCCGGAACAGGTTGTAGGCGAAGTACCAGTCGAGGGCGGGCATGTCGGCCCGGCCCGCCGCCCGGCAATAGATCGCCACCGCCTCGTCCCGGTCGGGGATGCCGAGCGCCTTCAGGTCGAGCCCGCCCAGCGGGCTGCGGCCGTCGGCGGGGAGTTCCCACTGCATCAGCAGGTAGCTGAAGTCGGCGAGCGGGTCGCCGAGCGTCGAGAGTTCCCAGTCGAGCACGGCGGCCACCGTGCCGTCCGGGCGATAGACGAGGTTGTCGAGGCGATAGTCGCCGTGGACGATGGCCGTGCCCGCCTGCTCCGGCACGGTGCGGGGCAGCCAGTCGATCAGCCGCTCGACATCTTCGAGCCGCCCGTCCTCGGCGGCGCGGTACTGCTTCGTCCAGCGGTCCACCTGCCGGGCGAAATAGTTGCCGGCCTTGCCGTAATCCGAGAGCCCGGCCGAATCCGGATCGATGCCGTGGAGCCGCGCGAGCGTCCCGATCATCGCCGCGTAATGCCGGTGGCGGCTGTGCGGGTCGAGGCCGGGCAGCGCCCCGTCCCAGTGGACCGCCCCCTCCACCGCCTCCATCACGTAGAAGGTCGCGCCGATGAGGCCCGCGTCCTCGCACAGGGCGAAGGGGCGGGGCACGGGGAAATCCTCCGCGTAGAGGGCGCCGATCACCCGGAACTCGCGCTCCACCGCATGGGCCGAGGGCAGCAGCGTCCCGAAGGGTTTCCGACGCAGCACGTAGGCCGCGCCCGGCGTCTCCAGCCGGTAGGTCGGGTTCGATTGGCCGCCCCGGAACTGCATCACGGTCAGCGGGCCGGCGAAGCCCTTCACATGCTCGGCCATCCACCCGGCGAGGCGGGCCTCGTCGATCCGGTGGCGGGGCTCGACCGGCTTCACCCCCGTGAAGTCGAGGGCCGCGCTCACGCCCCCGCCCTCGCATTGGTGTGGCGGGCGAATTCGAGCCTTGCGATGGAGCGGTTGTGGACCTCGTCCGGCCCGTCCGCGAGGCGGAGCGTACGGATATGGGCGTAGGCGTGGGCGAGGCCGAAATCCTCGCTGACGCCCGCCGCGCCGTGGGCCTGGATCGCGTCGTCGATGACCTTCAGCGCCATGCGCGGGGCGGCGACCTTGATCATCGCGATTTCGAGCTTGGCGCCCTTGTTGCCGACCTTGTCCATCATGTCCGCCGCCTTGAGGCAGAGGAGGCGGGTCATCTCGATCTCGGTGCGGGCCTCGGCGACCCGCTGCTCCCAGACCGACTGGTCGCTGATCCGCTTGCCGAAGGCGACCCGCGACACGAGCCGCCGGGCCATGGCCTCCAGCGCCGCCTCGGCCACGCCGATGGTGCGCATGCAATGGTGGATGCGCCCCGGCCCCAGGCGCCCCTGCGCCACCTCGAAGCCGCGCCCCTCACCGAGGATGAGGTTGTCGGCGCTCACCCGCACGCCGTCCAGCACCACCTCGCCGTGGCCCTTGGGCGCGTCCTCGTAGCCGAAGACCGGCAGCAGGCGCGCCACCCGCAGGCCGGGCGTGTCGAGGGGCACGAGGATCTGCGATTGCTGCGCGTGGCGCGGGGCCTCCGGGTCGGTCTTGCCCATCAGGATCGCAATTTGGCAGCGGGGATCGCCGACGCCGGTCGACCACCATTTGCGGCCGTCGATGACGTACTCGTCGCCCTCCCGGCGGATCGACGTGGCGATGTTGGTGGCGTCGGAGGAGGCGACGTCCGGCTCGGTCATCAGGAAGGCCGAGCGGATCTTGCCGGCCATCAGCGGCTTCAGCCAGCGCGCCTTCTGGGCGTCGGTGCCGTAGCGGTGCAGCACCTCCATGTTGCCGGTGTCGGGCGCCGCGCAGTTGAACACCTCGGAGGCGATGCCGATCCGGCCCATCGCCTCGGCGCACAGCGCGTAATCGAGGTTGGTGAGCCCGGCGCCGCGATACTCCGGGGTGTCGTGTTCCGGGGACGGCGGCAGGAATAGGTTCCACAGCCCCTCGCCGCGGGCCTTGTCCTTCAGCCGCTCCATCGTGGGGGAGGGGCCTGTCGCCCGCTCCACCGCCACGGCGCTCTGGGCCGGCTCGATCTCGCGGGCGATGAAGGCCTGCACGCGGTCGAGCCAATGGCGCTGGGTGGGCGAGGGGGTGAAGTCCAAGCGAGTGCTCCCTGATCCAGATTGGCGCCCCCCTCTCCCCGCCTGCGGGGGGCGTTGTGAAACTCGTCCCGCCCTCCACCTCATCCTGAGGCGCCCGCGCCAGCGGGCCTCGAAGGAGGGCTCCAGAAGGCTCCGCGATCCCTGGAGCGCTCCTTCGAGGCTGCTTCGCAGCACCTCAGGATGAGGTGGAGGGTGGGATCGGCAGGGGCACCTGAATCTCAGATGCCCTCACAAGTAGGCCGCCCCCATCTCCGTGGCGAACCGGTCCGGCGGGCCTTCCCAGACGATGTTCGCCTGTTCCAGCACGTAGACCCGGTCGGCATGGGGCAGGGCGAAGGTTACGTTCTGCTCGCCGAGGAGCACGGTGATCGGCGTGGTCTGCCGCAGCCGTTCCAGCGCCTTCGACAATTGCTCCAGGATGACGGGCGCGAGGCCGAGCGTCGGCTCGTCGAGGATGAGGAGGCGCGGACGCATCATCAGGGCGCGGGCGATGGTCAGCATCTGCTGCTCGCCGCCCGACAGCGTGCGCGCGCTCTGCCCCTCGCGGGCCTTCAGGATCGGAAACAGGTCGTAGAGCTTCTCCCGCTCCTTGGCGGCGTCGGCCTTCGACAGGTGATGGCCGCCGAGGTCGAGGTTTTCCAGCACGCTGAGGTCGCCGAACAGCTCGCGGGTCTCGGGCACCTGCACGATGCCGGCCCGCGCGATGGCGGCGGGCGTCATGCGGGCGAGGTCCTGGCCGCCGAAGCGGATCGTGCCCGCATGGGGCACGAGGTTGGAGATGGCGTTGAACAGGGTGGTCTTGCCTGCGCCGTTGAGGCCGACCACCGAGACGAACTCGCCCTCGTGGACGTGGATCGACACGCCGCGCAGGGCCTGCGCCTTGCCGTAGAGCACGTCCACGCCCTCGACCGTGAGGAGCGATTCCCTCTTGAAGGCCGCCTCGGGCCGGGCCGCCGTCTCGATGCTGCCGCCGAGATAGACCCGCCGCACGGTCGGGTCGGCCATCACGGATTCGGCGCTGCCCTCCGCGATGCGCTCGCCGAGATACAGGGCGAAGACCCGGTCCACGAGGGCCGCGACGCTCTTCACGTTGTGATCGACGAGGAGCACCGCCTTGCCCTCATCGCGAAAGCCCCGGATCAGCGCCGAGAAGGTCGCGACCTCCGGGCCGGTGAGCCCGGCGAAGGGCTCGTCCACCAGCACGACCTTGGGATCGCGGGCGATGGCCTTGGCGAGTTCGAGCCGCCGCAGGTCGGCGAAGGCCAGCGTCCCCGGCCGCCGGTCGATGACGGCGCCGAGGCCGACCCGCTCGGCGATGGCCCGCGCCCTGTCCGTGACGGATGAGTCGGGGGCCAGCCGCAGGAGGCTGTCGGGCAGCAGGGCGAGAACGATGTTCTCCAGCACCGTCTGGCGCATCAGCGGCCTCGCGTGCTGGAAGACGAGGCCGATCCCGGCGCGGGCGACCTTGTGGGCGGGCCAGCCGGCGATCTCGGTGCCGTCGAGGCGGATCGAGCCGGCGCTGGGCTTTTCCAGCCCCATCACCAGCTTCATCACCGTGGACTTGCCCGAGCCGTTCGGGCCAATCAGCCCCAGGATCTCGCCGGGGCGCAGGTCGAGATCGACGTTCTTGGCCGCGACGAGGCCGCCATAGCGCTTCGTCAGGCCGCGCACGGTCAGGCAGGGCTCGGCCCTGACGGTCGCGGCGGCGGGCGGTTTCACGGCCACCGTCATGACGCCCTCCGGAACGAGGCGAGGCCCAGGAGCCCGGTGGGCACGAACAGGATCACCGCGAGCGCCGCCGCCGAGACGACGAAGGTCGAGAGCGAGCCCAGCGGGCGCAGCAATTCGCCCGCCGCGATCAGGAACACCGCGCCGACCGCCCCGCCGACGATGGTGCGCCGTCCGCCGAGCACGGCGGCGATGATGATCTGCACGCCGACCGCCGTGTCGATCAGCGTGCCGACCGAGGCGGTGCCCATGTAGAAGACGATGAGCCCGCCCGCGAGGCCGGAGAAGGCCGCGCTCACGGCGAAGGCCGCGATCTTGTGCTTGGCGACGTTGAAGCCGAGCGCCCCGGCCACCACCGGATCCTGCCCCGCCGCCTGCAGGATCAGCCCGGCGGGCGAGCGGGAGATGGCGGTGAGGATCAGGCCGGAGACGGTCATGAAGCCGAGCGCGATCCAGTAGTTCGTGTCGGCGTCGATGGAGATGACGTCGGGCACGGTGAGGCCGATCTCGCCCCCCGTCAGGTCCGAGAAGACGACGATCAGGTTCTGCAGCAGCAGCACGGCGACCAGCGTCACGAGGCCGAAATACGGCCCGCTGAGCTTCAGGGCCGGCACCGCCAGGGCGAGGCCGCCGATGACGGCGAGCGCCGTGCCCGCGAGCAGGCAGAGGGGGATGTCGAGCCCGTAGCGGTTGTTGAGGATGCCGGCCCCGTAGGCGCCGAGACCGATCAGGAAGGTCGGCCCGAAATTCACCTCGCCCGCGAAGCCGAACAGCAGGTCCCAGGCCATGGAGAACACGGCGAAGTAATAGGCGATGGTGAGCAGGCCGAGGATGTAGCCGGAGACGCCGAGCGGCAGCAAAGCCGCCGCGACGAGGATCGGCAGGGCGATCAGGATGAAGCGGGCCGGGATCAGGCTCATCAGCGCCTCCCCAGGAAGCCCTGCGGACGCAGGTACATGACGGCCACCAGGAGCAGGAGCGCCGGGATCACCCGGTAGGCGGGCGAGACGAGGTAGGCGGTGGCGGTTTCGAGGTAGCCCACCACGTAGGCCGCGATCAGCGAGCCGGTGACGCTGCCGAGGCCGCCCAGCACCACGATGGAGAAGGCGCTCGCGGTCAGCGGCCCGACCGAATAGGACGAGACGCCGAGGAACATGCCCAGCAGCACCCCGGCGATGCCCGCGAGCAACCCGTAGATCGCCCAGACCGCGATATAGATGCGGCCCATGTCGTGGCCGAGCAGCGTCACGCCGCGCGGGTTCATGGAGGCGGCGAGCAGCACCTTACCCGCCCGCGCCTTGTTCACGAAGGCCCAGAGCAGGGCGATCACCACCCAGCAGACCAGCGCCGTGAACCACTCGTTGCGCGGGGTCCGCACGCCCGCGAACTCCACCACGCCCTCGATCAGCGGCAGCACGGTCTTGGGGTTGTCGGTGTAGAAATAGGCGACCAGCTGCTGGATCATGATCCCCCAGAGCAGCGTGCCGGTGAGGATGAAGATCTCCTTCTCGGCGCGGGGGATCGCCTTGCTGCGCTCGATGGGCGCGACGACCGCGAAGTACGTGACGAGCGCCCCAAGCAGGCCGCAGACCACGCCGATGGCCGCGCCGGCATAGGAGCCGAAGCCGTATTGCGCGGACGCCGCCCAGGCGGCCACCGCCGCCGTGACCATGAGCGCCCCGTGGGAGAGGTTCAGCACCCCCGAGACGCCGAAGATGAGGGTGAAGCCCATCGCGCCGAGCGCGTAGAGCGCCGAGATCGCGAAGCCGTCGACGAGGATCTGAAGGCCGATCATCGGTGCGGGCCCGCTACTGGACCGCCGGCTTGACGGCGGGCGGCAGGACGATCTTGCCCGTGGCGACGTTCGCCGGCCAGATCGCCACCTGCTTGCCCGATTGCCACTGCCCGAGGACGCTGGTCATCAGGCCCGGCCCGTACTGGATCGAGTGGGTGAAGGGCTCGTCCTTGCCGTAGAAGGTGATGCGGCCGACCGTGCCGGTGTAATCGGTCTTCTCCAGGGCCTCGATGAGCTTGTCGGCCTCCGTGGAGCCCGCCCGCTTGACCGCTTCCGCCGTGTAGTAGGTCGCGTCGTAGGCCATGTAGCCCGCGTAGGAGGGCGCCCCGCCGAACCGCTTGGTGAAGGTCTGCGTGAAGGGGATGGTCTTCGGCGTCAGCGCCACGTCGGGCAGGGCCACGCTGTCGAACAGCACGCCCTGCGTGCCGCCGTTGGTGTTGGCCCAGAAGGTCGAGGAGGTCGCCTGCCCGCTGATGCCCGTCATGGCGATGGGCACCTGCTGGTTCTGCCATTGCACCGTGGGCTGCACGCCGACATGGGCGATGCCGGTGACGATGAGATCGGGCTTGGCCGCCTCGATCTTGTTGTAGATCGGGGTGAAATCGCCGGTATCCGGCGAGAAGCGGACATGCTCCACCACCTTCAGCCCGGCCTTCGGCAGGCATTCCTGGTAGGCGGCGTCGAGCGGCCGGGTCCAGGCCGCGTCCTCGCTCATGATCGCCGCCGATTTCGCCTTCAGGAGCCCGACCAGGGTCTCCTTGGCGGAATCGCACACGGCCTGTGCCAGGGCATGCGAGGTCAGGTATCCGTGGAAGGTATACTTGTTGCGCGCATAGTCCTTGTGGACGTTCACGCTGATCTCGTTCGAGGCCGCGCCCGGCGTGATGAGCGGGGTCTTCAGCCGCGCGGCCCAGGGCATCAGCGCGAGGACCACCTCGGAGATGTAGCTCGCGATGACGAGCTGAACCTTGTCCTCGCTCACCGCCCGCTGGAAGGCGCGCACCGCGTCGGCCGCCGAGCTCTTGTCGTCGTAGGTGACGACCTGGATCATCCGCCCGTCGACGCCGCCCTTGGCGTTGATCTCGTCGGCGGCGAGTTGCACCGCCTGCGGGATCGAGGCGCCCGCCACCGATTGCGCCTCGGCGATGACGCCGATCTTGATCGGATCGGCCGCCTGCGCGGACGCGTTGAGAACGAGCGTCCCCGTCACCGCAGCGGACAGTATCCGCCCGACCTTGTCGAACATGGCGTTTCCTCTCGACTATGTCGTCATTCTTTATTTTGTCTCGTTGTGTGAAACCCTCCGTTGCCGGATGCAAGAGCCCGCCCGCGATTTCACTGACGTTTCCCGATCTCTCGTTCTGGACTTTGTTTCTCTTCGCAACTGCGAGACAATACCGCTCTCGCGAAGTCTCGCCGCCCGCATTGCTTTGCCGCACGGGCGGTGGCAGCGAGGGATCGAAACAGGTTGAGAGGGATCCATGACGGCCCATCGTCCCCGCACCGGCGCCCGCATCCTCGTGGACCAGCTCGTCGCGCAGGGGGTCGAGCGGCTGACCTGCGTGCCGGGCGAGAGCTACCTCGCGGTACTCGACGCCCTGCACGACGCCGCTGTGGACGTGATGGTCTGCCGCCAGGAGGGGGGCGCGGCGATCATGGCCGAGGCCGCCGGCAAGCTCACCGGACGGCCGGGCATCTGCTTCGTGACACGCGGACCCGGTGCCACCAACGCGGCGTCGGGGGTGCACATCGCCCGGCAGGATTCGACGCCGATGATCCTGTTCGTCGGGCAGATCGCCCGGTCGATGCGCGGGCGCGAGGCGTTCCAGGAGGTCGATTACCGCCGCACCTTCGGCGACCTCGCCAAATGGGCGGTGGAGATCGACGAGGCCGCGCGCATCCCCGAGATCGTCGCCCGCGCCTTCCGGGTGGCGATGCAGGGACGGCCCGGTCCCGTCGTCGTCGCCCTGCCGGAGGACATGCTGGACGAGATGGTCGAGGTCGGCGACGCCCCCCGCGTCGAGCCCGCCGCGCCGGCGCCGTCCACCGCCGACATGGAACGGCTCGCCGCCCTCCTGGCTCAGGCCCGCGCGCCGCTGGTGCTGGTCGGCGGCTCCCGCTGGACGGCCGCCGATAGCGCGGCGCTCGCTTCCTTCGCAGAGCGCTTCGACCTGCCGGTCGCCAACTCCTTCCGCCGCGCCGGCCTGTTCCCGGCCGATCACCCGAACTACGCGGGCGAACTCGGCATCGGCCCGAACCCCGCACTTCTGGAGCGCATCCGGCAATCGGACCTGCTGCTGATGGTCGGCGGGCGGCTCTCCGAGATGCCCGCGCAGGGCTACACATTGCTCGGCATCCCCGAGCCCGGCGTGCCCCTCGTCCATGTCCATCCCGATGCGGAGGAGTTGGGGCGGGTCTACCAGCCGCTGCTGGCCATCCAGTCGGCCCCCGGCCCGTTCTGCGCGGCGCTCGCCGGCCTCGCCGCGCCTGAGGGTGGCGGCGGGCGGGCGGCGCAGGCCCATGCCGCCTATCGCGCGTGGTCCGAGACACCCGCGCCCCAGCCCGGCGCGTTCCAGTACGGTGAGGCGATCCTGTGGCTGCGTGGGCGCCTGCCGCCCGAGGCGATCATCTGCAACGGCGCGGGCAATTTCGCGACCTGGGTCCACCGCTACCACCGCTTCCGCGCCTTCGGGACCCAGCTCGCCCCGACCTCCGGCTCGATGGGCTACGGCCTGCCGGCCGCCGTGATGGCCAAGCGCATGAACCCGGAGCGGATCGTCGTGGCCTTCGCGGGCGACGGCGACGTGATGATGTGCGTGCAGGAATTCGCCACCGCCGTGCAATACGGCGCGGCCATCGTGGTCGTGGTGCTCGATAACGGCATGTACGGCACGATCCGCATGCATCAGGAGCGCGAGTATCCCGGCCGCGTCTCGGCGACGAGCCTCAGGAACCCCGATTTCCGCGCCCTGGCGACGGCCTTCGGCGGGCACGGCGAGCGTGTCGAGCGCACCGAGGATTTCGCCCCCGCCTTCGAGCGGGCCCTCGCCTCCGGCCTGCCCGCGATGCTCCACTGCCTCGTGGACCCGCAGGCCCTCACCCCGACCCGGACCCTCGACGCCATCCGCAACGACGCCCTGGCGCGCGGGCGTTGATGCAACCGCAGATACGCTCTGAAAGAGAGGATTAACTTTCGGTCGATTAACTCAATGCGCCAAGCCGCCGGGAGGGAGTGTCGTGCAAGCCGAAAAGCCCGCTCCGACATCCTCCGCCCGCAGCCTGACGCTGCCGGAGATGCTGCTCCTCGTGCTCGCAATCTCGGTCTGCATCTATCCGGCCTTCGCGCCGTTCGGTTCGTCGCGGATCACGATGGGGTCCGCCGCCGCCGCGCCCCCTGTGGTGCCGGCGCGATAGGCAAGGGTCCCGGCGCGCGCTAAAGCTCTTCCCCATGGAACGGGGCGAGGGTGTCGTCATGCCCATCCGGCGCGGCGCGCGCGGATCCGGTCGGGTCTCCCTCGTCGGCGGCGTCCTCGGGCTCTGCCTCCTCGGCGCCGGCTCGCTTCGGGCGGAACAGAGCCGCCCCGTCTACGAGGGGGCCGGCGGCGACCCGCGCATCTCCGTCTCGCAGCCCGAGACGACGAGCCAGGCCTCCGGCGGCTACAGCCGCTCCATCGAGCCCTCCCTCGGTCCGTTCGGGGACCCGCTCGGCCTGCGCCCGATCCTGAAGGAAAAGGGCATCGAGTACAGCGTGACCTACGTCGCGGACGTCCTCGGCAATCCGGTCGGGGGTGTCCGCCGGGGCGCGGCGGTGGAGGACCGGCTGAACCTGCGGCTCAACCTCGATCTGGAGCGGCTGGCGGGCTGGGAGGGGGCCACCATCCACGCCAACGCCTACTTCATCCACGGCACCGGCCTGTCGCGCTACTATGTGGGCAACCTGCTGCCGGTCAGCGTGATCGAGGCGCTGCCGTCGAGCCGCCTCTACGTGCTGTGGCTCGATCAGCAATTGTTCGACAACACCCTCGGCCTGCGTATCGGCCAGCAGGCCGCCGACACCGAGTTCTTCGTCAGCCAGACCGCGACGCTGTTCGTAAACTCGACCTTCGGCTGGCCCGCCATCACCGGCCTCGACCTGCCGAGCGGCGGGCCGGCCTATCCCCTCGCGACCCCGGCGATCCGGGCGAAATACGTGCCGGGCAACGGCTTCTCCCTGCAGGTCGGCCTCTATGACGGCGACCCCGCCGGGGCCAGCCGCCCCGGCGACGACCCGGAGGCCCAGCGCCTCAACCGCACCGGCACCAATTTCCGCCTGGGAGACCCCGCCCTCGTCGTGGCGGAGGCGACCTACGCCTACAACACCGAGGCGGGATCGCGGGAGCTGCCGGGGGACATCACCCTCGGCGGCTGGCAGCATTTCGGCCGGTTCGATTCCCTGCGCACCGACATCACCGGGTTGTCGCTCGCCGATCCTAACGCCACCGGCATCGGCCGCCCGCTGCGCGGCAATGCGGGGATCTACGTCGTCTACGACCAGACCCTCTACCGGGAAACCGGCAAGGACGACGAGGGCCTCGGCTTCTTCGTGCGCGCCGCCTACTCGCCCACCCGGTCGAGCCTCGTGAGCGCGTATCTCGACGCCGGCCTCGCCTACAAGGGCCTGATCCCCGACCGCGACGACGACACCGTCGGCCTCAGCGTCGCCTATGCCCGGCTCAGTGACGACGCCCGCCGCGCCGACACGGACATGATCCGCTTCACCGGGCAGGCGATGCCCCGCCGCCGCGCGGAGAGCATCGTGGAGGCGACCTATCAGGCGGTGGTGGTCCCCGGCTTCACCCTCCAGCCGGACGCGCAGCTCGTGCTCCATCCCGGCGGCGGCATCGCCAACCCGCGCGATCCCAATGCCGGCCGGGTGAAGAACGCCGTGGTGCTCGGGATGCGCGCGACGGTGCAATACTGACCGCCGCGACTCAGTCGAGTCGGGGAGGGGATCGTGGCGAAGAACATCGTCGTATTCTCCGATGGGACCGGGCAGGGCGGCGGGCTTCTGCCCGACGAGACCCGGAGCAACGTCTACAAGCTGTTCCGCGCGGCCCGCGTCGGCCCGGAGACGGGCATCGATCCGGCCCGGCAGGTCGCCTTCTACGATCCCGGCCTGGGGTCGCAGGCCGCGAGCCTCGGGATCAAGCTCGCGTGGTGGCGGCGGATCTACTCCGTCCTCAGCCAGGCGACCGGGCTGGGCATCACCCGCAACATCATCGAGTGCTACGCGGCGATCCTGCGCGTCTGGGAGCCGGGGGACCGGATCTATCTCGTCGGGTTCAGCCGGGGCGCCTACACGGTGCGGTGCGTCGCGGGGGTGCTCAAGCTCTGCGGCATCCCGACCCGGAGCGGCGATGGCGGGCCGCTGAAGCGCGATCCGGCCTCCGCCGAGGCGCTGGCCAAGGAGGCGGTGAAGGACGTCTACCAGTTCGGCGCCTCGCTGAAGGGCGACCGGTTGCAGCCGGTGCGCCTCGATCTCGCCCGCCGGTTCCGGGAACGCTACGCCTCGGCCGCGCCGGGCGACCTCGAACGGTCGAACGCCTATCCGTACTTCATCGGGGTGTGGGACACGGTGGCGGCGCTTGGCCTCAATACGAAGCGCACCCTCCGGCTCGGCTTCATCCTTGCGGTGGTGGTGGCTCTCATCGCCCTCGTCGGCAACCTGCTCCGCGCGCTCGCCGTGCCGGAGGACCGGTTCACGGCCGAGTCATACTGGCTCGCGTGCCTGTTCGTCCTGCTGGCGGGCGCCGCCGTGGCGGCCGTCGCGTGGTTCCGCACCTACGTGAAGTGGACGACGAAGACGGCGCGGCCCTGGTGGGAGACCCTGCACGTCACCGGCTGGCAGATGCAGTTCTACGACACCGCGCTCGATCCCCATGTCCAGCACGCCCGCCACGCCCTCGCGATCGACGAGAACCGCAAGGATTTCGACCGGGTACCCTGGACGGTGAACGCCGACCTCGCTGCCGTCGAGCGGAAGGACGGCCGGATCTGGCTGAAGCAACTCTGGTTCGCGGGGGTCCATTCCGACGTGGGCGGCGGCTATGGCGAGACCGAGGCGCGCCTGTCCGACATCGCGCTGCGCTGGATGGTCGACGAGGCCGCCGACCTGCCGGAGCCGATGCTGATCGACCGGTCGGTGCTGAGCCTCTGGCCGGCGGCGAACGGGATGCAGCACGACGAGCGCAAGGCGACCGTCGCCCGCTGGCCCCGCTGGTTCGTCGGCCTGCTCACCCTCGTGTGGCCGCGCGAAAGCCTCGGCTGGAAGCCCTGGGTGCGGCACATCCCCCACGACGCGCCCCTGCACCCCTCCGTCCTCGACCGCCTCGCCCTGCCGCCGCCCGGCGTGCAGCATTACGACGTCACGAAGGCGTACCGGCCGGAGGCCCTGCGCGGGCATCGGGCGACGGGAGCCTCTGGTCCCGACGCCTGACCGGCCTCACAGCACGAGGCCGGGGTGGAAGGTTCCGTCGCAGAAAGGCAGGCGGAACTGCACGGCGACGGCGTCGCGCTGGAGCCGCACGACGGTGGCGTAGCGCTTGCCCAGCGTCACGCCCGCGCCGACGCGCAGGGGCACGGGGGCTGCGAGGGTGACGAGGGCGCCGGATTTCGACAGGTTGTCGATCCGGCCCTCCGCCGCCGATCCGTCGGGGAGTCGCACCGTCACCTGCCTGTGCAGGGGGACGATACGCGGGTTGGCGCGCTGCTCCACGGGGCGCCCACGCTGCTCCGCCTGCCACAGGAGCCGCGCCGCCACCCGCGCCGCCCGCGCCCGGGTCAGGCTCAGGTGCAGCACGAACCCATCCTCGCGCCGGCCGCCGATCCGGCCGGGGAGGGCGCCGATGGCGTCGAGGTAGCAGATCGCATCCTGCCCCGCCCTGCCCGCCGCCGCCGTGACGACGAGCGCTTCGTCCGGCGCCAGGAACAGCGCCCGGCAGGCCTCCTCGGCTTGCCCCGCGATGGACACGCGCCCGTCGATGGCGGTGTCGGCGGCGAGGGGGCTGTCGAACGGCGCGTGTGCCATCGGCGGGTCGTCTCGTCAGGCCGCGCGGGCGGCGCGGTTGGCCACGAAGGCGCGGGCCTCCGCCGCCGGAAGGGGCTTGCTGAAGAGGAAGCCCTGGACCTCGTTGCAGCCCTCGCGCCGCACCGCCTCCAACTGTTCCACGGTCTCGACCCCCTCGGCGACGATGCTCATGCCGAGGCTCTGGCCGATGCCGACGACGGCCCGGATGATCGCGGCGGCGTCCGGCTCAGTGATGTCGCGGATGAAGGCCCGGTCGATCTTCAGCTTGTCGAAGGGGAAGCGGCGCAGGTAGCTCAGGCTCGAATAGCCGGTGCCGAAATCGTCCAGCGCGATGCGCACCCCCAGCGCCCGCAGCCGGTGCAGGCAGGCGATCGCCCCGTCCGCGTCCTGCATCAGCACGCCTTCGGTCACTTCGAGCTTCAGCCGCCTGGCCGGGAGGCCCGTGGTCGCGAGGGCGGTCAGCACCGCCTGTTCCAGGCCGCAGCGGAACTGCACCGGCGAGACGTTGACGCCGATCCACAGATCCTCGTCCCAGGTCAGGGCCTCGCGGCAGGCCTCCACGAGGGCCCAGGCGCCGAGCTGGGCGATCATCCCGGTCTCCTCGGCGACGGGGATGAAGTCGACGGGGGAGATCATGCCGCGCGTCGGGTGCTGCCAGCGCATCAGTGCCTCGAAGCTCACCACCGCGCCGGAGTCCACGTCGATGACCGGCTGGTAGACGAGGAAGAAGTCGCCCCGCCGGATCGCGTCCTTCATGTCGAGGGCGAGCAAGCCGCGCGTCGAGTTGCGGGTGAGCACGGTGGCCTCGAACAGGCAGTAGGTGTTCCGCCCGGCCGCCTTCGCCTGATACATCGCCATGTCGGCCTGCCGGAACACCTCCTCGGCCGTGGCCTCGCTCCCCGAGACGAGGGCGACGCCGATGCTCACCGCGATGTCGATCGTGCCGCCGTGATGCGGGATCGGCGCGCCGATCGCCGCGATGATCCGCTCGCAGGCCGCATGGATCGCCTCGTCGTCCGGGATTTCGCCCAGGATTACCGCGAACTCGTCGCCGCCGAGCCGGGCCACGGTGTCCTGCGGGCTCAACACCGCGCAGATGCGTTCCGCCACGGTGCAGAGCAGCCGGTCGCCCTCCGCGTGGCCGAACGTGTCGTTGACGGCCTTGAACCGGTCGAGGTCGCAGGCGAGCACCGCGTAGCGCGCGGAGCCGCGGCGGCTGCGCTCCAGCACCTCGCTCAGGCGGTGGTGGAACAGGGCGCGGTTGCCGAGGCCGGTCAGGGCATCGTGATGCGCCAGATGGATCACGTGCAGCTCGGCCTCCTTGCGGCGCGAGATGTCCATGAGCGTCCCGACGATCCGCAGGGCGAGCCCGGCCGCGTCGCGCTCTACAACGCGGGCGCGCAGGAGCACCCAGAGGTAGTGTCCGTCCGCGCAGCGGCGGCGGTACTCGGCCTCGATGGCAGGGCTCGTGCCGGCCAGATGCGCCTGCATCAGGGCGGCCAGTTCCTCGCGGTCGTCGGGGTGGACCGCCTCCGCGTAGAAGACGCCGGGCCGGGTCGGTGCGTCGGCGGGATAGCCGAGCTTGGCCGACCATCGGGGCGAGAGCCACACCGCATCGGTGGTGCGGTCCCAGTCGAACAGGCCGTCGTCGCCGCTGTCGAGGGCGAGGGCGAGGCGCTCCTCGCTGGTGCGCAGGCGGCCCTGCGTCTCGGCCACCGCCCGCTGGAAGGCGATCCGCTGGCGGACCAGGGGTACGAGGAGCAGGATCGCGACGAGGACGATCAGCGCGCAGATCGCCGCGAGCCATTGGATGGAGTGGATGAGGGGCGCGCGGAACGCCTCCTCGGTCATGCCGACGCTGACCATCCAGCCGGCCTCGGGCAGGCGCTCGTAGGACATGCGCACCGGCAGGCCGCGCGGGTTCTTGCCGATCCAGACGCCCTTCGCGCCCACGCGCTCCGCGAAGCCCGCGATCGTCTGGCCGTAGACCGGCGGGTCGCCCTCGGTCCGGGCGATGACCCGCCCCTGGCGGTCCGCGAGGCTCGCGAGCTGCTGGGGGCCGAGGCCGCTGCGCCGCAGGACTTCGGCGAAGACCGTGGCGTCCACCTCCGCCTCCAGGACGAAGCGCACCGCGTCCCCGTGCATCACCGGCACGGACAGCACGACGTAGCCGCCGCTGCCCCGCCGGATCAGGTCCGAGAACGAGGCCTCGCTGCGCCCGGCCTTCAGGCCCAGGCCGGTACCACCGTCCGGCTTTGCGCCGGTTCGGAACAGCACGTGCCCCGCGCCGTCGCGGAGGGCGACCTCGATCCGCTCCGGGGCGAAGAGTTGGCGGATCTGGTCGCGCAGGCGGGCGAAGTCGTTCGTGTCGAGGGCGGGGGAGGTGCCGAGCGCCTTGAGCAGCGCGAGGTGACCCGAAAGATACTGATCGACCTCGTCCGCCGCCCGCGCGACCTGCGCGGCGACGGACCCCGTGAGGCGGTCCTGCTCGGACGAGACCCAGGCGCGGCCGAGGAGGCCGCAGAGCAGGACGGAGGGCACGATGAACGCGGCGAACAGGCCGAGCGTGAACCGCACCGAATGGCGGCGCGTGCTCGCCGGATCGGTGGCGGGGACGGGCGTCACCGCCGCCGGGAGCCTCCGGCGCAGGATGTCGGTTCGCGACAGGAGACCCCTGCCGTTACGATCGGCCGTGATCATAATTTGACACGCTCGTCGAAGTTCTCGGAGGTGAAGGGCGTGATGAACTGGACGGCGATGCCGTTATCGAGCAGCCGCACCACCGTGGCGAAGCGCTCGCCGACGCGGACGCGGGCGCCGACGAAGGGGCCGTCCCGGGTGCCGAGGCGGATTGCCGCGCCCGACATCGAGATGTTGAGAACCGTGCCGGCCAGGACGATCTGCTCGCCGAGCCGCACCTCGACATCCTTGTGCAGGGGGACGATCCGGGGCGCGCGGCGCAGCTCCGTCGCCTCGTTGCGGGTCTTCGCCCACCATTCGAGTTGCGCCGTGATCCGGTCCCGGCGCGTCGGTTTGATCTGGAATGCGACGACGAACCCGGTCGATGTCGTAGCAATGGCCCGTCCCGGTAGAATTCCGACCTGATCGAAATAGCAAACGACGACTTGGCCCGTGCTGATCGTCGAGGCGACAGTCAGTTCGGCGGATTGAATGCTGACGTTGCGGGCGATGCAGGAATATTCATCGCCGTTCGACAGCAGGACCCGGCCGGTCAGGACGTCCTCGGCCTGGGCCGAGCGCGCAATCTCAAGTTTTCGACGTTCGAGTGTTGCTGCTTCTAGTTTAGGCATCGCGTCGGTTCAAGTCGTTTCGGGGAGTGAGGTCCCCTTGATTGCCTGACACTGCAGAGACAGCCGCATCTGATCCGAGGAACAATTCGGCTCTCACTGCTTCCGCGATACTATGGGAGTGCTCGTTAAAAAATGCCTATAGCGCAAATCTAGTCGGAGTAATGGAAGTTTTTATACAATCTCTTTGAAGTATGGCCGTACCAGTAGGTCGACCGATGACTTTGGTTTTTGAATGCCAAATTCAGAGGGCCCCGGCGAGGGGCCCCCGCCCTCAATAGGTCGCGCGGCCGCCCGAGACGTCGAACACCGCCCCCGTGGAGAACGAGGCTTCCTCGCTCGCGAGCCAGCAGATCAGCGCGCAGACTTCGTCGATCCCGCCGAACCGGCCGAGTGGGATCTTCGAGAGCATGAAATCGATGTGCTCCTGCGTCATTTGGTCGAAGATCGCCGTGCGCACCGCCGCCGGAGTGACGCAGTTCACGCGGATCTCGGTCTTGGCGAGTTCCTTGCCGAGCGACTTGGTGAGGCCGATCACGGCCGCCTTCGAGGCCGAATAGGCGGAGGCGTTGGGGTTGCCCTCCTTGCCGGCGATGGAGGCAACGTTGACGATCCGCCCGTAGCCGTTCCGCTCCAGGGCGGGCACGGCCGCCTGATTGCAGTAGAACAGACCGTTCAGGTTCACGTCGATGACCCGGCGCCATGCCTCCGCCGGGTAATCCTTGACGGTGGTGTTCGGCCCGGTGATGCCGGCACTGCAGACCAGCACGTCGAGGCCGCCCAGCGCCGCGAGGCTCCCCGCCATGGCCCGCGCCACCGCGTCGGGATCGGCGATGTCGAGGGCCTGCACGTCGGCGGCCCCGGTCGCCTCCTTCGCCGTGGCCAGGGCCTCGGCGTTGAGGTCCCACAGGCTCACCTGCGCCCCCTCCGCATGCAGGCGCGCGGCGACGGCGAGGCCGATGCCGGAGGCGCCTCCGGTGACGACGGCCCGGCGGCCCTGGAAGCGGTTCGCGAAGGTCATGGTTCAGCCCTCCCGCCGCTGCCAGGCGAGCACGTCCTGGCGCTGCTGCCCGAGTTTCTCGATGCCGAGGGTCATCACGTCGCCGGGCTTCAGGAAGACCGGGTTGGGCTTGATGCCCATGCCGACGCCGGGGGGCGTGCCGGTGGTGATCACGTCGCCCGGCATCAGCGTCATGAAGCGGCTGACGTAGCTGACGATGTGCGCGCAGGTGAAGATCATCGTCCGGGTGTTCCCGGTCTGCATCCGCTGGCCGTTAAGGTCGAGCCAGATGTCGAGCGCCTGCGGGTCGCCCACCTCGTCGGCGGTGACGAGCCAGGGGCCGACCGGCCCGAACGTGTCGCAGCCCTTGCCCTTGTCCCAAGTACCGCCGCGCTCGATCTGATATTCGCGCTCGCTCACGTCGTTGACGAGGCAATAGCCGGCAACATGTTCCAGCGCCTCCGCCTCGGAGACGTAAGCCGCGCGCCGGCCGATGACGATGCCGAGTTCGACCTCCCAATCGCCCTTCACCGCATCCTTGGGCAGCATCACCGGGTCGTTCGGCCCGTTGAGGGACGAGATCGCCTTGGTGAAGATCACCGGCTCTGAGGGAATCGGCAGGTTCGATTCGGCGGCGTGGTCGGCGTAGTTCAGGCCGATGGCGATGAACTTGCCGATGCCCGCCACTGGCACGCCGAGGCGCGGCTCGCCCGCGACCACGGGAAGGCTCTCCGGCGCCAGGGCGGCGAGCTTGGCGAGCCCGTCCGGCCCGAGGCTGCGCCCGTCGATGTCGGCGACATGGCCCGAGAGGTCGCGGATGCGACCCTCGCCGTCGAGCAGGCCGGGCTTCTCCTGGCCCACCGGGCCGTAGCGCAGAAGCTTCATGGTGCGTCTCTCCCTCGCCCTTGCTAAATCCCATATTGTGGGATAGAGTTTTCCTATATGGGACGTTAACGGCGGGAGAGGAGCGGCGTCAATGTCCAAGCCCGTATCGGGCAGCCAGACCCTGCTGCGCGGGCTCGACGTGCTGGACGCGGTGGCGGCGGGGGCGAGCGACCTGCCGTCCCTGTCGGCGGCGCTCGGCACGACGCGCTCGACTACGCACCGTCTGGCGGCGGCCCTGGTGGAGCGGCGCTTCCTCACCTTCGTCCCGCGCGAGGGCTACCGGCTCGGGCCGAAGCTGATGGAGCTCGGCTTCCGCGCGCAGGCGACGATGGCGGTGGCGCAGGTGGCCCGGCCGCATCTGGAGCGCCTGTCGGAGACCTGCGAGGACACGATCCATCTCGGCGTCCTCGACGGCGAGTGGGCGCTCTACCTCGACAAGATCCCCGGGCGGCGGCGGGTCGAGATCAGCTCGCGGGTGGGCGAGCGCCAGCCGGTCTGGTCCACGGGGCTGGGGAAGGCGCTGATCCTCGACCTCGGCGAGGCGCGCTGGCGCGACTTCTACCGGGTCGGCGAGGCGCGCGGCGCGCATCCGCCGCGCGACCTCGAGACGTGGCTGACGCGGATGCGCGACTACGCGGAACGGGGCATCGCCTTCGACCACGAGGAGAACGAGCCGGAGGTGCGCTGCGTCGCGGCGCCGATCCGCGACGCCTCGGGCGCCATCGTCGCCGGGCTCAGCGTGTCGAGCACGGCGCAATACATGGATGCCGGGCGGATGGAGCACCTGACCGGCGAAGTGCGTGCCACCGCCCGGACGATCAGCCGGGCGCTCGGCTGGTCCGGGTAGGGATCTAGCGCCCGGCGGGCTCGTGGATCGGGCAGCCGTTGAAGCGCTCGCGGAACTGCGCGGAGTGCTTGTAGGGCGCGTTGCGGGCGCGGTTGATGTTGCCGAGGGGCCGGTGGGCGTCGAGCCCGGTCCAGATGCTGAAGCGCATCTCTTCGTCCACCGCCTGGACCCGCGCCGGGTCCCAGCTGTCCTGCGGGCCGACGGTGATCGTGGCGACCGTCTGGAACGGCGCCTCCTCCTCGTCCCACTGCACGGTCGGATCCTCGACCGGCTGGCGCTCCAGGTCGCGGCAGAGCTGCACGCGGAACTCCCAGACGCCCTGGATGCCGCGCATCTCGGATTGCACCGTCTCGCGGATGGCGTTCGGGCGGCCGGAGGCGTCGATCTCGGTGCCGGTGAGGGCGGTGAGCGCCGGGGCGACGGGGCGCACCGAGAACTTGGCGATGTAGTCGCCGTAGCGGAACGGCGTGACGCTGTAATAGGTCTCGCCGAGGGGATCGACGTTGGGCGCGCCGCCGAGGGAGGCCAAGGTCGTGCTTTCGACGCCCACCGCCTGCAGCGCCTTGTTGACCCCGCGCAGCACGGTGGAGCCGAACACCTTCAGGCCCTCGGCCCGGTCGGTGGTGGCGGCAAGCAGCTTCAGGCTGCCGAGGAACTTGTCGGCGCTCGGCGCCTGGAAGACCGGCCCGTTGACCATGATGAAGTTCTGCGTGGTCCCCTCCGCGTCCGGCAGGCGGGCGCCGGGCGCATCGAGCACCTTCAGGGCGAGGCCGCGCGGCAGGGAGACCGAATCCGGCAGGATGTCGCCCGCATTGGTGGACATCCGCAGGTAGACCCTGTGCTCGCCGGGGGTGGCGAACAGGCCCTGCGCGAGTTCCGGCGGCAGGCCGGCCTCGACGCGCATCGTCCCTTCAAGGATGCCGTGCGACTTGGCATGGACCGAGCGGACGGCATGGCCGGAATCGTCGGCGACCCGCTGGAGGATCGTGTCGAAGGTCTGGCACAGACCCTCGATGGTCTTGTCTTCGTCGGGCTTCACCGTCTCGACGTCCGGGCTATAGCGAACGGGTGCTTGCAAGGTGCGTCTCCAGCATATGCGCGGAGAGAGAACGACTTGAGGAACGGCCCCGTTCCGGGTTGTGCGGCATTCAATCGCCCGTGTGCTGTTTGCCGGGAACGGGGCCGCATCGGCGGGTTTATCGGCGAAAGCGACCCGTCCGTCCCCGTGAGGTCCCATGAGCTACCTGCGCTACGCACCCGACATCGAGACGCCCGCCCCGGACGAGCAAGACTCCATCGACGGCATCATCCAGGGGATGACGCAGCAATCGCAGGTCGTGGAAAAGCGCGAGCATCATGCGGTGCGGGCGAGCCACGCCAAGAGCACGGCCTGCGTCACGGGGGAGCTGATCGTTCCCGAGGGCCTGCCGGCCGAGCTGGCGCAGGGCCTGTTCGCCAAGCCCGGCCGGCATCCGGTGGCGGTGCGCTTCGCGCAGGGGCCGGGGGAAACCCTGGGCGACCGGGTCTCGACCCATCGCGGCCTGTCGCTCAAGGTGTTCGACGTGCCCGGCGAGAAGCTGCCGGGCCATGCCGCCGAGACGCAGGATTTCGTGCTGGCCACCGGCACGACCTTCCCCTCCGGCACGGCGGCGGGGTTCCTGCGCGACGGCACGGTGATCGGCAAGGCGACCGGCCTGCCCGAGGGGGTGAAGAGCGCGGTGGCCGCCACCGCCCGCAACCTCAACCGGGTGCTGCACGCCTTCGGCACGGAGAGCGCGCGGGCCGGCTTCTTCGGCTACCCGTTCAGCCACCCGATTGCCGACAGCTATTTCAGTCAGGCGCCGATGCGCTTCGGCGATTACGTCGCCAAGCTCGGGGTGGTGCCGGTGGGCGAGGCGCAGCGCGTCCTCTCGGACTGGCGCCTCGATCCGCACGCGGACGAGGACGGCTTCCGCCATGCCGCCACGGCGTTCTTCCGCGAGCACGAGGCGGTGTTCGAACTCAAGGCGCAGCTCTGGGCGGATGCGGAGCGCCAGCCCATCGAGGATTCCTCCGTCGACTGGCCGGTGGAGATCAGCCCGTACCGCACCGTCGCGACGATCCGCCTGCCGCGCCAGGACGCCTATTCCGCCGAGCGCGTCCGTTACTTCGATGAGGTGATGACCTTCCGGCCGGCACACAGCCTCGCCCTGCACCAACCCCTCGGGTCGATCATGCGGGCGCGGCTTCAGGTCTACCGGGCGCTCAGCGATTTCCGGCACCGGGAGAACGGCATCCAGGCCGAGGACACGGCCGCCATCGACCGCATCCCAGCCTGAGGCGCCTACCGGTAATCCGTGGGCACGAGGCCGTAGCGGGCGATCTTGTCGTAGAGCGTCTTGCGCGGGGCGCCCAGCGCCTCGGCGGCAAGGCGCACGTCGCCGCCCGCGACGATCAGCTCGTCGCGGATCAGGTCGCGCTCGAACCGCTCGACGCGCTCGGCCAGCGTCGGGGTCGGCGCGGCCTCGGCCGCCTTGTCCTCCGGCGCGAAGCCCAGCGCGCAGCGCTCCGCGAAATGCCCGAGCTCGCGCACGTTGCCGGGCCAGGGGTGGCGCTGGAGATGGTCGCGCACCGCCCGCGTCACCGGGGGCGGCTCGCGGCCGAAGCGGGTCGCGGCCTTCGCCAGGAAGTGCTGGAACAGCAGCATCACGTCTTCCCGCCGGTCGCGCAAAGGCGGGATGGCGATCGTGATGACGTTCAGCCGGTGGTAGAGGTCATCGCGAAACGTGCCCTGGGCGGCCTCCAGGCCGAGATCGACCTTGGTCGCGGCCACGACCCGCATGTCGATGGGGCGGATTTCGTTGGTGCCCAGCGGTTCCACCGTCCGCTCCTGCAGCACCCGCAGGAACTTCACCTGAAGCGGCAGCGGCATGCTCTCGATCTCGTCGAGGAACAGCGTGCCGCCCTGCGCGTGCTCGATCCGTCCGATCCGGCGCTTGAGGGCCCCGGTGAAGGCGCCGGCCTCGTGGCCGAAGAGTTCGCTCTCCACCACGCTGTCGGGTAGGGCGCCGCAATTCATGGCGACGAAGTTGCGCTCGGCCCGGCGGCTCCAGCGGTGCAGGGCGCTCGCCACCACCTCCTTGCCGGAGCCGGTCTCCCCCAGGACCAGCACGTCCACATCCGCCGCCGCCACGTCGCGCACGAGGCGGCGCAGGCGCACGATCTCCGGCGAGAGGCCGAGGAAGGCGGGGTCCTCGTCGAGGGCCGCGTCGAGGCTCGCCCGCAGGCGGCGGTTCTCCACTACGAGCCGCCGCCGTTCCAGCGCCCGGCGCACCGAGGCGACGAGGGCGTCGGCCGGGTAGGGCTTGGCGAGGAAATCCACCGCCCCGCCCCGCAGGGCCGCCACCGCCATGGAGATGTCGCCGTGGCCGGTGATGAGGATCACCGGCAGGTCGGGGTCGATCCGGTGCAGCCGTTCGAGGAGGGCGCGCCCGTCCGCCCCGGGCAGGCGCACATCGCTCACCACCACGCCCGGCGCCTCCGCGAGGATCGCGGCGAGCGCCGATTCGGCATCCCCGAAGGTCTCGACGGCGAACCCGTCGAGTTCCAGGCTCTGCCGGTTGGCGCGGCGCACATCCTCCTCGTCGTCGATGAAGACGACGCGCTCCGCTCCGTCCCCGCTCATGCGCTCGCCTCCGTTTCCTCGGCGCGGCTCTCGGCCGGCGCCGCGCGCACCAGTTCCACCCGGAACACCGTCCCGCCGCCGGGGGCGTCTCGCACGCTCAGCGCGCCGCCGCACTCCTCGACGATGCCGCGGCTGATGGCGAGGCCGAGCCCCAGCCCATCCGCCTTGGTGGTGAAGAACGGCTCGAAGATCTGCCCCCGCGCCGCCTCCGGGATGCCCGGCCCGTCGTCGCGGACCTCGATGCCGACGCGCTCGCCCTCCGCCGCGACCGACACCGCGACCCGCCGGGACGGCCGCGCCGCCACGGCGTCGAGGGCGTTCTGCAGGAGATTCACGAGCACCTGTTCCAAGCGGGATGCGTCTCCGATCACCGCGAGGTCGGGCACGGCCTCGACGGTGAGCGGCGTGCCGTCGGCCTCGGCCCGCGCCGCCGCCACCTCGAGGGCGCCGCGCAGGAGCGCGTCCACCGGCACCGGCTCGCGGCGGCCGGAGGCGCGGCGGGCGAAGCCCTTCAATTGGCGGGTCAGGCCGCCGATCCGGTCGGTGAGCCGCCCGATCGCCGCGACGTTCTCCACCGCGTCCTGCACGCGGCCGCGCTCCATCAGCTTGCCGGTGTTGTCGGCATAGGAGCGGATCGCGGCAAGCGGCTGGTTGATCTCGTGCGCCATGCTCGCGGCGAACTGGCCCAGCGCGGCGAGGCGCCCCGCCTGGGCGAGTTCGCGGCCCAGCCGCTCGCGCTCGGCCATCTCCTCGCGCAGGCGCCCGTTGGCGGCGCTGAGGGCGCGGGTCCGCTCGGCCACCCGCGCCTCCAACTCGGCCCCCCGCGCCGCCGCCTCGGCGAGGCGGGTGCGGGTGCGGGCGCGGCGGGCGAGCCAGACGGTGAGGCCGAACCCGGCGAGGCCCGTCGCCAGCACGGCGATCAGTTGCGCCTGCGCCCGTTCCCGCGCCACCGCCTTCGGGATCGGCGTGAGGCTGTGGATGCGCCAGGGCGTGTCGCCCACGGGGGCATCGCGCAGCAGGGCGAGCGCGGCGGGCTGCGCCCCCCGGCCGACCCGCACGAGGCCGTCCTGCGCCGGGAAGAGCGGCAGGAGGCTCAGCGGCGCGTCGCCGAAATCCTGCGCCGCGCGGATCTCGGCCTCCGCCTCGGCGTCGAGGGGGCGCAGGCTGCGCAGGCGCCAGGCCGTGTCGCTCGCCATCAGCACGATCCCGCGCGGATCGGTGACGAACACCGCCTCGGACGCCGCGCGCCACGCGGCCTCCACCCCGTCGAACTCGATCTTCACCACCACCACGCCGAGCCGGTCCCCGACGCGCCGCGAGAGGTAGAAGCCCGCCCGCCCGCTCACCGTGCCCAGCGCGAATTGCGAGCCGGAGCCGTGGGCCATGGCATCGCGGAAATACGGGCGGAACGCATAGTTGCGGCCCACGAAGCCCCGCTCCTCGGTGGCGTTGCTCGCCGCGACCGTCAGGCCATCGGGGCGGATCACGTAGATCACCGCCGCCCCCGTCGCCGCCGCGATGGTCGCGAGGCGGGCGCTCACCCGCTCCGCGACGCCGGGGGCCGCGCCCTCGCGCAGGGCGTCGGCAATCTCGGGATCGGAGGCAAGGGCGAGGGGCAGGGCGGTCTGGCGCTGCATCTCCGCGTGCAGCGCCCCGGATTGGAGCGTCAGCGTCGCGCGGGCCTGCCGGGCGAGGTCGGCGAGGGCCGAGCGCTCGGCCGCCCGGCCCGCGAGCCACGCCGCCAGGACCATCGCCACGAAGCCGAGGACGAGGGCGAGGACACGCCCCGTTCCGGTGTTCGGCGCGGCACTCACGGGAAAGTTCCCGGTGCGAAACCCCGGAAAGGTTTCGGGCCGCGCGTGCGGGATCCCGGAACGGGGGTTTCCGGCATCTCGGCCATTCGTCCAGAAAACGCTGCCATCACAATGGTTTACAAATTCCTTCTGCCCGTCCGGCGACTGGCACAGCGGTTGCCATTCCCCGGATGTAACGCAGTCCTGCCATCCACGCATGACTGCCGCCCCTGGGGCCAAAAGCAAGTGCGACGGACGCCGCGGCATTCGGCCGGGGCCCACCGGAGCGTCCCGATTCTCGTTCTGGAGGAAATGCCTCGATGGTTGCCGTCCCGTCCCCGCTCACCGCGCCGCATCCGCCGGCCAAGCCGAAACCGTTCTACCGCACGCTGTACTTCCAGGTGCTGGTGGCCGTCGCGCTCGGCATCCTCACCGGCCATTTCTACCCACAGCTCGGCGCGGACCTGAAGCCGCTCGGCGACGCCTTCATCAAGCTCGTGAAGATGATCATCGCCCCGGTGATCTTCCTCACCGTGGTCTCCGGCATCGCCGGCATGACGAATCTGGAGAAGGTCGGCCGGGTCGGCGGCAAGGCGCTGATCTACTTCATCACCTTCTCGACGCTCGCCCTCATCGTCGGCCTGATCGTCGCGAACGTGCTGCAGCCGGGCAACGGCCTGCACATCGATCCGAAGTCCCTCGATCCGAAGACGATCGCCACCTACGCCGGCAAGGCGAAGGAGCAGAGCATCGTCGAGTTCCTGATGAACATCATCCCCACGACGGCGGTCGGCGCCTTCGCGGGCGGCGAGATCCTTCAGGTGCTGTTCTTCTCGATCCTGTTCGGCTTCGGGCTGGCCTTCCTGGGCGAGCGCGGCAAGCCGGTGCTCGACATCATCAAGGTGCTGTCGGAAGCCATCTTCGGCGTCGTCAACATCATCATGAAGGTCGCTCCGCTGGGCGCCTTCGGCGCGATGGCCTTCACCATCGGCAAGTACGGCATCTCCTCGCTCGCCAACCTCGCCTACCTCGTCGGCGCCTTCTACCTCACCTCCGCGATCTTCGTGTTCCTCGTCCTCGGCGCGGTCGCCCGGTACAACGGCTTCTCGATCATCCGCCTCATCCGCTACATCAAGGAAGAGCTGCTCCTCGTCCTCGGCACGTCCTCGTCCGAGTCGGCGCTGCCCTCCCTGCTGGAGAAGATGGAGCGGGCCGGCTGCTCGAAGCCCGTCGTCGGCCTCGTGGTCCCGACTGGCTACTCGTTCAACCTCGACGGCACCAACATCTACATGACGATGGCCGCCCTGTTCATCGCCCAGGCGACGGACACCCCGCTGTCGCTGGGCGAGCAGGCGCTGCTCCTCCTCGTGGCGATGCTCTCCTCGAAGGGCGCGGCCGGCGTCACCGGCTCGGGCTTCATCACGCTCGCCGCGACGCTCGCGGTGGTGCCCTCGGTGCCGGTGGTCGGCATGGCGCTCATCCTCGGCATCGACCGATTCATGTCCGAGTGCCGCGCGCTGACGAACTTCATCGGCAACGCGGTCGCCTGCATCGTCGTCGCCCGCTGGGAGGGCGAGGTCGACGAGGCCAAGCTCGCCGCGACGCTGGGCAACAAGCCGGTTCCGGCCACCGCCTCGGTCATGCACGCGGCGGAGTAAACCCCACCCGCCAGGACCCGCGTGACCCGATCCGCCCCGGCCCCCGCCGGGGCGGATTTCGTTCGGGCTCAGGCCACGTCGATCAGGTTGATGAGGCCGAGGAGGCCCGGAATCGTCGCCATGGCGGCCTGCGCCTCGCTCTTCTGGGACGGCCCCGCCACCGTGCCGGTGAGCGTGATCCAGCCCTCCCGCGCCTTCACGCGGATCGCGTCCGGCGGCAGCGTCATGGTCCAGCGGAGGATCAGGTCGGCCCGGCGGGCGAGGTCTTCGTCGCGGGGGCGCTGCGCGGCCGGGAGGCGCACCGCCACCTGAACCACCACGCCGCGCACGCCGCAGACCCTGCGGGCGGCGGCCTCGGCGGCCTCCCGCGCGGCGTAGCGCGCCACGTGGCCGGTGAGGGTGACGATGCCGTCATCCACGGCGACGCCGACCTGGGGGGCGTCGATGCGCGGGTCGGACGCGAGCGCGTCGATCACCGCCTGCCTGACGGCGCGGTCGGTCATGGATCCACTCCCTGCGGGGCCAAAGCCCAGGCTTGCCCGGCTGCGGGAGGGAGCGCCTTGATCCAGCGCAAAACGCGCTGGCGATGTTCAGGAGACCAGCAGAGCCGCCGATTCCATCATCCGCCGCACCACCGCCTCGCGGCGGGCCTGGGCGAGGACGAGCCGGGCCGCCTTGCGCGCGTTCGCCGCCCGCTGCGCGGCGCCGGGGCAGCCGTCCCGCAGGGCGCGGACGGCCAGCTTGCGAAACCAGTTCGCGTTGGCGCGGGCGATCGCGCGGCGTTCGGCAAAGCCGTTCGCCCTGGACGGCGCTGCCTCAGCGAGGCTCGACATGACGGTGACTCCCCATACGCTTCCCGTGCGGTGCTTGCCTGCCGCCGTCCGACTCACGGGAATACGCTATACGAACCATCTACCCCATGATCTTGCGGATTCAAAGCAGCAAAATCGAACTCAGTAATCAGCATGTACGCATAGGTTCAGCATTGGGTTCCGTGAGCGCGCACGGCCACGACTTGGTTGACGGGCATGGTGAACGAGACTTCACCG
Organism: Methylobacterium litchii; assembly: GCF_038442315.1. Taxonomy (NCBI): domain Bacteria; kingdom Pseudomonadati; phylum Pseudomonadota; class Alphaproteobacteria; order Hyphomicrobiales; family Methylobacteriaceae; genus Methylobacterium; species Methylobacterium litchii. The sequence continues at coordinate 45,345 of NZ_JBBXMY010000010.1, read as the reverse complement.
GATTAACGCCGAAACGGCGGTATTCATCCCTGCGGCATAAGGTTTCTGCCCCGTCCCCGCCTTGCGGGAACCTCGGAATCACTTGCGTCACGCTGAGGTATGACGGGGCTTCGGCCGAAGGAGAGGGCGCGGCAAACCCCGGCCTCACCTCTGCGTTGTCGAGCGTGAGCGTGTCCGATAGCCTCGCCGGTCCCATCAGAAGGAGAACGCCATGCACGTCACCATCGACCAGGCCCTCACGGCCATCCGGGCCGCCGAGGCGAAGGCGAAGGACCTCGGGACGCAGATGTGCATCGCTGTGGTGGATTCGGGCGGCAACCTGAAGGCCTTCCACCGGATGGACGATGCCTGGGTCGGCTCCATCGACATCGCGCAGAAGAAGGCCAAGACCTCGGTCTTCTTCGGCATGATGACCGGCCAGATCGGACAGCTCTCGCAGCCCGGCGGCCCGCTCTACGGCATCGAGCATTCGAACGACGGGCTCATCACCTTCCCCGGCGGTATCCCGATCGTCGATTCGGAGGGCGTGATGTCCGGGGCGATCGGCGTCAGCGGCTCGACCGTCGAGAACGACCACGCCGTCGCGGAGGCCGGCGCCCGCTCCATCGGGCAGACCGAACTGCCGGCCCATCCCTGGCGCACCTGACCGGGATTCGGTCCCCCCTCCTCGTGATCCTGGGGGAGGGGGGCGCCGTCCTCGAAAAGCCTTACCGCGCGGGCCTGATGCGCGGCAGGAACGCCGCCAGCAGGCCGATGGCCGGCAGGAAGGCGCAGAGGCGATAGACGAAATCGATGCTCGTGTGGTCGGCGACCTCGCCCAGCACCGCCGCCCCGAGCCCGCCCATCCCGAAGGACAGGCCAAAGAACAGGCCGCCCACCAGCCCGACGCGGCCGGGCAGCAATTCCTGCGCGTAGACGAGGATCGCGGGCATGGCCGAGGCCAGGATCATCCCGATCGGCACCGTCAGGGCCACGGTCGCCCAGAACCCGGCATAGGGCAGGGCCAGGGTGAAGGGCAGGACGCCGAGGATCGAGCCCCAGATCACCGCCTTGCGGCCGATCCGGTCGCCCACCGGGCCACCGACCAGGGTGCCCGTCGCCACCGAGCCGAGGAACACGAACAGGCAGAGCTGCGAGGTCTGCACCGAGACGTGGAAGCGGTCGATTAGGTAGAACGTGTAGTACGAGTTGAAGCTCGCCATGTAGAAGAATTTGGAGAAGATCAGCACGATCAGGATCCCGATCGTCCCGACGATCTTGCCCCGGCCGAGGGTCTGCAGGGCCGCGCCGGCCTTGGCGCCGCGCTTGCCCGCCGCGAGCCGCGCCCGGTACCAGCGCCCGACCCAGGCCAGCACGCCGATGCCGGCCAGGGCCGCGAGGGAAAACCAGATCACGCTGTGCTGGCCGTTCGGCACCACGATGAAGGCGGCGAGCAGCGGCCCGAGGGCCTGCCCCGTGTTGCCGCCGACCTGGAACACCGATTGCGCCAGCCCGTAGCGCCCGCCGGAGGCCGCCCGCGCCATGCGCGAGGATTCGGGGTGGAACACCGACGAGCCCATGCCGACGAGCCCGGCGGCGACCAGCAGCGCGCCGTAGGACCACGCGCTCGCGAGCAGCACGATACCCAGCAGCGAGCAGGCCATCCCCACCGTGAGGGAGAACGGGCTCGGGCGCTTGTCGGTGTAGTAGCCGACCACCGGCTGGAGCAGCGACGAGGTCAGCTGGAAGGTGAGGGTGATGAGCCCGATCTGCCCGAAATCCAGCGCGAAGCTGTTTTTCAGGAGCGGGTACATCGCCGGCACGAGGGATTGAATCAGGTCGTTCAGCAGGTGCGAGAGGCTGAGCGCGGCGAGGATGCCGTAGGTCGTCGTCTCGGCGCGGACCGGGCTTGGCGGCGACACCGCCGGCGAGGCTCCGTCGATCGCCGCCACCGGCCCCGCAGCCGCCAGCGCGTCCTCGACCCTGTGCGCGTCCATCTCGCGAACGTCCTTCTTGCGTCCAACCCCCGTGCGCGCGGTTTATGCGCCGGTTGTTTCCGCCCCGATACACCCGACGGCGCAGGGCGGGTTTGCTCTCCATTCCTGTTGCGGCGCACACAATCCTTGCCGCACCGCCGTTCAAATTTTTCAAAGCGGACACCAAATATTTTGCCGCTCTACAATCGAACATCTGCCGCACTGGCATATTGTATCGTTTATTTACTGCTTTAGAACCTTGGCCCTTAGCATTCAGGTTGCATAGGAGCCTGCCTTACATGGCCATGCCCGCCGCAGATCCAGCGCAGGGTTCTTCTGCCCTCGCCCCCGCCGGGGTGCGCGCGCCCGCCCTCGGGCGCTGGGGCCAGCTCGCCCTCGGCGTCCTGTGCATGTCGATGATCGCGAACATGCAGTACGGCTGGACGCTGTTCGTGAACCCGATCAACGACAAGTACCAGTGGGGCAAGGCGGCGATCCAGGTCGCGTTCACGGTCTTCGTCGTCACCGAGACCTGGCTGGTGCCGATCGAAGGCTGGTTCGTGGATCGCTACGGCCCGCGGATCGTGACGCTGATCGGCGGCGCCTTCTGCGCCATCGGCTGGACGATGAACGCCTATGCCGATTCCCTCGCGATGCTCTACGCCGCGGCGGCGGTGGGCGGCATCGGCGCGGGCGCGGTCTACGGCACCTGCGTCGGCAATGCCCTCAAGTGGTTCCCCGACCGGCGCGGGCTGGCCGCCGGCCTCACCGCCGCCGGGTTCGGCGCGGGCTCGGCGCTGACCGTCGTGCCGATCGCGGCGATGATCCGCGACAGCGGCTACGAGCACACCTTCCTCGTCTTCGGCCTCGGCCAGGGCATCGTGGTGATGATCGCCGCGCAGCTCCTCGCCGCCCCCGATGCGGGCTACAAGGACCGGATGCTCGCCGGGCGCACCGTCGCCAACGCCGTCACGCGGCGGCAGTACAGCCCGTCCGAGATGGTGCGCACGCCGGTCTTCTGGCTGATGTACCTGATGTTCGTGCTGATGGCCGCCGGCGGCCTGATGGCGACCGCCTCCCTCGCCCCCATCGCCAAGGACTTCCAGGTCGATGGCGTGCCGGTCTCGATCCTCGGCCTGACCCTGCCGGCCCTGACCTTCGCGCTCACCATCGACCGGATCCTGAACGGCGTCACGCGGCCGTTCTTCGGCTGGGTCTCGGACCGGATCGGGCGCGAGAACACGATGGTCATCGCCTTCGCCATCGAGGGCGTGGGCATCCTGGCCTTGGGCATGCTGGCGCACCACCCCCTCGCGTTCGTGCTGCTCACCGGCCTCGTGTTCTTCGCCTGGGGCGAGATCTACTCGCTGTTCCCCTCGACCTGCGCGGACACCTACGGCGACCGGCAGGCCACGGCCAATGCGGGCCTGCTCTACACCGCCAAGGGCACGGCCTCCCTGCTGCTGCCCGCCTTCCTGCTGATCCAGACGCAGACCGGCAGCTGGCAGATGGTGTTCTACGTCGCCTCGGGCATGGCGTTCTTCGCGGCGTTCCTCGCGATGTTCGTCCTGAAGCCCATGCGGGCGCGGTTCGTGGCCCGGAGCCATTGAGGACGAGAGCGCCGTCCCCCCTGGCAAGCGGGGCGGCGCTCCCCTACCGTACCCTCTAAACCTCCCGTAGAAATCCACGAGTGCTGAGCGAAGAGTCATGAGCATCGCGATCGTCGGCGCCGGGGCCATCGGCGGCTATCTCGGCGTCAAGCTGGCGGAAGCCGGCGAGGACGTCACCTTCATCGCCCGCTCGAATGCGGAGGCCATCGCCCGCGACGGCCTCAAGCTCATCGAGGAGGACGGGAGCGAGGTTCACGCCCGCAACGTGAAGGCCACCCGCTCGATGCAGGAGGCCGGGCCGCACGACCTCGTGCTGCTCACGGTGAAGGCGCATCAGGTCGGCCCCATCGCCGCCGACCTCAAGCACCTGATCGGCCCCGAGACCAGCGTCGTGACGATGCAGAACGGGATCCCGTGGTGGTACTTCACCGGGGGCCATGGCGGACAATACGAAGGCACGCAGCTGGAGACCGCCGATCCCGGCGGGCTGATCGCGCAGCATCTCGACCCCCGCCGGGTCATCGGCTCGGTGGTCTACCCGGCGGCGGTCCTCACCGATCCCGGCACGGTGAAGGTGATCGAGGGCAACCGCTTCGGCCTCGGCGAGCTCGACGGCTCCAAGTCCGAGCGCGTGCTCGACATCTCGCAGCGCCTCACCAAGGCCGGGTTCAAGGCCCCCGTGACCGGCGACATCCGGGCCGAGATCTGGCTGAAGCTCTGGGGCAACCTCAGCTTCAACCCGATTTCCGCGCTGACCCACGCAACCCTCGAGGACATCTGCCGCTTCCCCGACACGCGGGCGCTCGCCACGGCGATGATGAAGGAGGCCGAGCAGATCGCGAACACGCTCGGCATCACCTTCCGGGTCGGGATCGACCGCCGGATCGCCGGGGCCGAGAAGGTCGGCGCGCACAAGACCTCGATGCTGCAGGACGTGGAGGCCGGTCGCCCGATCGAACTCGAAGCCCTGGTCGGCTCGGTGATCGAACTCGGCCGCCTCGTCGGGGTGGCGACGCCCCATATCGACAGCGTCTACGCGCTGATGCGCCTTCTGGCGCAGAGCCTGGAGCGGGCGAACGGTCGCCTCTCCATCGTCTCTGCCTGATTATCCGAGGATTCCGACGTGTCCGCTTCCGCAACCACCCTTCGTGATCTCATCGGCGCGGGCGCGGACGAGGCGCCCGCCCTCACGAGCCCCGGCGGCGTGCCGCTGACCTTCGGGCATCTGCGCGCCCTGACCGACCGCACCGTCGCCGACCTCAACGCCCGGGGCATCGGCCGGGGCGAGCGCGTCGCCATCGTGCTGCCGAACGGGCCGGAGATGGCCGCCGCCTTCATCGCGGTGGCGGCGGGCACTACCTCGGCCCCGTTGAACCCGGCCTACAAGGCGGACGAGTTCGAGTTCTACCTCACCGACCTGCGCGCCAAGCTGCTGGTCGTGGCCGAGGGCAGCGAGTCTCCGGCCGTCGCCGTCGCGGAAAAGCTCGGCATGGGCGTGGCCCGGCTGAAGCCCACCCCCGAGCAGGGCGCGGGCAGCTTCACCCTGTCCTTCTCCGGGGAGGCCGGGGCGCCCCCCGCCCAGGGCGGCCTTGCCGAGGAGGGCGACATCGCCCTCGTGCTGCACACCTCCGGCACCACCTCGCGCCCGAAGATCGTGCCCCTCAGCCAGGGCAACGTCTGCGCCTCGGCCCGGCACATCCGCACGAGCCTCGCCTTCACGGCGGAGGATCGCGGCCTCAACATCATGCCCCTGTTCCACATCCACGGGCTGATCGCGGGCACCCTGGCGCCGCTCTCGGCCGGCGGGCAGATCTGCTGCACGCCCGGCTTCAACGCCCTGAAGTTTTTCTCCTGGATGGAGGAGGCCAAGCCCACTTGGTACACGGGCGTGCCGACGATGCACCAGGCGATCCTCGGCCGCGCGGGGCGCAACCGCGAGATCATCTCCGCGACGCCCCTGCGCTTCATCCGCTCCTCGTCCGCCTCGCTGCCGCCGCAGGTGCTGCGCGAGTTGGAGGAGACCTTCGGCGCCCCGGTGATCGAAGCCTACGGCATGACCGAGGCCGCCCACCAGATGGCCTCGAACCCCCTGCCGCCGCGGAAGAACCGCCCCGGCGCGGTCGGCCTCGCGGCGGGCCCGGAAATCGCGGTGGTGGGCCTGGACGGCGAGCCCCTGCCGTCCGGCGAGACCGGCGAGATCGTCATCCGCGGCCCCAACGTGATGGCGGGCTACGAGAACAACGACAAGGCCAATGCCGAGGCCTTCACCCGCCAGGGCTGGTTCCGCACCGGCGACCAGGGCACCCTCTCGGAGGACGGCTTCCTGACGATCACCGGCCGCCTCAAGGAGATCATCAACCGGGGCGGCGAGAAGATCAGCCCCCGTGAGGTCGATGAGATCCTCCTCGACCACCCGGCCGTGCTGCAATGCGTGACCTTCGCCCTGCCGCACGACAAGCTCGGAGAGGAGGTGGCCGCCGCCATCGTCCTGCGCGAGGGCATCTCCGCCGAGGAGAAGGAGATCCGAGGCTTCGCCTCCGAGCGGCTGGCGCCGTTCAAGGTGCCGGCGAAGATCGTCATCCTGCCGGAAATCCCGCGCGGCGCCACCGGCAAGCTCCAGCGGATCGGCCTCGCCCAGAAGCTCGGCCTCGCCTGACTTTTGCGTGACACCGGGGAGCGCGTAAGAAACAATTATGAGTTGCGCCTGACCCATCGGTGGCCCGGCACGCTATGACGGTCGGCCTCCGGTGTGGTGAGATCGAAGCCCTTGGACCGAGCGGTATCCGTCCCGCCTTTCGCCCTGAGTGAAGGCGTTGCGCTCCTCGATTCCGCCTGTGTCGTCGCCAGGGCGATGCTCGGCGCGCCGGCCTGTTTCGCCGTCCTCGACGGGGCGGAGGGGCTTCGGATCGCCGGGCTCAGCGGGCTCGATCGCGCCCGCGCCGAGGCGATCCTCGCCGGCAGGGCGTTCCGCGACGGACTCGGGCTCGGGCGCGGCGCGGAACCCATGATCCTGCGCGAGTGGGCGGAGGAGGTCGGCTTCTGCGCCTGCCTGCCCCTGCGTGCCGCCGATGGCGGCTGGGCCGGCGCCCTGTGCGTGATCGACGAAGCCGGCCGCGCCGACCCCGACGCGGCGACGTGGGCGCGCCTCGCGGAGGCCGCGCGGCTCGCGGCGGGGGCGTTGCGCGCGGAGGTGGCCGAGCGGCACCTCGCCTGCAGCGAAAGCCGCCACGCCCAGGCCCAGGCGGCCCGGCGGGTCGCGGAGCAGACCGCCTCGTGCGGGCATTGGCGGCTCGACGTGGCCACGCGCAAGCTGGCGTGGTCGGCGGGCATCGCGGCGATCTTCGGCCGCAACACCCTCCTCGAACAGGTCCCTCTCGAGACCCATTGCAGCTACTACCACCCGGACGACCGGGGGGAGGTGGAGCGCCGCATCCTGAACGCCCTCGACGGGCGCGGGCGCCTGCCGCGCGGGGGCTACGAGCACCGGTCGCGCATCGTGCGGCCCAACGGCGAGATCCGCCATGTCAGCGTGCGCGGCATCGACGAGCGCGATCCGGCGGGACGGCTCGTCGCCATCCACGGCATCTGCCTCGACGTCACCGAGTTCACCCAGACGGTACAGGCGGCGGAGGAGGCGGGGGCGCTGCTGCGCGCCACCCTCGACGCCCTCGACCTCGGCATCGTCGTCACCGACCGCCACGAGAAGGTCCGCGCCGTCAATTGCCGCGCGGCGGGCCTGCTCGGAGTGCCCGAGGACGCGCTCCGTCTTGGCGAGGCCTTCCTGCCCCCCGTCGGCGCGGCGGCGCTGATCCGCCGAAGCGTCCTCGCCGGGGGCGGGGCGGTGCATGTCGTGGCGGAGGCGGGTGCGCTGCCCCCGGCCGAGGGCCGCTACCGGCTCATCACCGAGCATTCCAGCGACATCATCGTCTTCAGCGACCTCGACACGACCCGGCGCTACGTCTCGCACGCGGTGACGCCGATCCTCGGCTACGACCCGGCGGAACTCGTCGGCACGCGTCCGCGCGACTTCGTCCACCCGGAGGACATGCCGGCCTTCACCCGCTCCCTCGACGCGGTGCTGAGCGGGCTTCAGGACACCGCGCTCACGGCGGCGCGCTACCGCCACCGGGACGGGCATTGGGTGTGGCTCGAACTGGCCTTCGCCCTGGTCCACGATGCCGAGAGCGGCGCGCCGGAGGGCTTCGTCTCGACCCTGCGCGACATCAGCGCCCGCATGGCGGCGGAGGCCGAGGCGCGCACCGGCGAGGCGCGGAACTGGGCGGCGGCCGAGGAGCGGCTGCGGGTCATGCAGGCGCACACGGACTTCACCACGGCAGCGAGCGCGGCGATCCTCGCGCAGCTGGCGGAGGGGGTGATCGTCACCGACGCGACCGGGCGGATCACCCTGGTCAACGTGGCGGCGGCGGCGATCCACGGGGTCTCGCGCCTCGACGTCGAGCCCGACGCCTACAGCGAGACCTACCACCTCTTCACCGAGGACGGCGAACCCTACCCGCCCCACGACCTGCCCCTGGCGCGGGCCGTGCGGGGCGAGACCGTGCGGGAGGCCCGCTGGCGCATCAGGCGGCCGGACGGCGCGGAGGTGATCGCGGTGGGCAGCGCGCAGCCCCTGCGCGGCCACGACGACGGCGCCATCGGCGCGGTGCTGACCCTGCGCGACGACACCGCGCGCCTGGCCGCCGAGGGGGCGCTGCGCACGCTCAACGCCACCCTGGCCGAGCGCGTCGCGGAGCGCACCCGCGAGGCCGAGGCGGCGCGGGAACTGGCGGAGGCGGGCAGCCGCGCCAAGTCGGAATTCCTGGCCTCCATGAGCCACGAGATCCGCACGCCCCTCAACGGCATCATCGGCTATGCCGACCTGCTCCTGGACGAGGGCGGCATCGGCCTGCGCATCCGCCAGTACGGCGAGCGCATCCGCTCGGCGGGGGCGGCCCTGCTCACCGTCGTCAACGACGTGCTCGACGTGTCGAAGATCGAGGCCGGGCAGGTCGAGATCGCCCGGCGGCCCTTCGCCTTCGCCACCCTCGTGGACAACGCCCTCTCGATCGTGCGCGGCCTCGCCGAGGCGAAGGGCCTCGCCATGGGCGTCTCCCTCGATCCCGCCCTGCCCGCATGGTTCAGCGGCGACGAGGACCGGCTGCGGCAGGTGCTGCTCAACCTCCTCAACAACGCCATCAAGTTCACGCGCTCGGGCCGGGTGGACCTGACCGTCGCGGTGACGGGCACGCGCGGCGATATCGTGGACCTCGACATCCGGGTCAGCGACACCGGCATCGGCATTCCCGCCGACAAGCAGGATCGGCTGTTCCGGCGCTTCAGCCAGGTGGACGGCTCCTACCGCCGGGCCCATGACGGCGCCGGGCTCGGCCTGTCGATCTGCAAGAGCCTCGTGGAGCTGATGGGCGGCGCGGTGCGCGTCGTCAGCGTGGAAGGGGAGGGCTCGACCTTCTCCTTCACGGTCGGCCTGCCCCGCGCCACCGCCCCGGCGGCCGCCGCGCGGTGCCCCGGCGACCGGCGGGCGCGCACGCCCCGCCGCCTGCTGCTCGCCGAGGACGTCCCCCTCAACCAGGACCTCGCCCGCGCGATCCTGGAGGCCGAGGGCCACACGGTCGAGGTCGTGCCGGACGGCGCGGCGGCGGTCCGGGCGGTCGAGGCCGGCGATTACGACGTGGTGCTCATGGACGTGCAGATGCCGGTGATGGACGGCGTGAGCGCGACGAAGCTGATCCGCGCCCTCGCGGGGCCGAAGGCCGCCGTGCCGATCATCGCCCTCACCGCCAACGTCCTGCCCCAGCAGATCGCCGAGTTCCGCGAGGCCGGGATGGGCGGGCATGTCGGCAAGCCCTTTGTGCGCGCCGACCTGCTCGACGCCATCGACCGCTGCGCGGACAAGGCCAAGGCCGGCGTGCCGGACCGTCCCGTGCCGGAGCCCGCCGCCCTCGATGCCATCGCCGCCGTGGTCGGGCAGGATCGCGTCCACGGGCTGCTCGTGGCGCTGGCCGCCGAACTCGACTCGCGCTTCGGCGCGGGCGTCGGCCCGCAGCCGCGCGACGGCGTCGCCCAGAACGCCCATGCCATGATCGCCGCCGCCGCGATGCTCGGCTTCACCGACCTCGCCCGCCTGTGCCGGGATGTCGAGACGGCCTGCCGCGAGGGGCTCGATTACGACCCGGTGCTCGCCGACCTCCGGCGCTACAGTGCGGCGGTCGTCACCGAGATCGGCCTCATGCGCGCGGCGTGAGGCGGCTTGCCTTGCGCTCGCCCGCGCCTGCGGCTTAGGTCGCGGTTCGGGGGTCGGAGCGCGGAGGGGGCGGTGGAACGCGGGGGCGGCGGCGAGCGCGTGGGACTTCCCCCCGCCACGGCCGGACAGCGGATCCACGGCTCGGTGGCCCGCACCCTGGGCATCGCGATCCTCGCCGGCCGCCACGCGCCGGGGGAGGTCCTGCCGGGGGAGATCGAGTTCTCCGAGCAGCTCGGCATCTCCCGCACCGCCTACCGAGAGGCCATGCGCATCCTGAGCGCGAAGGGCCTCGTGGAGAGCAAGCCGAAGACCGGCACCCGGGTCAGCGCCCGCAGCCGCTGGAACCTCCTCGACCCCGACGTCCTGGCGTGGGCCTTCGAATCGGAGCCGAGCGAATCCTTCATCCGCGACCTGTTCGAGCTGCGCCAGATCGTGGAGCCCGCCGCCGCCGCCCTCGCGGCGGAGCGCCGGACGGAGGCCGACCTCGCGCGGATGGGCCGGGCGCTGGACGACATGGCCCGGCACGGCCTCGCCACCCCGGAGGGCCGCGCCGCCGACCGCGCCTTCCACCACGCGGTGCTGGAGGCGACGCGCAACGCGCCGCTCCTGTCCCTGTCGAGCTCCATCGCGGCGGCGGTCTCGTGGACGACACTCTACAAGCAGCGCCGCCGCGCCCTGCCGCGCAACCCGATGCCGGAGCACCGCGCCCTCCACGCGGCGATCGCGGGGGGCGATCCCGGGGAGGCGCGGGAGGCGATGTCCGAACTGATCCGCCTCGCCCTCGCCGACACCGAGATGTCGATGAAGGCCTGAGACCAGGCCTTCAGTGGTTGTCGCGCGGCAGGCCCTTGGTCTGGGCGATGCGCTGGAACGCCTCCGCGCCCTCCAGGATGGCGCCAGTGTGCATCTGGCCGACCACGGCCCGCTGCATCGCCTGCCAGGGGGTCTGCGACGCCGGATAGGCGTAGCCCCCCGCCGCCTCCAGGGCCTTGCGCCGTTCGGCGATCTCGGTTTCCGGCAAGAGCATGTCGGCCGTGCCCCGGCGCAGGTCGATCCGCACCCGGTCGCCCGTGCGCAGCAGTGCGAGGCCGCCGCCCGCCGCCGCCTCGGGGGAGGCGTTGAGGATCGAGGGCGAGGCCGAGGTACCCGATTGCCGCCCGTCTCCGAGGCAGGGCAGCGCGAAGACGCCCGCCTTGATGAGGTTGGCGGGGGGCCGCATGTTCACCACCTCGGCGGCGCCGGGATAGCCCACCGGCCCGGCCCCGCGCATCACGAGGAGCGTGTCCTGCGTGATGTCGAGGGCCGGGTCGTCGATGCGGTGGTGGTAATCCTCCGGCCCGTCGAACACGACGACGCGGCCCTCGAAGGCCTCCGGGTCGTCCGGGTTCGAGAGGTAGCGGGCACGGAACTCCTCGCCGATCACGCTGGTCTTCATGATCGCCGCGTCGAACAGGTTGCCCTTCAGCACGAGGAAGCCCGCCGCCGCCTTGAGCGGCCGGTCGAACGGGCGGATCACGTCCTCGTCCTCGATGGTCGCGCCCAGGCAATTCTCGCCGATGCTGCGGCCGTTGACGGTCAGCGCGCCCTCGCGGATCAGGCCTTGGCCCATCAGCTGCGCCACCACCGCCGGCAGGCTGCCCGCGCGGTAGTAATCCTCGCCGAGATAGGCGCCGGCCGGCTGCAGGTTCACAAGCAGCGGCACGTCGAGGCCGTAGGTCTGCCAGTCGGTGACGTCGAGTTCGACGCCCATGTGCCGGGCGATGGCCGCGAGATGGATCGGCGCGTTGGTGGAGCCGCCGATGGCCGAGTTCACCACGATGGCGTTGAGGAACGCGTCGCGGGTGAGGATCTCGGAGGGCTTCAGGTCCTCCGCCACCATCTCCACGATGCGCTTGCCGGTGCGGTAGGCGGCCTCCTGCCGGTCCCGGTACGGGGCGGGGATGGCGGCGCTGCCCGGCAGCATCATCCCCAGCGCCTCGGCCAGGGTGTTCATGGTCGTGGCCGTGCCCATCGTGTTGCAGAACCCGGTGGAGGGCGCCGACGAGGTCACGAGCTTGATGAAGCCCTCGTGGTCGATCTCACCCGCCGCCATCATCTCGCGGGCGCGCCAGACGATGGTGCCCGAACCCGTGCGCTGGCCCTTGAACCAGCCGTTGAGCATCGGCCCGACCGAGAGGGCGATGGCCGGGATGTTCACGGTCGCCGCCGCCATGAGGCAGGCGGGGGTGGTCTTGTCGCAACCGGTGGTGAGCACCACCCCGTCGAGCGGGTAGCCGTGCAGCAATTCCACGAGGCCGAGATAGGCGAGGTTGCGGTCGAGCCCCGCCGTCGGGCGCTTGCCGGTCTCCTGGATCGGGTGGACCGGGAATTCGAGGACGATGCCCCCCGCCTCGCGGATGCCCTCACGGATGCGCTCGGCCAGCACGAGGTGGTGCCGGTTGCAGGGCGACAGGTCGGAGCCGGTCTGCGCGATGCCGATGATCGGCTTGCCAGAGCGCAGCTCCTCCAGGCTGAGGCCGAAATTCAGGTAGCGCTCCAGATAGAGCGCCGTCATGTCGATGTTGTCCGGGTTGTCGAACCACGCGCGGGAACGGAGCTTGCGGGGAGCGTCGGTCATCGGCCGGTCCGATCGGGGCTGGAGGGGAGCGGGAAGCGGTAGGTGATCACGTTGCGGAACGTGCCGCCGGGATCGAGCCGGGCCGAGCCGAAGCCCGGCTGGTTCGGCGTGTCGGGGAACAGTTCCGGCTCGATGGCGAAGGCGTCCGACTGCCGGTAGGCGAGGCCGGATTTCCCGGCGCTCGTCGCGTCGAGCATGTTGCCCGAATAGAGCTGCACCCCCGGCGCGGTGCTCGCCACCTCGAGCACGCGGCCGGATGCGGGATCCTCCACGCGGGCGACGAGGCGCGGTTCGTCCGCCGGGCTCTCGGAGATCACGTAGTTGTGGTCGTAGCCGTGCCCGCGCAGCAACTGGACTTCGTTTCCGTCGCGGATGCGTGCGCCGAGGCTCCGCGGCTGGCGGAAATCGAACGGCGTGCCCGCGACCGGCGCGAACTCCCCGGTTGGGATCTGCGTCGCGTCGACGGGCGTGTAGCGCTCCGCCGGGATCGTGACGACGTGGTCGAGGACCGGTCGGCCGGACGCCTCGCCCGCGAGGTTGAAGTAGCTGTGGTTCGTCAGGTTGACGATGGTCGGCCTGTCGGTCGTCGCGCTGTAGGCGATCCGCAACGTGTCGGGCGCCGCGAGCGTGTAGGTGACGCTCGCCGTCAGCGTGCCGGGGAAGCCGCCCTCGCCGTCGGGACTGACGTAGCGCAGCGTGACGGAGGGCGTGGTCCCGCCCTCCACGGACTCGACCTGCCAGAGCCGCCGGTCGAACCCATCCGGCCCGCCATGGAGGGTGTTCGGCCCGTCATTGGTGGGCAGCGTGTAGTCGCGCCCGTCGAGGGAGAAGCGTCCGCCCCGGATGCGGTTGGCGTAACGCCCGACGCTTGCCCCGAAATATTGCGGATGGTCGAGATAGGCGCCCAGGTCGGCATAGCCGAGGAGCACGTCCGCCGGGTGTCCGTCGCGATCCGGCACGTCGAGGCAGCGGAGCGCCGCGCCCCAGGTGATGATCCGCGCGGTGAGGGTGCCGTTGGAGAGGGTCACCTCCTCCACCACCCGGCCGTCGGGCAGGGTGCCGAAGGGGGTCCGCGCGGTCTCCCCCGCCACGACCGCGACGTCCTGGATCGCCGGCGTCCCGTCCACCATTCCGTGTCCTCCCCGGCCTCGCCTTCGCCGGATGGACCCGTTTTATACTCAGACAAATATGCTGACAATCGCGGCGAAGTGGCCGCTCACCGAACACGAAAAAGGGCACGGAGGAGACCTCCGTGCCCTGGTTCCGGCCAGTCCCGACGAGTCGGAACCGGCGCGGTGATGGTCGATCCTAGTAGGTGCCGAACTTGTAGTTCACACCAGCGCGGATCACGGCGAATTCCGTGTCGCGGCGGTTGTTGGCCGGGCCGGCAACCACGGTCACGCCCGGGGAGGTGGTGGTGACCAGCTGGCCGAGGTTGTTGGTGGCGAAGGCGCCGGCAGCGTTACGGTTGCGGTCCAGGTTCACGTACAGGCCTTCCACCTTCACCGTCACGGCGGAGGAGCGGAAGAAGTTCAGGAACGAGTCCGTCGGGAGAGCGTACTCGATACCGCCGCCGACCGCGTAGCCGGTCTGGAAGTCGTCGGAGCTGACGCCGGAGCCGAACTGACGGCCGCCGCCGGCGCCGTAGGCGAAGCCGCCGGTGGCGTAGAACAGGGTGCGGTCGAAGGCGTAGCCGAGGCGGCCGCGCACGGTGCCGAAGTAGTCGAGACCCGACAGGCCGTTCGGGTTGAAGATCAGCGTGCCCGGGACGATGGCCGAGCCGTTGGCGCCGATGGCGGAGAAGCGGTTCCGCTGGCGGCCGAAGTCGGCGTACTGGGCGTCAGCTTCGATACCGACGACCACACCCGAACCCGGGGTGAACTGGTAGTTGTAGCCGATCTGACCACCGCCGACGAAGCCTTCGTTGCCGGAGGTGTTCGAGAAGGCGAGGACGCCGGTCTGCAGGGCGTTGCCGGTCGCGAAGATGCGGTTGGCCGGCGAGACGCCGACGACCGTGGTGGCCGAGTTCGACGAGGCGTCGAAGCCGTAACCGGCGTTGAAACCGGCGTAGAAGCCCGTCCAGGTGAAGACCGGAACCGGGGTGAACACCGGCGGCGGAGCGCGACGCGGAAGGTCGGCGGCGGTGGCGGCGGCGGTGAGAGCCGTGAACATCGCCAGGGAGGTGACGAGTCTCTTCATAATTGTGCGAACCCCAGAAGTCTGTCCCGATCGAGATGACTTTTAGCGGAAAGCGCCCCTGAAGACTGTGTCGGCAAGGTTACACCGACCCCCGAACTGCGGCGAGACGGTGGCCGAAAGGGTGTCGGCCAAGCGGGTCGAGGTCAAAAAACTCGTTTTTCCACAGCGCGTTATCCGCTCATGCAATCGTGGCGGGAAATGGGACGCGCGGCCTCGCTTGTGTCTAGGGAGCCCCGTCCGCCGGGCGGATTCGCGCCTGCGTGAAGGGCCTGACCAGTACCCTGCGGCCCTCTCCGTCGTGGACGTCGACGATCCAGCGCGTCCAGTCGGCCTCACCCGATTCCATCAGGGCGAGGGCCACCCGGTCGGCCTGGGCGCGGACCTGCGCCAGGGTCGGCAGCCGCCGGCCGCGCAGGTCGAAGGCGGCCTCGCCGTGGGGGCCGACGCAGTGGAACCGGTAAAGCCGTGTCGGCACAGCCGTTTTTCCCCACCATCCACAGAGGTCCACCGCGATTCCGGCCATCGTCCGCCGGGGGCTTGAACCGAATCGGCTGCCGCGCTTTGTTCGCTATA
This sequence comes from Methylobacterium litchii, assembly GCF_038442315.1. Classification (NCBI taxonomy): domain Bacteria; kingdom Pseudomonadati; phylum Pseudomonadota; class Alphaproteobacteria; order Hyphomicrobiales; family Methylobacteriaceae; genus Methylobacterium; species Methylobacterium litchii. The sequence goes on along the minus strand of NZ_JBBXMY010000010.1, from coordinate 30,129 downwards.
TGTTCTAGTGGAGGTTGAGCGGGATGCGAGGGCTGTCGAGCGAATCGCCTGCGCCGGTCTGGACGCCCACCGAGGCGGAGACCATTGCGCTGGCCTATTACCGGGCGCACCAGCGGGACGGCTGGGCCGCCCTGGTCCACGCGATCGAGGACGCGCTGGACGACCTCGCCGCCGCCGACTCGGCGATCCGTGAGCGCGGGCGGCAGATCTCGCACGGCTACGTGCGCGGCCAGCCGAAGGAGTGAGCGGTCCGCCGAAGTCCTTCGCAGCGTGCCGCATCTTTCGCCGCTCCACGCCCGACATTTAAGCGCGCTTCGTCTTGCTGGCCAAAATAGCCGGGCGCACTCTTCCAAGAGATCGCCCCTAGATCATCATGCGATGACGGATCTTTGCCTTCGGCGGTCGACCGGGAGGTATGGGATGAACGGAAGCGTGCTGATCTCTCCGTCCGAATGCGAGGCAATGCTGGCGGCCGGCGGCGTCGTGCTGATCGATACGCGGGCGCCCGCTGCCTACGCGGCGGGGCACATCGCGGGGGCGGTCAACATCCACGACGTCTTCACCTACCTCGCCACCACGACGCCGGAGGGCGTCGTGGAGATGAAGGACAAGTTCGCCGAGACCTTCGGCGCGGCGGGCCTCGGCGGCGAGGAGACCGCCGTGATCTACGAAGCCTCCATGGATACGGGCTTCGGCCAATCCTGCCGCGGTTGGACGCTGCTCACCTATCTCGGCTACCCGAAGGTGAAGATCCTGCACGGCGGCTTCTCGGCCTGGACGGCCGAGGGCAAGCCGGTGACGGACGAGGCGACCGTGCCGAGCCCCAAGACCTTCCCGGTCGATCCGGCGGCGGCGTCGCTCTTCGTGGACCTCGACGGCATGAAGGCGGCGGTGGCGGACGAGGCGGTCGTCAAGCTCGACACCCGTGACGTGGACGAGTGGGTCGGCACCTCCTCCTCGCCCTACGGCAAGGACTTTTGCCCCCGGAAGGGCCGCATCCCCGGCGCCCGCTGGATCGAGTGGTACCGGATGATGAAGCCGACCTCCGCCGGCAAGGTGCTGAAGGCGAAGGAGGAAATCCTCGCCGAATGCGCCACGGTCGGCATCGACGCGGACACGCCGGTCGTCCTCTACTGCTTCAAGGGCGCGCGCGCCTCGAACACGCTGGTGGCCCTGAAGGAAGCCGGCATCAAGGACGTGAAGCTCTATTTTGGATCGTGGAACGAGTGGTCCCGCGATCCGAGCCTGCCCATCGAGGAGGGCTTCCCCGGCACGAAGGCGCCGCCGATGCCGATGGCGGCGGAATAGGCGCCCCCGTCACTCCGGCAGTTCGAACACGGTGAGCTGGCCGCCCGTCGCGGTGTACTGCGACAGGGCGGCGTAGCCGCCGACCGCGCCCGACCCGTCCGCCGGGTCGGTCAGCCCCGCCGCGAGGCCGATTCCCGCCCAGCCGCCGATGCCGGAGAGCACGGCCACGTATTGCCGGCCGTCCGCCATGTAGGTCGTGACGTTGCCGACGATGCCGGAGGGCGTCTTGAAGCGGTAGAGTTCGCGCCCGTCCCGGGCATCGACGGCCTTCAGATAGCCTTCGAGCGTCCCGTAGAAGACGACGCTCCCTGCCGTCGCCAGCGCCCCGGACCAGACCGAGAAGGGCTCGGGCTTCGACCACACGATGCGTCCCTTCGCGCCGTCCCAGGCGATGAACGCGCCGGTATGGCTGTCGCCCTCCGGCGGGTGCAGGGTCAGCGTCGCGCCGACATAGGGCTGGCCGGGGGTGTAGGTGACGCGGAACGGCTCGTAATCCATGCACATGTGGTTGGTGGGCACGTAGAACAGGCCGGTCTGCGGCGAGTAGGCGGCGGGCTGCTGATTCTTGGCGCCGAGCGCGCCGGGGCAGATGCCCTTCGTGACCTCCTCCTCGCCGGCCTCCTCGGGGGCGAACCGCTTGGCGAGGATGGGGCGCCCGTAATCGGGCCGGGCGGGGTCCTGCTCGATCTTTGTCGCCCAGTTGACGCTGGGGTCGAACTTCTCCGCCACGAGGAGCGCGCCGGTCGCCCGGTCGAGGGTGTAGCCGAAGCCGTTGCGGTCGAAATGGGTCAGCACCTTGCGGCGCGTCCCGCCGATCTCCTGCTCGGTCAGGATCATCTCGTTGACGCCGTCGAAGTCCCACTGGTCGTGGGGCGTCATCTGGTAGACCCAGCGGGCGACCCCCGTGTCGGCGTCGCGGGCGATGATCGCCTCGGCCCACCGGTTGTCGCCGGGGCGCTGGGCCGGGTTCCAGGTCGAGGGGTTGCTCGTGCCGTAATAGACGAGGTTCAGGGCCGCGTCGTAGGAGAACCACCCCCAGGCGCAGCCGCCGCCGATCCGCCACTGGTCGCCCTCCCAGGTCGTCAGTGAGGAATCCGGGCCGACCGGCTTGCCCAGCGATGTGGTCTTGGCGGGATCGAACAGGATGTCGGCATCCGGCCCCACCGCGTAGGCGCGCCAGCGCAGCTTGCCCGTCGCCTGATCGTAGGCGGTGACGGGGCAGCGGGCGCCGTATTCGCCCCCCGACAGGCCGACGATCACCTCGTCACCCACCGGCAGGACGGTGGCGGTGTTGGTCTCGCCCCGGCCGGGATCGCCGTTCTTCACGGACCAGAGAACGTTGCCGGTGGCCGGATCGAGGGCGACGAGGGTCGTGTCCGCCTGCTGCAGGAAGAGGCGTCCGTTCGCGTAACTGAGCCCGCGATGGACCGTGTCGCAGCACATCACCGCGATCACGGTCGGGTCCTGACGCGGGCTGTAGCGCCAGAGGATCTTCCCCTCGTGGGCGAGGTCGAGGGCGTAGACGATGTTCGGGAACGGGGTGTGCACGTACATCACCGTGCCGACGACGATGGGGGCGCCCTCGTGGCCGCGTAGCACGCCCGTCGAGAAGGTCCAGGCGACCTTCAGCCGGGCGACGTTGCCCGCGTCGATCTGCGTGAGGGGCGAATAGCGGGTGTTGGCCGCGTCCATCGTCTGAAGCACCGTCTCGGCGCGGGCGGCCGGGGCAGCGACGAGCGCCAGGGCGGCGAGCAGGCCGAGGGAGCGAAGGAAAAGGGTCACGGAGGATCCTCGCGCGATGAGCGGGGCGTCATGCAGCTCCGGCGTCTGTCCCGCGTTTCCCGTGCCGAGAGCAAGGGACCCTCACATGCAGCCTTTCACACTAAGCTGGGATGCGGACCGCCTCGCGTGGCTGCGGGAGCGGGTGGGCGCCTACCGGATGCCGCGTCTGCCCGAGGGCGCCGGCTGGCGCTACGGCTGCGATCCGGATGTCCTGCGCGATCTCTGCGCCTATTGGCTCGATGGGTTCGACCACGAGGCGGCGGCGGCCGATCTGAACCGCTTCCCGCAGTTCCTCGCGCGGATCGAGGATCTCGATATCCATGTCGTCCACGTGGTGGGCGAGGCGCAGGGTAAGCGCCCGCTGCTCCTCACCCATGGCTGGCCGGGCTCGGTCTACGAGTTCTGGCAGGTGATCGAGCCCCTGGCCTACCCGTCGCGCTTCGGGGGCCGGGCGGAGGATGCGTTCGACGTGGTGGTGCCCGCGCTGCCGGGCTTCGGCTTTTCCGGCAAGCCGAGGGCGCCGATCGGGCCGCGCACCACGGCGCGGCTGTTCGACAGGCTGATGCGCGAGGAACTGGGCTACGCGCGCTACCACGCGCAGGGTGGCGATTGGGGGGCGGGCGTCACCGCGTGGCTCGCCCTCGACCATGCGGCGAGCCTCAAGGCGATCCACCTCAACTACCTGCTGGTCCAGCCCGCTGCCGAGGCATCGACCGAGGCGGAGACGCGATGGCGCAAGGGCGCCCAGGACGCCCAGGCCCGGCTCGGCGCCTATGCGGATCTGCAGGGCACGAAGCCGCTCTCGCTGAACTACGCGATGGCCGACGAGCCGGTGGCGCAGCTGGCGTGGCTGGTGGAGCGCTTCCACGATTGGGCGGATCTGCGCGAGCGCCCGTTCGAGGCGGTGTTCTCGCAAGACACGCTGCTCACCAACGCCCTTTTCTACCTCGCCACCGACAGCTTCGGGACGGCGACGTGGTACTATGCCGGGGCGCGCGCCGAGAGCGCCCGCCGGATGCCGGAGGGCACCCGCGTCACGGTGCCCACCGCCTTCGCCGCCTATCCCGATCCGCGCACCCTCGCCCCGCCGCAGGAATGGGTGGAGCGCGGCTACGCCGTCACCCGCTGGCGGGACATGCCGCGCGGCGGGCATTTCGCGGCGATGGAGGTCCCCGACCTGTTCGTCGCGGACCTCCGGGAGTGGGCGCGGGGCTAGGCGTCGAGCAGCCCGGCGAGCTTCATCGCCACCCCTTGCGAGCCCTGCACCTTCAGCCGGCCGGTGGAGAAGGCCATCATCGGGCTCAGCTTGCCGCTCACCAGCTTGAGCAGGTTGTCGGAGCTGAGCTTCATCACCGTGTCGGCCTCTCCGCCCTCGGCGGTGGAGACGTCGACCTTGCCGCCGGTGGCATCCAAAAGGATGCTGCCGCCGTCGGTGAGGTCGAACCGCACCTTGTAGCCGAGGGTGCTCAGCGCCTCCGCGCGCTCCTCGATGGATTCGACCAGGGTTCCGATATCCGCCATCACGCCACTCCGTTTCTCAGAACATCGCCTCGTCCAGCGCCATCATCGCGCCCTTGCCCGATTTCACCGCCGCCAGCAGGCCCGCCACCTGGGGCAGGATGCGCTCCATGTAGAAGCGCGCCGTGGTGAGCTTCGCCTCGTAGAAGTCGCGCTCGTCGGTGCCGGCCTTGAGCGCCGTGTGGGCGACCTTGGCCGAGCGCAGCCAGACGTATCCCAGCGCCACCAGCCCGAAGAGGCGCAGGTACTCGGTGGCGGCGGCGCCTGCCTCCTCCGGGTCCTTCATCCCCTTCTGGGCGATGTGGGCGGTGGCAAGTTGCAGCGCGCCGAAGGATTTGGCGAGCGGCTGGGCCAGCGGCGCCAGATCGTCGTCCTCGATGGCCTCATCGAGGAAGGCGAGGACGGGGTGGAAGAAGCTGCGCAGATAGCGCCCGGCATGGGCCGGCAGCTTGCGGCCGATAAGGTCGAGGGCCTGGATGCCGTTGGTGCCCTCGTAGATCATCGAGATCCGGGCATCGCGGACATATTGCTCCATGCCGTGGTCGCGGATGAAGCCGTGGCCGCCATACACCTGCATGCCGAGGCTCGCCGATTCGAAGCCGAGATCGGTGAACAGCGCCTTCACCACCGGGGTCATCAGCGCGGAGAAATCCTCCGCCCGGCGCCGCTCGGCCGGGTCGGGATGGTGCTCCATCACGTCGAGGCTGCGGGCGACCCAGGCGCCGAGGGCCCGGCAGCCCTCGTTAGTGGCGCGGATCGTCATCAGCATCCGCCGCACGTCCGGGTGGACGAGGATCGGGTCGGCGGGCAGGTCCGGCCGCTTGGTCCCGACGAGGGACCGGCCCTGAAGCCGCTCCTTGGCGTAGGCGACGGCGCCCTGGTAGGCGGCCTCGCCCGCGCCGAGGCCCTGGATGCCGACCGACAGGCGCTCGCTGTTCATCATCGTGAACATCGCGCGCATACCCTTGTGCGGCTCACCCACGAGCCAGCCCTTGGCGTCGTCGAAGGACATCTGGCAGGTGGCCGAGGCCTTGATGCCCATCTTGTGTTCGAGCGCGGAGCAGGTGACGCCGTTGCGCTCGCCGGGCGTGCCGTCCGGCCTGGGCAGGAACTTCGGCACGAGGAACAGGCTGATGCCCTTCACGCCCTTCGGCGCGTCGGGGAGCTTGGCCAGAACGAGGTGGACGATGTTCTCGGTGAGGTCGTGGTCGCCCGCCGAGATGAAGATCTTAGAGCCGGTGATGGCATAGGAGCCGTCGCCCTGCGGCACGGCCTTGGTCCGCAGGAGGCCGAGATCGGTGCCGCAATGGGCTTCCGTCAGGCACATCGTGCCTGTCCATGTGCCGTCCACGAGCTTGGGCAGGTAGGCCGCCTTCAGCTCCTCCGAGGCGTGGCCTTCGATCGCCTGATAGGCGCCGTGGCTCAAGCCCGGATAGAGGCCGAAGGACAGGTTGGTCGAGCAGATCATCTCCTCGACCAGCTTGTTGATGCCCGCCGGCAGGCCCTGGCCGCCATAGGCCGGGTCCGCACCCATGGCGGTCCAGCCGCCTTCCCGGAACGCCTTGTAGGCTTCGGGAAAGCCCTTCGGCGTGCGCACCACGCCGTTCTCCAGGCGGCAGCCCTCCTCGTCGCCGGAGGCGTTCAACGGCAGCAGCCGCTCGGTGCAGAATTTGCCCGCCTCTTCCAGGATGGCGTCGGCGATGTCGGGGGTGAAGTCCTCGTGGCCCGGCAGGGCCTCGGCACTGCCGTGCAGTTCGTTCAGCACGAAGCGCATGTCGCGCAGGGGAGCCTTGTAGGTCTGCATTGCGTCAGTTCCTCACCGGGCGGCCGGTCTCGATCACGCTCTCGAACCGGTCGAGGGTCGCCTCCGTCCGCACGAGGCGCATGAAGCTGTCGCGTTCGAGATCGAGGACAGCCTCCTCGTCCAGGGTATCGAGGGTGTCCGCCTCGCCGCCGGACAGGACGCGGGCGAGTTCCCCGGCGACCACGAGGTCGTGCTGGGTGGCGATGCCCCGTCTCGCAAAACCCTCGGCCGCCATGCGCATGGCGAGGCCGCCGGCCGGGCCGGGCAGGGTCAGCGTCACGGGCTTGGGCGGTGCGTAGCCCTCCACCAGGGACAGGGCCTTGGCCTTGGCGTCGGCGAGCAGCCGGTCGCGGTTCATGGTGATGCCGTCGCTCTCGCGCAGGAACAGCAGATCCCGCGCCTCCTCCGCCGACTTGGCGACGGTGGCGGTCGAGATCGTCTCGAACACCTTGGCGGCGGCGGGCATCGGCCCGCGTGGCATCTTCGGCGCCGATTGCCAGCGGGCCAGCATTTCCTTGCAGCCGCCCCAGGCCGGCACGAGGCCGACGCCGGCTTCCACGAGGCCGATATAGGTCTCGGCATGGGCCTGCACCGCGTCCGAGTGGAGCAGGATCTCGCAGCCGCCGCCGAGCGCCATCCCGGCGGGGGCGCTGACCACGGGGAAGGGGGCATACTTGAGTTGCCCGTAGGTCTGCTGGCCGACCGAGACCAGCTTCTCGATCTCGCCCCATGCGGCGATGTTGGCGGCGAACAGGGCGAGCCCGAGATTCGCGCCGACCGAGAAGTTCGAGCCCTCGTTGTAGACGACGAGCGCCTTGTACTGCGACTTGACGAGCTTGATGGTCTTGCCGAGCAGGACCATGATCTGTTCATCCAGCGCGTTCGCCTGCGAGGTGAACTCAAAGCACACCACGCCGTCGCCGATGTCCCACAGGGCGGCCGAGCCGTTCTTGAGCAGCGGCTTGGCAGAAAGCTTGATGTCTTCCAGCCGCAGCACACCCTCGGGGCGCACGATTGTTTTGTATGTGCCCTCGGCCGTCAGGACCTGCCGCTCGCCGTTCTCGACGCGGTAGAACGTCTTGCCATCCAGCCCGGCGAGGATCGGCGGGACGGGGTGCCCGTCCCTGGCCAGCCGCTCGGCCACGGTGGCGCCGCCGATCTTGTCGATCAGCTCGAACGGACCCCACTTCCAGTTGTAGCCGAGGCGCATGGCCTCATCGATGGCGGCGATCTCGTCGCTCGCCTCGCCCACGAGCCCGGCGGCATAGGCCAGCGTCGGGCCGATGACCCTCCAGGCGTAGGCGCCGACGCGGCCCGGCAGGTCGAGCACCGCACGGGGGCCCTTGGCCTCCTTCAACTCGGGCAGGTCCGCCTTCGCGGAGGGCCGGTAGGCGCCGGTCTTGAGGTCGATTGCCTCCTTGGTCTTCTGCCCATTCGTGCGGTTCAGGCGGTAGAAGCCGCCCTTGCCCTTGCGGCCGGTATAGCCCTCCGCGATCAGCGTCGTGACCAGCGGCATCTCGCGGTAGGTGGCGTGGAACGCGTCCTCCGCCGGCAGGGCCGCCCGCAGGCTCTTGGTGGTGTGCGGGATCAGGTCGAGGCCGACGAGATCCACGAGGCCGAACACGCCGGTCTTCGGGATGCCGAAGGGGCGGCCCATGATGGCGTCCGCCTCCTCCACCGGCACGCCGAGGTCGTCGGCCGCCGCGATGGCGTTCTGGATCCAGAAGATGCCGAGCCGGTTGGCGATGAAGCCCGGCCTGTCCTTGCAGGCGACGACGCTCTTGCCGAGCTTGCGGTCGGCGAAATCCGTCACCGTCGCGGAGAGCGCGGGATCGGTCTTCGGGCCGGTGACGACTTCGAGCAGCCGCATGTAGCGCGGCGGGTTGAAGAAGTGGGTGATCAGGAAGTCCTTCGCGAAGGCGTCCGGCATCCCCTCGATCAGCGCGGCGAGCGGAATGGTCGAGGTGTTGGACGAGACAGCCGTGCCCGGCCGGCGCACCGCGTCGATGCGGCGGTAGAGGGCCTGCTTCGCGTCGAGGCGCTCGATCACCACCTCGACGATCCAGTCGACGTCCGCCAAGCGGTCGAGATGGTCCTCGATGTTGCACGCCTCCACCAGCTTGGCGGCGCGGGGCGACATGAAGGCGGCGGGCTCCGTCTTCAGCATTTTGGCGATGGCGCCCTTGGCGAGCGCGTTCCGGTCGGCGGCGCCCTCGGGGACGATGTCCATCAGGAGCACCGGCACGCCGGCATTGGCGACATGGGCGGCGATGCCGGAGCCCATGACTCCGGCGCCGATGACGGCGACTTTGCGGATCCCGGTCATCAGATGCGCTCCAGAAGGGTGGCGATGCCCTGGCCGCCGCCGATGCACTGGGTGGCCAGCGCGAAGCGACCACCCTCGCGGGCGAGCAGCGAGGCCGCCTTGCCGACGATGCGCGCGCCCGTGGCGCCCAGCGGATGGCCGAGCGCGATGGCGCCGCCATCGATGTTCACAATGGCCTCGTCGAGGCCGAGGTCGCGGATGCAGGCGATCGACTGGGAGGCGAAGGCCTCGTTCAATTCGACTACGCTCAGCGCGGCAGCGGTGATCCCAGCCCGCGCCAGGGCCTTCCGCGAGGCGGCGACGGGGCCGATGCCCATGATCTCCGGCTCGCAGCCCGAGATGGCGACGGCGGCGACCCGCGCGAGGGGCTTCAGCCCGTGGCGGCTGGCGAAGGCCTCGCTGCACACCAGCACCGCCGAGGCGCCGTCGGTGAGGGGCGAGGAGGTGCCGGCCGTGACCGAGCCGTCCTGCTGGAAGGCGGGCTTCAGGCCGGCGAGCCCTTCCGCGCTGGCATCCGCCCGGATGCAGCCGTCGGTCTCGACGGTGCCGCTCTTCGTGGCGATGGGCACGATCTCGGCGGCGAGCCGCCCCTCGGCCTGCGCGGCGGCGGCCTTGCGGTGGCTCGCCACGGCGAAGGCTTCCTGATCCTCGCGGGAAATCTCCCAGCGGCGGGCGACGTTCTCGGCGGTGTCGCCCATGCCGATGTAGGCGCCGGGGCGCTTCTCATGCAGCGCCGGGTTCGGCATCGGGTTGAAGCCCATCATCGGCACGCGGCTCATGCTCTCGACGCCCGCGCAAACGAAGGCCTCGCCGGCACCGAGCGCGATCTGCCCGGCTGCCATGTGGACGGACTGCATGGACGAGCCGCAGAAGCGGTTCACGGTGACGCCGCCGACACTGAGGTCGAGGTCGGCCATCAGCCCGATCAGCCGGGCGACGTTGAAGCCCTGCTCGCCCTCGGGGAAGGCGCAGCCGACAATCAGGTCCTCGATCTCCTTCGAGGGGATCGCCGCCTCGGCCACGAGCCGGCGCACCACCTGCGCGGCGAGGTCGTCCGGGCGGACCCTGGCGAGGGTGCCCTTCTTGGCCGGGGTGAAGGGCGAGCGTGCATAGCCCGCGATAACCACGTTGGTCATGCTGTCCTCTCGGAACGGTCGCGATGGTGGGGGAAGACGCGCAGCCGCCCGCACCCGGCGCGGCGGCCGGTTCGGAGGCGACGGGGGAAAGGGGAGGGGGTGGTCAGCGCGCCCGGCGCGCCGAGCCCCGCTGTTGGGCCGCCAGCGCGGTCTGGGCCTGCTGCTCGATGGCGCGCAACTCGCCAAGCGTCTCGACCAGGGCCTTCTCCTGCTCGATCAGGCTGTCGATGCGGTTCTGCACCCGCTTCAGCAGGGCGCGAAGCTGCTCCTGCCGCGTCGGGTCCGCGTCGTAGAGATCGAGATATTCCTTGATCTCGCGCAGGGTGAAGCCGAGCCGCTTGCCGCGCAGGATGAGGATCAGCCGCGCCCGGTCCCGATGCGTATAGACCCGCGTATTCCCCACCCGCTGAGGGTTGAGGAGACCCTTGTCCTCGTAGAAACGGACAGTTCTCGCCGTCACACTGAGGTCGTTGGCGAGCTGTGTCACGGTATAGAGCGGGTCGGACACAGGTGGCCTTCTCTTGCTTGCAGCCACCGTAGGCACGGCGCGCGCGAAGCGTCAAATCCGGCCGGAGACCCGCCAGCCCCCTCCGTTTTCCTGCGGCGCGCCCAGGGGCGCAAGCCTCGATCATCGTCCCCCCTCCTTCACGCCGCGCGCCCCTCTGAGGGGGTCTTCGATTCGGCCGGTCGTGCCTAACGTATACGTCAACCTATATCCCAATGCGTCATGCCGGTGCAAGAGCGGGGCGCGGCGCGCGCAGGATAGTGCCGGCCGGCACGGGGCCGCAGGCGGCGCTGCCTGACGTTAAAATGTCACAACCGGGGAGATCCGACGCGGGACGCGGACAGCCGGCCGCAAGCGTGGCCATTCCGGCTTGCATTTTTATTCCGCTTTCGGCAGCGTCTTCACGTATAGGGAAGGCCAACGCGCCTTCACATCATCTTGGGCCGACACGTCTTCGCCGCGTGCGGTTACTCAAGATTAACCATCACAGAACAAGCCCGAAAAGGGCGGGATCCAACGAGTTCCTTGGGGAGGAATTGGGATGAGGATGATGCTTGTCGCCCGGGTCGGGTCGGCGGCGCTGCTGGCGACGCTTCTGAGCGGGACCGCTGCCAGCGCGGGTGCGTTCGGGCTGCGGGAGCAGAGCACCCAGGCGCAGGGCATGGCCTTCGCGGGCGCCGCGGCGGGGTCCGGCGGCGTCTCGTCCATGTTCTGGAACCCGGCCGTCATCACGATGCGGCCCGGCTTCGTCACCGAGCAGAACCTCACCTATCTCGGCCCCTCGGCCACGATCAATCCGACCACCGGCACCAACCCGGTCTTCGCCCGGCTCGGCGGCTCGGGCGACATCGGCCAGGGGGCGGTCCTGCCGGCGGGCGCCAGCTCGTACCAGATCAACGACCGCCTCTGGCTCGGCATCGCGACCGGCGCGCCGTTCGGCCTCACCACCAAGCCGAACCAGACGTGGGCCGGCGAGGTCTACGGCCGGTCGTCGCGCATCTTCTCGCTCGCCATCAACCCGGTGATCGGCTTCAAGGTGAACGAGTGGCTCTCCGTCGCGGCGGGCCCGAACATCGAGTATTTTCGCCTGACCCTGCGCCAGGCCCTGCCGATCCCCGGCCTGTCGCCGGCCGCCTATCCGAGCGGGTTCCTGAAGGGCGAATCCTGGGGCGTGGGCTTCACCGCCGGCGCCACCATCACCCCGTGGCAGGGGACGGTGTTCGGCATCGGCTACCGCTCCTCGGTGCACCACGACATTGACGGCTCGATCGGCGTGCCGCTGCTCGCCCTCGCCCCCCTGGCGGGGCAGGTGCGGGCCAACCTCAACACCCCCGACAAGCTCAGCGTCGGCCTGACCCAGGCGGTGAGCCCGGTGGCCCGCGTCTCCCTCGGCTTCGAGTGGGACAACTGGTCGAGGCTCGGCACCGTGGGCGTCGTGTCGAAGACGCTCGGCATCACGGTCAACAACCTGCCGCTCAATTACAAGGACGGGTACTATTACTCGATCGGCGGCGAGTACGACGTGAGCGAGGCGCTGACGGTGCGGGGCGGCTTCGGCTACGAGACCTCGCCCATCGACTTCAGCAACCGCTCGGTGCGCCTGCCCGACGGCGACCGCTACAGCCTGAACGTCGGCGCGAGCTACCGCTGGAACAACCAGCTCACGCTGAACGCGGCCTACTCGCACCTCTTCCTCGACCGGTCGCGGATCCTGGCGGGCCTCGGGCGCGACTACAACGTCGGCAACATCGCCTTCGCGGGCGTGGTCGATTCGAGCGTCGACATCGTCTCGGTCGGCTTCCGCTACGCCTTCGGCGTGCCGCCGGCCCCCGCCCCGGCGCCGCTGGTGCGCAAGTACTGAGGCCGAAAGCCTCCCGTTGAAGAGGGCGGACAGGCGAACTCCCTGTCCGCCCTTCGCTCATCCGAGATGGCGCCCTTCCAGGGCCCCGAACTGCAGGTAGTGCAGAAGCGGGTCGATATGGGCCGCCGCCACGTCCGGGTTGGCGGCGAGATAGGCGTTGGTGCTGAACGCGGCGGAGGGGTCGCGCCCCTCTTTCCAGCCGAACTGGTCGTAATGGGCCAGCGGGTCGATATGGGCGGCGGCCACGTCCGCGTTGTGGGCGACGTAATAGGCCGTGTCGAAGAAGGCGTCCGCTTTCCGGCCTTCCTGCCAGCCGTTGGTCTGGTAGTGCTGATAGGCCAGGGCGATGGTGTCGCCGCCCGTAGCGAGCACCATCTTGGCGACGTCCGGATTGGCCAGCAGGTAATACTCAGCGTCGAAGGAGCCGTGAGTGAAGTCGGCCGGCTTGCCGATGGCGGCGTAGGTCTGGCGTCCCTCGGCCTGCCCGAATTGCTGATAGTGGGTGAAGGGATCGATCCCGGCGGCCTTCACGTCCGGATTGTGGGCGAGATACTGCTGGACATCAAAGCCGGCCGAGGGATCGCGCCCCGCTTTCCAGCCGTACTGCTGATAATGCGTCAGCGGATCCATGCCCGCCTTGGCCACGTCGCCGTTGGCGGCCAGATAGCCGTCGCGGGCGAAGGAGACGGTCTCGGTGATCGGCGTCACGACTGGGGCCGGAGCCCTCGCCGCCGTCGCCCCATAGAGCCCAGGGTCCTGTCCGTCCGGTGCCGAGACGGTCTGCTGCGTGACGGCCGCTGCATTCGGGTCGCTAGAATAAGCCCGAATGTAGTCGATCTTCATCGTCATCGGGACGCCCGCCTCATCGGCGTCGGTCTGCGTCGCGAGGTTGGCGAGAAGGTACATCGGTCCATGCATGTCCGATGGCGTCGGCCTTGATCCCATGAATTGGCCGTCGAAATAGAAGCTGATCGTGTCCTTCTGCCAGTCCATTCCGTAGGTGTGGTAGCCGGTCACCTGCGTCGGGTTGTTGCTGAAGACCTGCAGATCCGAATTGGGGTTCTTGTTCGGCCCGGGATCCGTGGTGTGGATCCAGCGATAGGTGCCTTGGTTATACGCTCCGTAATGCTCAACGACATCGAGCTCCTGCCAGCCCGGCAGGTTGGTGGGGTTGGCCGCCGGTGTCTTGGGGAGCAGCCAGAACGCATCCCACCCGCCCTTGGCGTCGGCGAGATCGGCTCGCATCTCGAAATACCCGTAGGTCTGCGAAAAATTGCCCTGCGTGGTGATCAGCCCCGATTCCCAACTGCCGGGATAGCCGAACTTCGTCCGGTCCGGCACAGCCGTGATGGCGAGCGCGCCGCCCTGCACGGCGAACGGATCGTAGCCGGAGGCGGGATCGACGAAGGAGGAATGACCGAAGCCGATGTCGGAATTGGCGTCGTACCGCCACTGGGATCGGATGTCGGCCCATGTCGTGCCTTGGCCGGTCTGCGAGATGCTACGGGTATTGAATTCGTCGTCGAAGGTGAGACGATAGCCGGTGAGGTCGAGCGATGGCATCACGGAGATCCACGAACATCCAAGACTCCGTGATCTGCGCCGTGAATAATTAAATCTTGCTTTCTCTTGCGTGACTGCCATCGCCGCCGCTACCAGGGCCGGGCGCCGTTGATTCGCGTGGCGGCGGCCCATGCGCCGGGGGAGACTCCCTTCGCAACCCCAAGGCAGGCTCTCAGTAGTCTGCCGCAGGCTGTCCGGTGGCAGTCGGTGGGCGAGGATTATTTCCAAGGCGTGTCGAAGTGGCGGGTGCAGCCGATGGCACACAAAGGGCCGGATCGCCCTACCGAATTCCGATTATTGCAGCGCAACAAGCACCTTGCGCCGGGCGCCAGCCGCGCTTGCAAATGGCCGAGGTTTTAAAGAATTTAGTCCTGAAATTTCGGAATTGCAAAACCGTTCCATAGAAATTTCAAAAAAATGGGTAAAATACCCCAGGCTCGAACTTGAATTGTGCAGCGCAATCTGGCATCCGATGGCTAAGACATCGTAAATGTTGTTACTCCCGGCTGTGCCAGAGAGGGAAGCAGTATGCTGCATCACGATCTGATCCTTGCCGTCAGTCGCTCGAGGGCGATCTCGACCGCGTCGCGGGCGAAGGGCCTCTTCGGTCTCGGCAAAGTTGTCGATCTGGCGCTCAAGCGTGCTTTCGACTTCAGTATCGCCTTCGCGGCCCTCGTTCTTCTCCTGCCGCTGTTCGCTCTCGTCGCTCTGGCGATCTGGGCCGTCGATGGGGCGGCGCCGTTCTACAGTCATCGGCGCCTTGGTCTTAACCAAAAGACGTTCGGCTGCTTGAAGTTCCGCTCCATGCGGATCAACGGTGACGCGATCCTGCAGACGTATCTCACCGAGAACCCGGCCGCGATGGCCGAGTGGACCGAGACGCGGAAGCTGAAGCACGATCCGCGTATCACGGTCATCGGCCATGTGCTGCGGAAGTCCAGCCTGGATGAGCTGCCGCAGCTCATCAACGTGCTGCGCGGGGAGATGAGCCTCGTGGGCCCTCGTCCGATCGTGCAGGCCGAGGTCGAGAAGTACGGCGATGCGGCATCGGCCTATTTCGCCGTGCGGCCCGGTCTGACCGGGGCGTGGCAGGTGAGCGGCCGCTCGGATACGAGCTATGCCGAGCGTGTCCGGCTGGACCGGCACTATGTCGAGTCGCGTAGTTTTGTTAGCGACATAGTTATTATCGCGAAGACAGTTCCGGCAGTGTTCTTGGTCAAAGGCTCCTACTGATTTCGGAGTTAACGATCTTCCAATTTGCTGTTTCATCCGATTGTGTAATATCGGCGGATTGATATAATTTTCAGTGAGAGGTCACGGCGGGTCCTTGGGGCCGTTGCCGTGACTTCGCCTTTTGAACCGTCTCCGCGACGCCCGCCGGCGAATGGCGGGCTCGGCGCGTACGATGCCCCGTCAATCTGGAACCGGAGGACTTCATGCGCGTCGCGATCATCCACTATTGGCTGGTGGGGATGCGGGGCGGTGAGAAGGTCATCGAGGCCCTCGCGCGGATGTACCCCGAGGCGGATATCTTCACCCATGTGGTCGTGCCGGAGATCCTCACCGAGGAACTGCGCAAGCACACGATCAAGACCTCGTTCATCGCCAAGCTTCCGCGCGCGCCGCGGATGTACAAGTCGTACCTGCCGCTGATGCCGCTCGCTCTCGAGCAGCTCGATCTGCGCGGCTACGACCTGATCATCAGCAGTGAATCCGGCCCGGCCAAGGGCATCGTCCCGCCGGAGGGGGCGGTGCATGTCTGCTATTGCCATTCCCCGATGCGGTACATCTGGAACATGTATCACGATTACCGGGAGGGCGCGGGGCGATTGGCCAAGCTGTCGATGCCCCTGCTGACCCATTACCTGCGCCTCTGGGACGAAAGCTCGGCCGCGCGGGTCGATCGGTTCGTGGCCAATTCCAGCACCGTGGCCTCGCGCATCCGCCGGTATTACCGCCGCGAGTCGGGCGTGGTGCATCCGCCGGTGGACATCGACGCCTTCGCGCCGGTCGCGCCGGAAGAGGTCGGCGATTATTACCTGATGGTGGGCGAGCTCGTCCGCTACAAGCGGCCGGACATTGCCGTGCGCGCCTTCAACCGGACGGGGCGGCGCCTCGTGGTGATCGGCGGCGGCGAGATGCTGGCCGAGCTGCGGCAGATCGCGGGGCCGACCGTGGAGATGCTGGGCTCGCAGCCCTTCGCGCAATTGCGCCATCATTATGCCCGCGCCCGCGGCCTGATCTTCCCCGGCGAGGAGGATTTCGGGATCGTGCCGGTGGAGGCGATGGCGAGCGGTCGCCCGGTCGTCGCCTTCGGCCGTGGCGGCGCCACCGAGACGGTGGTGGACGGGCGCACCGGCGTGTTCTTCGACGAGCAGAGCGAGGACGCCCTGATCGACGCGATCGCTCGCTTGGAGCAACTGCCCCTCGATCCGGCCGACATCGTCCTCCACGCCCGCCAGTTCAATCCGGCCCGGTTCGAGCACCAGATGCGCGAGGCCATCGCCGAGGCCTGGACGCAGGTCCACGGTCAGCCGATGCCGGCGACCGGCCCGGCGGCGGGAGAGGGCGGGGCGGTTCTGTCGAGCCGCAGGAAGCCCGCCTATGCGTAGGGCATCGCAGGGCTCGGAGCCGTCGATCTGGGTGGGCGCCCGCTCGCTTCCGGAGGCCTCCGCCACCATCGGCGCGATGCTGGCGCTGGTGCGCCGGAAGCTGCCCTTCCTGGCGCTTTGGATCGCGGGCTTCGTCGTGTGCGGCGTGGTCTATTCCAAGATCGTGCGGCAGGACTTCATCGCCACCACGCAGATCCTCCTGCAGCCTCGGGTCATCATCAACGACGGCCCGGAGGACCTGCGGCACTTTCACCAGTTCATGATCGACGGTGAACAGTGCGAGACGGAGCTTCGCGTCCTCCGCTCCGAACAGTTGCTCTACCGGGTGTTTAAGGCCCTCGACATCGTCAAATCTCCCGAGATTCGCAACGGGCCGGACGGGTTCTGGTCGTATCTCGGCTCGCGGATCGACAAGGTCGAGAACTTGGTCGCGCCGGGCCATGAGACTCTCCAGGCCTTCTACGCCTTCGCCGGGCGCGTGCGCTCGCGCCGGCTGGGTCTATCTTACGTGATCGAGATCTCGTATCGGGCTCAGAGCGCGGACCAGGCGGTGCGCGTCGTCAACTCCATCGCCTCCGCCTACGCCGTGTACCGGCTGCGGGGCGCCCTGGCCCGCATCCAGCGGCAGGGCGTCTATCTGGAAGGGCGGCTGGCGAAGCTGCAGGAGCAAATGATGATCGCCGATGCGGGCATGCGCTTCGGCACCATCCCGGACGTGACCCTGCCCGACGCCGAGGTGCGTCTGCTCGGACCGGCCGGTTTCCCGCTCCGCAGCATCTACCCCAAGATGACGCCTATCTTGATGCTGTCCGTCCTGTTCGGCGGCGTGAGCGGGCTCCTGATCGTCCTGATGCCCTACGCAGGGACCTCGGCGCGCATACCGAGGCCATCGACCTTCCCGACTGTCCCCGAACATATGAGGATTGCATGAGCACGTCCCATCGCATCCGCTGGGCCGTGGCCGCCGTGCTTCTGGCCAGCGCCGGCACCGCCCGGGCGGAGACGCCCTACAAGCTCGGTCCCCAGGACCAGATGCAGGTGAAGGTCTCCGACCTGCGCGCCGGCACCGGCGAAGCCTACCAGTGGCAGGCCTTCACCGGCGAGTTCACCGTGGCCGCCTCCGGCAAAGTGTCCCTCCCGGTCGTCGGCGAGATCGAGGCGAGCGGGCGCACCACCTCCGAGATCGCCTCCGACATCGCCGACCGCCTGAAGGCCAAGGCGGGTCTCGCGACGAGGCCCGACGCCTCGG
Source organism: Methylobacterium litchii (assembly GCF_038442315.1). Lineage (NCBI taxonomy): Bacteria > Pseudomonadati > Pseudomonadota > Alphaproteobacteria > Hyphomicrobiales > Methylobacteriaceae > Methylobacterium > Methylobacterium litchii. Next base: position 12,465 of record NZ_JBBXMY010000010.1, on the reverse strand, counting down.
TCCAGATCGTGAAGTATCGCCCGTATTACGTGATGGGCAGCGTCGAGAAGCCCGGCGAGTACGAGTACCGGCCGCAGCTCAGCGTGCTCCAGGCCGTGAGCATGGCCGGCGGCCTCCAGCGGGTTCCGACCGACATCCTGCTGCAATTCGTCCGCGATGCCGTGCGCGCCCGGGGCGACATCCAGGAATTCGCGACGCAACGCCTCGCTCTGCTCGCCCGTCAGGCCCGCCTCGACGCCGAACTGAAGGACAAGCCGCTGGCCTTCCCGCCGGAGGTCGAAGCGCGCGCCAAGGACCCGCTCGTCGCGCGGATCATGAGCGAGGAGCGTCTCGCCCTCGATACGCGTCGCACGGCCCTCGATGCGCAGATCACCAACCTGAAGAAGTCGAAGGACTTCCTCACCGAGCAGATCACCTCCCTGTCCGCCAAGGACACGACCACGGGTGAGCAGCTCGACATCATGAAAACGGAGCTGGCGCGCATCTCCGGGCTGGTGAGCAAGGGCCTTTCGGCGATGCCCCGCCAGATCGAGACCTCGCAGACCATCGCGACCCTCGAATCCAACCGGCTCGACGTGCAGATCGCCGTGATCCGGGCTCGCCAGGACATCTCCAAGGCGGACCGGGACATCCTCGACCTGAAGGATCAGCGCCGCAACGCCGCGCTTCAGGAGGCCGCCGAGACGCGGATCAGCCTGAACCAGGCGACGGCCCGCCTGGAGGAAGCGAAGAACCTCCTGTACCAATCGCAGGTCCGGTCCCCCGCGACGGTGGTGGCCAATTCCGAGGCCTATTCGAAGCCGGAATATTACATCCTGCGCCGGGTTGGCGGGAAGGCCGAGACGATCTCCGCCGAGGAGGACGACCTCCTCCAGCCCGGCGACGTCGTGCGAGTGCGGCCGCGGATCGTCGATCCGAACAATCCCGTCGCGGCCGATACGTCCAGCGTCGCCGGCAAGGCCGCGCGGGCCGCGAACAGTTCCCTGAGCGACTTCTGAGGGCAACGTGAGCTGGCCCGCCGTCCTCCTCTGGCTCGCCATAATGGCTGCGGCTGCCTCCCGCGGCCCGGCCCTCCTCTATCTCGTGTTGATCACAGGCTCGATCGGCTCCATGCAGATGCTGCCGGGTAGTGGGGGCGGGGCCAACCTGCTGCCGCAATCGGCCTGCGCCGCCCTGCTCATCGGCAAGGTGCTGATCCAGCGTGGAAACATTACCCGTGGTACCGAGGCGGCCCTCGACCCCCAGCGCCTCGCCCTGTTCTCGGCCTTCCTGATCTACGCCGTCCTCGGCGCGCTCGTACTGCCTCGGGTCTTCGCAGGAATGTTCGAGGTTGTGCCGGTTTCGGCGTTCCGTTTTGGCACGGACATCCTAAAACCGAGCACGGGCAACATCACCCAATCCTGCTACATGGCGCTGTCCTACGCCACGACGCTGTGCTTCACGATCATCGGCCAGACCGATGAGATGCGCGACCACTTCCGCACCGCGCTCATCTGCGGCGCCTACGCCCTCATTGGCACTGGTATCCTCGATTTCATCACCTACACGCTTCACATCTCGGCCGTGCTGGACCCGTTCCGGACCGCGACCTACGCTCTCCTGACCGACGTGGAGGCGGAGGGCGCGAAGCGCGTCGTCGGCCTGATGCCCGAGGCGTCCAGCTACGGCTCCGCCTGCGTCGGCATGCTGTCGCTGATCCTCTTCATGCGGCCCTTCTATCGCCAGGGCTTGGAGCAGGTGCTCGCCGTCGTGGCCATCGCCCTGCTCATGGTGATGACGATGCTCTCCACGTCGTCCACCGCCATTGTCGGGCTCGGCGTTATGGGCGGCGTGTACGGCCTCGACTTGATGGTGCGGATGCTCGATCCGCGCAATCCGCGACGCGATCAGCTGAATATCGAAATCAGTCTGATCATCCTCATCGTCTTCACGATCTTCGTCAGTTTCGTGGTGAAGCCGGATCTGTTCGATCCGCTCGTCAACCTCGTCAACAAAATGGTCTTCCAGAAGGCCAGCTCGGCCTCTTATGTCGAGCGCAGCCTCTGGAATCGCATTGGCTGGCATGCCTTTCTGGATTCCGGTGGTCTCGGGGCGGGCCTCGGGTCGATCCGCGTATCGAACTGGGGAATCTCGATCCTCGGCAGTACCGGCCTCTTCGGCGCCGTACTGATGTTCGGCTTCATCGTGCAGCAACTTCTGGCCGTGCCGCGGACGGCGCCGGCCCACGTGAAGCAGTTCGCCGCGGTGTCAAAGCTCGGTCTCCTCCCGACCCTGATCATGTATCAGCTGGCCGGCACCATCCCGGACATCGGCATTCTAGCGGCGGCGGTGCTCGGCATGGTCGCGGCCACTCATGCGGTGCGTCCCGCGTCCTCGCCGGACCTAGTCCCGGCCGTGCGGCCCGATCCCTACGCCACGCCGAGGCCGCAACTGTCGTGATGGCGGGCGGGCTTCCCATGCGTTCGGTAGCTGACCGGGCAGGCGCCCTTCGTGCGGGGGAGCGCCTGGGCCACTACCATTTTACCGGTATAAAATTGCCAGGGGCGGTATTCTGCGCGAATAGGCAGGGGGCTGTCCGGTCTTCTATGCATGAGGGCGTGATCCAAAAGGGTCGGATCGTCGCTCAACGCATGAACGGTGAGATTTCTCTTTGGAACGCGATCCGACGTTCGAAAGTTGAAAGCGATATGTTCGACGCATGCGGTAGGTTAGCGTGCGGAAAGTTAACCCGTGCACTGTTCCCAGGCAGAATCGGCGCTTGGGCTTCACACGGATGTGTTTACGATGCCTCTCGAAAACCCAGTGATAATGCTGGATTTTTGACTGACTTTGGCGGCAAAAAGCAGGATAGAAATAATTCAGTTGGGCGGATTCAAATTGGTCCCTGTCCAGTCTCGTTCATCCGGTGGGGAGCCAATGTATCACGACACGATGCATCGCTACGCCGGAACGCCGGTGGGAAGTACAGCCCTCACCGTCCCGGCGCCCCTGGCCTTTGCGATCAATGGTCGCTTTTTGGCCCAGTCGGTGACGGGCGTTCAGCGGTATGCCCGACAGGTCCTCGGCGAGATGGACGGGATTTTGGGTCGGCAGTTAAAGCGAGCCCAATTGCTCGTGCCGGCGGGGGTCGAGCCATTACCGGCCCTCGCTTCGATCGAGACGTTCAACAGCTCCAGGGCGGTGGGGCATTACTGGGAGCAGGTCGTCCTGCCGTTCCAGGCCGACCTGCCCCTGCTCAACCTCTGCAATACGGCGCCCTTGGCTTTGCGACGCCAGGTCGTGTGCATGCACGACACAAACGTGTTCGATGCGCCGGAAAGCTACAGCCGCGCCTTTCGGACCTCCTACCGGATGCTGCTGCCGGCCCTGGCCCGGCGCGGGGCGACGATCACCTCGGTGTCGCGCTACTCGGCACAGCGACTGGCCTGCCACATCGGGATCGACCCGAAGTTGGTCGAGGTCTTGCACAACGGGCACGAGCACGTCTTCAACTGGAACGCGGCGGCCTCGACACTGGGCGAGCGGCTAACAGGCCTGCGCCCGTTCGTGCTGCTTCTCGGCAGCCGAGCCCGGCACAAGAACGCCGCCTTCATCCTGGAACAGGCGAGGGCGTTCGATGCCATGGGCATCGATCTCGTGGTGGCGGGCGGCACCGCTCAGATCTTCTCACGGATCGCGACGGTCGACGCCCCCAACATCCATTACCTGGGCTTCGTCACGGACGACGACCTAGCCTGGCTCTATGCCCGTGCGCTGTGTCTCGCCTTCCCCTCGCGCTCCGAGGGCTTCGGCCTGCCATTGGTCGAGGCGATGGCGCTCGGCTGCCCGATCATCGCCTCGAACCAATCCTGCATTCCGGAGATCTGCGGGGACGCCGCGCTGCTGGAAGATCCGGACGACGCGGCGGCGTGGCAGGCCCAGGTCCGCAATCTCGCGACGTCTCAGGCGCTTCGTGCGGACCTGAGAGGGCGGGGCCTGCAGCGCGTGAAGTTATTCTCGTGGCGCGCTTCCGCGCAGGGCTATATCGACCTGCTCGCCCGACTGTAACATTTCTGAAATGTCAAATTGTCAAGGCGTTTAAGCACAATACGCGCCGTGCTGGAGCGCGCATTGCTTGCGCATTGGGCATGGTCCATCATGCCTAACTTCCGCTCCCGAATTGGAAGGTCAATCGACATGACTTCTGGCTTGGCCAGCAACGAGCGGCCGCGCGTGTGCGTCGGGATCGCCACGAAGGGCCGTCCCGACCAACTTGCAGCCATGCTTGAAAATCTTGCCAAGCAGACAATGAAACCGGACAGTATTGTCGTGTGCTGTACCGAACCTGAGGATATCGGTGAGCTTCCGGCTGGGCAAGGGGTGAAGATCGTCTACGATTCGCCAGGCTCATCCAGGCAGCGCAACGGCATCCTGAATGCCCTACCCGACGGAACCGACCTGATCGTCTTCTTCGATGACGACTTCTATCCCGATCCGCGCTGGCTGGAGACGGTCTCGGAGGCGTTCCGGCGCGACACGGCCATCGCCTGCATCACGGGCTACGTAGTCGCCGACGGGATCCTCGGCGCCGGCCTGTCCAAGGAAGAGGCCCTGGCGAGCGTGGCCGCCCACGACCCCGCCACGACGGATTGGGTGATCGAGGGGTTCAGTCCCTACGGGTGCAACATGGCCTTCCGCTGCTCGGCCATCGCGGGCCTGCGCTTCGACGAGAAGCTCGTCCTCTACGGATGGCTGGAGGACCGGGATTTCGGCTCGGAGGTCGCCAAGCGCGGCGGTCGCGTCATCAAGCTGGGCAAGGCGTTCGGTGCGCATCTCGGTGTCAAGCGCGGCCGCGTCTCGGGCCTGAAGTTCGGGTATTCGCAGGTGATGAATCCGGTCTATATGCATCGGAAGAACACGATGACGACGGTGGAGGTCGTCAGGCAGATCGGTCGCAACGTCACGGCCAATCTCGTCAAGTCGCTGCGGCCCGAACCTTACGTGGACCGGCGTGGCCGGCTTCTCGGCAATCTGATCGCCACACTCGATCTCCTGCGCTTGCGTCTGACCCCGGAACGGGCCGCCTCCCTATGAACTACAACTCGCCTTCGCTCGCTCGGGTGGACGAGCCGCGCCACGGCGCGCTCCCCAGCCTCGAGCATATCGACATGCGCCAAGCGGGGAGCGACCCCGGTGGAACGCTGATCGGCGACCTCATCGGCGCCATCCGCCGCCGGGCGATTCCCCTCGGCATCTGGATCCTGCTCTGCCTCGCCGCCGGCATCGGCTACGTGGCCGTGGCTCAGCAGGAGTTCCTGGCGAACGCGCAGATCGCCCTGGAGCCGCGCGTACGCCTGCCGCCGGGCGCCGACGCGGCGGCGGCGGCCTCGGCGGCAGCCCCGATCCTCGACAGCGCCCAGGCCGAGAGCCAGCTGCAGGTCATCAAGTCGGTGCGCAACCTGCGGTACGTGTTCGACACCCTGAACCTCGATGCCGACCCGGCCTATGCCGACAAGGGGCCCGGTCTCATCGGCCGGTTCATCGGCGGCATCCTCCGCCTCGTCCTCGCGGCTCCCCCACCGATCTCGCCGGAGGAAGCGGCGATGCGGGCGCGGGAGATGGCCTTCCAGAACTTCTCCGACCGCGTTCAGGTCAAGCGGCTCGGGCAATCCTACGTGCTCGAAGTATCGTTCCGGGGCCTGACCCCGGCCGACACCGCCCGCCTCACCAACTCGATCGCCGCCTCCTACATCCGCGACCAAGTGCTGGTTCACGCCGTCTCGGAGCAGCGCGGCACGGAGTTCCTCCAGGGCCGCATCAGCCTGATCCAGGCCGAGAAGAAGGCCGCCGACGAGGCCGTGGCCACGGGCGTGATCACCGATTTCCAGTTCCCGGATTCGGATGCACGCATCGTCGGCGCCGCCTTGACGCCGCTCGCCGCCTCCTACCCACAGACCAAGCTGATCGTGCTGCTCGGCCTCGTGTTCGGCCTCGTCAGCGGCGTCGCGGCCATCGCGGTCCTGCACAATTTCGACCGCACCATTCGCTCGCCGGGCCAGATCCGGCGCCTGCTCGGGGTCGATTGCCTCGTCTCCGTGCCGCGCTTCAAGACCGGTCGCCTCACCGACACGACGGCCGTGACGCAGCCGGACACGGAGTTCGCCCTGGCCATGCGTCTGCTCCGCACGGTGCTGTTCGCGGCCGGGGCCAAGTCGCATCAGGTCTCGATCGGCCTCGTCGGCTGCCAGGAGGGCGAGGGCTGCAGCACGCTCAGCGCCAACCTCGCGCACCTCATGGCGGCCTCCGGCTCCCCCCTGGCCCTGGTGGACGCCAATCTGGGGCAGCCCGACCTGACCCGTCGCATCGCCCCCCGGGCGACGGCGGGGCTCGACGGCCTCGTCCTCTCGGCATCGACCGGCGCCGACCTCCCGGAGGCGATGCTCACGCCGTCCCTGAGCTTCGTGCCCGCCGTGGCGGGGGTGGTGACCGGCCGGAAGGCCGATCCGAACGCCTTCCTCGGCACGCAGGCGATGCGCTCCGCCCTGAGCCGGCTCAGCGCGCGGCGGGACGTCATCCTCGACCTGCCCGCCCTCGACGCGTCCCCCGACGCGCAGGCCATCGGCGCCGTGCTGACCGGGGTGGTGCTCGTCGCCACCCTCAACCGCACGAAGCTCGATCAACTCTCCGAAGCGATCCGCGCGCTTCACTCGGCCGATACCCGGGTGCTCGGCATCGTCCTCAACGACCCCATGCGCTTCCGAAAAGCGAGGAGACTGGCACGTGCCACAGCATCGGCTGGAATGCAGAACCAGTCCCAACCAGCCGCGACGTCCTGATTCGATGCGCGTCGGAGTCTTCAACGTCAAATACAGCCCCAATCTCGGGGATGGCCTTCTGTCCGAATGCCTGGAGGCGGAACTCGTCCGGGCCGTCCCCGGTCTGAGCATCGCGTCGTTCGACCTCGCCGGCCGCACGGATTACGGCGTGGGCGGCCGCTTCCGGGGGGCGGCGCTGAGCTTGCTCCAGAGCAGCCCGACCCCCGTGCGCCAGAGGGTCGCCAGCCTGATGCTCGGCCGCGCCATGCAGCGGCTCGCCCCCACGTGGCGGGAACGGTTGGCCGACGTGAACGTGGCGGTGACCGGCGGCGGCAACCTGTTCAGCGATGCCGACCTCAACTTTCCCCTGAAGATCGATGCGGCCTGCAAGCTGCTGCGCGAGGCCGACATCCCGGTCGCCGTGTTCGCCGTCGGCGTGTCGGACAACTGGACCGAGAAGGGCGAGGCCCTGTTCCAGCGGGCGCTGGCCGGATCCCGCGTCCTTGACGCCTCCGTTCGCGATGCGCGCTCCGCGACGGTCTGGGACCGCCGGCTCGGCCATACCGGCGTGCCGCGCGCCCGGATCGTGCGCGATCCCGGCCTCCTGGTCTCCTTCCACGTGGAACGGGCTCGCCGGGCGGGGACGGCGAAGCGGATCGGCCTCGGGCTCACGCACCCCACGACCCTGCGCTACCATTCCGACGAGACGGCGGTAGGCGAGGCCGAGTTGACCGGGTGGTACACCGAACTGGTGCGCGGCTGCCTCGCCCGCGGCTGGGAGGTGTGCGTCTTCACGAACGGGAGTTCGGAGGACGAGGCCTATCTGCGCAAGATGCGGCCTCTCCTGGCGCCCCTCGGAACGGGGATCAGCTTCGCCCCCCGTTTCACGCGTCCGGCCGAGCTCGCCGCCTACGTCTCCGGGCTCGATCTGCTGATGGCGCACCGGCTCCACGCGAACATCGCGGCCTATTCCTACGGCGTGCCGCAGATCGGCTTCACCTGGGACGCGAAGCTCAAGAGCTTCTTCGATCTGGTCGGTCGCGGGGATTGCATCTGCACGGCGGGCCGCGAGAGCCCGGCGGCGGTGTTGAACCTCGCGGAGCGCTGCCTCGCCGAGGGAATCGATCCCGAGCGGCACCGCCGCGTCCTCGCGGCGGCGCGGGACGACGTCGTCAGCCTCGCCTCTGCGCTGGTGGCGGGCGTCGAAGCGGGCCGGATGCGCGTCCCCGCCAGGGCGATCTCGTGAGCGGTCCGATCGGGGCGGAGGCGACGGCGTCGCCTCATCCGAGCCGGGTCGTCGTCCTCAACGACCGCTCCCTCGCGTTCGGCGGGGCCACCGGGCTCGCCCTGCTCAGCGCGCGCCTCCTGCGCCAGAGAGGCATCGCCGTCACGCTGCTCGCCGGCGATGCCGGGGCCAATCCCGCCCTCGCGGCGGAGGGGATCTCCGTCCACGCCCTCGGCGGCGCCACCCTGCTCGAAGCGGGCGCGGCGAGCTTGCGCCGGGGCCTCTACAATGCCGCGACCCTCGATCTCGTCGGCGACTACATCCGCCGCCACGACGATCCCGGCACGGTCTATCACATCCACACCTGGGCGCAGATCCTGTCGCCGTCCCTGTTCAAGGCCCTGGAGCCGGTGAGGGACAGGGTGTTCGTGAGCGCCCACGATTTCTTCCTCACCTGTCCCAACGGCGCCTACGCCCTGTTCCGACAGGGTCGGGTTTGCCCGCACGTGCCGCTGAGCCTCGCCTGCGTGACCACGCATTGCGACCGGCGCAGCTACGCGCACAAGCTGTGGCGAGTGGCCCGTCAGGCCGTCCAGGCCCGGACCCTCCACTACGTGGGCGGGACGCCGCGCGTGCTCGCCATCCATGCGGCCATGCACCCCTTGCTGGTGCGCGGCGGCGTGCCCGATGCGGCCATCACGACGCTGCCCAACCCCATCCAGCCCTGGAGCCGGACCCGGATCCCGGCCGAGCGGAACCGGAACTTCGTCTTCGTCGGGCGGCTCCACGAGGAGAAGGGGCCGGACCTCGCCGCGCGGGCGGCGCGGGAGGCGGGTGTGCCCCTCGTCGTCATCGGCGATGGCCCCATGCTCGAGACGCTGAAGCAGACCTATCCCGAAGTGACCTTCGCGGGCCGGCAGCCCGCCGAGGCCGTGGCGCAGCTCGTCCGCGACGCGCGGGCGCTGGTGATGCCCTCCCGCTATCCCGAACCCTACGGGCTCGTCGCGGGCGAGGCCCTGTGGAGCGGGATCCCGGTGATCCTGACCGATCAGGCGCTGCTCGCCGCCGACATCGCCGCCCGCGAGGCCGGCATCGCCTGCGACCTGCACCGGGACGCGAGCCTGTCCGAGGCCATGAAGCGCTTGGCTCAGGACGATGCCCTGGCCGAGCGGATGAGCCGCAACGCCTTCGACAACACCCGCGACCTCGGCCACGACACGGGCGGCTGGATCGACGCCATGCTCGGAGCTTACGCGGCCGCCCTGCCGCGCCGCGCTGCCTAAGACCCAGGCAGTGCGACGGGGTGTTCATAATTACCAGACATTAATCAATAAGAATGAGTAAGAAACACACTCATTAATCGACGCAATACCATCCGATACTAACCAGCGCTTAGCCTTCCGAGTACGCAATTGGTGCGGGGCAGCGCGAATTAATATGTCGTTATTTGGGGCACGGCTTAATCGCATCAAGATTTTGCTTGATGGGGCTTCAGCCATGACGGCGCCGGCAGGTTACGTTCAGGTCTTCTCTGACGACTTCAATACGCTCAGCGTGTCCGCGAACAAGACGGCCAACGCGAACTGGTACAGCGGACAGGCCTGGGGCGGCGGCTTCAGCGATGCGAAGTTCGTGTCGGCGGCCTCGCCGAACTCGCCCTTCTCCATCGTGCAGCAGGGCGGCGAGTCGGCCTTGCGCATCCACATGACCCGGGATGCGAACGGGCAGCTCCAGAGCGGGCTGATCTCAAACACCTTCCCGGACGGGACCAGCACGACGGTGCGCGACGGCAACCCCTACGGTTATTACGAAGCCCGGATGTGGCTTCCCACCGGGCAGGGCATCTGGCCGGGCTTCTGGTCCCTCGAATCGGAGCGCCTGTCCCCGACCCGCGATCACGTCATCGAAGTCGACGTGATGGAAAACTACGGCACGGCGATCCCCACGCAATATTCCAGCGTGGTGCATGACTGGGACTGGAACGGAAAGACCCTCGAAGGTCACTCCTCTCAGTATGCGCGGGCCACGCCCGGCGCCGGAGTGGTGTCCTCGGGCTGGCATACCTACGGGGTCCAGATCACCCCGGAGAAGATGACCTTCTACTTCGACGACAAGGCGTACTGGTCGATCCCGACGCCGGCCGGTCTCAACACGGACCCGATGTTCATGATCGACCTCGCCGCCGGAGCCGGCTGGCCGATCGATCCGAACCTGAAGGACGTCTCGCTCTACGTCGATTACTTCCGGTCCTATGAGCTGCAGGCGACCAAGCCGGCCCCCGCCGCCCCGCCGAGCCTGACCGTGACGAGCGTCGGCGCCGTGACCGCCAAGGCGCTTCAGGTCGTCTCAGGGACGACGGACGCGGCCCTCGCCGGCAAGACCGTGTCGATCCTCGACGGCACGGCCGTCATCGGCACCGCCAAGGTCGGCGCGGACGGCAGCTTCAGCCTGAAGGTAACCCTCGGCGGCGACGGCCAACATGCCCTTGTGGCGAGCGTCACGGACGGCCAGGGCGTCACCGGCACGAGCAAGGCCGTGGCGTATGTCCTCGACACGGTGGCCCCCGTGGCCCCGGGCCTCGATCTCACGGGCTTCGCCGGCAAGGCGATGAAGGCCCCGCTCCTGACGGGTGTCGCCGAGGCCGGCGCCACCGTCGCCCTCTACGACGGCAAGGCCGTCATCGCGACCGTCACGGCGGATGCGGCGACGGGGGCGTTCAGCTTCGGAACCCTGTCCGATCTCTCGGCAGGCAACCACACCCTCGTGGCGCGGGCCACCGATGCGGCCGGCAACCTCAGCAAGGCATCTCTGGCGCAGACGGTGACGGTGGGCGCGGACGGGTCCACGACCGCCATGACGGCGGTGCAGGCCGATGGCACGAAGGACATCTACCGCCTCGCCGTCACCGGCAAGGATTATGCGACCGAGCACAACGCCTACAATGCCAAGGGCGCGCTGACGGACACGACCCGCTACTACTCCGACGGGACGCTCGCCTATCACTACAACCTCGACGGCGCGACGGGCACGAAGACGACCGACACCTTCGACACCGCGGGCAAGCTCATCGGCCACGCCGTCGCGCTGGTGGACGGCAGCTTGGACACGATCATCTACGGCCCCGGCACCCTCGTCACGGAGACGAACCAGCACGCCGACCGGTCGAAGGACGTCTACCGGAGCGGGATCACCGACCAGAGCTACATCGCCGAGCATTATTTCGTCGGCACGAACGGCGCCATCGTCTACTCCGACCAGACCAACATCGACCTTTCGCACACGCAGACCGCCAGGAAGAGCGGCGTGACCCTGACTTCGACCGAGGGGGTGAGCGACCTGTTCAAGAGCGCCGGCGGGGATTCCTTCGTCTTCGCCTCCGGCTTCGGCAAGGACACGGTGTCGGGCTTCCGCGCCGACAGCGGCCCGCTGCACGATGTCCTCGTCCTCGATGCGTCCCAGGTTGGCAGCTTCGCCGAGCTTCAGGCGCACCACATGATCAGCGCCGTGGGCAAGGATGCGCTGATCACCCTGAGCTCCACGGACTTCATCCTGCTGAAGAACGTCGCGGTTGCCCAGCTGACGGCGGACGATTTCAAGTTCCAAGATCACGGTCTTTTCCACGCCTGATCCGCCATCCTGGTTGGCACCAGAATCGTGCCCCGGTACGTTGCGCTGAGGCACGATGTATTGCGTGCCTGATAACGCGCACGGCATTCCCGCTCCTCATGCGACGCACTGACAGATACTTAAAAACTTTGAGATAACCGCGCCAAGATCTGCGAAATATAGCAAATGAATGAGTTAAAATTAATAAATTTATATTGATCGCGCGTGCTTTCCGGAGATAAATTTTCAGGTTGGTTGGCAAAGTCAAAGTTTTTCAACATGAGATTTATTGAACATGAAGATATTGATAAAAAGAATATAATTTATTTTAATTGATACCCGGAAATAAGGGTGTCTAACTAACCGGGGTTTAGCGCGTTGAGAGGAGATGGCGAGATCGCTCCTTCCCGATAGCCTGTGAGCCGAGATCGCGCCGCTGATTTTGCCTGAACGGGCCAAGCCGAAGGGCGGTCGGCCTCGAACCTCCAACGGCGCGGCGCTGACGGGGATCCTGTTCGTGCTAGGCTCGGGCACGCCGTGGGAGTTGCTGCCCCGGGAGATGGGCTGCGGTTCGGGCATGACCTACTGGCGGCGTCTGCAGAATTGGCAAAGGGTCGGAGTTCGAGACGCGCCGCTCGACCGGCTCGGCCACCAGAACGGCATCGACTTCAGTCGAGCTTCCCTCCACAGCGCCTCGGTCCTCTGCCAAAACGTATGGTCGCCCCGTCTGCAAGTGGCTCTGGATCCGCTGGTCTGAGCAGTCTGCATAAACGTATCCGGCCCTCTGGCGAGCCGTGAGTAAAGATGGAGATCCGCGCGTCCTGGGCCTTATAAAGGGGT